>JBFIML010000037.1:0-43998 GCA_041611735.1 Myxococcota bacterium | reverse complement strand
GATGCTCTGCTTGCCGGCCCGGATCCAGAGCCGGCTGTCGAACAGCTCCAGGTCCAGGTAGAGCTCCTTCAGCTCCTTCTCGTCCTGCTGGCTGGCGCCCCGGTTCCACTCGAGCTCCGCCTGGCGGAAGTTCTGGTCGAAATCGTCGAAGTCGCCGGCGTCGAGCAGGCGACGGACCGCCGCGTTCGGGTAGTAGACACCCTGGGCCGCAACGGCGGGCGCCGAGGGATCCTGGAAGGAGAACAGCGGAGCCGGCCGGAAGGGCTGCTCGGTGCTGCCCCCGGCGCCGGTGATGGGGCTCAGGTCCCCGGAACGGAACGGGTTGGGCTTGAAGCGCAGGGTGCCGAGCGTCCGGATCTGGCAGCCCGGGTTCCAGACGCCGGGTTGCGTGCCGACGCCGTTCTCCGGGCCCGGAACGTCCCGGAAGGCGTACTTGCAGCCCGTGATCACGGGCTCGAAGTAGAAGGGGGCCGGATCGTCCGCGCTGCCGAAGATCGTATCCACGCCGGCGTTGTTGAAGAGGTCGTCGAGAACCGGCGTGTTGAACCACAGGCCCGGCCGGCGCCGATCGCCGAAGTCGCGATCCTTGAACGGGAAGTCCAGCGCCGGAACGTTGGCCAGGAAGGTGCCGGGCCCCGGGTCCAGGTCCAGCACGGCCTCGCGCGGAACCCCGTGGCGGCGCCGGACGTCGCCGGTGGGAACGGTGCCGGTGAAGCCCGGGCGCCGGGCGTCGGAGACCCGCTTGGGCAGGTGACGGGCGTCGTCACCGTAGGGCTGGTCATGGGCCCGCAGCAGGCCGCAGGCGCGCTGCCAGACGCAGTCGTAGCGCCCCTCCAGGCGACTGAACAGGGAGACGAGGTCGAAGGGTCCCAGGCCGTTGGGAGCCAGGTCCCACTCCACCTCGACGTTCAGCACGTGGTACCACTGGGCCAGGTCCCAGTCGTCCGCCGCGTGAAAGTCGTCGGCGAGGAAGCGGATCTGGTTCTCGAAGAAGCCGTGGACCTGGAGCCGGCCGTCCAGGAACTCGAAGGCCCGGGCGGACGGGGCTGCAACCATTCCCACCAGGACGAAGAGGCCCAGGATCCGACCGCGAACCGCTCCCGCTCCGCCCATGGAGGACCTCCGCTCCTCCCCCATCGGCGCGCTCATTATTGCATACGGGATGCCGTGCGAGGCGGCGGTAGGCGCGTCGGCGCGCATCGGCGTGAGAGGGATTGTCCCCACCCGGTGGGATAATCCGCCTCAGGCGCGGCGATCGACCCGGACCGCGGGGATCAGTCCGGCTGGGACTTCTTCTTCGCGGCCTTCTTGCGCGGGCGCTTCGCGGCAGTCCGCACCCGCGGGCGCGTCTTCTTCCCCCCGGCGGCGGCCTTCGCGCCGCCCCGGCCCTTGGCGGCGGGCTTCGGGGAGGCCTCGCCGTCGTCGCTCGACGCCTTCCGACCGCCCCGGGGCGCCCGCGGCGGGAACTCGAAGCCGTGGCGTCCGTTCTTCTTCAGGACCAGGGTCGCCGAGAAAGGACGCCCGTAGCGGGAGGTGAAGTCCGTCAGGAGCTCGGTGCGCCCGCCGGCCAGGTACACCAGCGCCTCCTCCCGCGTGATCTCCCGCTTGCAGACGGTGCGCGGCAGGACGAAACCGCAGCTCCTGGGCCCCTCCGGGTCCTTGCCGAGCTCGGCCTCCTTGAGCTTGCGCTCGCACACGTACTGGGTGGGCGACTCGATGACCTGGCACTCCTCTTCGAAGGGGCAGCGTTGCAGGGGCTCCGGGTCGACCTCGTACTCCGGCTCGGCCCGGGCCGCCTCCCCCTCCTCCCAGCTCTCGGGCACCACCTTGGGGCTCCAACGCTCCCGGTCCATCTCGAGCACCCCCCGGTAGGGGCGACCGTTGCGGGCCGCGAACCCCTCCAGGACCCCGCTGCGGCCGTCGCGCAGCAGCGCGGTAACGGTGGCCCGGTCCAGGTAGCGCCCGGAGGTGTCCTTCCAGATGCGCACCGGGCAGTCCTCTTCGGCACCGGGATCTGGCTCGCAGCGATAGAACCAGGCCTGCTCCACCACCGGCCGGCTACAGCGCGGGCAGGGCCCCAGCGGCGGCTCCCCCTTGTAGAGGTCCTCGTACTCGAAGCCCTTGGTGTGCTCCACGATCTCCCGCGCATAGGACTTCATCTCTTCCATGATCGCCTCGCGCGAGCGGCGGCCGCGCTCCACGTCGAGCAGGTGCTGCTCGAGTTCGCCGGTCAGCTCCGGCGAGGCCAGGCGATCCACGTGGATGCGACGCAGGATGTCGATCAGGCGGATGCCCTTGGCCGTGGGGCGCAGCGCCTTGCCCATGCGTACCGCGTAGCCCTTGGCGATCAGGTTCTCGATGATCTCGGCCCGCGTGGCCGGGGTCCCGATCCCCTTCTCGTGCAGCACCGCCGCCAGGTCCTCGTCGTCGATCTGCTGGCCCGCGTTCTCCATGAGCGAGAGCAGACGTGCCTCGGTAATGCGCGGGGACGGCCGGGTCTGCTCGGCGACGAGCTCCGACTGCCGGTTCGCGACCGCCACCCCCGAGGCCTCTGCGGCGCCGGCCCGCAGCGGCGGCAGGGCGGTGGCCTCCTCGCCGTCGCTCGAGCTCTCCAGCACGGCCCGCCAGCCAGGCGTCGTGAGGGTGCGCGCCCGGCTGCGGAAGCGGTGCTCCGCCACCTGGGTCACCCGCTCCACGCGCTCCCAGATGGCCGGCGGATGGAAGGCCCCCAGGAAGCGCCGCACCACCAGATCGAACAGCCGCCGGTCGTCGCCCGAGAGGGCCTGCCGGGGCAGCTTCCCGGTCGGGACGATGGCGAAGTGGTCCGAGATGCCCGCGTCGTCGAAGATGCGGCTCTCGTTCTCGAGGCCGTCGTCGAGCAGCCGCCGGGCGGCAACCGCGTAGTCGGCCACGGGCTCGCGCCCCTCCTCGCCGCGGGCCCCGTTGGCGCGGGCCCGGGAGAAGGCCTCCAGCACGCCGTGCACCGTGGCCCGGTAGTCCGACGGGAGGCAGCGGGAGTCGGTGCGGGGATAGGTCAGGATCTTGTGGCCTTCGTAGCAGCGCTGGGCCGCCGAGAGCGTGCGGCGCGCCGACCAGCCGAAGCGGCGATTGGCCTCCCGCTGCAGGCTGGTCAGGTCGAAGAGCGGCGGCGGCGACTCCCGCGACGGCTTGCGGGTCTCCTCGGCGGTGCCGGGACGTCCCTGCACCGCCTCCACGATGGCGCGCGCCCGGGCCTCGTCGAAGAGGCGGTCGTCGCGGGCCTCCTCGTCGGCGCCCGGCTGGAAGCCCGGATCGAACCAGGCTCCCTCGTAGGACTGCCCCTCGTGGTCGAAGACGCCGGTCACGCGCCAGTAGGCGCGCGGCACGTGCGCGAGCACCTCGATCTCGCGATCCACCAGGAGGGCCAGGGTGGGCGTCTGCACGCGCCCCGCCGACCAGGCGCCGCGCTCGCGACGGCCACGCAGCCGCTTCGTGAGCGCGCGGGTCGCGTTCATCCCGATCAGCCAGTCGGAGACGGCGCGACACTCGGCGGCGGCCGCCAGACCCTCCAGCTCCTCGCCCGGGCGCAGCCGGTCGAAGCCGTCCCGGATCGCCTCCTCGGTCATGGACTGCAGCCACAGGCGCCGCACCGGGAGCTGCGACCCGAGATGCTGCTCGATCTCGCGGAAGATCAGCTCGCCCTCACGACCCGCGTCGCAGGCGTTCACGAGGTCGCTCACGTCCTTGCGTCCGAGGAGCTTCTTGATCGTGCGCAGCCGCTCGCTGTGGCCACGCTTCGGCTTGAGCTGGAACGCGTCGGGGAGGATCGGGAGGGTGTCGAGGGTCCAGCGCTTGTAGACCGGGTCGATCTCCTCAGGCTCGAGCAGCTCGAGCAGGTGACCCACCGCCCAGGTCACCACGTAGCGGTCGCTCTCGAGCCAGCCGTCCTGCTCCTGGAAGCCGCCCAGGGCGCTGGCGATGTCACGGGCAACGCTCGGCTTCTCGGTGATGACGAGTGCTTTTGACACCAGCCCCTCTGCCCCCCACGGGGATGCGCGCCCGTTTGGCGCGAAGGCGCCATCCTTAGCTTGAGGCTCCGAGGCTGACAACCCGAGCCCCGGCCACTCCGGCCCCCATCGGTCGGGCGTCACGGCCGGAACTTGAGCCCGCCGGCCCGCAGGCGCCCGTGGTTGCACCCATTCTGCCGGTCGGGCACGCTGCGTTTCCCGCAGGGGAGAGGGTCCGTGAGCGACGCCCAGCCCATCACCGGCTGCCGCCCTGGCGACGTGGCTCCCCACGTCTTCCTGTGCGGCGACCCGGCCCGGGTGGAGCGCATCGCCGCCGGCTGGAAGGACGTCCGGGAGGTGTGCCGGGTGCGGGAGTATCGCATCGTCACCGGTGAGCGTGACGGAGTCGCGGTGTCCGCCGCCTCCACCGGCATCGGCGCTCCGGGCACAGCCATCCTGCTGGAGGAGCTGGCCAAGCTCGGCGCCCACACCTTCCTGCGCATCGGCAACAGCGGGGGCCTGGCACCCCACGTGGAGCTCGGGGACCTGGTGATCACGACCGGGGCGGTGCGCGACGATGGCACCACGCGCAGCTACGTGGTCCCCGAGTACCCGGCGGTGGCGGACTGGCGCCTGGTGACCGCCCTGGCCGAGGCGGCCGAGGCGCGCGGCCTGCGCTGGCACGCGGGCATCACCTGGTCGCTTGACGCCTTCTACGCGCGCAATGCCGTGCTGGGAGCGGACGGCTCGCTGCGCTCCATGAGCTTTGGCGGCTACTGGACGCGCGCCCTGGAGGAGCGCATCCGGGACCTCCAGCGTGCGCAGGTCCTGAACTGCGAGATGGAAGCCGGCGCGATCCTCACGCTGGCGGGGCTGTTCGGGCTGCGGGCCGGCTGCATCTGCGTGGTGTCGGACCGCACGCCCTGGCCGGGGCCCTCGGCCCTCGACCTGGATCGCAACATGGAGGCGTGCATCGAGGTGGCCCACGCCGCGATGCGGCGCATGGCGGCGGCGCCCTCCCGGCCCGCCGCGCAAGGAGGCTGAGCGGCATGGGCGACACGATCTTCGGCAAGATCGCCCGGGGCGAGGCGCCGGCCCAGCTCGTCTACGAAGACGACCGGTCCCTCGCCTTCCACGACCTGAACCCCCAGGCGCCCACCCACGTGCTGGTGATCCCGCGCAAGCCGATCGCGCGGCTGGCGGAGGCCGAAGAAACGGACACGGAGCTGCTCGGCCACCTGCTGCGGGTGGCGGGCCGGGTGGCGGCGCAGCTCGGGCTCACCGACTACCGGGTGGTGGTGAACAACGGGGCCGCCGCGGGCCAGAGCGTCTTCCACCTGCACCTGCACCTGCTCGGCGGCCGCCCCCTCTCCTGGCCGCCGGGCTAGGTCGCTCGCACCCCCGGCTCGGCTTTCAAGACCGTCGGGCCGAACGGATGGGTTGGCTTCCGCGCCTGGCTCAGCTGCCGGCGCGCGACGGGAAGCCCTCCCGCGCAGCGCGACGAACGCGGCGACGGTGGAGAGTGGCCGGGGTTGTCCCCTGGCGCGACGTTCCCTCGGCTGGAACTCGCTTGCGGGGGCACGCCGGCGCTCCACCCGATCCCATGCCGCCCGGTCCCATGACGGCGAGCACCGCAAGCGACAGTCGCAGCCGGGCGGGAGGGGCTCGCTGCAGGGCCGACGTGCCCCCGCGACCGACCCCCGATCCGGGACGACGCCCCGCCGAGGGACACCCGCGGTCGCTCCCGCCGACGTCGCCGCGGCCGCCCGGGGGCCGGGCATCCGCCCCGTCGCGCACCACCGCCAGCGCAAGGCCCGGAAGCCGAGCCCCCTCGGCCGGCTCGGCCCTTTGAGGAGACCGGGGCCGGGCGGATGGGTTGGCTTCCGCGCCTGGCTCGGCTGCCGGCGCGCGACGGGAAGCCCTCCCGCGCAGCGCGACGAACGCGGCGACGGTGGAGAGTGGCCGGGGTTGTCCCCTGGCGCGACGTTCCCTCGGCTGGAACTCGCTTGCGGGGGCACGCCGGCGCTCCACCCAAGCCCATCTCGCCCGACCCTTGGATGCCGGCGCATGCTGCCGCCGGAGTAGCTACCGACGCTCGCAGCCGGGCGGCAGGGCTCGGGTGCAGGGCCGACGCGCCCCCGCGACCGACCCACGATCCGGGACGACGCCCCGCCGAGGGACACCCGCGGTCGCTCCCGCCGGCGTCGCCGCGGCCGCCCGGGGGCCGGGCCATCCGCCCCGTCGCGCACCGCCGCCAGCGCAAGGCCCGGAAGCGAGCCCTCCCGCCCGGCCGTGCAGCCCTCCCGGCCGGCTCAGCCCCGACGCCTCAGGGCTGCGCCGCGAGCAGCTCCACGGGGACGGGCATCAGGTTCCAGGTGAAGGCCGAGCCCGCCGGCTCGCGGCGGTGGATCACCGTGCGGGCGAAGCGGCCGTCGCGCTCCACGTAGCGCCGGATCTCGCCCTGGTCGTCGCTGGCCACGTACAGCTCGTCGATGCCGTCCTTGTCCAGGTCCGCCAGCAGCGCCGCGTGCTCGAAGCCCGAGGAATCGCGATCGATGGAGACCACCTTCCAGGGCGCGCTCGGGTCCGAGCCCGGACGCAGCAGCCAGATGCCGCTCTTGAAGGCCGCCGCCACCATCTCGCGCCGCCCGTCCCCGTCCAGGTCGCCGGCGGTCAGGAACCGGCACAGCCGGTCCTGCAGACGGGCGATGACCCGTCCCTCGGCGGGATCCGTATCCGCCTCGTAACGGCGGATCTCCACCGGCGCCACCAGGCGCAGGTCGGTCCCGCTGCCCTCGGTCTCCGCCTCCACCGCCACGTACAGCTCGTCACGGCCGTCCCCGTCCACGTCGGCGACCAGGATCTCCTTGGCGTGGCGGTTGCCCAGGTCGGCCACCACCGTGCGGCCCTCGTTGCGTGCCGGGACGTAGCGCACCACCTTGCCCGGCTGCGGCGTCCCGTCCAGGCGGTTCGGCTCGCTGGGCGTGGCGTAGACCTCCAGCGCCCCGTCACCATCCAGGTCGCCGATCTCGATCTCGTGGACGAAGGTGTCCTTCTCCAGGTCGATCTCGCGCACCTCCCAGCCGCCGCCGTCCTGCGGGCGCACGATGGCGACGACGCCCTGGTCATGGGTGGCCACGGCCAGGTCGCGGCCGCCGGCGCCGTAGAGCGGCGCCGCCTCCGCGTCGCGCATGCGGGAGAAGCGTCCGCCGAAATCCCGGGTCCAGAGCGTCTCCGGGACGAGGCCATCGGGGCCCGGCCGCCAGAGCTTGAGGGCGGCGGCGCTGCCGCCCAGGGTCAGGATGCCCGACGGGCGACCCGGCGGCTGGTAGACCATCGCCTTGTGGAAGACGTTGCTGTCGGAGTCTTCGAGGACCCTGGTCTGCCAGGCCCCGCCCTGCCGCCGCAGGATCTCGAGTCGCGCCGCCTTCGGCTTCGGAAGCACCTTGCCCTCGGGAGAGATCTCGAACTGGGCGAGGGCCACCAGCAGCCCGTTCGGGAGGGTGTCCGGGGTCCCGGTGGGATCGCCGGCCGCCGAGGGCGCGGCGGACGGCGGGGTCTCCTCGCCGGGCCCGCAGGCCAGCGGCGCGAGTGCCAGCAGCAGCGCGAGGAGCCTGGGGCGGATTACGAGTCGGTGCATGGGATCACCCTCCGAAGGACCCGATGGTGTAGCAGGCCCGACGCCGGCCGGCACCGCGCGGCTGTGGTAATGGAACCCGCATGTCGTCTCGCCCGCAGGGCCCGCGGGGCACCCGCGACTTCTACCCGGAGGACCTGCGCCTGCGGGCCTGGCTCTTCGCCCACTTCCGGGAGGTGTCGCGACGCTTCGGCTTCGAGGAGGTGGACGCGCCGATCGTCGAGTCCGAGGAGCTGTTCACCCGCAAGGCGGGGGAGGAGATCGTCGAGCAGCTCTACCACTTCGAGATGCACGGGCGGCGCCTGGCCCTGCGCCCGGAGATGACGCCCTCCATCGCGCGTCTCGTCATGGCCCGGATCGGGTCCCTGCGCCTGCCGTTGCGCTGGTTCGCCGTCACCCAGAACTGGCGCTACGAGCGGGCGACGCGCGGGCGCAAGCGCGAGCACTACCAGTGGAACCTGGACATCTGGGGCGAGGCCGACGTGACCGCCGAGGCGGAGCTGCTGGCCGCCCTCTTCGGGCTGCTGGACGCGGTGGGCCTGGGTGGCGGGGCGGCGCGCGTGCGGCTGAACAGCCGGGCACTCCTCGAGGAGACGCTGCGCCGGGGCGTGCTGCGCGAGCGGCCCGAACGCTTCGCGCCCCTGTGCGTGGTAATCGACAAGCTGGCGAAGATCGGCCCCCAGGCGGTGCTCGACCTGCTCTGCGACGCGGCCGGCCCGGTGGGCCTGGCCCGCGGCGAGGCGGAGGAGGTGCTGGCGCGGCTCTCGGTGCGGACCCTCGCGGAGGCCGCCCGGGGCACCCCCGACGACTCCCCGGCGCTGCGCGAGCTGCAGCGCCTCTTCGATCTGCTCGAAGCCTACGGCCTGGCCGAACGGGTCGAGTTCGACGCCTCGGTGGTGCGCGGGCTCGCCTACTACACGGGGATCGTCTTCGAGGCCTTCGACGCGGAGGGCAAGCTGCGCGCCCTGTGCGGCGGAGGCCGCTACGACCACCTGCTGGAGGCGCTCGGCGGGCCCGCCCTGCCCGCGGTGGGCTTCGGCTTCGGGGACGTGGTGGTGATGGAGCTGCTGGCCGACCGGGGTCGACTGCCCGAGCTGCCGCGACAGCTCGACGACGTGGTCTTTCCCTTCTCGGACGCCGAGCGTCCCGCGGCCATCCGGCTCGCCACACTCCTGCGCAGCCGCGGACGCGCCGTGGAGCTGGCGCTCGGACCGGGTCGCCTGCGCCGGGTGCTGGCCGACGCGGACCGAGCCGGCGCCCGGCGCGTGCTCTGGATCGGACCCGAGGAGGCCGCCCGCGGCCGGCTGCGGGTGCGCGATCTCCGCAGCGGCGAGGAGCGCGAGGAGCCGCTCGAGGGCTGAGGGGCCCGCTTCGGGAAAATCGCTGAGCGGACCGAAGCGAAAGCGCTATAAGGTCTGCTGAGGGAGTCATCCGCCGTCCGGAGGGGCGCGTCATGCGCGGCTGGACCCATCGTGACAGCCTCGAGCTGTACAACGTGCCCAACTGGGGCGCAGGGCTGTTCCGCGTCAACGACCAGGGCCACGTGGAGGTCCGTCCGCGCGGCGCCAAGGGGCCCCGGGTGGACCTGCTCGAGCTGGTCCGGGATCTGGAGCGGCGCGGACTGCACACCCCGCTGCTGATCCGCTTCTCGGACATCCTGGCCAGCCGGGTCGAGGGCCTGTGCCAGAGCTTCCAGAGCGCCATGCAGGAGTACGGCTACCGGGGGCGCTACCGGGGCGTGTACCCGATCAAGGTGAACCAGCAGCGCCACGTGGTGGAGGAGATCGTCCACTTCGGGGCACCCTACGGGATCGGCCTCGAGGCCGGCAGCAAGCCCGAGCTGCTGATCGCCCTCGCCCTGCTGGACACTCCCGACGCGCTCATCGTCTGCAACGGCTACAAGGACCGCGCCTACCTGGAGACGGCGCTGCTCGCCCAACGCCTGGGCCGCAAGCCGATCATCGTGATCGACGCCTTCCGGGAGATCGATCTCGTGATCAAGACCGCCAGCGAGCTCGGCATCCGGCCCCATCTGGGCGTGCGGGCCCGGCTCTCGACCCGGGGCGCCGGCAAGTGGGTGGAGTCCACCGGCGACCGCTCCAAGTTCGGGCTCTCGGCCATGGAGATGGTGGAGGCGGTGGAGCGACTGCGGAGCGCCGATCTCCTCGACTGCCTGGAGCTGCTCCACTTCCACATCGGCTCCCAGATCACCGCCATTCGCGCCCACAAGGACGCCCTGCGCGAGGCGAGCCGCATCTTCGCGGGGCTGCACCAGATGGGCGCGACCCCCGGCATCATGGACGTGGGCGGCGGCCTCGGCGTGGACTATGACGGCTCCAAGACCAACTTCCACTCCTCCATGAACTATTCGGTGCAGGAGTACGCCAACGACGTGGTGGCCTTCCTGCAGGAGGCCTGCGACGACGCCGGCGTGCCGCACCCGGACCTCGTGACGGAGTCCGGGCGGGCCATGGTCGCCCATCACTCGGTGCTGGTGTTCGACGTCCTGGGCGTGAACGAGGTGCGCCGGGACGAACGCCCGGACCCGGTGGGCGAGGAGGATCCCAAGGTCCTCCAGGACCTGGCCGAGGTCTGGAACTCGGTCTCGCGCAAGAACGTGCAGGAGGCCTGGCACGACGCCCTCCAGCTCAAGGAGGAGGCGTCCACCATGTTCTCGCTCGGCTACCTGGACCTGCGCGATCGCGCCCGGGTGGAGCGCTGGTTCTGGGCCTGCTGCGAGAAGATCCTGCGCGTGACGCGGGACCTGGAGTACGTGCCCGAGGACCTGGAGGACCTGGAGAAAGGGCTGGCCGACACCTACTACGGCAACTTCTCGATCTTCCAGTCGCTCCCGGACCACTGGGCGGTGAAGCAGCTCTTTCCGGTGATGCCGATCCACCGCCTCAAGGAGAAGCCGACCCGGCGCGGCATCTTCGCGGACCTGACCTGCGACAGCGACGGCAAGATCGACCAGTTCATCGACCAGCACGACGTGAAGTCGGTGCTGGAGCTGCACCCCTGGAACGGCGCGCCCTACTACATCGGCGTCTTCCTGGTGGGCGCCTACCAGGAGATCCTCGGCGACCTGCACAATCTGTTCGGCGACACGGACGCCGTGCACGTCCGCCTGGACGAGGCCGGCAAGGTGGCGGTGGAGCACGTGGTGGGCGGAGATCGGGTCACCGACGCCCTGGCCTACGTGCAGTACGACCGCCGGGCGCTCACCGAGAAGGTGCGCCTCACCATCGAGGAGGCGCTGCGGGCCGGCAAGATCAGCCTGGACGAGTCCGCGCGCCTGCTCAAACGCTACGAGCAGGGGCTGGGGGAGTACACGTACCTCTCGCGCGACGAGTGACGCGCGCCTAAAGCCCCTGCGATCCGCCGCCGATCCCACTCCCTGACCTCGGCCGCCCCGCCCCGGGGGGGCGAGGAGGGCGCGTGCGGCTGATCGCCTGCACAAGCTGTCACACCCAGTACGACGTCTCCGACGTGCACGCGGAGGAGTTCCCCTGCCGCTGCGGGGCCACGCTGCGCAACGCGCTGCCGGCGCCCCGGGACGCCCGTGTGCAGCGCTGTGCCTCGTGCGGGGCAGCCCTGGCCTCCGAGGCGGAGCAGTGCGCCTGGTGCCGCTCGGCGGTGGAGCGCGACCCGGGCCGGCTCGGGCTGCTGTGCCCGGAGTGCTACGCGCGCAACCCGGAGCGGGCCGGCTTCTGCACGCACTGCGGCGTGGAGTTCCGCCCCCAGGCCGTGGAGGAGCCCGGCGATGCCCCGGAGTGCCCGTGCTGTGGCGCTTCCACGGCCCCCCAGGCGCTGTCCGGCGTCTGGGTCCACGAGTGTCCGAAGTGCAACGGCCTCTGGGTTCCCGGGGAGCAGTTCGACGGGCTGATCCGGCGCGCCCTCGAGTCGCAGGCCGCGCCTCCCTCGGCGGGCCTCGGCGCCCGGCGCGAGCCGGCGGGCCCGCGCCCGGTGGTCCCGAGCGTCGCCTACCGCCGCTGCCCGGTCTGCCGGGACCCCATGCACCGCAAGAACTTCGGCCGCAGCTCGGGGGTCATCGTGGACTGGTGCGGCCGGCACGGGACCTGGCTCGACGCGGACGAGCTCCAGCACATCGCCGAGTTCGTGCGGCGCGGCGGCCTCGAAGAGAAGGCGGCCGGCGGCAGCCTCGGCCTGGGAGGCGCCCGTTCGCCCCAGGAAGTGGAGGCCTTCTTGAACGCCGAGCGGATGCTCGCCGAGGAGCGCGCCCGCCAGGCCCGCCGCCGGGCCCGGCTCGAGGACGGCTTCGACCTGGGCAGCTCGATCCTGGAGCTCCTGCGCAGCCTGCTTCGCTGAGCGGAGCGCCCCCGGGCGCTCCGCGGGAGGACGAACGCACCATGGGATTCGTGGACAAGCTCCGTGCAGAGCTGATCGACATCATCGAGTGGGTGGACGACAGCCGTCACACCCTGGTGTGGCGCTTCCCGCGCTACCACAACCAGATCAAGCACGGCGCGCAGCTCATCGTGCGGCCGGGCCAGACGGCGATCTTCGTGCACCAGGGCCGCATCGCGGACGTCTTCGGGCCGGGGCAGCATCGTCTGGTCACCAAGAACCTCCCGGTGCTCAGCACCGTGGCGGGCTGGCTGTACGGCTTCGACAGCCCCTTCAAGGCCGAGGTCTACTTCGTCAGCACGCGGCAGATCACCGAGCTCAAGTGGGGGACACCAAACCCGGTGATCCTGCGCGACCCGGATTTCGGCCCGCTGCGGGTGCGGGCGTTCGGCACCTATACCCTGCGCGCCCAGGAGCCGCGGGCGCTGCTCCAGGAACTGGTGGGAACCGACTCGAGCTTCGAGGCCGAGGAGATCGGGGTGCTGTTGCGCTCCATCATCCAGAGCGCCTTCGCGGACCTGGTGGCGAACTCCGAGATCTCGGTGGTGGACCTGGCCGGCAACTATCGGGAGCTCTCGGAGCAGCTGCGGCGCATGGTGCTCGAGCGGGTGGACGACGAATACGGCCTCGACATCCCGCAGCTGTGGATCGTGAACGTGTCGGTGCCCGAGGAGGTCGAGAAGGCCCTGGACGCCTCGTCGGGCGCGCGCGTGGTGGGCGACCTCGGCCAGTTCCAGCAGTACCAGCTCGGCCGGGCCATCCCCGTGGCGGCCGAGAATCCGGCGGGCGGGCTGGCCGGCGCCGGGGTCGGCGTGGGCATGGGCGTGGCCATGGCGGGCTCCCTGCTGGGCGGGCCGAGCGCGCCCACGGCGGCGGCGGCGCCGCCCCCGCCGCCGCCCGGCGTGGCGTGGCACGTGGCCCAGAACGGCCGCAGCTTCGGCCCCCTGAGCGAGGCGCAGCTGGCCAGCGCCGTGACGGCGGGCCGCGTGGGTCCGCAGACGCTGGTGTGGACCGCCGGCATGGCGGGCTGGCAGGCGGCCGGCCAGGTGCCGGCCCTGGTGCCCCTGTTCCAGACGCCCGCCCAGGGCTGAGCCCGCTCACGAACCGGCAGCCCGCCCCGGGAAGGCGCGGGCACCGTGTGGAATTCCCTTGATCCGCCGTGGCGTTGTGGCGCTGGGGCGTCGAAGCGAAGCTTCACCGGCGCGAAGCTTTCGTATATGCTGGCTTCGCGATGTCCCCCCGCGTCGCCCTCGCCTTCGCGCTGTTGCTCGCACCGGCCCTGGCAGCCGCGGCGGAGCGGACCGAGGTGGCCGAGGCGAGCGTGCGGGTAGAAGGAAGCACCCGCCGCCTGGGAACGGCCTTCTTCCTGCGGGCACCCGGAGAGCAGGGCGTCGTGGCGGTGGTCGGCTCGCCGTCCCTGGACCTCCCGACCGTGGTGCGCGCGGGCGAGGTGACGTTCCGGGCCGGGGAGGATCGGCTGCTGGGCGTGTCGCGTCGCTTCTACGCGGTGCCGCGCAGCGGTGCGGACGGCGCGGGCTTCGCGGTCTTCGCCCTGGACGATCCGCCCGAGGACGTGCGCGTCCTGGAGCCGGAGACCCGCAATCCCCCGCGCGTGGGGGACGAGGTCCGGGTGCTCGGCGGGGGCGCCTCCATGGCCGGCGAACAGGCCGCCCGGGTGGTGCGTGTCGAGCCGCACCGGATCGAGGTGGTGACCGAGGGTCTGGCGGACGTTCTCGGCTGGGAAGGGGCCCCGGTGTTGTCCGGCAGGAAGCGGCGCGTGATCGGCGTGCTGCAGGGCAGCTCCCCGGAGGCGCCCGACGCCCTGCACCTGCGCGTCACCCCGATCCAGCACGTGATCTGGGCGGCCCAGCGGCCCGTGCGTCTCGCGGGCCGGCCGTTCCCCACCGGAGTCCCGTTCGGCGAGCTGGCCCGACGCCGGGTGGACGTGCTGGTGGTCCTCGACACCTCCGTGTCCACCAACGACGGGAGCGGCGCGGACCTGAACCGGAACGGCGTCGTGGGCCGGCGCCAGCCCTGGCACGTGTTCGGCAGCTCCGATCCGGAGGACTCGATCCTCCACGCCGAGGTGGCGGCGGCGCGCCGCATCCTCCAGCGCCTCGACCCGGCGGCAGCGCGGATCGGCCTCGTCACCTTCGCCAGCGCCCGGGGCCCGGTGCGCTCCGCGGCGCTCACCCAGCAGGAGCTCACCTCGGAGTTCGGGCGCGTGGAGGAGGCGCTCACCCGCCTGCTGGCCCGGGGCGGCGATGGGGCCACCCACATCGCCGCGGGCACCGATCAGGCGACCGTGGAGCTGCTCGGGCTGGCGGGCGCCCTCTCGACGCCGGACCCGCTCAGCGACAAGGTCGTGTTCTTCCTGACCGACGGCCGGCCCACCCGCCCCTTCGGTGCCGCCTACTCCGTGGAGAACGTGGCCGCCGTGGCACGGGCGGCGGAGCGCGCGGCGCGCGGAGGGGTGCGGGTGCACGCCTTCGCCCTGGGGCCCGGGGCCGTGGAGGAGCCGCGCCCGGCGGAGGTGCTGGGGGTCGAGACGGGCGGACGCTTCGCGCCGGTTCCGGACGTGGGCCACCTGCTCGAGCAGATCGACGTCAGCCTGGCGGCGGAGGCGCTGCTGCCGAGCGTGGCGGAGACCAACGGCAGCCTCTGAGATCGTTCAGCTCCCGGCCGGACGCGGCACCCGGATCAGCACCTCCTGGGCCACCGAGGCCACCCGCGTCCCGCGGCGCTCGAACAGGGCCCCGAAGATGAGGCCCCGGGCCGCGTGCGCGGCCGGGCTCTCACTCACGTAGAGCATCCAGTCGTCGAAGCGGGGCGGCCGGTGCAACCAGACCGCGTGGTCCAGGCTCCAGCCGGTGCGCCGGCCCCAGGGCAGGCCATGGGGTCGCGCGGCGGTGCTCAGGAGCGTCCGATCGCTGGCGTAGACGAGGAGCGCCGCGTGCACCAGGGGGTCGTCGGGCAGGGGGCCGCGCGGGCGCATCCACACCCGCTGGCGGGGCGGAAGCTTGACCGACGGGTCGGGATCGTCCGGGTCGCACATGCGGACCTCCACCGGCCCGTCGCGGCGGCGCAGGGCGGGATTGCCGAGGATGCGTGCGCGCTCGTCCTCCCAGTCCGGCAGGGCATCCGGGGGCGGCGCCGCGGGGATGGGATCCTGATGGGAGATGCCGGGCTCCGGAAGCGCGAAGCTGGCGGAGAGCAGGAAGATCGCCTCGCCACCCTGATGGGCCACCACGCGGCGGGTGGTGAAGGTGCGGCCGTCGCGGATACGGTGCACCACGTAGCGGATCGGCACGTCGTGCCGTCCCGGCCGCAGGAAGTAGGCGTGCAGGGAGTGGAGCCCGCCGCTCTCGAGGGTGCCGCCGGCCACCATCACCGCCTGGGCGGCCACGAAGCCCCCGAAGAGCGCACCCTCCCCGGCCTCGGGAGCGCCCAGGAAGAGGTCCCGGTCGAGGGGTTCGACCCCCGTCAGGCGGGCGAGGAGTCGCGCCAGGGGTCCCGGGGTCCGCTCCGGGACCGCTGAGCTCGGGGGGTCCACGTCCATGGGAACCTCCTGGAATTCCTACGGGATGGTCGGACCGGCAAGATACTTGCTTGTCGTCAACAAGTGACTCTGGTACAGTCTGGAGGTCTTCCAGGGAGTTCCCTTGAGCGTCGCGAGCCCCCCCCGCCGCACCCAGGCCGAGCGCAGCGCGCGTTCCGACAAGCGCATGCTCGAGGCCGCCATCCGCCTCATGGTGGAGCGTGGCTACAAGAAGACCACCCTGGTCGCCATCGGCGAGGCCGCGGGCTACAGCCGCGGCCTCGTGACGCACCGCTTCGGCTCCAAGGCGGGCCTCTTCGAGGAGGCCATGCGCTGGATCTCGCGGCGCTGGCGCGACCACCTGTCGCCCTACGTGGACGGCCGCGACGGGGTGGAGGCCCTGGCCGCCTTCCTGCACGCCCACCGCAGCTTCGCCGAGGAATCGCCGGAGACCATGCGCGCCCTGTTCGCGCTCTGGTTCGAGGCGATCAGCCCGGACTCGGAGATGCTTGCGGGGGTCCGGGAGGATCACCGCCGCCTGGGAAGCCGGATCCGGGCCTGGATCGAGTCGGGCATGGAGGCGGGCACGATCCGTGCCGACGTGAACCCCGGCCTCGCCACCGCCCAGTTCCTGGGCGCCCTGTTCGGACTGACCTACCAGTGGCTCGCCGACCCCGATCGGCGCAGGTTGAGGGAGCTG
Source organism: Myxococcota bacterium (assembly GCA_041611735.1). Classification (GTDB taxonomy): domain Bacteria; phylum Myxococcota_A; class UBA9160; order UBA9160; family PR03; genus JBFIML01. The sequence continues at coordinate 27,769 of JBFIML010000037.1, read as the reverse complement.
CTGGCCGGGCTCGACGCCAACACGCGCCGCGTGCTCGCGGCGCCCTGACGAAGGATCGCCATGAATCTCGAATTCTCCGAGGACCAGAAGTTCATCCAGCAGACCGCCCGCGAGTTCCTGGGCCAGCACGCCGGGCTCGACGTCTGCCGGGCCGTGCTCGAGTCGGAGCGCTGCTACGACGCGAAGCTATGGAAGGGCGTGGCCGAGATGGGCTGGCTCGGCACGGCGGTGCCGGAGGCCTACGGAGGCTCCGGCCTGGGCTACCTGGAGCTCGTGCTGATCGCCGAGGAGCTGGGCCGCGCCCTGGCGCCGATCCCGTTCGCGTCGTCGGTCTACCTGGCCACGGAGGCGCTGCTCCGCTTCGGGAGCGAGGCCCAGAAGAAGCGGTATCTGCCGGCGCTGTGCGCCGGGGAGCGCATCGGGGCCTTCGCCTGGGCGGAGGGGCCCGGCGATCCGGAGCCCGGCGAGCTCGCCACCGAGCTCAAGGGCGGACGCCTGCACGGCCAGAAGCTCCCCGTCCTCGACGGCGACGTGGCGGGCTTCGCCGTGGTGCTGGCCCGGGACGGCCAGGGCCACTCCCTGGCGCTGGTCGATCTCGAGGGGGAGGGCATCACGCGCACGGCCCTGCGCTCCTTCGACCCGAGCCGCTCCCAGGCCCGCCTCGTCTTCGAGGGGGCACCCTCCGAGCTGCTGGGCGAGGCGGGGCGCGGGGCGGAGCAGGCGGAGCGGCTGCTCGACCGGGCGGCGGTCATGATGGGCTTCGAGCAGATCGGCGCTGCCGAGCGCGCCTTCGACCTGACCCGCCAGCAGACCCTGGGCCGCTACGCCTTCGGCCGCCCGGTGGCCTCCTTCCAGGCCCTGAAGCACCGCATGGCCGACGTCTACGCCCGCAACCAGATCGCTCTCTCGAACGGCTACTACGCCGCCTGGGCCCTGGAGCACGACAACGAGGAGCTGCCCCTGGCCGCCTGCAGCCTGCGCGTGGCGGCCAGCGATGCATCGCTGCTGGCCAGCCAGGAGATGATCCAGATGTACGGAGGCGTCGGCTTCACCTGGGAGTACGACTGCCATCTGTTCTACCGCCGCGCGAAGCTGCTGGCCCTGGCGCTCGGCAGCCCGAGCGCCTGGCGCGAGAAGCTGATGCGGCGCCTGGTGACGCGAGACGGCGACTGAGCCGGGGCAAGGGACGCGACCCCGAACCCCCACGGAGAGAACCATGGATTTCAACGACACCCCGCAGGAAGCCGAGTTCCGCAGCCGCTGCCGCCAGTGGCTGGAGGCGAACGCCACCTATCGCGACCCGGACGAGACGCCCGTCGGCGTGCTCGGCGAGCGCGAGACCGAGGACGTGATCGCCGCCGCCAAGGCCTGGCAGCTCAAGAAGTTCGAGGCCGGCTGGGCCTGCCTCACCTGGCCCAAGGAGCACGGCGGCCAGGGCCTCGGACGCATGGAGCAGGTGATCTGGAACCAGGAGGAGGGCAAGTTCCGGACACCTCCCAACATCTACGTGATCGGCCACGGGATGCTCGGCCCGACGCTCATGGCCCACGGCAGCGAGGAGCAGAAGGGCCGCTGGCTGCGCGAGATGGCCCGCGGCCAGGAGATCTGGTGCCAGCTCTTCAGCGAGCCGGCGGCCGGCTCGGACCTGGCCGGGCTGCGCACCATCGCGGCGCGGGACGGCGACGCGTGGGTCATCAACGGCCAGAAGATCTGGAGCACCGGAGCCCAGTACTCGGACTGGGGCATGATCGTGGTGCGCTCCGACCCGAACGTAGTGAAGCACGCGGGCCTCACCTACTTCGTGGTGGACATGAAGGGGCCCGGCATCGAGGTGCGGCCCATCCAGCAGATCAACGGGGCCTCGGGCTTCAACGAGGTGTTCTTCACCGACGTGCGCGTCCCGGACGACTACCGCCTGGGCGCCGAGGGCGACGGCTGGCGCGTGGCGCTCACCACGCTCATGAACGAGCGGGTGGCGATCGGCGCGGCGGCCTCGGGCGGGCGCATCCGGCGCCTGATCCGGCTGGCCCGGGAGTGCCGCCGCAACGGACGGCCGGCCCTGGAGGACGCGGCGGTGCGCCAGAAGATCGCCGACTTCTACGTGGCCTCGAAGGGGCTCCAGTACACGGGCTACCGCACCCTCTCGGCCATCTCCCGGGGCGCCACGCCGGGACCCGAGGGCGCCATCGGCAAGGCCGTGGGAGCGCCGCTGGCCCAGCAGATGGCGGCCTTCGCCATGGAGCTCCAGGGCGCCCTGGGCGGGCTCGAGGACGCCTCGGTGGTGCCCGACGAGGCGGTCTGGCAGGACGTCTACCTGGGCACGCCGGGCCTGCGCATCGCCGGCGGCACCGACGAGATCCTGAAGAACATCATCGCCGAGCGGGTGCTGGGGCTGCCGCCCGAGATTCGCGTGGACAAGGACAAGGCCTTCCGGGCGGTCCCGAGCGGCCCCCCCGGCAAGTGAGCGAGCCTCCCGTCCGCGACGCGCAGCTCGCGGCCTACCGGGAGCATGGCTTCGTGGTCGTGCCCCGGCTGTTCGGGGCGGAGACCTGCGCCCGCTGGGTGACCCACTCCGAGGCCATCGCCCACGGCCAGGTGCCGCCCGCCCCGGGCCTGCTGGTCATGCGCGACGTCATGGTGGCCAAGGGCGCCGTGGCGCCCGGCTCCCGCCTCGAGGCCATCGCCAAGCTCCAGGACTTCGAGAACGATCCGGTGCTCTGGCCCTACGTGACCGACGAGCACCTGCTCGCCCACGTGGAGCGCTTCGTGGGGAGCGAGGTGTTCTCGCTGCACACCATGCTCGTGAACAAGCCCCCGCACGTGGACGGCCGCCACCCCCTGCACCAGGACCTGCTCTACTTTCCGTTCCGGCCCGCGGATCGGATCGTCGGGGCCTGGACGGCCCTCGAGCGGGCCACCCGGGAGAACGGCTGCCTGGTGGTGGTGCCCGGCAGCCACCGCGGCGAGCTGCGACCCCACGAGAACCTGGACTGGGAGTGGGTGAATCCGGCCTACTGGGGAGCCCGGGGCGTCGGCCCCGACGCGCCGCGCGTGCACCTGGAGATGGAGACCGGCGACACGGTCTTCTTCCACCCGCTGCTCCTGCACGGCTCCGGGCGCAACCGGACGCCGGACTTCCGGCGCGCCATCTCCGCCCACTTCGCGAGCCTGAGCTGCCGCTGGGCCTGGAACGTGCCGGTGGACCGCCCCTACCGGATCGTGCGCGGCCCCGGCGCGGGCGGGGCCTGGAGCGGCCCGCGCCAGGGCGAGCTCGACCCGAGCACCTGGCTGCCCCGCGGCCGCCGGCGGGAGGCCTAGAGCCGGGTCTACCGAGCGCCGGCCCCGGTCGTGGGGCGTCGGTGCTCCGCGTACGCGCACAGGGCGCGCAGGGCCGCCACGGCCCGGTGGGCGCTCGGGTAGCAGAGGCGGCCCCCCTCGCGGACCGCCCGGGGCCCCGCATTTCCGTAGTCGCGGTCCGTGTGGACGAGCTCCGTGGCCACGAGCACCGGCTTCCCGGAGCGCTCCGAGGCCGCGCGCGCCGCTTCCGCGTAGCGGCGGTCCTGGCGCTCGTGGAAGGCCACGATGCGGTCGAGCCCGTGCCCCGGATGGAACGGACCGGACCGGAAGAGGTGGGCCTGGGCGGCCTGGATGCCCAGGCCGAGCTGGATCACCGCGTCCACCTGCGGGTGGGCGCAGAGCAGGTCCAGCACCTCCGGAATGGTGTCGCGGGTCTCGCCCCCGGCCAGATCGATGGGGTTGCTGCGGCTCCAGCGCGCCGGGACCAGCGCGTCGATGCGTGCGCGCACGCCCTCCGGCAGCGGGACCAGCTCGAGGCCCGCGGCCGCGCAGGCGTCCGCCGCCAGCACGCCCCAGCCCCCGGCGGTGGTGAAGACCACCGTGCGCCGCCCGCGCGGGAGCGGCTGGGTGGCAAGGCTGGCGGCCCACTCGAAGGCGTGCTCCACGCTGGGCGCCCGCAGCGCCCCCACCTGGGCGCACACGCCGTCGAAGATGCGGTCGTCGCTGGCCAGGGAGCCGGTGTGGCTGGCGGCGGCGCGCTGCCCCTCCGTCGCCGCCCCGCCCTTGAGGAGCACGAGCGGCTTGCGCGCCGTCACGCGAGCCATGGCCTCGAGCAGGCGGCGCCCGTCCGGGACGCCCTCCAGGTAGGCGAGCACCACGCTGCTCTCGCCGTCCACCGCCAGGTATTCCAGGTAGTCGGCGAGGCCGGTCTGGGCCGAGTTCCCGCAGGAGACCGCGTAGCGAATCCCGACGCCCGTCTCGACCGCGTAGTTCAGGAAGGCCGAGACCAGGTTCCCGCTCTGGCTCACCACGGAGATCGGCCCGGGCGGCGGCCAGGGCGCCACGATCTGCGCGCACATGGCCACCGGCGTCGAGACCACACCCTGTCCGTTCGGACCCGCCAGCAGCAGGCCCAGCTCATCGGCGGTGGCCACGAGCTCGCGCTCCAGAACGCGGCCCTCGGGTCCCGCCTCCCCGTAGCCTCCGCTGGCCACGAAGGCGGCCCGCACACCGAGCTTGGCGCAGGCCCGCAGCAGCTCCACGTTCACCTGGCTCGGCGTGCACACGAAGACCAGGTCGGCGCGGCCGGGCGGGATCTCGGAGACGTCGCGGAAGCTGCGCTGGCCCAGCACCTCCGCGCCGTCGCGGTTCAGCGGGAAGAGCTCTCCCCGGTAGCCACAGCGGAGGAGGTTGTGGAAGGCCACGAAGCCGAACTTGCCGGGGTGCGTGGAGACGCCGGCCACCACGATCCCGCGCGGATGCAGGAGCGGCCGGAAGCGCTCGCGGAGCTCCGCCTCGGAGCGCCGCGGCCGCGAGGGCGGAGGCCTGGCGGCCGCCTCGTCGAGCACTACCAGCGCGTCCACCGCCACGGGACGTGCGCCGGCGACGACCAGCGGGTTCAGGTCGATGCTGGCCACGTCGGGCCTCTCGACGCCGAGGCGCCCGAGGGCCACCAGCACGGCGGCCAGGGCGTCCTCGTCCACCGGCGGCTCGCCCCGGAAGGGCTGCGTGAACAGACGCCGGGCGCGCAGCCGGCGCAGCATCCGCCGGGCGTGGCTGGCCTCCAGGGGCGCGGCGGCGAAGGCCACGTCGCCGAGGGCCTCGGTGAGGACGCCGCCGAGGCCCAGCACGACGCAGGGGCCGAAGTGCGGGTCGCGCACCAGGCCCGCGATGAGCTCCCGGCGTCCCCGCACCTGCTCGCAGACCAGCAGACGCACGTCCCCGTCCTCGGGGCGGCGGCGGGCCAGAAGCTCCGCCGCGGCGACGCGCACCGACGCCTCGTCGGTCAGGCCGAGGCGCACCAGGTCGCGCTCGCTCTTGTGGGTGATGGCGGACCCGCAGAGCTTGAGCACCACCGGGAAGCCCAGGGCGCGCGCCTGGTCCGCCGCTGCGTCGGGGTGGTCGGCCAGCGCCTCGCGCGTCACCGGGATCCCGGCGGCGGCCATCAGCCCCTTCGACGCGTGCTCCGAGAGCGTGCGCGCCCGCGCCCCGCTCGACGGGCGGGACGGCTCGGTCACCGGGCCGGCCGCCCGCCTACCAGCAGGCTTCGAAGAGCCCCGCCGCGCCCATGCCGCCGCCGATGCACATGGTCACGATGGCGCGCTTCAGCTTGTTGCGGCGCATGTGGCGCAGGATCTGCCCCGTCTGGCGCGAGCCCGTCATCCCGTAGGGGTGCCCGATGGAGACCGAGCCGCCCATGGGGTTCAACTTCTCGTCGGGAATCCCGAGCTTGCGCTGGCAGTAGAGCACCTGCACCGCGAAGGCCTCGTTGAGCTCCACCACGTCGATGTCCTCGAGGGTGAGGCCGCGCTTCTGGAGCAGCTTCGGCACCGCGAAGACCGGGCCGATGCCCATCTCGTCGGGCTTGCAGCCCGCCACCTCGAAGCCCCGGTAGATGCCCAGGGGCTCGATCTGGAGGGCCTTGGCCCGCTCCGAGGACATGACGACGGTGGCCGAGGCGCCGTCCGAGAGCTGGGAGGCGTTGCCGGCCGTGACGGTCCCGCCCTCGGGCTTGAAGGCGGGCTTGAGCGAGGCCAGGCCCTCCAGGGTCGTGTCGGGACGGTTGCACTCGTCCATCCGGACCTCCACGCCCTCCTCGAGCTTGAACTCGCCCGTAGCCTTGTCCTTCACGCCGCGCGTCACCGTGACGGGGACGATCTCCTCGCCGAACCAGCCCTGCTTCTGGCCCCGGGCCACGCGCTGCTGGGACTTGAGCGCGTAGGCGTCCTGGTCCTTGCGCGAGATCTTGTAGCGCTCGGCTACGACCTCGGCGGTCTGTCCCATGCCGTAGTAGAGACCGGGCCACAGCTTCTGGACCCGCGCGTTCACCATGTCCGCGATGCGCTGCTTGTCGTTCTGCACCAGTGTGATGGACTCGGTGCCGCCGCCAATCGCCACGTCGCAACCGTCCACCAGCACGCGGTGGGCCGCCATGGCGATGGCCTGCAGTCCCGACGAGCAGTAGCGGTTCACGGTGGTGCCGGGGATCGTCTCGGGAAGCCCCGCCCCGAGCAGCGCCACCCGCGCCACGTTGTGCCCCGACGGTCCCTCGGGCAGGCCGCAGCCCACGATCACGTCGTCGACCTCGGCCGGGTCGAGCGCCGGCACGTCGGCCAGGGCCGCCTGGATGGCGTGGGATGCCAGGTCGTCCGGGCGCGTCATGTTGAACGAGCCCCGGAACGACTTGGCCAGGGGGGTTCGCTTGCTGGCGACGATCCAGGCTTCTCGCGGCATCAGGATTCCTCCACGTCTTGCGATGGGAGCCGTATGCTACCCGGCCCGGGCCCCGGGGGCACCTCCCCGCCGGGCCGCAGCGGCGCGACCGCGCCGTCGGGGGGCGAGATGCAGAGCGCGAGCTCCGGCGTACTGGACGGGCTCGAGGCCGCCTTCGCGCGCTTCCTGGTCGAGCCGCTCTCGGCGGTGATCTTCTTCGACGTGGCCTTCTGGGACGCGCCCGGGGACGCCGGCACCCAGGTTCCGCTGGTGGTGCTGTGGCTGGTCTCCGCCGCCGCCTTCTTCACGCTCCGCTTCGGCTTCTTGAACGTGCGCGGCTTCCGCCACGGCCTGGACTGCGTGCGCGGCGTCTACACCCGCCCCGGGGAGACCGGAGAGATCTCCCACTTCCAGGCCTTGTCGGCGGCGCTCTCCGCCACGGTCGGGATCGGCAACATCGCCGGGGTGGCGGTGGCCGTCGGTCTCGGCGGCCCCGGCGCCGTGGTCTGGATGCTCGTGGCGGGCGCCCTGGGCATGAGCTCCAAGTTCGCGGAGTGCACCCTGGGCCAGCGCTACCGCATCGTGCGCCGCGACGGCCACGTCTCCGGCGGCCCCATGCACTACCTGCGGGACGGCCTGGCGGAGCTCGGCCTGGTGCGGCTCGGCCGCGTGCTGGCCGTGGTCTTCGCGGTCATGTGCATCGGCGGGAGCCTGGGCGGCGGCAACATGTTCCAGGCCAACCAGGCCTACGCCCAGCTCGCGTCGGTGGCGGGCCCCCACTGGCCCTGGGTAGCGGAGCGGCCGGGCGCGATCCTCTTCGGCCTGGGGATGGCCTGCGCCGTGGGCCTCGTGATCGTGGGCGGAATCCGCCGCATCGGCGAGGTGGCAAGCGTGCTGGTGCCCTTCATGTGCGTGCTCTACGTGGCGTCGGGGCTGCTGATCCTGACGTTGCACGCCGCGCTGCTGGGGGAAGCGGTCCGCACGCTCGTCTCCCAGGCCTTCCACCCGACGGCGGTGGGGGGCGGGCTGGTGGGGGTCATGATGCAGGGCTTCCGGCGCGCCGCCTTCAGCAACGAGGCGGGGATCGGATCGGCGGCGATCGCCCACTCCGCCGCCTCTACGGAGGAACCGATCCGGGAGGGAGTGGTGGCGCTGTTGGAGCCCTTCGTGGACACGCTGATCGTGTGCGCCACCACGGGTCTCGTGCTGGTGGTGACGGGCGTGTGGCGGGAGCCGGGGCTGAGCGGCATCGCCATGACCTCCGCCGCCTTCGCCACGGTGTTTCCCTGGTTCCCGCTGGTGCTTTCCTTCATCGCGACGCTGTTCGCCTTCAGCACCATGATCTCCTGGAGCTACTACGGGGAGCAGTGCTGGGCGCGGCTGTTCGGGGTGGGATGGATCGGGCTCTACAAGGCGATCTTCCTGCTCTTCGTGTGGCTGGGAGCCGTGTTCGCCCTGGAGCCGGTGGTGGAGTTCTCGGATCTGATGATCCTCGGCATGGCGTTCCCCAACCTGATCGGGGTGGTGCTGCTGTCCGGTCGCGTGAAGCGCGATCTCGACGACTACTGGGAGCGGCTGCGGGCCGGGGCGTTCCCGCGCTGGAGGTAGGGCGGTGGAAGGGCTTCCCTGGCATCCGGTGGCGGTGCACCTGCCGCTCGGCCTGGCCGGGGTATGGCCCCTGGCCTGCGTCGCCGTGCTGCTGGCACTGCGGGTGGGATGGCTCCCGGCCCGGGCCTGGTGGGGCGTGGTGGCGCTGGCGGCGCTGCTGGCGGGCGGGGCGCTCGTGGCCGTCGAGACCGGCGAGAGCGACCACGACCGGGTCGAGGAGCGGGTCGGGCACGATCTCGTGGAGGCGCACGAGGAGGCAGGCGAGCGCGTGCTCTGGCTGGCGGCGGCGGGGCTCGTGGCGAGCCTCGCAGGCGCGGGGCTGCGGGCCCGGGCGGGCGCCACGGCGCGCTGGCTCACCCTGGCGCTCTCCCTGGCCGTGCTGGCCGCAGCGCTGCAGGCGGGCCACCTGGGCGGGCGCCTGGTCTACGTGCACGGCGCCGCCTCCGTCTGGATGGAGCCGCCGGCCGGCGGCGGCCACGAGCACGGCACGTCGGAGCCACGTCACTAGACGAGCCGGTTGCGATACCCTGGCCGCCCCACCGTGGAGGACGGCCCATGGGCACGAGCCTGGGGCGGCTCGGCGTCTGGACCTGGATCGACGGCCTGACGGCCCCCCAGTGCGCGGACTTCGCCCGCCGCCTGGAAGGCTGGGGCTACTCGGCGCTCTGGCTGCCCGAGGCCGTGGGCCGCGACCCCTTCGCCCTGATCGCCTTCCTGGCGGCGCATACGCGGCGGCTGGTCTTCGCCACCGGCATCGCCAACGTCTACGCCCGCGACCCGATGACCACCAACGCCCTGCGCCGCACACTGGGCGAGCTCTCGGGCGGCCGCTTCGTGCTGGGGCTCGGCGTCTCCCACGCCCACCTGGTGAGGGGTGTTCGGGGCCACGAGTACGGAAAGCCCGTCTCCACCATGCGGGCCTACCTGGAGGCCATGGACAAGGCGCTGTTCCGCGCTGCGGAGAGCGTGGAAGAGCCGCCCGTGGTGCTGGGCGCCCTGCGCGAACGCATGCTGCGGCTAGCGGGCGAGCGCACCCAGGGCGCGCACCCCTACTTCGTGCCCCCGGAGCACACCGCGCGGGCCCGCCAGATCCTGGGTCCGGATCCCTGGCTGGCCCCGGAGCAGATGGTGCTGCTGGCCACGGACCCCGCCGATGCCCGGCGCGTGGCCCGCGCCAACATGAAGATCTACCTGGGCCTCCCCAACTACCAGAACAACCTGCGCTGGCTGGGCTACGGGGACGCGGACTTCAGCGACGGGGGCAGCGATCGGCTGGTGGACGCGATCGTGGCCTGGGGCGACGAAGACGCCCTGCGCCGCCGCATCCAGGCCCACTACGACGCCGGCGCAAACCACGTCTGCATCCAGCCGCTGCGCGCCGACGGGGTGCCGGGTCCCGACCTCGCCCTGCTCGAGCGCCTGGCGCCGGGCGGCGGCGCCTAGCCGCGGTGGCCGGACGACGGCGCTTCTGGGGCTGGGGGCTCGAGGAGGCGGGCCCCACGCCCGAGCAGATGCGGGGCCTGGCGCGCGTCCTGGGCGAGCGCTTCGGCATGGCCCTGGAGCCCCAGGCGCCGCCGCGCCTGGACGAGATCGCCCTGCCCGGGCCCCGCGTGACCCCGCCGGGCGCCCTGGCGCCGATCTGCTCCGACCAGGCGTACGACCGCGCCGCCCACAGCTACGGAAAGGCCTATCGGGACGTGGTGCGGGCCTTCGAGCGCCGCTTCGAGCACCCGCCGGACCAGGTGGCCTTCCCCCGCGACGAGGCCGAGGTGGCGGCCGTACTCGACTGGTGCGGGAGCGAGCGCATCGCCGTGGTCCCCTACGGTGGAGGCTCGAGCGTGGTGGGCGGCGTCGAGCCCCGGGTGGGCGACGCCTGGCGCGGTGCGGTGTGCCTCGACCTCTCGCGGCTCGAGGGGGTGCTCGAGATCGATCGCGCCTCGCGCGCGGCGCGCGTGCGGGCGGGAACGCTCGGCCCGGCGCTCGAGGACGCCCTGCGTCCCCACGGCCTCACCCTGCGCCACTTCCCACAGTCCTTCGAGTTCTCCTCCGTGGGTGGCTGGCTCGCCACCCGCTCGGGGGGGCACTACGCGACCCTCTACACGCACATCGACGACTTCGTGGAGTCGCTGCGCGTGGTGACGCCGACGGGAGTGGTGGAGAGCCGGCGGCTGCCCGGCTCCGGGGCGGGCCCGAGCCCGGACCGCCTCTTCCTGGGCTCCGAGGGCATCCTCGGCGTGATCGTGGAGGCGTGGCTGCGGCTCCAGGACCGGCCCGGCTTCCGGGCCTCGGCGGCAGTGCGCTTCCCGGGCAAGGAGGGCTTCCTCCAGGGGGCCGAGGCGGTGCGCCGGCTGGCCCAGTCCGGGCTGCACCCGGCCAACTGCCGCCTGCTGGACGCCCGGGAGGCGGCCCACTCCGGCGCCGGGTCCGGCGACGAGGCCGTGCTGCTGGTGGGCTTCGAGTCCGCGGATCACCCCCTCGATGCCTGGATGGCGCGGGCGCTCGAGCTGTGCCGGGACGCCGGGGGGCACGCGCCCGCGGAGGCCGGGACGCGCCGCGAGGCCGGGGCCGGCCGGGAAGGAGCCGCCGGCGCCTGGCGCAAGGCCTTCCTGGCGGCTCCCTACCTGCGCGACGCCATGGTCTCCCTGGGCGTGATCTCCGAGACCTTCGAGACGGCGATCCCCTGGAACGCCTTCCCGGACTTCCACGCCGGCGTGAGCGCCGCCCTGGAGGACGCCATCCGGCGCGTCTGCGGCGCCGGCACGCTGGCCTGCCGTTTCACCCACGCGTACCCGGACGGGCCGGCACCCTACTACACGGTCCTCGCCCCGGCCCGGCGCGGGGCCGAGCTCGCCCAATGGGACGAGATCAAGGCCGCGGCCAGCGAGGTGGTGGTGCGGCTCGGCGGCACCATCACCCATCACCACGCCGTGGGCCGCGACCACCGGCCGGGCTACGACCGGCAGCGGCCCGAGGGCTTCGCCCGGGCCCTGGCGGCCGCCAAGCGGGCCCTGGACCCGGCCGGGGTCCTGAATCCGGGCGTGCTCCTGGACCCGCAGCCCGTCTGAGCGCCGTCTGCGTCACCCACCCGGCCCGGCCGGGCACTCAGGGGCATGCACACGAACGCGGTCCACTTGATGAAGTGCCTGCTGTGCTCCGAGCTCCACGCCGCGGAGAGCCCCCTCGAGCCGAGCTCGATCTGCCCCCGCTGCCTGGATACGGACGATTCGGGCGAGCTGCTGCTCGTGAACGAGGCGCCCGCCTACCGTCCCGCCGTCACGACGCGGGTGCGCTGAGCGCGCCACGGCTGCTGCGTCCGGGCTATGCTCGGGCGCCATGGCCCGGATCAACGAGCACTACCGCAAGCTGCGCGCCGGCTATCTCTTCCCGGAGATCGCCCGGCGCGTGCGCGCCTTCGAGGCGAGACGTCCCGACGCGCGACTCATCCGCCTCGGCATCGGCGACGTGACGCTGCCCCTCGTCCCGGCGGCGGTGGAGGCCCTGCGCCACGCCGCCGAGGAGATGGGCACCCCCCAGGGCTTCCACGGCTACGGGCCCGAGGCGGGCTACGAGTTCCTGCGCGAAGCGATCCGCGAGCACGACTATCTGGCCCGCGGCGTCCCGGTGGAGACCGACGAGATCTTCGTTTCCGACGGCAGCAAGCAGGACAGCGGCAACATCCAGGAGATCTTCGGCGCGGACTGCCGCGTGGCCGTCCCCGACCCGGTCTATCCGGTCTACGTGGACACCAACGTGATGGCCGGCCGCAGCGGGCCCGCGGACGCCCGGGGCCGCTACGCCGGGATCCTGTACCTGCCCGCCACCGAGGCCAACGGCTTCGTCCCGGAGCCTCCGGAGGAGCCCGCCGACCTCGTCTACCTGTGCACGCCGAACAACCCGACCGGCGCCGTGGCCGGCCGCGCCCAGCTCGAGGGCTGGGTGGCCTGGGCACGCGAACACGACGCGGTGCTGGTCTTCGACGCCGCCTACGACGCCTACGTGAGCGACCCGGATCTGCCGCGCTCCATCTACGAGATCGAGGGCGCCCGGAGCTGCGCCGTGGAGATGCGCAGCTTCTCCAAGCGGGCCGGCTTCACGGGCCTGCGCTGCGCCTACACGGTGGTGCCGAAGCCCCTGGAGGGCACCACGGCCTCCGGCGAACGGGTGCCGCTGCGGGACCTGTGGGCGCGGCGCCAGGCCACCAAGTTCAACGGCGTGCCCTACCCGGTGCAGCGGGCAGCCGCCGCGGTCTTCTCGCCGGAGGGACGCAAGCAGACCGGGGAGCAGGTGGCCTACTACCTGGAGAACGCCCGCCGTCTGCGCGAGGGGCTCGGCGCGGCGGGCTTCGCCGTCTTCGGCGGCGTCCACGCCCCCTACATCTGGATGCGGACGCCCGAGCAGCGCACGTCCTGGGACTTCTTCGACGAGCTCCTGGAGCGGGCGCAGGTGGTGGGTACGCCCGGCGTGGGCTTCGGACCCGCCGGCGAGGGCTACTTCCGCATCTCCGCCTTCAACGCCCGCGACCGGGTGGAGGAGGCGATCCAGCGCATCCGCCGGGGCCGCGGTCGCTGACCACCGGGGGACGGGCAGGCCCTCGTCAGCGCGTGAGCCTCTTGTAGCGAATGCGGTGGGGCTGCTCGGCCTCGGCGCCCAGGCGCCGGCGGCGATCCGCCTCGTACTCCTGGTAGCCGCCCTCGAACCACTCCACGTGGCTCTCGCCCTCGAAGGCGAGCACGTGGGTGGCGATGCGGTCCAGGAACCAGCGGTCGTGGGAGATCACCACCACGCAGCCGGCGAAGCCGAGCAGCGCCTCCTCCAGGGCCCGCAGCGTGTCCACGTCCAGGTCGTTGGTGGGCTCGTCGAGCAGCAGCACGTTGCCGCCCGAGCGCAGCAGCCGCGCCAGGTGCACGCGGTTGCGTTCGCCGCCGGAGAGGTCGCCCACCCGCATCTGCTGGTCCGCGCCCTTGAAGCCGAAGCAGGCCACGTAGGCGCGCGAGGCGATCTCGCGCCGGCCCACGGCCAGGCGGTCCTGACCTCCGCTGATGCTCTCCCAGACCGTCTCGTCGGGCTTCAGGTCCCGCGACTGGTCCACATAGGCGAGCTTCACGGTCTCGCCCAGGCGCAGGCTGCCGGAGTCCGGCTTCTCCTCGCCCACGATCATGCGGAAGAGCGTGGTCTTGCCGGCCCCGTTCGGACCGATCACGCCCACGATGCCTCCCGGCGGGAGCGAGAAGGAGAGGTCGTCGATCAGGAAGCGGTCGCCGTAGCCCTTGGCCAGGTGAGCAGCCTGGATCACCTGGTCCCCCAGGCGCGGCCCGGGCGGGATCGCGATCTCCACCGTCTCGGGCAGCCGCTTCTCCTCCTCGGCGCGCAGCTCGTCGAACTGGCGGATGCGGGCCTTGCCCTTGGCCTGCCGCGCCCGCGGGCTCATGCGGATCCAGTCGAGCTCGCGTTCCAGGGTGCGGCGCCGCGCCGAGACCTGCTTCTCCTCGCGCTCGAAGCGCTGCTGCTTCTGCTCGAGCCAGCCGGAGTAGTTGCCCTTGAAGGGGTACCAGCCGCCCCGGTCGAGCTCGAGGATCCACTCGGCCACGTTGTCCAGGAAATAGCGGTCGTGGGTGACGGCGATCACCGTGCCCGGGTACTCCTGGAGGTGGCGCTCGAGCCAGGCCACGGACTCGGCGTCCAGGTGATTGGTGGGCTCGTCCAGGAGCAGCAGGTCCGGCTTCCGGAGCAGCAGGCGGCAGAGGGCCACGCGCCGCCGCTCGCCGCCCGACAGGGTCGCCACGTCCGCGTCGGGCGGCGGCAGCCGCAGGGCGTCCATGGCGATCTCCAGGGTGCGGTCGAGCTCCCAGCCGTTGGCGGCGTCGATGCGGTCTTGGAGCTTGCCCTGCTCGTCGAGCAGGGCCTGCATGGCCGCTTCGTCCAGGGGCTCGGCGAAGCGGGCGGAGACCTCCTCGAAGCGGCCCAGGAGGTCGCGCAGCTCCGCCACGCCCTCCTCCACGTTGCCCTGCACGTCCTTGGAGGGGTCCAGGTCGGGCTCCTGGGGGAGGTATCCGACGCGGGCCCCGGGAGCGAGCCAGGTCTCGCCCAGGTGGTCCTGGTCCTCGCCGGCCATGATGCGCAGCAGCGTGCTCTTGCCGGTTCCGTTGGGGCCGACCACGCCGATCTTCGCCCCGGGCAGGAAGGCGAGGGTGATGCCGTCGAGCAATACCCGGTCGGGCGGAACCACCTTGCGCAGGTCCTGCAGGGTGAAGACGAACTCGTGAGCCATCAGGGGCTCGCCGGCTCCTCGCCCAGGGCGAGCCGCGCCGTGGCTTCGGGGTCCGGGTCCGGCGCGGCGAGGAAGTCCACGCCGGCGCGGGCGAAGCGGCGCGCGGCCTCCACGCTGCGGACGTCCTGCTCGTAGTCCAGGCCCCACTGGGCGTGCTGGACCAGCAGGGCCAGGGCCAGGGTGCGCCCGAGGGTCATGGCGAAGCGTCGGGCAGCGGCCTCGTGGGCCCAGGCGCCCCGGGCCCCGGCGGCCGCCCACCACTCGGCGGCGCGCCGGGCGGCGTCGCGGGCCACCCGGGCGGGCTCGAGCAGCCGCTCGTCCCGGGCGGCGGCGGCGCGCGCCTCGAGATCCGCCAGGACGGGCCGCAGGGCGTCGGCGCGGTGGATGGCCCGGTAGACCTCCAGGGCGAGCACGTTGGTGGTGCCCTCCCAGATGGGGAGCACCTGGGCGTCGCGCAGCAGCACCGGAAGGTTCGTGTCCTCCACGTAGCCGGCCCCGCCGAAGGCCTCCAGGGTCTCGCTGGCACCGGCCACCGCCTGGCGCGCCGTGGCGAGCTTGACCAGCGGGGTCAGCAGGCGCAGGGCCGCCTGTCCGGTGTCGTCGAGCTCGCCGGCCTCCTCGCGACCGATCTGCTCCACCAGATGGAAGGCCAGCAGGAAGCTCGCCTCCTGCACGGCGGCCAGATCGGCGAGCGTGTCCAGATGGAGCGGCTTCTCGGCCAGGGTCGCCCCGAAGGCGACGCGCTGCCGCGCGTAGTCCCGCGCCAGGGCCAGGCCGCGGCGCACGTGGGCTGCCGAGCACACCGCGTTCCAGGTGCGCGTCAGGTTGAGCATGGTGCCCATGTCGCGCACGCCGTCCGCCAGGCCCGCCACCGGCTCGGCCAGCGTCCCCTCCAGGGCGAGCTCGGCGGTGGGCAGGTTGCGGGTGCCGAGCTTCTCCTTGAGGCGCAGCACGCGGACCCCGTTCGGGTGTCCGGCCTCGTCGCGCACCGGCACGAAGAAGAGCGCGAGCCCCTTGCCGCCGGGGCCGTTGCCCTCGGGCCGCGCCAGGGTGAGAGCCACCTCGGAGGTCACGGCGGACGTGAACCACTTGGTGCCCCACAGCCGCCAGCCCTCGGCGGTGCGGCGCGCCACGGTCTCGCAGAGGCCCACGTCGGAGCCGCCCACGCGCTCGGTCATCCACTGGCCCGATGTCCAGACCCGCTGGACATCGCGGGACACCAGACGCGGCAGCACACGCTCCCGGAGCGCCTTCGACGCCAGCACCTCGAGGGTGCGGGCGCATCCGTCGGTCATGGCCAGCGGACAGGTGTAGACCTGGCTGGAGCGGTCGAACAGGTAGACCAGGGCGAACTGGTGGATGCGGGAGAAGCGGCCGTGGCTGCGCTCGTAGGGGATCGCCACCAGCCCCTCCTCGGCGGCGACCCGGGCGCACTCGCGCCACGCCTCGTTCACGGTCACCTGGTCCACCCGGCGGCCCCAGGCGTCGAAGGCCAGGTGCTCGGGCTCCGCTCCTCGGCATGCGGTAGCCAGCTCATGGAGCCGGCCCGCCGCGAGTCCGCCCATGCGGTCCAGACTCGACTCCACCGCCGCGTGCACCTCCGGCGGGAGCACGCGCCGCAGATGGCTCTGCAGCAGCGGGTCGTCCCGGTACTGATTGGCCAGGCGCGGCGGGTCCTGGAAGAAGCCCGTGTCCTCGGTCATCGGGGCGGAAAGATAGCAGAGGGGAGCCGGGGCCCGGCTAGACTTCTGCTCGTCATGGCGCGCTCCCATCCCCTGGGCTGGATCGTGGATCCGCTGCGCGAGGAACCCTCGTACGTGGAGCGCGCCATGTTCGGCGCGCGCGGCATCTATCTGCGCGGCCGCCTGGTGCTGGTGCTGTGCGCCCGCGGCCGCGAGCCCTGGCAGGGGCTGCTGGTGCCCACGGAGCGGGCGCACCACGCGGCGCTGCACCGCGACCACCCGGCTCTCGCGCCCCATCCCGTGCTCGGCAAGTGGCTCTACCTGCCCGAGGCCGACGACGCCTTCGAGGAGACGGCTACGGCGCTGGCCGACGCGGCAGCGGCCGAGGACCCGCGCGTGGGCGTCGAGCCCTCGGCGAAGTCCGGGCGCGGACGGCGCGCCGGGCCCCGGACGCCGAGCTCCCGTCGACGCTAGGCGCCTTGCAGGTCCGCCAGCACCGCCGGTCCGGCGCACCAGCCCACCCGCCGCGCCACGCGCACGTGCAGGAGCGTCGGCTCCCCCTGGAAGACCGCAACGCGCCGGTACTGGGGGTACTTCTCGCGCAGGGCGGCCGCCACCGCCCGGAAGCTGGCATCCCGTTCGGGCTCCGCGGCGTTGCGCACCGAGGCCTCTCCCTCCAGGCGCAGCCACCAGAGGCGGTTCCAGTCCGTCGCATAGTGATCGAGCAGCAGGCACACGCGAGGGTCGGCGCGCACGTGGCGCACCCGGGCGAGCTCGCCGCCGCGCTTCGGCTTGGCGTCCACCGGCGTCCAGAGGGCGCCCTCGTGGTGCACGAACACGATCGGCACGAGGTGGGGGCGGCCGTCGGGCCGGCGGGTCGCGAGTCGCGCCACCGGCCAGGTGGCGAGCAGGCGCTCCGCCAGGGGATCGGGAAGCTCCATGTCCGCGGGATGGGGTAGCATCGCGGTCCGACGCATGGAACGGGTGGTCTCGCTGCTGCCGGGTGCGACGGAGGCGGTCTGCGCGCTCGGATGCCGGTCGCGCCTGGTGGCCCGCTCCCACGCGTGCGACCTGCCTGCGGAGGTGCAGCGGCTGCCGGCCGTGACGGCCCCGCGTCTCGACCCGTCGGCGCCGGGGCACGTGATCGACGCGCGCGTGAAGCAGCTCGTCTCCCGTGCCCTCTCGGTCTACGAGGTCGACGCAGAGCGCCTGCACACCCTGGCGCCCGACGGGATCCTGACCCAGACCCGCTGCGAGGTGTGCGCCGTCACGCCCCGGGACCTGGAGGAGGCCCTGGCCGCCTGGTTGGGCCAGCCCCCGCAGGTCGTGTCCCTGGCGCCCGCGAGCCTGGCCGACGTGCTCGACGGTCTCGTGGCCGTGGCCGACGCCCTCGGCGTGCCGGAGCGGGGCCGGACGCTGCGCGCGGCCCAGCAGACGCGCCTCGACGTGCTGACGGCCGAGGCCCGCTGCGCCGCCGGGCGGCCGCGGGTCGCCTGCCTGGAGTGGATCGATCCCCCGATGGGGTCCGGGCTCTGGGTGCCCGAGCTGGTGGCCCGGGCGGGCGGCGAGTGCGTGCTCGGAACCCCGGACGCAGCGGCGCCCTGGATCTCCTTCGAGGCGCTGCGCGAGACCGACCCCGACCTGCTGGTGGTCCTGCCCTGCGGCTTCGAGCGGGCCCGCACCCGGACGGAGATGAAGCCCCTGCTCGAGCAGCCGGACTGGCCGCGTCTGCGGGCCGTGGCGCGGGGACGCGTGTACCTCGCCGACGGAAACCGGCACTTCAACCGGCCCGGGCCGCGCATGGCGGAATCGCTCGAGATCCTGACGGAGCTGATCCAGCCGGACCGCTTCGACTTCGGACACGAGGGGCACGGCTGGGAACGGCTGGAGACGGAGGCACCCCGGTGAAGTTCGGCATCTTCTACGAGCACCAGCTGCCGCGGCCGTGGAGCGACGACGACGAGCACCGCCTCTACCGGGAGGCGCTCGAGCAGGTGGAGCTGGCGGACCGCCTGGGCCTGGACTGCGTCTGGGAGGTGGAGCATCACTTCCTGGAGGAGTACAGCCACTCCTCGGCCCCGGAGGTCTTCCTGGCGGCGGCCAGCCAGCGCACCCGGCGCATCCGCCTGGGCCACGGGATCGTTCAGCTCCCGCCCGCCTACAACCACCCCTTCCGGGTGGCGGAGCGGATCGCCAGCCTCGACCTGGTCTCGGACGGACGCGTGGAGTTCGGAACCGGCGAGTCGTCCGCGGAGCTCGAGCTCGGGGGCTTCGGCATCGAACGCGAGCAGAAGCGCGAGCAGTGGGCGGAGTCGCTGGATGCGGTGACGCGCATGTTCGTGGAGCAGCCCTTCGCCGGCTACCGGGGCCGCCACCTGGACCTGCCGCCGCGGGCGGTGCTGCCCAGGCCGCTCCAGAAGCCCCATCCGCCGCTCTGGGTCGCGTGCAGCCGCCGGGAGACGATCCACCTGGCCGCCACCAAGGGCATCGGCGCGCTGTCCTTCGCCTTCGTCGAATCCGGTGAGGCGAAGACCTGGGTGGACGACTACTACGCCACCCTGGCTTCCGACGCGTGCGTGCCCGCGGGCTTCGCGGTGAACGCGAACCTCGCGGTGGTGCTCCCGCTGCTCTGCCACGCAAGCGAGGAGGAGGCCATCGAGCGCGGCCTGGACGGCGCGCACTTCTTCGGCTTCTCGCTGGCCCACTACTACGTGTTCGGCCAGCACCGGCCCGGGCTCACCAACATCGCCGACGAGTTCGCCCGCAAGCGCGCCGCCCTCGGCTTCGATCGCAGCGTCGCCGCCCGCACCGGCGAGCCGCTCGCCGCGCAGATGCGACGCGGCCCGGTGGCGGCGCTGCGCGGAGCCATCGGGACCCCGGAGCAGATCCGGACCCTGCTGCGCGGCTACGCGGAGGTCGGCATCGACCAGGTCATCTTCGTGTCCCAGGCGGGCCGCAACCGCCACGAGCACATCTGCGAGTCCCTGGAGCTCTTCGCCCGCGAGGTGATGCCGGAGTTCCGGGAGCGGGAGGACGAACGCGAGCAGCGCAAGCAGGAGCGCCTGGCGCCCGCCATCGAGAAGGCAATGGCGCGGCGCGAGCCGCCGCGACCGGCACCCGCCGACTACCGGGTGGCCGCCGTCATGAAGCCCTGATCCCCGCCTCGGCCCCACCCGCTACGCTTCTGCCCGCCATGGTGGTGGAGTGCCGCGGGGTTTCGAAGCGTTTCGGGCCGCGTCTGGCCGTGGACCGGCTCGACCTGGACGTGCCGGCGGGGCTGTGCTTCGGCCTGCTCGGCCCCAACGGCGCCGGCAAGACCACCGCCCTCAAGATGATCTACGGCGTCACCCGGCCCACGCAGGGATCGATCCGCGTCTTCGGCCTGGACGTGGCGTCGCAGGCCCGCCGCGTGCGCAGCCGCCTGGGGGTGACGCTCCAGGAGAACGCGCTGATCGAGGTGCTCTCGCCGGTGGAGAACCTGCGCGTCTTCGGCCGCTATCACCGCATCCCGGAGGCCGAGTGCAGGCATCGCATCGACGAGCTGCTCGACTTCCTGGCGCTCCGCTCCCACGCCACGCTGCCGGTGCGTGCCCTGTCCGGCGGCTTCAAGCGCCGGCTCGCCATCGCCCTCTCGCTGGTGAACCGGCCGGAGCTGCTGATCCTGGACGAGCCCACCACGGGGCTCGACCCCGCGGTGCGGCTCTCGCTGTGGCAGCGCGTGCGCGAGCTGCGCGGCGCGGGCCTGACCGTGCTCCTCACCACCCACTACATGGACGAGGCCGAGCGCCTGTGCGACCGCCTGGCCATCCTCTCCCACGGGCGCCTCGTGGCCGAAGGCCCGCCCCGCCAGCTGATCCGCGAGGTGCTGGCGCCCGAGGCGCTGGAGCTCGACCTGCCCCGCGACGCGGAGCAGAGCCTGCTGGCGGAGCTGGACGGCGTGGCGCGCGTGCGCAGCGGACGCCGCTTGATCCTGTACGTGCGCGATGCGGCGGCGTTGCTCGAGACGGTGCGCCGCCGCCACCCGTGCGAGCCGGCGGGCACGGTGGTGCGACCCACCAACCTGGAAGACGTCTTCCTGGCGCTCACCGGCACCCGCCTCGAGGAGAGCGAAGCCCCGGAGGAGGCGGCGTGAGGATCTCCCCGGGGCACGCGCTGGCGGTGTGGCAGCGCAACCTCACCATGTATCGCCGCACCTGGAAGCTCAACCTGCTGCCCAACTTCTTCGAGCCGCTCCTCTACCTGGCCTCGATCGGGATCGGCGTGGGTGCCTACGTGTCCGGCATGGGCGGGACCTCCTACGTGGCCTTCCTGGCGCCGGGCCTGGTGGGGGTGGCAGCCATGAACGGAGCCAGCTTCGAGGTCACCTACAACGCCTTCGTGCGCTTGAACTTCGAGAAGACCTACGAGGCCATGCTCACCACCCCGATCGAGCCCGAGGACGTGCTGGCGGGCGAGGTGCTGTGGGCGGTGACCCGGGCCAGCATCTACGGGGGCTGCTTCTTCCTGGTGCTGGCGGTCCTCGGCCTGGCGCCGTTGCCGGCGGCGCTGTGGGCGTTGCCGGTGATCCCGCTGACGGGGCTGCTGTTCGCCGCGCTCGGCATCGCCTTCTCCCTGCGCATCCCGAGCATCGACCTGTTCAGCTTCTACTTCACGCTCTTCCTGACGCCGCTCTTCCTGTTCTCGGACGTCTTCTTCCCGCTGCAGGAGCGCCTAGCGGGCGGCTGGCTCACGCTGGCGGAGGCGCTGCCGCTCCTGCACCCCGTGCGGCTGCTGCGGGCGGCCTTCGGGGGCGGCTTCTCGTGGGTGCTGGTCTGGGACGTGGCCTACGTGCTGGGGATGTCGGCCGCCCTGCTCGTGCTCGCGGCCCGCGTGACCCGGCGCCGGCTCACGAGCTGACCGGCTCGGCGCCCTGGAACCAGCGCGCGGGCAGGAAGGGCCGCGCCTCGGGCGGCAGGCCCTTCCCGAGCACCAGGTCCGTCACCAGGCGGCCCGTGGCCGGCGAGAGGAGCACGCCCTTGCGGTAGTGGCCCACCGCCAGGAGCAGCCCCTGCACCCCGGGCAGGGGCCCGATGGCGGGCAGGTGGTCGGGGGTGTCCGGGCGCAGGCCGGCCCAGGCGCCGAGCAGGCGCGCGTCGGCCAGGGCGGGTACGAGCCGGATGGCGGCGGCCAGCAGCCCCCGCACACCCTCGGCCGTGACGCGGCAGTCGAAGCCCACCCGCTCCTCGGTGGCGCCCACCGTCACGCTCCCGTCGCGGCGCGGCACCAGGTAGACGCCCTCGCCCCAGAGCACCGTGTGCAGCGGCGCAGGAGGACCCTCGAGCTCCAGGATCTGGCCGCGCACCGGCACGATCGGGAGCGGGAGCCCGAGGCCGAGCCAGCCGGTCACCTCACCCGCCCAGGGTCCGCTGGCCACCACCACGTGCCCGGCCGTCCAGTCACCCGCCGCCGTGCGGACCCCGCTCACGCGGTCGCGGCGCCGCAGCAGTCCGATCACCGGCGTCCCCCGCTCCAGGCGGGCGCCGAGTCCCTCGGCGGCGCGTGCGTAGGCCCGCGTCAGGAGCCCGCCGCGCACGTGGCCCTCCTGGGGCGACCAGAGCGCACCGAGCAGGTCCGGGGCCAGCTGGGGCTCCCGGGAACGCGCCACCTCAGGAGCCACCCAGGCCAGGCCCAGGTGGGCGAGCTCGCGCGCCTTGACCTGGAGCGCCTCCGCCTCGGCGGGCGTGCGCGCCGCGAAGAGCAGCCCGGAGCGCGTGTGCTCCGGATCCACCCCGGTGCGCTCCCGCAGCTCCGCCACCAGCGCCTCGAAGTCCGCCAGGCTCGCCAGCCCGAACCGCAGCAGCGGACCCTCGGCGCGCGCCTCCGCGATGGGCGTCAGCATGCCGGCCGCCACTCCGGACGCGTGCCTGGCCAGGTCATCGCGCTCGAGCAGCGCCACCGAGACCCGTTCGCGCGCCAGGAACCAGGCGATGGCGCAGCCCACCACGCCGCCGCCCACCACCACCACGTCGGCGTGTCTCACGAGCCCGCTCCGGCCACCCGCACGAGATCCGCCGCGATCCGCGCCGGCTCGTGGTCGAGCCCCACGTAGCGGCGGGCGATGCGTCCCTCGCCGTCGATCAGGAAGGTCACCACCAGGTGGTCGATCTCGCCGCCGGGCTGGCGCACGGAGCCGACCCCGTACTCCTTCAGCACGGCCTCCACCTCCGGGACCGAGCCCGTCAGCAGCGACCAGCGGGCCAGGTCCAGGCCCCGCGCCTGGGCCCAATCGCGCAGGACGGCCGGGGTATCGTGGGCGGGATCCAGGGAGACCGAGAGGAAGTGGATGCGCGGGCGAATCGCGTCGGGGAGCTGGCGTTGCACGTCGAGCAGGAGGCCGGTCAGGATGGGACACGGGCCGGGACAGCGCGTGTACACGAAGTCGAGCAGCACCGCCTTGCCGGCCTGGTGGGCCAGGGCCAGCGGGCGGCCGTCCTGGTCCAGCAGCTGGAAGGCCGGGGCGGGCTCGCGCTCCACCACCACGCCCGCGAGGCGGGGAGCCTCTGGCCCCCCGAAGGCCTCGCCGCGCACCCGGGCGGCCAGGATCCGGTAGCGCTTCGGCGTGACCTCGAGCTCGAACTCGATCACCTGATCCGGCGCCAGGCGCTCGAGGAGCCCGGCATCCGCCACGTCGAAGTTCATGGTCATGGCGGGCATCAGGCCCGGGATCTCCTCGTGGGCCACCACCACCTGGCCGAGCTCCGGCTGCACGTCCCGCACCACACCGCGGACCGAGTAGACGCGCACCTCGGAGGAGGGGCCGCAGGCCAGCAGCAGGACCACGAGCCAGACCGCCCGCGCCCCGGCGCCGCGGGACCTAGGCCCGGGCACTCGGCCGCGCGGAGACCGTCTGGTGCCAGCGCTCCAGGTGCTTGTGCTCCGGCTGGATCCGGATCTTCACGGCGCGCCCGAAGTCGAGGGCACACAGGGCCGTGATGTCGGCGATGGTGAAGCGGTCGCCGGCCACGAACTCGCGGCTCGCCAGCTCCCCATCCAGCCAGCTCATGCGCTTCTCGGCGGCTCTGCGGCACACCTCGCCGAACTCCGGAACCTGGGGGATGCGGCCCTTGAAAAAGTCGTGGGTGTTGCGGAAGCACTGGGTGACGGTCACGAAGAGCTCGAACTCCATGCGTCGCTGCCACATCTCCACCCAGGCGCGATCCCGGGCATCGGTGCCCAGCAGCGGCGGGTCCGGGTGGGTCTCCTCGAAGTAGCGACAGATGGCCACGGACTCCGAGAGGCAGGTGCCGTCGTCGAGCTCGAGCACGGGCACGCTGCCCAGGGGATTGCGGGCCAGGAACTCGGGCTGGCGGTTCTCGGCCTTGCCGAGATCCACCTCGACCCGGGGCACCTCGAGGCCCTTCTCGGCCAGGAAGATGCGCACGCGACGCGGGTTGGGGGCGAGGCGGCTGTCGTAGAGCTTCACGGGTCCTCCGCTCGAGGACCCAGTGTATCCCCCTGGCGGGGACGAGCTAGAGCGCGCCGGCGGAGAAGAGGCGCACCGCCGTGCGGGCGGCGCCGCGCGCCAGCCGCCCCAGCGCCGCGAAGGCGCCGTCGTCGTCGTCGGGCGGGCAGACGCGCTCGGCCCGGGCCTCCAGGCTTGCGACGTGGCGCTCGGTCCCCTGCTCCCAGACCTCGTCGTCGCGCTCGCGGGCCCGCTCGGCCACCTCCTCGAAGTGAGCGATCTGCTTGCGCAGGGTCTGGCAGGAGCGCACCCGCTCGCGGCGCTCCTCGGACTGGGCGGCGGGAGCCTCGTCGGACGCGGCCGCCTCGTCGCCGGTCTCGGCCGGGGCGGCCGGGGCCAGCAGAAGCAGGAACACCAGCGGGGCGAGCCCGGACCTCATGGACGGCTCCTCGGGGCGGCGATCCCCTCTCCCATCGGCGCACCGGGCCCCGGGATGTAGCCGGGCGCCCGCCGGCCCGGGAGGGGCTCAGAGCGCCTCGGCCAGGGCCCGCGCCCCGCGCCGCGCCAGCGCCATCCCCGTCAACATCGGGTTCACGCCGGGACTGAGCGGGAAGATGCCGGTGTCCAGGATCCAGAGGCCCTCGGCGTGATGGCAGCGCCCCCCCTCGTCCACCACGCCGTGGCGCGGGTCGCCGTGCATGCGGGTGGACCCGAAGGCGTGGGTGGAGGCCCAGACCAGGTCCTGGGCGCGGATCGGATGCCGGCGCAGCCGCTCGAGCGCTGCGGGGGAGTCGATCTCATCGGGAAGCCCGTGCACCCCGGGCTGGACCCGGAGGGCCCCCGCCGCGAAGAAGAGCTCCGCCAGCACGTGCAGGGCGTGGGCCGCCCGCGCCACGTCCTCCGGGTGGAAGTGCCAGCTCAGCACCGGGTCGAGGCTGCGCCGCCGCGGCCGCACGCGGCCCCGGGAGCGGCGGCAGGAGACGATCGCGTCCCACACCGCGGTGCGCGGCAGGGCGGCCAGGCGCTCCTTCAGCTCCAGGCCGAAGCCGGGGGTGCGCACCGCCAGAACCCCCGGCGGCGCCCAGAGGGTCTCGAGCTTGAAGCCGTCCTCCACGAACTGCAGCGACTGGTAGCCCTGGGTCGCGCCGAAGATCGGGTCGACGGGCTCCGGGAAGACGCCCGCCACGCCGACACCCGGATGGAACTGCAGGTTCTCCCCCACCTGGCGGGAGCCGTTGCCGAGCTCGCCGCTGCGGCGCAGCAGCACCGGCGTGGCCATGCAGCCCGCCGCCAGCACCACGGCCCGGGCGCGCACCCGGAAGGCCGGGCCCGGGCGCCCCGAGAAGGGCGCCACGACGCGTCCCCCCACCCCCACGGCCCGCCGCCCCTCCACGAGCACCTCCCGCACCTGCACGGAGGTGAGCACCCGGGCACCGGCTCGCAGCGCGGCGGGCACGTAGGCCAGGTCCATGGACTGCTTGGCCCGGCTGCGGCAGCCCGTGAAGCACTCCCCGCTGCCCCGGCATCCGCGCACGTTGCGGGGCATGGGTTCGCTCGAGTAGCCGAGGGCGTCGCAGGCGCGCTTGAAGAGCAGGTTGCGCGCGCCGAGCACGTCGGCGGGGGTGGGTCCGATGCCGAGCTCCTTCTCCACGGCATCGTAATGGGGATCGAGGTCGGCGCGCGTGGTGCGTTCGAGGTCGTGATCGCGGCACCACTCGTCGAGCACGAAGTCCGGAGCCCGGGCGCAGATGGCGGAGTTCACCAGCGAGCCGCCGCCCAGGGCCACGGCCTGCATGGTGGCGAGCGGCGTGCCGCGGGTGAAGCGCAAGCCTCCCTCGCGCATGGTCCGCGCCATGGAGAGGCCGCCGTCCAGCTCGAAGTCCGGCGGGGTCAGGGGCGGGCCCTCTTCCAGCAGGATCACGCGACGGCCGGCGCAGGCCAGCTCCTTGGCCGCCACCGCACCGCAGGGTCCGGAGCCCACCACCACCACGTCCGCCGCGTCGGCGAAGTCTCGCTGGTAGTCGGCGAAGACCCGCAGCTCGCCCGGCCCGCTGCGCGGATCGCTCACGGCGAGGGCTCCGCGTAGTCCGGATGCACGGGGCCCCGCGGATCGAGGGGTGTTCCGTCGCTCGGGGACGTGCGGTCGTCGGGACCGAACGGGATGCTGGCGCGGCTCGCCCCGACGCGCGGGTAGAGCAGGTCCGCATCCCCGATGGGCGTCGGGATGGCCAGTGGCGCCAACCCCACACGCCGCAGCACGGTCGGAGAGCCCAGGTAGGCCATGGTCAGGATCGCGCGCAGACTGGTGAAGACGACGCGCCGCGGGTGCATGCGGCTGCGGGCCCAGCCTCGCAGCGCGGCCACCCGCTGCTCGGGTCGCAGCGCCGTGAAACGCCGCCAGCCGTCGAGACCCGGCCCCGGAAACAGCAGCGTCGCGTGCTCGATCAGGAACAACAGCAGCCGGATCAGCAGCCGGTTGCGGGACGGGAGGGCGTCGAGCCAGCGGTCCACGTAGCCCGGGACGCCCGCCTCGCAGCCGGAGGGCTCGATGGCGCCTCCGGGCGGGAAGGCGGCATCCGCCAGGGCGGCCACGATGGCGGCCTCGGGAGCGGTGAGACGCCGGTAGCGGCTCGCGGGACGCGGGTAGCCGGCCAGCAGACGCGCGCCTGCCGCGGCGAGCGCCACGCCGAGCCCGAGAGCCAGCCAACCCACGGGCCGAGCATACCGCGGGCCCCTGCCGGCCGAAGCCGGAACCCCTCAAGCAGCCACTCGCCCGGGCCGATCGTCGCGACGTGGACCCGGCCTCCGTCTCGCTCGCGGCTGCCTGGGCGGGCCTGTGCGCGGGGGCCCTGCATGGCTGGATCTTCGTTCAGCACCGGGCCGCCCGCGCCCACCTTTGGATCGCCGCGAGCGCCCTCGGCATGGGCGTCGTCTCCTATGCAGGGGCCCGCCTCTACGGCCCGCTGGGGCCGGCGGAGGTGGAGCTCCTGGAGCGGCTGCGGCTGGCGGGAGCCGCGCTGATCCTGCTCGGCTTCCTGCGCTTCACGGCCTGTCACCTGGAGCTCGCCCTGGGAGCCGCGCTGCGCGCGGCGGATGCCCTGGCGGCCGGCATCGCAGCCCTGGCGGCACTCGCGCCCCACGGGCTGCTGGTGTCCGGCGTGGAGCTCGTGCGGATTCCCGCTCTCGACCTCGCCTACCACCAGGGCCGCTTCGCCCCGACCGGGCTTGGGGTGGTGGCGGCTCTCCTCGCGGAGTCGCTGGCCGTCGCCGGGCTGTGGGTACGGGGCGCGTGGCGCGGCCAGGCGGCGGCGCGCCCCCTGCTGCCGCTGCTGGCCGTCTCCCTGGCGGCGGGGGTGAGCGACGCCGCGGTGGGCCTCGGCCTCTACCGGGCCCCGAACCTTCTTGCCGGGGGCTACCTGCCCCTGGTGCTGGGGCTCTCCGTCTTGCTCACCCGGCGTCTCGCCCGCTCGGGCGCCGACGTGGAGCGCCTCGCCCGCAGCCTGCAGCGCCGGGCGGAGCAGCGCGCCCAGGAGCTGCGGGCGCGCGACCTCCAGCTGGCGCGGGGCGAGCAGCTGGCGGCGCTCGGCACCCTGGCGGCGGGAATCGCCCACGAGATCAACAATCCGCTCGCCTACGTGAGCGCGAACCTGAACCACTTGGAGGAGCTCTGGGAGAAGCAGGAGGACCTGGACGAGACCGACGAGATCCTCGCCGACTGTCGGGAGGGCATCGAGCGGGTGCGCACCATCGCCTCGGGCCTCGTGCGCATGGCCCGGCGCGGCGACACGCGCTTCGAGGCGGTGGACGTCCCGGAGGTGGTGCGCTCCGTGCTGCCCATGCTGCGCCTGGAGGCCCGCGGTCGGGTGGAGATCGTGGAGCGCCTGGAGCCGGTGCCACCGATCCACGGCAACGCGCACCTGCTCGGGCAGGTGGTACTGAACGTGGCGCTGAATGCCATCCAGGCCGTGCCGCCCGGAGACCCCTCCGGTCACCGGGTGGAGATCGCCGCCTCGGCGCGGGCGGGCCAGGTGGAGCTCGTCG
>JBFIML010000036.1:0-45184 GCA_041611735.1 Myxococcota bacterium | reverse complement strand
GCTGCGCCGGGAGGCCGGGTCGTGAGCCGGCGCCGGACGGGCCGCGTGATCCTGGTGGGGGCGGGTCCCGGCGACCCGGATCTCGTCACCGTGCGGGGCGCCGCGGTCCTGCGCCGCGCCGACGCGGTGGTCTACGACTCCCTGGCCTCCCCGGCGCTCCTGGACCTGGCCCCGGCCCAGGCGCTCCGCATCGACGTGGGCAAGCGCGGCCACGACGCGCCCACCCGCAGCCAGGAGGAAGTGAATGCGCTGCTGGTGCGCCTGGCCCGCGAGGGACGCAGCGTCGTGCGCCTGAAGGGCGGCGATCCCTTCGTGTTCGGGCGCGGCGGCGAGGAAGCCAGCGCGTGCGTCGCGGCGGGGATCCCCTTCGAGGTGGTGCCGGGGGTGACCTCGGCCCTGGCGGTGCCCGCCTACGCGGGCATCCCCGTGACCGACCGCCGCCACGGGGCGTCGTTCGCAGTCGTGACCGGTCACCGGGACGCCTCGCGGCCCTGGACCTCGATCCGCTGGGAGCAGCTCGCCAAGGGTTCCGACACGCTCGTGATCCTGATGGCCATGCGCAACCTGGAGAAGCTCGTGCAGACGATCCTCGACCACGGACGCGCGCCGGACACGCCGGCGGCCGTGGTGATGGAGGGGGCGACGCCGCGCCAGCGCGTCCTCGCGGCGCCGCTGGCGGAGCTGCCGGCCCGGGCGCGGGAGGCGGGGCTCGGCTCGCCGGCCGTGGTGGTGGTGGGCGACGTGGTGCGCCTGCGCCGGGAGCTGGCCTGGTTCGAGGCCAGGCCGCTGTTCGGCCGGCGCGTGCTGGTGACGCGCAGCGCCGAGCAGGCCGGCGAGCTGGCGGCCGCGCTGCGCGAGGCCGGAGCAGAGCCCGTCTTGCTGCCCATGATCCAGGCCGTCCCGGTGGAGCGCCCGGCCGCCCTCGACGCGGCCCTGGACGAGCTCGACGCCTACGACGCCCTGGTCTTCACCAGCGCCAACGGCGTGCGCTTCTTCGCAGGGCGCGCCCGGGAGCGGGGCCGCGAGCTGGCCACGCTGGGGGCCCGGGTGGTGTGCGTGGGGCCCGCCACGGCGGAAGCCGCCCGCCGCCAGGGGCTCCCCGAGGCGTGGGTGCCCAGGGGCCGCTTCGACGCCGAGGGCCTGCTGGCCGAGCTGGCCGAGGCGCTTCCGCCGCGCGGGCGACGCTTCCTGGTGGTCCGCGCCGAGCAGGGACGCGAGGTCCTGCCCGACGGGCTGCGCGCCGCCGGGGCCCGGGTGGACGCGGTGCCCGTCTATCGCACCGTGGCCGTCGAGACCGACGCCGCCGCCCTGCGCGCCGCCCTGGCCCGGGGCGAGCTCGACGCCCTCACCTTCACCAGCCCGTCCACGGTGCGGCATCTTCTCGGGTGGCTCGACGCCCCCTCCCGGGCCGGCGTGGCGCGCTGCGTGGTGGCGGCGATCGGCCCGGTCACCGCGGCCGCCCTGCGCGAGGCGGGCATCGAGCCCCACGTGGTGCCGGAGCGGGCGGGCGCCCGGGAGCTGGTGGATGCGCTGGCCGAGTACGTGGTCCGCAGCCCAGGGAGGTCCTCATGAGCTTTCCCGCGGTGCGCATGCGCCGCCTGCGCCGCAGCGAGGCGCTCCGGCGCCTGGTGCGCGAGACGCGCCTGGCGCGCCACGACCTCGTGCTCCCGCTCTTCGTGGTGGAGGGCTCCGGGGTGCGGGAGCCGGTGGCGTCCATGCCGGGCGTCGAGCGGCTCTCGGTGGACGAGCTGGCGGAGGAGGCCAAGCGGGTGGCCGACCTCGGCATCCCGGCGGTGATCCTGTTCGGCATTCCGCGCCACAAGGACGCCCGCGGCTCCGGGGCCGACGCGCCCGACGGCGTGGTGCAGCGTGCGGTCCAGGCCGTGAAGCGCGGCACGCCGGATCTGGCGGTGATCACCGACGTCTGCTTGTGCGAGTACACGGACCACGGCCATTGCGGCATCGTGGAGGGCGATCGGGTGCGCAACGACTCGAGCGTCGAGCGCCTGGCCGCCACCGCCCTCTCCCACGCCCGGGCCGGCGCCGACGTGGTGGCGCCCTCGGACATGATGGACGGCCGCGTCCGGGCGATCCGCGCCGCTCTCGACACCCACGACTTCGAGGAGGTGGCGATCCTCTCCTATGCCGCCAAGTACGCCAGCGCCTACTACGGCCCCTTCCGGGAGGCGGCCGAGAGCGCGCCGGCCTTCGGCGACCGGCGCGCCTACCAGCTGGACCCCCCCAACGCCCGGGAGGCCCTGCGCGAGATGGCGCTCGATCTCGAGGAGGGGGCCGACGTGCTGATGGTGAAGCCGGCGCTGCCGTACCTGGACATCCTGGCCGAGGCCCGGCGCCGCTTCGACGTGCCGCTGGCCGCATATCACGTCTCGGGCGAGTACGCGATGCTGCAAGCCGCGGCGCAGCAGGGCTGGATCGACGGCCCACGCGCCATGCTGGAGGCACTGGTGGCCATCCGGCGCGCGGGGGCCGACTTCGTGCTCAGCTACGCCGCGAAGGAGGTGGCGGCGCGCCTGGAGCGCTGAGGCACGCCGAGCGCCAACGCGCGCACACGGGGGGGAGCGTGGCCCTGCACTACAAGGTGGTGGAGACCAGCACGGTCACCGAGGACGAGCTCGAGACGATCCTGAACGACTGGACCGCCCGGGGCTGGCGCTTCGAGGGCTTCCACTTCGTGGTGCGCGAGTCCTCCAAGCGCCCGAGCATGGCCTTCGTGACCTTCACCCGCGAGGGGGACGAGCCGGGCTAGCCGGTCATCACAAGACGTCCCAGGCCACGGCCAAGTGGGTCTGGGTGCCTGGACGGCCGCGTTGCGCGTCGTACTCGCACACGTTCCAACGCAGGGCCCGGATCTCGATCTCGTAGGTGCCGCCCACGGGCGCCTCGAACTCCACGAGCTCGTAGTTGTCCACCCGCGAGGGGTTCGAGATCACCGTCTTGACCTTGCTGTAGGCGCCGTCGAGGCGGTCGTCCCCGGTCGGAGGGGTCGGGTCGAGCGCCAGCTCCGGCGCGGGCAGGTTCGGCGTCAGGAAGTCCAGGCCGCCGAGCAGCTGCGCCTTCTTCTCGTGTCCGACCCGTCGCCCCTTTCCGGCGCCCGGCGCGCCCTTCACGCCGCTGGGGGGGGCCTCCGCCACCTCGGGCGCCAGCTCCTGCTGCGGGGTCGCGGTCGGCTGCGGATTGCCTTGATACAGGGAGCGGTCCAGTTCCGTCGGAAGATCGTCGCGGATGTCATGGTCCGGACCGCGGACGGTGAGGTCGAGGTCGACTGCCAGCAGGTCCTGGTCCCGGAGGGATCTGCTGGGACAGTTGTCCCAGGCGAGGGCCACGCGTACGCGCTCTCCTTCGGCCACGGGGAAGGCGAGCGACTGGCGCAGGAGCCGCTCGCCGTCGAAGTCCGCGTCGCGATCCAACTTGCCCGCGAAGAAGCGTCGGGCGTCGACGATCGTGCTGGCCCGATCCCCACGCGGAACGCCCCCGCCACTCCGGTCGTCGATGCCGTCCGCCACGATCGGGATGCCCGCCCGCTTGCTGGAATCGTCATGGACGGGATGGGAGGCGGAGGCCAGCAGTAGCGCCCGAAGCAAGGTGGGCTGGCGGTAGAGGACGTCGCGATGGTTCGCGGTGAGCAGCGCCGCCAGGCCGAGGACCGAGGGCGTCGCGTAGCTGGTCCCGCCTTCGTCTCCGTGCCACTGACCCGTCCGCGGCGGCGAGGCCAGACGCTGATAATACACGCCGACCAGGTCCGGCTCCTCGCGGCCGGAGCCCGGGGCATTGCGCCAGCTCGCCCCGGGGTGGTGCAGATCGTCTCCGAAGCGGAAGGGACCGAGGGTCCCTCGATGATCGTAGCCCCCCACGCACAGCGAGTTGTAGGCCCAGCACCGGGCCACGTCCTGAGGATCCGGTCCGTCGTTGCCCGAGCCGTTGGCGACGAAGACGCGCTGCTCCCAGACCGCCGCGTCGATCCAGAAGGCGTCGTACAGCGCGGTCGTCTTACTGATGTTCACGAAGTCCGGATCCCGCTCGAGCATCGCCTGTTCCGAGCCACTTTGCTGCACGGTCACGGTGGAGTCCACCTCGAAGACCCGCCCGGCAAACAGACCGGCCAGACGACGGCCCCCCGAACCATCGGGCCGGGCCGTGGCCAGTGCGCTCGTCACCTTGGTCGCGTGAGCGATGACGCCGTTGCGACCCGAGCCCGGATTGCAGTCCGCTTCGGGGATGCGGGGCAGGAAGGTGATCAGGTCGAAATCGGGATGATTCCTGTCGATGCAGGCTTCGGGCTCGTAGATGGCGACGGTGAGATCCCGCCCGAGACCCTGGTCGTGGGCGTCCAGCAACGGACCCTGCACCAGGTCCGCCGCCGCGGATAGGACCGCTTCGGCCGGCGGGGCTGCCAGCAGACCGAGCCCGATGATTCCGGTGGTGAACCCTCGCCCCAGGCGATTCCGTTGCATGCTGCCTCGGATGCGTCCCATGCTTCCTCCTCCCCGTCTGAGCGGGTGTCGGGTTGGGAGTCGGGATCGGGACGGGAATCGGATCAGGAGGCGGGAGAAGACGGACGCCCTGCCGCGGCCCGGGCATGGGGCAGCACCACCGCGAGCGGGTCCAGGCGCACGCCGAGGGCGCGCGCGACTCCCGCCAGCAGGCCCAGCGCCCGGGCCAGCAGCACCACGTGCCCCGGGACGCGCACGACGGGGTTCGCACGGATGCGCTCGGCCAGCTCGCGGCCCACGCGCCGCAGCGTCTCCGGCGGCGGCCTTCGCCCGGCGCCCCCCTCCCGGAGCACGGCCAGGCCGAGCTCCGCCAGCTCCGCCAGGGCCTGGCGCCCCCCCGCCCGCGTCTCGAAGCCGAGCCGTTCCAGGGCGGCGCCCACGGCGGCCGCGTCGGCGGCCAGCACCCCGGTGAGCAGCGCCCCCACCGCCTCGGCGAAGCCCTCCGGGAGCTCGTCCGCCAGGCCGAAGTCCAGCAGCACGAGGCGCGGGCCCTCGGGGTCGATCATCAGGTTCCCGGGGTGCGGGTCGGCGTGGAAGAAGCCATGGCGCAGGATCTGCTCGCCGTACACGTCGGCCAGCAGCCGGGCCACGGCCTCGGGCTCGATCCCGGCCCGCGCCAGCCCCTTGCGGTCCGTGATCTTCAAGCCCTCCACGTACTCCATGACCAGCACGCGTCGCGTGGTGAGCTCGCGGTGGACGTCGGGCACGCGCACGTCCGGGCGCTCCGCAAAGCGGGCGGCCACGCGCTCGGCGTTGTCCGCCTCCGCCAGGAAGTCGAGCTCGCGGGGCACGTAGCGGGCCAGCTCCTCCAGCAGCAGCATCGGGTCGAAGTCGCGCTCCAGCCAGCCGATGGCCGAGAACAGGGTGCGCAGGTTGGCGAGGTCGCTGCGCACCAGGCTCTCGATCTCCGGGTACTGGACCTTCACCGCCACCCGGCGTCCGTCGCGCAGCACCGCTGCGTGCACCTGGGCCAGGGAGGCGGAGGCGACCGGCGTCGGCGCGAAGGAGTCGAAGACCGCCTCCAGGGGACGGCCCAGCTCGCGCTCCACGCTGCGCCGCACCACCGGGAAGGGGCGCGGCGGAACCCGGTCCTGGAGCCGGGAGAGCACGTCCACCCACTCGGGCGGCAGGAGGTCCGGACGCGCGCCCAGGTACTGGCAGCCCTTCAGGATCAGGCCCTGCAGCTCCACGGCCGTGTCGTAGACCGTCTCGGCGCTGGAGCGGTGGAAGCGCCGCCAGCGCGCGCGCATGTCCGACGGGCGCAGCCGCCGCGCCAGCAGCTGGTTCGCCTTGATGCCCAGGTAGACCCGCCCCACGGTGACGCCGATGCGGCGCGCCCGCTCCAGGCGCTCCGCCGGCGACAGCAGGTTTCCGTGCGTGCGCGCCACGTTCCTCCTGCCCGAGCTTCCTACCCGGGCTCCCTACCAGAGCTCCGGAGGCTGGGCCGGGCACGACCACGAACCCGCGGCCAGATCCGGCGCCGTCTCCTCGGCGGGCTCGTCCCGGTAGGGGGGATTGTAGGCACACTGCACCCAGCGCGGCGCAGCGAACTCGAGCAGGTAGCTCGTGCCGAAGTTCTGGTAGGTGAAGGCGTTGCCGCCCGGCCAGCCGAAGCCGATGCGGGGGCGCGGCACGACGGCGAGATCCCCGGCGGCGACCAGCTCCGCAAGGTCGTCCGGGTAGAGCCCCTCGCGGGCGTACCAGGTCTCCAGGGCCGCCACCACGCGCTCGGCGCGACCGTGTCGGGTCTCGTGGTAGTCGGCGCGCTCGAGGAGCCGGCCGGCGGTCAGCGGCACCCCGATCGCCAGGGCCGCCAGGACGAACTCCGCGCCGCGCCGGCGGCGCGGCCCGCCGCCGCGAGCGAAGGCCGCCGCGGCGGCCATGCCCAGGGCGGCCGCCCCGGCGAAGCCGGCCAGGGTCGCTCCGCTGGCGCGAAACGGCAGCAGCCCTGACGCCGATCCGGCCACCACGGCCCCGGCCGCAAGCGCGATCCCGAGGGTCGGGAGCGCCAGGCGTGGCGCCCAGCGCGGCTCCGCGAGTCCGAGCAGCCCGACGCCGATCCCGAGCTGGAGCGCCGCCAGCAGCGCTCCGGCCACCCCGAGCCCGAAGATCGGCAGCACCGGCCAGGGGGAGACCGCGAAGGGGAGGGTCGGATCGGTGCCGGTCACGTCGCGCTGCAGGGCCAGCAGGGCCAGGGCCACGGGCACGTAGGCGGCCAGGCCCAGGCCCGCGCCCAGGCGCCGGGCGCGTTGCAGCCAGGCCGGGGCGAGCCCGAGCGCGGCGACGAGCCCCGCCAGCCCCAGCATCGTGGCGGAGCCCCGCCAGTCGAAGAAGCGCCACACCAGACGCGCGCGCTCTCCGAGCCCGTAGAAGGCGAACAGCGCCACGGCCAGCACGCCCGCCACGGCCAGGGTCCGGGCCAGGGCCGAACGCGTGAGCACCCAGACGCCCACGGCCAGCGCCAGGGCCGGGAGCGCGAAGGCGACGGCGCCGAGGCGCGGTCCCTCCACCGCCGGCGCCAGCGCCGAGCGCGCCAGGGCCTCGAGCAGGAACCCGCTCGGCGCCCACCAGGGCCCCTCGCCCGCTGCGACCCGGGGCCGCGGCCCCAGGCCGGCGTGCACCAGGGCCGTGTAGAGGCCGAGCAGCGCGAGCAGCAGCCAGCCCCCGAGAGCGGCGCGCCGGCCCGCGCCGCCCGCTGCCGTCACCGCCGGCGTCCGCGACGCGCGAAGCGGATCCGGATCGGCTGTCCGCCGTCCTCGCCGCGGTGGGGGACCAGGCGGATCTCGGCCTTCACCTCCACCGAGTGGCTCGCGAGCAGCTGCTCGGCCAGCGCCGCGAGGTCCACCCGCTCGAGGGTCTCGCCCACCTCCCGGGCCAGCCGCTCCACGAACTCGGCGCGGGTGCGCTCGCTCGTCTCCGAGACGTAGTCCACCCAGTCCTTCGGAACCGTGTCGCCGAGGGCCTTTCGCACCGCCTCCTCGGTCAGGAAGAAGCCCGAGAGGCCGATGCCCAGCATGCGGCGCAGCAGGTCGGGCACCAGACTGGCCAACGCCTCGTCCCGCGCACGGCTCTCGGCCGGGGGGTCGACGCGACGGCGGCCCGTCCCTTGCTTCCCTCGCTCGCGTGCCATGAAGTAGACTACCTCGCATGTCCACGACCGACGTTCGCGTGCGTCAGGTGATGCGCACCAAGATCGTGACGATCAGCGCGGGCGAACGACTGTCGACCGTCGAGGATATCATGACCCTCGGCCGCGTGCGCCACATGCCCGTGGTGCGCGGGGGGCGTCTGGTCGGGGTGGTGTCGCAGCGCGATCTGCTGCGCGCATCCCTCTCGGAGCTCACCAGCTTTCGCAGCGAAGAGCGTCGGGCCTTCCTGCACGCCATCGAGATCTCCCAGGTGATGTCGACCCCGCCCATCACGATCGACCCGGACGCGTCGCTCCAGAAGGCGGCTCTGCTCATGGCGGAGCAGAAGATCGGCTGCCTGCCGGTGGTGGAAGCGGACCGGCTGATCGGTCTGCTCACCGAGACCGACGTGCTGTGCTGGGTGGCCGGCGTTCCCCCGCAGCCCGAGTGACGCGCTCAGTCCGCCGCGAGGTCGGCCCAGCGCGCGAGCACGTGATGCGCCGTGCGGTCCGCCAGGGCGGCCGTGGTGATCTGCGGCGGTGCCCCGAGCGACGTGGGGAACACGCTCATGTCCGCCACGAAGAGCCCGCGCACGTCGTGGCACTCCCCGAACGGTCCCACCACCGACGTGCTCGGGTCGCCGCCCATGCGGCAGGTGGACTGCGGATGGGTCGAGGCAATGGGGATCTCCCCGGCCCGCACCCCGCGCGCCTCCACGGCGCCGAGGTCGGCGCCGGGCTCGAGCCGCAGCGGATCGTCGAGCCAGGGGATCACCACCTGGCGGGCGCCCGCGGCGAACAGCGCCTCGCTGCAGTGCACGAGCCCTTCCGCCAGCAGCCGGCGGTCCTCGGGCAGCAGCTCGTAGCGGATGCGCGGTCGCCCCAGGGAATCACCGGGCTCGACGGAGCCGGCGCTGCGATCGTGCAGCAGCACCAGCAGGCCGCCGCTGCCGGCGAAGTGGCGCATCAGCTCGAAGTGTTTCGCCCCGAAGCCGGGCAGGTTCGTGGCCGTCATGACCGGGAAGCCGGCGATCGGCATCAGCACGTAGCCCGAGTGGGGATCGCGCTCCAGGTCGATGAACTGGTCCACGTAATAGCTCTGGGGAATGCCCCGGTAGGCGTGGAGGGGCTCCTCGAAGAGGCCCAGGGCCATCACCGCCGGGTGCAGGTGGAGGTTGCGGCCGAGCTGGCCGCTGGCCCCGGCCAGGCCGCTCCGTTGCAGCAGGTCCGGGGAGGCCACCGCCCCGGCGGCGAGCACCACCACCGGGGCCCGGACCTCGATCGTTCCGCGCGGGTGTCCCGCCTCGTCCACCACCCGACCGAGCACCCGGCGCACGCGCCCGCCCTCGGCCTCGATGCGCTCCGCGCGGGCGTCGGCGTAGATGCGCGCCCCGGCCCGCTCGGCGCGGGGCACGTAGGTCTCCAGCATGGACTGCTTGGCGCCGTAGCTGCAGCCGAGGATGCAATAGCCGGCCTGCACGCAGTTCTCCCGGTTGTGATGGGTCACGAACCCGGACCAGCCCAGCTTCTCGGCGCCGGCGCGGATGCGCCGGTTCAGGGCGTTCACCTCGTCCTCGCGGATCGGCTTCACCTTCAGGTGGGTCTCGACGCGTCGGAAGGAGGGCGCCAGGGCCTCGGGCGTGAGCCCGGCAAGCGCGTGCTCGTCGCGCCACAGGGCGAGCACCGGCTCCGGGGTGCGGAAGGCGTAGCAGAGATTGTGGACCGTGGAGCCGCCCACGCAGCGTCCCTGGAGGATCGTGATGGCTCCGTCCTCGGTCTGGCGCAGGCCGGCCTCCTCGAAGAGCCGCGGCAGCATCTCGTCCTCGCGTTGCGTGAAGTCCGCCCGCGTCCAGTGACGCCCCTGCTCCAGGACCACCACCGAACGGCCCCCGGCCGCCAGCTCCGCCGCCGCCACCGCGCCCCCGGCGCCGGATCCGATCACGCACACGTCGGCGCGCTCCACCAGGTCGCCGCCGCGCTCGAGGAGCGGGACGATCACGGGGCCCTCCCCGGGCCCGCCAGCAGTGGCCCGCGATAGCCGATCCCCGGCCAGGTCTCCTGCTGGCTGTAGTAGCCGAGCAGGGCCAGGTTGCGCAGCGCCAGGAAGCCCAGGCGCCGCCAGTGGAAGCGGCTGCGCATCCAGCCCTCCAGGTGCGCGTCCTGGCCGGCAGCGTCGAGCCGCGAGAAGCGTGCCAGGCGCCAGTCGAACAGCAGCGGCCCCCACTCCACGAGCCGGAGCAGGAGCGGCAGGGGCCCCGTCAGCGCCGGGTCGAGCCGCGCGCACAGGGCGTCGATCGTCCGGAGGGCGCGCGTGTCACGGAAGGCCGGCATGCCGGGATCGCCGGTGGCCACCAGGCGCTCGGCGACGGCGGCGAGACGCTCGGCGTCGTCGGCCGCGAAGAAGCGCTCGCCCGCGGCGTGGGACTCGAGCGCCTGGGCCGGCAGCGCGCGCAGATTGGCCAGGCCGGCGAAGGCGACGCTCGCCCCGGCCAGGCGCAGGAACGCCCGGCGCGTGGTGCGCGGACCGGGGACCGGCGACGTCACGGCGAGCCGGCCGCGAGCAGCTCGCGGATCGAACGGGGCAGGGATTCGGGTACCGCCGCCGGCAGGCCGGCCGAGAGGTCCACCCCGTTGAAGGTGTTCCAGAACAGGCACGGCTGCGAGCCCACGCCCGCCTCCAACCGCGCCAGCACCTCGGCCAGGCACTTGGCGCTGTAAGTGGTCTCCAGGGCGAGCCCCGCCGCCGCGGCCCGTGCCGCCGCGGCGCGCGCCGCCGGCGTGGGCCGGCCATAGCCCGCACCGAGCTGGCTGGTTGCCACGCAGAAGTCCTCGGGGCCCAGGGCCACCTCGGGCAGCGCGGCATCCGCCGCCCGCATGCGCCGCCAGGTGGCCTGCGCCAGGCGGGCGAGTCGGCGCGGGGAGGGCGGCAGGATGTCGGTGACCAGGACGCCCACCGGGCGCAGCCTCCAGCCCAGCAGCTTTCCGCCCAGCACCAGCCCGGCCAGGGTGCCGCCGCTTCCCACCGGGACGTAGAGCTCCCGGGGCTCGGGCAGCGCGCCCGTCGCCACCTGCTCCGCCAGCTCGAAGGCCGCCGCCACGAAGCCCACGTTGCCCAGCGGCGACGACCCGCCCACGGCCACGAGCTCCGGACGCTCGCCGCGCAGGGTCGCCCGGGCCATCACCCGCGAGACCTGGAGGGCCGTCCCTGCCACGTTGCGGCCGTGCACGATCTCGGCGCCGTGGGCGGCCATCAGCAGGAGCTGCTCGCGCACGTGGGCATCCACCGGCTGGTCCACCAGGACGAGGGTCGTGGCGAGTCCGGCCCGGGCGGCCAGGATGGTGGTCGCCAGCCCATGGTGCGTCCCCAGGGCGCCGGTGGTGACCAGGCGCCGGGCGCCGCGGGCGCAGGCCGCGCCGATCACGAACTCGAGCTTGCGCGGCTTGTTGCCGCCGTAGAGGGGACAGGAGCGGTCGTCGCGCTTGACCCAGAGGCTGCCCTCCGGGAGGCCGTCCAGAACCAGGGGCTCCACGGGGGTCGGCCCCTCCACGAAGGGGTGGCGCGGCAGGGAGGCCAGGGCCGGGAAGCGCTGGAAGAGGGGGAGCTGGGCGGCCACGGCTCCTCCTTTCGCATCCTCCGCCCGGGCCCGCAAGCGCTGCTTCCCCGTCGGATAAGCGGGCGGAGTCCGATTGACATGTCCCGCGGGGGTCTCGTACTCTCGCGGGCGTCCCAGCAGGGAGGAACGGATGGCGGTCGTCGAACCTCTGCCCCAGGAGCCGGGCGCGCGCCGCCGCCTGCGCCTGAAGAGTCCGGCGACGCTCGAGCCCATCGGCGAGATCGAGGTGCACAGCGGCGACGATGCGCGCGCCGCCGTGGAGCGTGCGCGCAAGGCCCAGCCGGGCTGGGCGCAGCTCGGCTTCGACGGACGCGGCCGCTACCTGCGGCGGGCCGTGCAGGTGCTGCTGGAGCGCCAGGACGAGTTCGTGGCCACGATCTCCCGGGACACGGGCAAGCCCACCGTCGAGGCGCTGAGCGCCGAGCTGATCCCGGCCTGCGACGCCCTCGAGTTCTACGCAAAGCGCGCGCGGCGCACCCTGGCCGACCGCGTGGTGCCGCTGCACCTGATGAAGACCAAGAAGCTGCGCATCTCCTACCACCCGCACGGCGTGGTGGGCATCATCACGCCCTGGAACTTCCCCTTCCTGCTGGCCCTCAACCCGACGGTGCAGGCCCTCGTGGCCGGCAACGCGGTGATCCTGAAGCCCTCGGAGGTGACGCCCTTCTCCGGGCGGCTGGTGGAGGAGCTGTTCCAGGCGGTGGGTCTGCCCGAAGGCGTGTTCAGCTGCCTGACCGGGGACGGGGAGACCGGCGCGGCGCTCGTCGAGGCCGGAGTGGACAAGGTCTCCTTCACCGGCAGCGTGCGCACCGGCCGCCGCGTGGCCGAGGCGTGCGCGCGCCAGCTCGTGCCCTGCACCCTGGAGCTCGGGGGCAAGGATCCGATGATCGTGTGCGCCGACGCCGACCTGGAGCGCGCCGCCAACGGCGCCGTCTACGGGGCGTTCGCCAACGCGGGCCAGGTCTGCGTCTCCACGGAGCGCGTCTACGTGATGGACGAGATCGCGGATCGCTTCATCGCGCGGGTCGTGGAGAAGACGGCCGAGCTGCGCCAGGGCGTGGGCGGCGAGATCGACGTCGGGCCGATCACCTGGCCCAACCAGCTGGAGGTGATCGAGCGGCACCTGGAGGACGCGCGCGCCAAGGGCGCCCGCGTGCTGGCCGGCGGGCGCCGCAACCCGAACTACCCGGGCCTCTTCTTCGAGCCGACGGTGCTGGTGGATGTGACCCAGGATATGCTCGTCATGCGCGAGGAGACCTTCGGGCCCGTCATGCCGATCGTGCGCGTGCGGGACGAGGAGGAGGCGCTGCGTCTGGCCAACGACTCCCGCTACGGGCTGAACGCGAACGTGTGGACCCGCGACAAGCGCAAGGGACTGCGACTCGCCAAGGCGCTCGAGTCCGGCTGCGTGGTCGTGAACGACTGCATGATCACCTACGGCATTCCCGAGTCGCCCTTCGGGGGGGTGAAGGAGAGCGGCTGGGGCCGGGTGAACGGCGAGCTCGGCCTCAAGGCCCAGTGCCGGGTGCAGTCGATCGTGGTGGATCGCTTCGGCTCCAAGGCGGAGCCGATCTGGTACCCCTACGACTCCCGCAAGACGCGGCGCCTGCGACGCCTGATGCGCTTCGTCTGGGGAGGACCGCTGGGTCGCTGGCTGTCGTGAAGACGGCATCGGCGCGCCGGCGCACGGCAACGCGGGGACTCAAATGATCGAGACGGTCCTGATCGCGACGGACGGTTCCGAGGCCGCGGCCTCTGCGGAGCGCTACGCGGTGGCCCTGACCGCGCGCATCGGCGCGCGTCTGCAGGGCATCTCGGTGGTGGAGGAGCGCTGGGCGCGCGGCCTGCGGGCCGAGGGCCTCGACGTGTCGCCGCCGCCGGTGGAGGGCATCGAGGGCTTCCTCAAGGCGCGCGCCGAGGCCGCCTGCCGGCGGCTGTCCGAGCGGGCCCGCTCCCAGGGGGTGGAGGCCGTCTGCGAGAGCGTGCAGGGCGTCGCCGACGACCGCGTGGTGGAGCGAGGGCAGCGCGTCGATCTGATCGTGCTGGGGCGCGACGGCGAGCACGCCGCCTACCGGACCGCCCTGATCGGCTCCACCGTGGACGGGGTGTTGCGCAAGACGGCCAAGCCCACCCTGGTGGTGCCGAGCGGAGCGGAGCTGGCCGGGCCGCTGCTGCTCGCCTTCGATGGCTCGCCGGGCTCGCGCATCGCGGCGCGGCTCGCCGTGGAGCTGGCCGACCGCCTCGGCGAGGCGATCCACGTCTTCGTGGACTCCAAGGACAAGGGCCGCTCGGCGGCGCGCTTCGACGAGGTGCGTCGCCTGCTGGGGAACCTCCAGGTGCCGATCCGGGAGTCCGCGTCCACGCTGGGGCGGCCCGACGCCAAGATCGTGGACGCGGGACGCGAGGTGGGCGCGGGCATGATCGTGATGGGCGCCTTCGGCCGCAGCCGCATCCACGAATACTTCCTGGGCAGCAACTCGGCGGCGGTGGTTCGCACCTCGCCCATCGCCGTGCTCCTCGCACGCTGACTCCGTGACGCGCCGGCCGACCCGGCTCGGCGACCTGGCGGTGCACCTGGGCCGGAGCGTCGAGGGCGACGCGGAGTTCGTGGTGCGCGGGGTGGCGCCCCTCGACGCGGCGGGCCCCGAGGACCTGGTCTTCGTGCGTTCGGAGGGCTACGCGGCGCACTGGGCCCGCAGCGCGGCCGGGGCCGCCATCGTGCCCCCGGGCGTCGAGGCGGGCCGCCGGCCCGTGATCCGCTCTCCGAGCCCGGACCTGGACTTCGCGCGGGCGGTGGCCTGGATCGTCCCGGCGGAGGCGCCCGCCGCGGGCGTCCACCCGAGCGCCGTGGTGGCGCCCGACGCGCAGGTGGACCCGAGCGCCTGGGTCGGGGCCCAGGTGGTGATCGGCGCGCGCGCGCGGGTCGGGGCCCGCAGTGCGCTGCAGCCCGGGGTGGTGCTGTACCCGGACGTGCGGGTCGGCGCCGACTGCACCCTGCACGCGGGGGTCGTGCTGCGCGAGGGCACGCAGCTCGGCGACCGCGTCCTCCTGCAGCCCGGCGTCGTGCTCGGGGGCGACGGCTTCGGCTACGCCTTCGGCGAGCAGGGCGAGCCCGTCAAGATCCCGCAGGTCGGGCGCGTGGTGGTGGAGGACGACGTCGAGATCGGCGCCAACACCACCGTGGACCGGGCCACCCTCGGCGAGACGCGCATCGGGCGCGGCAGCAAGATCGACAACCTGGTGATGATCGCCCACAACTGCCGCCTTGCGGAGCACGTCATCGTGGTGGCCCAGGCGGGGCTGGCGGGCGGCACGCAGGTGGGCCGGCGCGCCTTGCTGATGGCGCAGATGGGGAGCGCCGG
This sequence comes from Myxococcota bacterium, assembly GCA_041611735.1. Taxonomy (GTDB): domain Bacteria; phylum Myxococcota_A; class UBA9160; order UBA9160; family PR03; genus JBFIML01. The sequence goes on along the minus strand of JBFIML010000036.1, from coordinate 30,570 downwards.
GCACCTGGAGATCGGCGCGGGCGCCTTCGTGGGAGGCCGGGCGGGGGTCACCAAGGACGTGGCGCCCGGCGCGCGCGTCTGGGGCTTCCCGTCCATGGAGGAGCGCGCCTGGCACCGCAGCATCGCCGCGCTTCGCCGTCTCCCCGACGCCCTGCGCCGGCTGCGCGCCCTGGAGCGGCGGCTCGGTCCGCGCGGGGGCGACGAGTCCGACCGGGGGTCCTGAGTGGACCTGCGGGAGCTTCCGCTCCGGGAGCTCGCGCGTCGCGCGCGGGCGGCCCAGGGCGCGCGCGAGCTGGCCCGCCTGCTGGCCGCCCTGCACGCCGACGGACGCCGCGGCGCCGCGCGCCTGGCCGAGGTCCTGGAGCGGCGCCTCGCCGCCACCCGGGCCGAACGGCGGCGGCTCGCCCGGCTCTTCGCCCGCCGCCGGCGTCTGCGCCGCGCCGGCGCCGGGCGCGTGGCGGGTGTGGACGAGGTGGGCGTGGGCCCGCTGGCCGGCCCGGTGGTGGCGGCGGCCGTGGTGCTGCCGGACCGGGTCGATCTGCGCGGGCTCGACGACTCGAAGCGTCTGGGACGCGAGGCCCGCGAGCGGCTCGCCGCGGCCATCCGACGGCAGGCGCTCGCCGTCTCGGTGGCGGAGGTCTGGCCCCGGGACATCGAGCGGCTCAACGTCTACCACGCCAGCCTCGAGGCCATGCGGCGCGCGGTGGTGGCCGTGGACCCGCCGCCCGATCACGTGCTGGTGGACGCGCGCACCATCCCCGCCCTGGCCGTGCCCCAGACCGCCTTCGTGCAGGGTGACGCCCGGGACGGCTCGATCGCCGCCGCCTCCATCGTGGCCAAGGTCCATCGCGACGCCATCATGCGCCGCCTGGACGCCGAGCACCCGGGCTACGGATTCGCCCACCACATGGGCTACGCCACCCGCGAGCACCTGGACGCCCTGCGCCGCCTCGGGCCGAGCCCCGTGCACCGGCGCTCCTTCCAGCCCGTGAGCCAGCTTCCGCTGTGGTAGTCGAGCCCCGGACGCCGCGCCTGCGCGTCGAGCCCGAGGACTTCGTGGTGGAGGAGATCCCGCTGTACGCGCCCTGCGGCTCCGGGGAGCACACCTTCGTGCACGTGGAGAAGCGCGACCGCACCACCGAGGCCGTGGCGCGCCAGCTGGCCCGCGCGGCGGGCGTGGCGTCGGGGGCGGTGGGCTACGCGGGCCGCAAGGACCGGCGGGCGGTGGCCCGCCAGTGGTTCTCGGTGCCCGGCCTCCCACCCGACCGCGCCCGAAGCCTCGCCCTGGACGGGGCGCGCGTCCTCGAGGCGACCCGGCATCGCCACAAGCTGCGCACCGGCCAGCTGCGGGCCAACCGCTTCGCGATCCAGGTGCGCGACGTGGACCCGCAGGCGGCGGCCCGCGCGCGGCTGCGGCTCGAGGAGCTGGCCCGGGTCGGCCTGCCCAACCGCTTCGGTCCCCAGCGCTTCGGGCGCGACGGGGACAACGTGGAGCGGGCCCGGGCGCTGCTGGCCGGAGCGGCCCTCCTGCGCGACCGCCGCGAGGCGCGCTTCCTGCTCTCGGCCCTGCAGGCCGCCGTCTTCAACGAGGTGCTGTCCCGCCGCCCCCTGGCCCTCGACCGCCTGGAGGCGGGCGACCTGGCGGTGGTCCACGCATCGGGCGGGCTGTTCCTGGTGGACGCGCCGGAGCGCGAGGAGCCGCGCGCCCGGCGCTTCGAGGTGAGCGCCACGGGTCCCATCTTCGGCACGCGCCCCCCGGCCCCGGGCGGGACGGTGGCGGAGCGCGAGCGCGACGTGCTCTGCGCCTTCGGCATCCCCGACGTGACGCGTCTGCGGCTTCCGCGCGGCGTGCGGCTGCGCGGGTCACGGCGACCCGTGCGGGTGCAGCCCGAGGAGGCGAGCGTCGAACCGCACGAGAACGGGCTCCGGCTGCGCTTTACGCTGCCCTCGGGCAGCTACGCCACGGTCCTCGTCGAGGAGTTGCTCGGCGCCTTGCCGGATGACACCCCGGGGGCGTCGGGATACCCTAGGCCTCGCGACCTCGCCCGTGCTGCTGGAGGAACGCATGAAGATCGCCCGTGACGTGACCGAGTTGATCGGCCGCACCCCGCTGGTGCGTCTGAACCGCGTGACGCGCGGCATCCATGCGGAGGTCGTGGCCAAGCTCGAGAGCCAGAACCCGGCGGCCAGCGTGAAGGACCGCATCGGCCTCTCCATGATCGAGGCCGCCGAGCGCGAAGGCCTGATCCAGTCCGGCAAGACCGTCATCGTGGAGCCCACCAGCGGCAACACGGGCATCGCGCTGGCCTTCGTCGCGGCCGTGAAGGGCTACGACTGCGTCCTCACCATGCCCGACACCATGAGCCCCGAGCGGCGCGTGGTGCTGCGCGCCCTCGGCGCGAAGCTGGTGCTGACGGAAGGGGCCAAGGGAATGAAGGGCGCCGTGGAGCGCGCCAACCAGCTGGTGGAGAAGATCCCGAACGCCTTCATGCCCCAGCAGTTCAACAACCCGGCCAACCCCGAGATCCACCGCCAGACCACCGCCGAGGAGATCTGGGAGGACACCGACGGAAAGGTGGACGCCCTGGTGGCCGGGGTCGGCACGGGGGGCACCATCACCGGCGTCGCCCAGGTGATCAAGAAGCGCAAGCCCTCCTTCGAGGCGGTGGCCGTGGAGCCCGCGGCGAGCCCGGTGATCTCGGGCGGCTCCCCGGGCCCCCACAAGATCCAGGGGATCGGGGCGGGCTTCATCCCCAACGTGCTGGCCCGGGACCTGCTCGATCACGTGATCACGGTGAGCAACGAAGACTCGTTCGAGATGGCCCGCCGGCTGGCCAAGGAGGAGGGCCTCCTGTGCGGGATCTCCTCCGGCGCCAACGTGCAGGCCGCCCTGGAGTACGCCCGGCGCCCCCAGAACGAAGGCAAGCTCGTGGTGGTGATCATCCCGAGCTTCGGCGAGCGCTACCTGAACACGGACCTCTTCGCGCCGTACCGCTACGAGGGGAGCGACGACGTCGGCTCCTGAGGCCACCCGGGGCGTGGCGCACGCCGAGCCGGGCGGGCTCGTACTGCCCTATCGGGGGCAGTCGCCGCGTCTGGATCCCAGCGTCTGGACGGCGCCGGGCTCGGTGGTGATCGGGGACGTGCAGATCGGGGCGGGCTCGAGTGTCTGGTTCGGCAGCGTGGTGCGCGGCGACGTCCACTGGATCCGGATCGGCGCGCGCAGCAACCTCCAGGACCTGTGCGTGGTGCACGTCACCGGCGGCCGCCATCCGGCGCAGATCGGCGACGAGGTGACCGTGGGCCACCGGGCCGTGGTGCACGGCTGCACGGTCCGGGACGGCGCCCTGATCGGGATCGGAGCCATCGTGCTGGACGGCGCGGAGATCGGTGCGGAGGCGCTGGTGGGCGCGGGCTCGGTGGTGACACCGGGGACCCGCGTGCCGGACGGCGCCCTGGCGCTGGGCGTCCCGGCCCGCGTGACACGCTCCTTGTCCTCCGAGGAGCGCCGCGAGCAGCGGGCGCGGGCGCTCGCCTACGTGGAGACGGCGCGGGCCCACGCCGGGGGAGGCGGTGGATGAGCGAGCGCGCGGGTCAGGAGGCCGCTCCCGCCGCCGCGCGCCCGCGACGCGCCGAGAAGAAGGCCCTGCAACGCCGGCGCATCCTGGATTCTGCGCGCGAGGTCTTCTTCCGCGACGGCTTCATGGCCGCCAACCTGGACGAGGTGGCCCACAAGGCGGGTGTCGCCAAGGGGACGCTCTACCGCTACTTCGACAACAAGGCCGAGCTCTACGTGGCCGTGCTCTCCGACAACGGGGAGATCTTCGAGCAGAAGATGCGCGAGACGCTCGCTGCAGAGCTCTCGCCCGCGGACCAGGTGCGGCGCACCGGGCGCTTCTACTTCCAGCACTGGATTCAGAACCGCGAGTACTTCCAGATCTTCTGGGCGCTGGAGAACGAGCCCGTGATCGGCGAGCTGCCGTCCGCCGTGGTGGATCAGGTGACGAAGCTGTGGGAGCAGTGCCTGACGCTCCTCGCCAACGTGATCGAGCGCGGCATCCGCGAAGGCGTCTTCGCGCCAGACCACGATGCCTGGGAGGCGGCCAACATCCTGTGGACCCTGGCCAACGGACTGATCCAGACCGAGCACGCCGCGCCGCGCCGCAAGCTGCGCCGCCAGGACCTGGATCGCGTCTTCGACGACGCCGTGGAGCTCGTGCTGACCGGCCTCGCCGCGCCCCGGCGCGGGCCATCCCACGCCAGTCCTGGGTCGGACCCCTAGGGCCGCCGCAGCCCCGGCAGCCGTTCGGTCCAGATCCCGAGCCCGGTCACCAGCACGGCCGCTCCCAGGGCCCAGTGCACGCGGCCGGCCAGCGAGTGCCGGGCGACCTGCGCGAACCGCTCCTGGTCCTCGGGCCGCACCTCGCCCTGCCGGGCGACCACCTCGCGGAACGTCGCGACGAGATCCGGCACGACCAGCAGGAACAGGAAGAGCAGCGAGAATGCCGCCACGTACAGCACCATCAGCGTGAATCGGGGACGAAACACCGCTCGCGGCGCACGCGTCGCGGGACCCGGGTTCATGCCCACAGGCTAGGTTCAGCGCCCCCCCGCGGTCAACGCGTCGCTGCTTGACCCCTCGGGAGGCGCGGCGTAGCCTGCCGGCCCGAACCCCCCCTCGCCCTGGGCAACGGAACCCCCTTGGAACGTCCCGTGTCGGATTCCGCCGCCGCCGCCTCGTCCCACCTGGTGGTGATCGACGCGGCCAACTGCATCTACCGGGCCTTCTTCGCCCTGCCTCCGCTGCGCAACTCCGCCGGCGAGCCCACCCACGCCGTGCTGGGCTTCGTCAACATGCTCAACAAGGTGATCCGGGAGGAGGCGCCGGACCACCTGGTGGTGGTCTTCGATGCGCCGGGCCGCAGCTTCCGCCACGACCTCTACGCTGACTACAAGGCCACCCGCGACGCCCAGCCCGAGGAGCTCTCCGCCCAGATCCCCGTGGTGCGCGCGCTCGTCGATGCCTACCGCATTCCGGTGCTGGAGGTGGCGGGCGTGGAGGCGGACGACGTGATCGCGACCCTCGTCGCCCGGGCGCCGGCCTCCTGGAAGGTGACGATCCTCTCCACGGACAAGGACCTGATGCAGCTGGTGAGCGACCGGGTCTCCCTGCTCGACACCATGAAGGACCGTCGCTACCGGCCCGCGGACGTGAAGGCCCGTCTCGGGGTTCCGCCGACCCAGGTGCTGGACCTGCGCGCGCTGACCGGCGACCCGAGCGACAACATCCCGGGCGTGCGGGGCATCGGCGAGAAGGGCGCCGCGCAGCTGCTGGAGCAGTGGGGCAGTCTCGAGGCGATCCTGGCCCACCGGGACGAGATCCGCAACGCTCGCGCTCGCTCCGCGCTCGGCGCCCAGGAGGCGCAGGCGCGCCTCTCCAAGCAGCTGGCCAGGCTGCACACGGAAGTGGCGCTGCCGGCGGAGCCGCGTGAGCTGGTGCCGCGCGAGCCGGACCGGGCGCGGCTCGAGACGCTGTTGCGGCGCCTGGAGTTCGCGCGCCTGCTGGCCGAGCTCGACGCGACGCCGGCCCCGGCGGTGGCCACGGCGGTGGAGACCGAGGTGGTGACCGACGCAGCCGCCCTGGGACGCCTGGTGGAGCGGCTGGCGCGCGCCGAGGCCGTGAGCCTGATTCCGGTGGGCGGCGGCGAGAGCGTGCTGCGCCAGGAGCCGGTGGGCGTGGCTTTCGCCCTGGACGATACGCACGCCGCCTACGTGCCCTTCGGCCACCGGGGTCTGGCGGCACCGCCCACGTTGGGGGTCGAGGCGGTGGTGAACGAGCTCGGCCGCCTGCTGGCGGGGCCGCACGCGCGGCCCTTCGGCGGGCGCGACGCGAAGGCGCTCCAGATCTTCCTGGGCGAACGGGGGGTCGAGCCGGCGCCCTGCGCCTGGGACGCAGAGATCGCGGCCTTCCTGATCGATCCGGCCGCTGCGCGCGGGACCCCCGCCCTGGCCGCCCGGCACCTGGGGCGGACCCTGCGCAGCTGGGAGGAGCTGGCGGGACGCGGCGCCCGGGCCACGCCCGCCGCGGAGCTCGACGTGCAGGAGACCGCGCGCTGGGCCGGGGAGGAGGTCTGCGCGCTGCACGGCCTCGCGCCCCGCCTGCACCAGCGCCTGGCCGGCGACGGCCTCGAACCGCTCTACCGCCAGGTGGAGCTTCCGCTCACGCGGGTTCTCGCCCGCATGGAGCGGGCCGGCGTGCGGGTGGACGAGGCGGTGCTCGGCGCCCTCTCCCGGGAGTACGAGTCCGAGCTCGCCCGCCTGGAAGGCGAGATCCACGCCCTGGCGGGCGAGGTCTTCCAGGTGGCCTCGCCGAAGCAGCTCCAGCGCATCCTGTTCGAAAAGCTGAAGCTTCCGGCGCTGCGCCGCACCAAGACCGGCTTCTCCACCGACGAGTCGGTGCTCGAGAAGCTCGCCGCCCAGCACGAGCTGCCGGCGCGGGTGCTCGCCCACCGGCGCCTCGCCAAGCTCAAGAGCACCTACGTGGATGCCCTGCCGCCCCTGGTGGACCCCAAGAGCGGCCGCATCCACCCCTGCTTCCACCAGACCGGGGCCGCCACGGGACGGCTCTCGGCCTCGAGCCCGAACGTGCAGAACATCCCGATCCGCACCGAGGAGGGAGTCCGCATCCGGGAGGCCTTCGTGCCGGCCGAAGGGCGCCAGCTGGTCTCGGCGGACTACAGCCAGGTGGAGCTGCGCATCCTGGCGCACTACTCCGGCGACGAGAGCCTGATCGAGGCCTTCGGCTCGGGCGAGGACATCCACCGGCGCACCGCCGCCGAGGTGCTGGGGATCGCTCCGGAGGCGGTCGGCGCGGACCAGCGCGCCCGGGCGAAGGCGGTGAACTTCGGCATCCTCTACGGCTCGAGCGCCTTCGGGATCGCGAACCAGCTCGGGATCGCCAGTGCCGACGCGGCCGCCATGATCCAGGCCTACTTCGAACGCTACCGCGGCGTGCGGCGCTTCCTGGACGAGACCGTGGCCGGCGCCCGGGAGCGGGGCTACGTGGCGACCCTGCTCGGGCGCCGCCGCTACCTGCCCGACCTGCGCTCCCGCAACCGGGTGCTGCGCGCGGCGGCGGAGCGCATGGCCGTGAACAGCGTCATCCAGGGCACCGCCGCCGACCTGATCAAGAAGGCCATGGTCGAGGTGGACGCGGTGCTGCGTCGGGAGGCGTCCCGGGCCTGCCTGATCCTGCAGGTCCACGACGAGCTGGTCCTGGAGGTGCCGGAGGCAGAGGTGGGGCCCGTCGGGGAGCTGGTGCGCAGCCACATGCAGGGGGTCTGGCGGCTACGGGTGCCGCTCCTGGTGGAGCTCGGCAGCGGGCGGAGCTGGAGGCAGGCCCACTGACCTCCCGGCGGCGAATAGGGCCCCCGACCCCGGCGTCCAACGCCACGGATGCGGACGGGCCGGGAGGAGCCGAGACGATCGCAAGCAGGCCTCGGGTCCAGGGCCCGGAGCGCGTCGGCGAGCTGCCGGACGAGGCGGCGATCGAGCGGGCTCGCAACGGGGACCACGACGCCTTCCGCGTGCTGGTGGAGCGGTATCAGGGAAGGGCGTACCGGCTGGCCCTTCGTGTCCTACGCGACGAGGAACAGGCGCGCGATGCGACCCAGGAAGCATTTCTCAAGGTGTACACCGGGCTCGGCCGATTCGAAGGCCGCTCGAGCTTCTACACCTGGCTCTACCGGCTCGTGATGAACCTCTGCCTCGACATGCGACGGCGCGAGCGCCCCGGAAGGCAGGTGGACCTGCCGGACCCCGGGGCCTTCGAGCGGGCCGCCAGCGAGGCCGGGGTGCTGAGCGATGCCGGCTGGCGCTCCCACCAGGAGGATCCGGCCGACGCCCTGGAGCGCGGCCAGGTGCGTCAGGTGGTGGCCGCGGCCATCGACGCGCTCCCGGACGGTGCCCGGGAAACGCTGGTCCTGCGCGAGGTCCAGGGCCTGAGCTACGCGGAGATCTCCCAGGTGCTCGACATCCCGAAGGGCACGGTCATGAGCCGCCTGCACTACGCCCGCAGGCGGGTGCAGGAGACGCTGCGCAAGGCCGGCATCACGAGCCCGGACGCGGTCCGGGCCGGAGGAGGCGAATCATGAGCGCGTGCGAGCGTCTGGAGCCGCTGCTGCACGGCTATCGCGACGGTGAGCTCGGCCTCCTGGACCGCTGGCGCGTGCAGCGGCACGTGGTGGGCTGCGCGGGGTGCGGCGGGGAGCTGGCTCGCATCGGCGCCGTGAGCGACTGGGTGCGCGCCGCCGCCGGAGCCCAGGCGGAGCCCGACCTCTGGCCGGCCATTGCCGCGGCGCTTCCGGCGGCGGACGCCCGCCGCCGGGCCGCGGCGTCGGAGACGCAGGCCGCCGGCTGGCGCCAGCGGCTGTGGGTTCCGCTCGGGGCCGCCACGGCCACCGCCCTGGCCGCCGCCCTGGCCGCCCTGGTCTGGCTCCAGCCGGGACCGCCGTCGGGGGGTGTGGTGCGATCCCTCTATTCCCCCGGCCAGTCGGTCGTGGTACTCGAACGGGCCGATCACGTCACCATCATCTGGGTGATGGACCCGGGTCCCGAGGACCGGGCCCAGGGAGGTCCACGTGGCGTCGCTTAGGGGCATCCGGCTCGGGCTCCTGGCCCTGGTCGTCGCGTTCGCGGCCGGGGTGGCCTACGCCGAGGCGGACCGGGTTGCGCTGACCGTCACCGTGACCCACCTCTCCAAGAGCCCGGGGGCCATCGACCCGAAAGCCGCCGACATCCACAAGCGGCTGCGCGACGAGTTTCGCTACGAGAGCCTGCGCGTTCTGGAGCGCCGGCGCATGAACCTGCGCCTGGACGAGGTGGGAAGCCTCAAGCTGCCCACCAACCGCTGGGTGCGGGTGCGCCCCCTTCACGTGGGCGACCGGGGGGTGCTCATCGCCGTGGACGTGGAGGGCATCCTCCAGACGGACCTGCGCGTGGAGAACGGGCGCGCCGTGGACATCGGGGCCCAGAGCTACGAGGGTGGCAAGCTCGTGGTCACCCTGGAGCCGCGCTACTAGAGCCCTTCTAGGAGGCATGCCCCACGGGGATGCGGGCCGGGGCTCGCCGTGCCACCTGCGGCTCGTCCAGGCCACCTGGCCCTCGACAGATGCGTGACATCCCCTTCCCAGGGAAGATCCCGGAGCCGGTGACGGCTCCGGGATCTCTTCTTCTGGCCTCCGGCGAGGCGGGTTGACGCGGGGCGGGGGCTCGCCCAAGGTGAGCCGCTCTCGACGCGAGGTGGCGCGCCCGCCATGTCCGAACGGCTGCCCCCCGCCCGGCGCCTCCTCTACGGCCTCGGCGCGCCCGGCTACCAGATCACCGAGCGCATCGTCGTCAACATCGCCCTCTACTTCTACCTGCCGCCGGCGGGACGCGGCCTGGTGGCCCAGGTTCCGGAGCGGATCTTCCTGGGCATCCTGACCGCCTTCGGCGCGGCCATGCTGGTGGGCCGCGCCGTGGACTCGTTCGCCGACCCCTTCGTGGGCCACGCCTCCGACCGCTCCCGGGCGCGGATCGGGCGCCGGCGGATCTTCCTGCTGGTGGGCCTCCTCCCGCTGGCAGCCCTGCCGGTCGGCCTCTTCTGGCCGCCCGGGGCGCCCGGCAGCCCCCTCAACGTGGCCTGGCTCGTCGGCCTGCTAGCCCTCTACTTCCTCTTCTTCACCGTGTACGTGGCGCCCTACCTGGCCCTCATCCCGGAGCTCGCCTGGGACCATCGCGAGCGCGTACGCCTCGCCACGCTGCTGGCCCTGCTCGGCTTCCCGGTGCTCGGGCTCTACGGCTCCGCCTGGACCTGGGGCTACGAGCTGGGACTGCGCGCCGGACTCGCGCCCCCGGACGCCCTGCGCGCCCTGGTGGTGGTCTCCTCGCTGCTCGCTCTCGTGCTGCTCGCCTTCCCGGTGCTGGCCGTGGACGAGCGCCGCTTCGCCCGGGGCGCGCGCGCCGACCTGCCCTTCGGGCGGGCCCTGGCCGAGACGCTTCGCAACCGTCCCTTTCGCCTCTACCTGCTGGCCCAGATGCTCTTCGTGCTCGGGGTCAACATGGTGCAGCCCGCGTTGCCCTACCTGGCGGTGGCGGTGCTGGGCCGCTCCGAGGGCTTCGCCGGGACGCTCGGCCTGGTGACGGTCGTGGCCACCTTTGCGGGCTTCGGCCTGGTGAATCCCCTGGCGCAGCGTCTCGGCGCCAAGCGCGCCATGGTGGCGTGCGTGGCGGTCTTCGCCCTGGCGCTGCTCGCCCTGGGGACCCTGGTGCCCGACGCTCCCGGGGGACCCCACGACGGCCGCAACCTGGCCATCATCGTCTTCTCCCTGGCCCTGATGGGGGTGCCGATCGCCGGCTTCCTGATCCTGCCCCAGGTCATGATCAGCCAGCTCATCGATCTCGATGAGCTGCGCACCGGAGCCAAGCGCGCCGCCATCTACTTCGGGGTGCAGGGGCTGCTCACCAAGTGGATCTACGGCGCGGCGACGGCGCTGCTCGCCTTCCTCTTCGCGCGCTTCGGCGCCAGCCCGGGCGACGCCCTGGGCGTGCGGCTGGTGGGTCCGGTGGCCGGCGTGGCGTGCCTGCTCGCCACGGGGCTGTTCGCCTTCTACCCGGAGCGAGCGGTGCTCGCCGCCACGGCCGTGGGCCGGGCGCGGAACGGCCGGCGGGCCTAGGCGTCGGCCACGTCCGGATTGACCCGGGCGGCGGCGTGGAAGAGCTTCCACCCGAGCCACTTGCGGAAGCGGAGCGCGCCGCCGCGGCCCATGGGGAGGCCGTCCCAGGCGGCGAGCAGCTCCGCCTCGGCCCGCTCGCGAGCCGTGCGCAGTCGGCGCACCCACGGCTCGACGGGCACGCCCGGGAGGCGCAGGGCGGGTCGGCTCGCCTCGGTCATGGCCGAGGTCTCGGCGCGACGGGAGCCGGGCTTGAGGCTCAGCCCGCCGGCTCCAGGATGCGCTCGCGCCAGGCGTCGGCCCCGGCGCCGAGCTCCGCCACGAGCTCGGCCGTCGCCACCGGCTTCCCGAACAGGAAGCCCTGCATGCGGTGGCAGCCGTGGGCGAACAGGAAGTCGAGCTGCTCGCGCGTCTCGACCCCCTCGGCCACCACGTCGAGGCCGCGGCCCCGGGCGATCTGGATCAGACCGCTGGTCGTGTGTCCCTCGGCTGCGTCGTACGCCACGTCCCGGACGAAGGAGCGATCGATCTTGAGGCCGTCCACGGGCAGGCGACGCAGGGCCGCCAGGGACGAGTAGCCGGTGCCGAAGTCGTCGATGGCCACGTGCACGCCGAGCTTCCGGACCGCGGCGAGGTTCGCCAGGGTGACGCCGCGCTCCTCGAGGACGCTGTGCTCGGTGAGCTCGAGCTCGAGACAGTCCGGCGCGAGTCCCGTCTCGCGCAGGCTGCGCGCCACCAGGTCCGCGAAGCCCGTCTGGGTCAGCTGACGGCTCGAGACGTTCACCGAGACGCGCAGCCGCCGGCCATCGGGGGCCGCGGGCCAGCTCATCGCGTCCTGGCAGGCGCTGCGCAGCACCCACTCGCCGATCGCCTCGATCAGTCCCGTCTCCTCCGCCAAAGGGATGAAGGCCGACGGGGACACGAGCCCCCGGCCGCCGTGCCGCCAGCGGATCAACGCCTCGGCGCCGAAGGGGAAGCCGAGCCCCACGTCCACCTGGGGCTGGTAGTGGATCTCGAAGGCGCCCCGCTCCACCGCCGCGCGCAGGTCGCTCTCCAGCGACAGCCGCTCCGCGGCCACCTCGTTCATGCGGTCTGCGTAGAAGTGGTAGCGGTTCGGGCCCTTGCGCTTGGCCACGTACATGGCCGTGTCTGCGTTGCGCAGCAGCGTGTCCGGGTCCGTCCCGTCGCGCGGGAAGATGGCGATGCCGATGCTCCCGGTGACCCAGTACTCGCGATCTTCCAGGGAGTAGGGCCGGGCCAGGGATTCGAGGATCTTGCCCGCCACCTTGGCGGGCGCGTACTCCCGCTCCAGGCCCTGGAGCAGGACCACGAACTCGTCGCCCCCGAGTCGGGCCACCAGGTCGCTCTTGCGTACGTTCGCCTCCAGCCGCTCCCCGGCGGCCTTGAGCAGCACGTCGCCGGCCGGGTGACCCAGGCTGTCATTGATGCCCTTGAAGCGGTCCAGGTCCAGGAACAGGACCGCCACGTGGCGGGCGTTGCGGCCCGCGAAGGCCACGGAGCGGCGCAGCTGCTCCTGGAGCGCGTGGCGGTTGGGGAGCCCGGTCAGGCTGTCGTGGGTGGCCAGGAAGTGCTCGCGTTCCCGCGAGACCCGCAGCTCGATCAACATGCGGTGGCGCTCCACGGCATGGCGCAGGGTCCGCACCAGGAAGCGCGAGTCGGACTCCCCCTTGGCCAGGTAGTCCTGGGCGCCGAGCCGCAGGGCCTGGAGGGCCAGGGACTCGTCGTCCACGCTGGTCATCACCACCACCGGGACGCTCGCCGCCGCCACCTTGGCGCGGGCCAGGGTGTCGAGGCCCTCGGTCTCCGAGAGCGTCAAGTCGAGCAGCACCACGTGGTACTCGCCGTCGCGCAGCAGGCGCAGCGCGTCCTCGACGCGCACGGCGTGGGTGACCCGGAAGCGCACGCCCTCGGAGGAGGCGAGCAGGCGGCGGATGCGCTTCGTGTCCGCCTGGTCGTCCTCGACCAGGAGGACACGGATCGTACGGGGCTCGTCCGCGGGATGCGCCACGGCGATCTCCTGCCCGGCGGGTGGCATCGACCCGGGGCCCGCGCACGGCGCCGACCGACGCGCGCAACGGAGGGCGTATCGGCTCATCGGGCCCGCAGTTTAAGTTTCGGGCCCTACGGTGATATGCTCAAGGCCATCAAGCCGAGGAGGTCTATTGTGAGGGAAAAACCCCAGAACGTCTTGCAACGCGCCGTGGCGACGCTGCTGCTGGCCTCGCTGATCCCGGCGGGGTCGCTCGCCTGCTTCGGAAAATTCCAGCTGCTGCGGAACGTGTACAAGTTCAACGTGGACGTGACGCCGGATCCCTGGATGCGCTGGTTCGTGTTCCTGGTGCTGAACGTCATTCCGGTCTACGGACTGGCCACCACCATCGATCTCCTGCTGGCGAACTCGATCGAGTTCTGGACCGGTGAGAACCCGATCCAGCCCACGCCGGGCACCCGCAGCGCGGTGGCGCCCGACGGCTCCCTGGTGAGCCTGACCCCGCTGGCCGTGGACGTAGTCCAGGTGTCCGTGCGCTCGCCCGCCGGCGAGCTCCAGCAGTTCGTGGTGACGCGGGAGGGCGAGACGCTGGCGGCGCGCGACGCGGACGGGCGCCTGCTGGCCCGGGTCGGCGAGCGGGACGGGCGGCCGGCGCTCCTGGAGCGGAGCGGGCCGGCCTCCTAGCGCGGTGCCAGAGGTCCGGCCGCCGTGATCCCGTTCCGCGTCCGCGGCCTCGATCACGTGGTGCTGCGCACGCTGGACGTGGAGCGGGCGCTCCGCTTCTACGCGGAGGTGCTGGGCTGCCAGCTCGAACGGCGCGTGGACGAGCTGGGGCTCGTGCAGCTGCGGGCGGGCCGCTCGCTCATCGACCTGGTGGGCGTCGACACGCCGCTCGGCCGCCTGGGCGGAGCGGCGCCGGGCCCGGAGGGGCGCAACGTGGACCACGTGGCGCTCCAGATCGAGCCCTTCGATGCGGAGGCGCTGCGCGCCCACCTGGCCCGGCACGGCGCCGAGCCCGGCGACGTGGGCCGTCGCTACGGTGCGGAGGGCTTCGGCCCGTCCCTCTACGTGCGCGACCCCGACGGCAACGTGGTGGAGCTGAAGGGCCCGCCCGATCCGGCCTCCCAGACCCCCGGACCGGGCGGGCCACCCTAGAACTCGAGGCCCACGCTGGTGGTGACGCGCTGCTTGAAGATGCCCTTCTGGTGGCTGAAGGGGCGCTCGTAGGCCAGCGACAGGGTCAGGTGCTCGGTGAACGGTACGTGCGCGCCCAGGGCCCAGGTGAAGAGGTCCTGGCCGGCGACGCCCCGCGAGCCCAGGTTGACCACGTCCGCGCCGTCGAAACGCCCGGTTCCGAGGGCGCTCTGGGCCGCGTCCAGGGGAATCGTCCCGCCCGACTTGAGTCGCACCGGAAGCTTGCCGTCGCCCGAGTGCACCCAGGTGATGCCGCTCAGCTGCAGGAAGGGCTTCACCATCGGGGTGAGCTCGTAGCCGGCGTAGAGCTGGTAGAAGATCGACGCGCTCTGCTGCCCCCCGTCCAGGGGGATCTGGCTGCCGAAGCCGCCCATGAGCCGCCAGGGGCCCGGGCCCCAGGCCGCCGAGACGGACGGGATGAAGAGCCCGTCCGAGTGGCCCTGGAAGGTGTCGGAGCTGCCGGTGGGCAGCTCGAAGCGCAGCGCCGGGCTCACCATCACGCGGCGCTCCTCGTCGACGAGGAGGGCGTACTTGACGCCGCCGGCCAGATTCATGGAGCCCTGCGTGTCGTCGAGCAGGTTCAGATCGGGGCGGTTCCAGACGTAGCCGTCCTTGGTGGCGATGAGCGCCAGGCGGTCGGTGAGCGCGACGCGCGCCTGCACCGCGAAGGCGTGGAGGTCCCCACCTTGGAAGACCGAGCGCTCCGGGAAGTCGTGCCACAGGTGATAGGCCTGGACACCGGTGGTGATGAAGGGATCCTCGAACAGATAGGGCGCGACGATCGGCCGGTGGAATCCTTCCCAGCGCCCGCTGCGTTCGCACGAGAAGTCCGGGAACCAGCCCTCACAGTGCGCATGGCTGTCGGCGCCCGCCGGTCCGGCGATGGCGAGACTCGCCAGGAAGGCCACGCCCGGGCCGAGCCATCGGGCCCATCGTCCCTCGGTCTGCATGTTCCCCTCCATCCTTCCGCGCGAGCGCGGACGAGCCGGCCCAGTGCAAGGGGCGTTCCAGGCACGAGGCCCGGACAGCCGGGCGCGAGGCTCGCCCGTGAGGCGCAATGTCCCGCCGGCGAGGCCCGGCGCGTCGCCGTTTGCCTCAGCGGGTCCTGCCGAGCGGCCCTCAGCGCTCCTCGGTGGGCCGGGCGTGCTCGTCCACGGGCGGCGCGAAGGTCGGATTGCGGCCGAGGCGCACGTCCTCGAGACGCACCGCCGCGGCGCGCCGCCAGGCGTCCTCGGAGAGCACGTAGAAGCGCTTCTCCCGCATGGCCTCCACCACCCGCTCCGCGACGACCGCGGGGGGTGTTCCCACCTTCACCGCCTCGGCGACGGCCTGCCGGGTGAGCGCGCGCTCCGGGGAGTCCGGAGTCTGCGGCGGCCGCAGGCCGGCGGGGCGGTTGCGCTCCGCGCGGTCGATGTGGGTGGCCACCATCTCCGGGCACAGGACCGAGACCGAGAGCCTGGCCCCGCGCAGGGCGAGCTCGTGGTACAGGCACTCGGAGAGGGCCAGCACCGCGTGCTTGCTGGCGGTGTAGGCGGCCGAGTACGGCATGCTGATGGTGGCGGCCATGGAGGCGGTGTTCACCAGGTGCGTCTCCTCGTCCTGGGCCAGCAGCAGCGGCACGAAGGTCCGGATGCCGTGGATCACGCCCCACACGTTCACGCCCAGCGTCCACTCCCAGTCCTCGAGCGGCATCTCCCAGGCCAGGCCGCCCGCGAAGACGCCGGCGTTGTTGCAGACCACGTGGACGGCGCCGAAGGCGGCCAGGGTGCGATCCGCCAGGGCCTGCACGTCCTCGGCCCGCATCACGTCGGTGGGCACCGCCAGGGTCTCGACGCCCCGGCCACGCAGCGCGGCCTCCGCCCGCTCCAGGGCCCCGGCCTCCACGTCGGCCAGCACCACCTTCATGCCCAGGGCGCCGAAGCGGTCGGCCAGGGCGCGGCCGATCCCGCTCCCCGCGCCGGTCACCACCGCCACCCGGCCACCGAGGTCCCTCACGATGTCCTCCCCAGGGCCGGGAGCACCGGCCCCCCCGGGTCCGCGCCCAGTATAGGCGCCGAGGGAGACCCGGCCCGGCCCGGTTTGTGTGACAGGCATCACGCAGGACGGGTTCTCCGGTCGCGATGCGTCGGGAGAGGAGTGCGACCATGTCGATACGACGCTGGCTGCTCGGGATCCTGGGGGTCTCGCTGGCCTTCCAGCTCGCCTGCGGGACGCTGCTCTACCCGGAGCGCCACGGCCGGCGCGGCACCCGGGTGGATCCCGCCGTGCTGATCCTGGACGGCATCCTCCTGCTCCTGTTCGTGATCCCCGGCCTGGTGGCCTTCGGCATCGACTTCTATACCGGGGCCGTCTACATGGCCCGGGCGGACGGCACCACCGCCGTGGTCCAGGTGGAGCCCGAGGATCTGACCCCGGCCCGCATCGAGGCCATCCTGCGCGAGCACACCGGCCAGGAGGTCCACCTCGACGACGCCGACCTGCAGCGCTTCCGCCTGCAGCCCGGCGCGAAGCTGGCGGAGGTCTTCCGGGAGCTCGCCGCGGCCTGCTTCGACCCGGACGCGGCGCCGACCCTGCTCGCGCCCGACCCCGCCCGCGGCTAGCGCAGGCCCAGCGCCCGCCCGCGCTCTCGGCCCGGACCGGCCCCGGCCACCGGGTTTCTCGGTTCCGACGTGCACGTGACCGGCTTCTGCGGCGTCCCGTTCGGGAGCTAGCGCCGCTCCGGCACGAAGATCGCGAGGGCTTCGTTCCGGAAGACCTCGCGGAAGAGAACCGAGTGGGCGGGATCCCAGCCGCGCCCATCGCCGACCTCGGAGACCACGAAGCGCACCTGGAAGCGCTCGACCAGCGCCTGCCGCCAGCGCTCGTCCGTGCGCGGGTCGAAGAAGCGGGCCACCGCCCGGGACTTCGACGCGTAGTCCGCCGTGAAGAAGGACTGCCCGGAGACCACGCGCACGGGCGTGAAGCGCGGCAGGCGGTTGCTGTGCTCGTCCGAGGCCAGCACCACCTCGCCGGGTCGCGCATGGGTGCCCAGCCACGCGTAGGCCTCGAGGACCGCCTCCGGCGTCCGGTGAGCCCCGCGTGCCACCTCCGCGGTGTGTCGCGCCACGAGCGCCACGGAGCCGAGGGCGTTGAGCCCGACGGCCCCCGCCAGCAGCGCGGCGCCCCAGGCGCCGCGCCGGGAGAGCCGGACCAGGATGGCCTCGCGGCCCATGAGCCCCACCAGCACGGTGGGGACCACGAGCATCGTCCCGAACTGGGCGGAGGAAGCCAGCAGGGGATAGGCGTAGTAGAGCGCGAAGGCGGCGAAGGCACTGCAGCCGAGCAGGGTCGCGGCTGGACGCCGTCCCCCGGCCTGGCCTGGCGTCGCCAGCAGCGAGAGCAGCAGGAGCGCGCTCCCGCCCAGGCTCAGGGCGACCACGCTCGGCACGAGGGGCGCCAGGGAGTTCTGGATCGCCCACCAGCGGATCACCGGGTGGCGAAACAGCCAGAGGTAGTAGCCCAGCACCGCCAGGGAGGGCGTCGCCACCAGGACCCCGCGCCAGAGCGCCGTGCGGCGCTCCGGCCCCCGCAGGCCGCGCAGCGCCGTGTAGAGGCCCAGGGCGCTCAGCACGTGGAGGACGTCGTACGGGCGGACGAGTCCGAGCACGGCGCACAGGGCCGAGGCCCCGGTGTGCCAGCGTACGTCGTCCGTGGTCTCCCCGCGCAGGAAGAGGCCCAGGCACAGCAGCGCCAGCGTCTCGCCCATCAGGAAGTGGGGCTGGAGCAGCATCCAGAAGAAGGGATGGAAGCCCACCCCGAGGTCGAGGAAGAGTCGGGGGTTCAGCTGGGCGCCGATCCCCGGCAGGTACAGGAGCCAGCCGAAGCCGCCGCCGAAGCCGAGCAGCAGCAGCACCAGACGTCGCGCCAGCCGGGTTTCGAACAGGAAGCCCGAGAGCCAGTGCAGCGCGCCGCAGAAGACGAGGACGAAGACCCCGCGCAGCAGGTGGTAGGTGGCCTCCAGGGAGAGGCCCGTCCCGCGCGCCAGGTAGCCCACGGCGGCCCACTCCAGGTTGACGACCACCGGCCGGTGGTACTCGGGGGTGAAGGGGTTCGTGAAGAAGAAGGCCCCCTCCCGGGCCTGCCGCATGAAGCCGAAATAGGCGTTCTGGTCCGCTTCGAAGACCAGGTGCCAGTCGAAGCGCCCCTCGAGGTCCGCCAGCAGGCCCACCGCGTAGGGCACGCTGGTGACGACCGTCAGCACGAGGCCGACGGCGAGCACGAAGAGCCGGTCGCTGCGCTGCGCCGCCACGGGCGTGAGGGGCCCGCCGGGGCTCAGCCTGCGCCGCCGGACAGTGCGCCCCCGCAGCTCGAGCCGGCGCCGGCGGTGCAACCGAAGCAGTGGGACGCGGTGGCGATCGGCGCGCCCGCCAGGGTCCCGAGATCGTCCACGTCCCAGATGGTCCGCGCGGCTCCCGGGAGCTCGAGATCCAGCATCTGGTTGAAATCGCAGTCGTGGAGCCGCCCGTCGTAGCCCACCGAGAGAAGCGTTCGGCACATGAGCTCCGGCACGGTCTCCGGGTTGAAGTGGTTGACCAGCAGCGCCAGGTAGGCCGCCTGGCGGCCGCTGCGCGCGAGCTCCCGGGCGAAGCGCTTGATGGGCATGTTGGTGAGGGTCAGCAGCCGCTGGAACTCGAGACCGAAGAGCTGGCGCAGCTCCGCCCGGTAGCGGCGCTCGAGCTCCGGCTGCGCTGGGGGCAGGCTGGCGCCGAGCGGGTTGTAGACGAGGTCGAGCCGCAGCGGGGAGCCCGGCAGCCCGTAGCCCAGGCTGTTCAACAGACGCAGCGCCGCGAGGCTCCCGTCGAAGACGCCGCGCCCGCGCTGCTGCTCCACGTTCTCCCTGGTGTAGCAGGGCAGGGAGGCCACCACCTCCACCCGGTGGGCGGCCAGGAACGCGGCCGTGTCCTCCTGACCGGGCTCGAAGAGGACCGTCAGGTTGCAGCGGTCGATGACGCGCCGGCCGAGCGCGCGCGCGCCCGCCACCAGGGGGCGGAAGTGCTCGCTCAGCTCGGGGGCGCCCCCGGTCAGGTCGAGCACCTCGACGCCGGGGTTCCCGGCCAGCAGCTCCAGCACTCGCTCGGCCCCGCGCCGGTCCAGGGCCTCGCTGCGCTTCGGCCCGGACTCCACGTGGCAGTGGTGACAGGCGAGGTTGCAGCGCCGCGTCACGTTCACCTGGAGCGTGCGCACGGGGCCGCGGCGCAGGGGCGCGAGACCCTCCCCTTCGAGATGCTTCGCGAAGTCCGCGCCGTCCACGTGGCCAGCTCCTAGCGGTAGTCCGGGTTCGGGAAGTCGAAGCGGCAGCCGGCGTCCCACTCGCTGCGCTGGTTGCCGTGGGCCGGGATCCCGCCGGCGTCCCGGAGCAGGCGCGCCAGGTGCAGCAGGTTCCAGGTCATGAAGGTGGTGCTGCGGTTGGTGAAGTCGTTCTCCGGCCCGCCGCTGCCGGGATCCAGGTAGGAGGGGCCGGGGCCGGCCTCGCCGATCCAGCCCGCATCGGCCTGGGGCGGGATCACATAGCCCAGGTGCTGGAGGCTGTAGAGGACGTTCATGGCGCAGTGCTTGGCGCCGTCCTCGTTGCCCGTGACCAGGCAGCCCCCCACCTTGCCGTAGTAGGCGTACTGGCCGCTCTCGTTCAGCAGGTGTGAGTTGCCGTACAGTCGCTCGATCACCCGCGTGCAGACGGAAGACTTCTCGCCCAGCCAGATGGGGGTCGTCAGCACCAGGATGTCGGCGGCCTTCACCTTCTCGAAGAGCGCCGGCCAGTCGTCGAGTTTCCAGCCGTGCTCGGTCATGTCCGGATACACGCCGGAGGCGATCTCGCGGTCCACGGCGCGCACCAACTCGACCGCGACGCCGTTCTGCTCGAGGATCGCCTGGGAGATGCGGATCAGCCCCTCGGTGTGGCTCAGCTCCGGCGAGCGCTTGAGCGTGCAGTTGATGAAGAGCGCGCGGAGATCGGAGAAGTCCCAGCGCGACTGCTCGCACTGCGCCAGCTGCTGCTGGTTGAGCACCATCGGCGTCGCCTCCATCTTGCGTGGGTCTTCCTGGGATGCGCGGCCCGAGCCTAGGTTACTCGAGGAGGGGCGCACCCGAGCCGCGGGCCCGATCCAGGCGGACGGCCTCGCGGCTGAAGCGGTCCGCCTCCTCCCGGCGCCCCTCCCGGCGCAGGGTGCGGGCCATCAGGGCGTAGCCGCGAGGATCCCGGGGCGCGAGCGCCATGCTGCGCTCCGCATGCCCGCGGGCCCGGGCGAGCTGCCCCTGGCGAAGCCGCAGGACGCCGAAGTGCACCTCCAGATCCACGTTCTCCCCCAGGCGGCGCGCGTGCTCCAGGTAGCGCTCCGCCACGGCGAGCTTTCCCTCCTCCAGGAAGATCGAACCGAGGTTCATGTAGGCGACCATGCGATGCGGCGTCGCGTCGATGAGGGGGACGTTCGAGAGGGCCGCCGCCAACCCGGCCGCCAGCGCCGGGGCCAGGAGCCGCCGCCACTGGCCCCGGTAGATCCCCGGCAGCAGGCGTGCGACGCCCACCCCCGCCAGGGGCAGCAGGAAGGCGGCCAGGGGAAAGCGGTAGCGGGCGACCACGTAGAAGACGGCCACGCTCGCCGCGAAGCACGCGGCCAGGGCGGCCAAGAGCGTCGCGCCGCGCTCGCGGCGTGCCAAGACGAAGCCCACCACCGCCAGGGGCAGCAGCACTCCGAAGTGGAGCCATCGTAGCAGGACGCGCAGGAGCGGGGAGAAGTCGGCGTAGAGGTAGACGTCCTCGGTGTCCGGGAGCTCGAAGGCGTTCACGGTGAGGAGCGTCTTCCAGGCGAGCAGCACCAGCCAGCGGCCGGGCTGCTCTCGGATGAATTCCCCGGCCCGGCCGAACCAGTAGCGCGACACCTCTCCGGGCGTGAGCGGGCGCCCGAGCGCCTGCTCGGCCAGCCGCGTCGCATCGGGTCCCTCGAACTCGGGCGTCTGGCGCCCGGCCAGCAGCGGCACGTAGGTGCCGGTGGCCTGGGCATGGTTGCCCATGTAGAAGTTCGGGCCGGCCTGGGAGGTGGTGAGGGCGAAGGTGTCGCCCACGCTCCAGTTGCGCAGCCCCACCAGGCCGAGCAGCGTGAGCGTCGCCAGTGTGAAGGCCAGCGGCCCGGCGAGCCGCCGGGACCCCGGGCCGACCCGCAGTCCCATCCAGAGCGGGATCACGGCCAGCAGCACGAGCGCGTTCTCGCGCGTCAGGGCCAGGAGGCCGAGCACGAAGCCGCCCGCCGCCGCGCGTCCTATGCCCGGGCGCCGGGCGAAGGCGGCCAGGGGTACCAGCAGCAGCGTGGTCAGGAAGAAGGAGAGCGAGGTCTTCTGGATCACGCCGTCCGCGTAGAGGGCGGTGGGCAGGGCGGCGGCCAGGAGCCCCGCCGCCAGGGCCGCCTGGCGCTCGAAGAAGAGCCGCGTGGCGGCGAACACGAAGACGCACGCGATGGCTCCGAGGACCAGCTGGGCGACGTGGGCCCACCACAGGTCCGCTCCCGCCAGGCGGTAGACGACGGCCAGGAAGTAGGGGTACGCGGGCGCCTGGTAGAAGACCCTGTCCCCCCACCAGTCGCCGCCGGCGATGCGGCGAGCCCAGGCGTCGTAGGTCCGGGCGTCGCCCACCAGATGCTCGAAGAAGGGTACGCCGACCAGGTCGCGCAGGTAGAGGCCGCGCAGCGCCAGGGCGACGAGCAGCACCCCGAGCGCGAGCAGGAGATCGATGCGTGCGGGCGCCTGGCTCCGCGTCAACTCGCAACTCCCTCCGCCTCAGTCGAGGAAGCGGTCCACGCCCCGCTCGACCAGGGCGCCGCCCAGCCAGGAGGCGAGCGGAAGCAGCAGCACGATCGCGAAGCGGCGCAGGGTGGGGGTGTCGAAGGGCCACTCGCGTGCCCGCTCCACCCGCGTCTCGTAGGCCAGCAGCCCCGGCAGGCGTCCGGCCGCGGCGGCGGCCTCGGCGCCCAGGGCGGCCACCGCCTCGCGGTCGCGCCGGATCTCGGCCCGCAGCCGGGCCAGCTCCCTGCGCTTCTCCTCGCGCAGCCGCCGGTGGATGCCGCGCACCGGGATCACGAACGCCCCCACGGCGACCAGCAGCAGGAAGCCCAGGACCAGGAACTCCGCCGGGCTTCCGTCCGTGAGCACGATCGAGAACGAGCTCAACACCGCCGCTCCCACCCACAGGACGGCAGCCCGCAAGGCCATGCGTCCGAGCGGCGCCAGGCGCGCGGAATCCAGCGGATCGATGGGGAGCTCGTGCTCCACCGCCCGGGCCACCGTGGCGAGCCCGTCCACCGTGAACCAGGCTGCCCGCATCGCGAGCCAGAAGGCCAGGCCGATCACCAGGAGCGAGAGCAGCCCGTCCCCCGAGAAGCTGCGCGCCCGCAGCACGTCCCGGGCCGCCAGGTCCACCGAGAGGGCGAAGACGAGCCCGCCCAGCAGGCCCACGGCGCCCGCCACGCGCCCCCCGCGCAGCGGCGCCCCGGCCTGGAGCTCCGAGGCATGCAGCTCCGCCACGTGGGCCCGGTTTCCCGCCGCGATGACGGCGCCCGCGGCCAGGGCGTAGCCGGCCACGGCGGACGCGATGGCAAAGCCGAGCTCGCTCTCCGTGAAGAGACCGAGCCAGCGTACGCCCTCGGCGTCCGGGCCACCCCCCAGCCACTCCATCCCGGCATACGCGCCCAAGAGGGTGAGGAAGAGCAGGATTCCCGCCGCCGGGGCGGGGATCCGGAGGCGCGCGACGAGCCGCCACTCGAGACAGCGCGCCCAGGGCGGCTGCGGCCGGCCCGCCCTGGCCCGGGACGCGTGTCGCTCCTCCGCCGCCTCGGCCATGGCGGGAGCTTAGTGCCCTCCGCGCGCCGGATCTGCCGCCGGACACTAGACTGCGCCCGTGGCTTCGAACCTGCCCCGCCCGCCCAACCGGCTCGAGGTCGCCCTGGCGCAGGTGCTGCTGGCCCCGTGGTACGGGCTCACGGCGCCGGTCTTCCAGGGCTTCGAGAACGTCCCGCGCCAGCGTCCCGTCCTCTTCGTGGGCAACCACACGATCATGGGGGTGCTCGACATTCCCGTGATGGCCATGGGGCTGCGGCGCCGGCTCGGGATCACCTGCCGCTTCCTGGGCGACCACGCGCACTTCGCCTTTCCGCTCTGGCGCGACCTCCTGGTGCGCTTCGGGACCGTGGACGGCACCCGGGAGAACGCACGCGCCCTGATGCGCGCCGGCGCCCACGTGCTCGTCTTCCCGGGCGGGGGACGCGAGGTCTTCAAGCGGCGCGGCGAGAAGTATCGCCTGCTCTGGAAGCGCCGCATCGGCTTCGTGCGCCTGGCCGTCGAGTTTGGCTACCCGATCGTCCCCTTCTCGGCGGTGGGGGGCGAGGAGTGCTACGAGATCCTGCTGGACGGGAACGACCTGCTGCGCTCGCCGCTGGGCCCGTGGGTCCGGCGCCTGCATCCGCGGCCGGATCTCCTGCCGCCGCTCGTGCGCGGTCTCGGCCCGACCTGGCTGCCGCGCCCCCAGCGCTTCTACTTCCGCTTCGGCGCTCCCATCGCGACGACGCCGCTCGCCGATCGGGAACGCGACGACGCTGCCTGCTTCGCCCTGCGCGAGAAGGTGCGCGCCGCCGTCGAGGAGGGGATCGAGCACCTGCTGGCGGAACGCCGCCGCGACCCCCAACGCTTCCTGGCAACGCGCCTGCTCGGGTGGCCTCAGCGGCTCCGCTCGTCCTGATCGGCCACCAGATCGGACAGCATGTAGGCCACCAGCCACTCGCACTCCTGGGTGGTGGGCATCCGGAAATCCCGTCCCGGCATGCGGTCGAGGCTCTTGGCCATGTGGTTCGTGATGGCCTGGAGCGAGAAGATGCACAGGTTGCGGACCCGGTCGCCCAAGAGCCCGAGGGCGTCGCAGTTGCCGTCCTCGTCGCATTGGGACTGCAGGTGGATCAGCTTCGGCGTGCGGCGGAAATCGTCGATGATCCCCGGGATGAAGACGTGGACCAGGCCCCGGGTCCTCAGCAGCTCGAGATCCTCGTCGAGGCCCGGGAAGAAGAACGGGTGGTCGTCGGGCAGGGTGGCGATGCGCTCCACCGAGATCCCGAAGTTGTCGCCGGGCACGTGGCAATCGCCGCAGGCCCGGCCGTTGCCCCCGAAGGGCTCCGGGTCCCGGTCCCCCTTGCAGACGAAGAGCCCGGTCTCCAGGGTGGCGCGGTCGTCCACCTCGTCCAGGCAACCGGCGAAGAGCCGCTGCCCCCGGCGTTCCGGGGAGGTGGCGCAGGACAGCACGAGCGACGCGAACAGGACGAGAGCGACGGTCCGAGCTCCAGATGCCATGGTCCCCCCCAAGGGAAGGAGGCTAGGACGGAAGGCCCCGCCCGAACACCACCTCCTGCGTATTGTGTGCATAGCGCGTAGAATCAAGGCGAACTGTGAGTTGGCGCACGGGGTCGGACCTCGCTCCGGCCGTGACGGCGCGTCCGGCTGCCAGGCCAAGTATGCCCAATCGCGAGACCCGGACGATCCTCGCCTACCACGAGGCGACCCGGCACAGCCCGCGGAGCGTCCGCAGCAGTCGCCACGTGCTCGACTGGGAGAACCAGCCGCTCCCCTTCAAGCTCTACCGGGACCTCGAGCCGATCCCACTGCGACGGGACTTCCCCGGCAAGGACGTCCCCGCCCTCGAGGCCATGGCACGCGCCCCCGGGCGCGCCCCGGCGAGCGAAGCGGACGAACGGATCCCCGACCTCACGGTGCTCTCGCGGGTGCTCCAGCTCTCGGCGGGGATCACGAAGCGCAAGCGCCATGCGGGCGGCGACATCCACTTCCGGGCCCATCCCAATACGGGCGCGCTGTATCACGTGGACCTCTACCTGGTGACGGGCGAGCTCCCGGACCTCCCGGCCGGCGTCTACCACTTCGGGCCCCACGACTTCTCCCTGCGCCGGCTGCGCGAGGGCGACTGGCGCGGGGTCCTGCTGGCGGCGTCGGGAGGGAATCCCGACCTGGCCCGGGCGCCGGTGGTCGTCGCCAGCGCCTCCACCTACTGGCGCAACAGCTGGAAGTACCAGGCGCGCGCCTGGCGCCACTGCTTCTGGGACGCGGGGACGCTGCTTGCCAACCTGCTGGCCGTTGCGGCGACCGAGGAGCTCGAGCCCCGCGTGGTGCTGGGCTGGGCCGACCGGCCCGTGGAGCGGCTGCTCGGCCTCGACCCGATGCGCGAGGGGGCGCTCACCCTGGTGCCCCTCGGGCGCTGGCGGCGTCCGTCCCCGCCGGCCCCCGAGCTGCCCGAGCTGCGCCTGGCAACCGAGCCGCTCTCCCGCACGGAGGTGGACGAACCCGCGATCCGCGCCGCCCAGGCTGCCTCGTCCCTGGCGGACCCCGCCGAGGCCGCAGCCTGGCGCGGGGCCCCACCCGCGCGGCTCGCGGCAGCGCCCGCCGGACCCCTCACGGTCCTGCGGCCGGGCGAAGCCGTGCCGCGCGATTCCCTGGACCGCGTGATCCGGCGGCGCGGCTCGACGCGCGCCTTCGATCGCGGGCGCTCGCTCCCCCTCGAGGCGCTCTCCACCGCCCTGGACCGCGCCACCCGCGGCGTGCCCGCCGACTTCCTCGAGCCGCCGGGCGCGACGCTCCTCGATCTGTATCTGATCGTGAACGCCGTCGAAGGCCTCGCCCCGGGCGCCTATCACTATCGGCGAGGGGAGCGCTCCCTCGAGCTCCTGCGCCAGGGCGCCTTCCGGGAGACGGCGGGCCGCCTGGGGCTCGGTCAGGAGCTCCCGGCCGACGCGGCGGCGAACGTCTACAGCCTCGTGGACCTGGCGCCCGTGCTCGCTCGCTTCGGCAATCGCGGCTACCGGGCCGCCCAGCTCGAGGGAGGCATCACGGGAGGCCGCCTCTACCTGGCCGCCTACGCCCAGCGCTTCGGCGCCTCGGGACTCACCTTCTTCGACGACGAGGTGACGGAGTTCTTCTCGCCCCACGCCGCGGGCCGGAGCATGCTCTTCCTGGTGGCCCTGGGCTTCCCCGACCGTGCGGCCCTCGGCCTCGCGCCGTGAGCGGGAGACCGCCGGCCCTCGGGGCCGCTTGTCGTGTGCTCATTCGCTGCGGGAGAATCCCCTCGGTTCACCCTTGCGCGGTCCGGGAGCGCGCTCGGGCCACGAGACTTCGACCTCGCGGCCGCCGTACAGCGTGAGGAAGCGTTCCTCGGCCTCGACGCTTCCGATCAGCAGGATGTCGGCGTCGGCCGGGAGCACCTCCTGCGGGCTCGGCACGATCTCCATCCCCTGCGGCCGGCGGATCGCGACCACGCTGCACTCGGTGCGCTCCCGGATCTCCGACTCGGAGATCTTTCGTCCCGCGAGGGAAGGGGGGACGCGCACCTCGAAGAGGTCCAGCCCCTCGGCCACCAGCAGGGTGCGGTGGCGCTTGAGCCAGTTCAGCATCGTGCTCGCGCCCATCGACGCGTAGGACATCACGATGTCGGCGCCCGCGCGGTGCAGGGTCGGCACGTTGCGCTCGTGAGTGGCCCGGCTCAGGAGCTGGATGTCGGGCCGCAGTCGCCGGCAATAGATGGTGAGGTAGACGTTCAGATCGTCATCGTGCGGCGTGATGATGACCGTCGGCGCCTCGCGGATGCCGGCCTTCTCCAGCACGTGGAGGTCCGCCGCATTCCCGAGCACGTACTTGCGAGGATCCCGCACCCGCTCGGGAAGCAGCTCGACGATGCGGTAATCGAGATCCCGGGCCGCCAGGGCGCGCGCCGTAGCACGGCCGACACGCCCGCCCCCGAGGATCACCACGGGGCCGGTGGACACGTTGTAGATGCAGAAGAGCTCGTCGTACCGGAACAGATGCTTGGCCGAGCCCGCCAGCACGAGCACCGTGTTGTCGTGAATCAAGGTCTCCGGCCGCGCCGGCTCGAAGTTGCCGCGCTCCCAGACCCCCACGACCGTGACGCCCACCTTCTGGCGCAGGTT
The DNA here is from genome assembly GCA_041611735.1 of Myxococcota bacterium. Lineage (GTDB taxonomy): Bacteria > Myxococcota_A > UBA9160 > UBA9160 > PR03 > JBFIML01. The sequence continues at coordinate 3,652 of JBFIML010000036.1, read as the reverse complement.
GCTCTCACGCAGCGTCTTTCCCACCAGCGGTGTGCGATGGGTCGTGGCCTCCGCGATCATCAGCTGGTCGAAGCGGCCGATCACGTGCGACATGGCATCGCCTCCGATCGTGCGGCGGGCGAAGGACTGGCCGATGGTCTCCTCAAGCCGCAGCACGTGACTGCTGCCGGCCAGCTCCAGAACGTCGACCGAGGCCTCGTCGTGCGCCGTCGAAATGATCGGCACCGATGGCGTGAGCCCGCGGACGGTGAAGGCCACGCTGGTGTTGGTGACGTCGGTGGTCGTCGTAACCACCAGCGCCGCCTGCTCGATGCGCACCTTGCCGTAGGTCTCCGGGTCGTCCAGAGGTCCGACCACCACGTTCACCCCGAGGTCGTGGAGACGCAACGCCTCCTCGACCTCGGGCACGACCAGGACGTAGCGATACTGGTACTTGACCAGGCGCCGGATCAGGGCGCTCGTCACCTCATCGTAGTGCGTCAGCACCACGTGCCCCTGCGTATCCACCGGAATCGAGCGCGGAGCGCGCGATGCCGCCTGCGCGTTCACCCAGGGCTCGTAGAAGAACTCGATGAACGTGAACGGCAACAGCACGAGCAGGAAGATCATTCCGGAGAGCAGCACCAGGATCGAGAAGGCGCGCCCGAGGTCGGTATGGAAGGTGATGTCGCCGAAGCCGAGGGTCGACATCACCGTGAGCGTCCAGTAGAAGCCGGTGATCCAGGAGTGCTGGTGCCCCTCGCGTGCCATCAGGAAGTGGAAGATCACCGAGTAGACGGCGATCATGGTGGCCAGCACCACGAAGAAGCGCGCCAGGACGCGCAGGTTGCGCTGCCCGCGCCGGCTGCGCAGCACCGAGATGATCTGGGCCGGGAAGTTCGTCATGCCGATTGCCTGGCTGGCCAGTGTAGGCGCTGGAGGGAGCGGGGACCCGCGGCGGGGGGAGCCGGGTTTCCAGACCCGTCCGACCGCCTGGGGATTGTATCCGGCGTGGCGACTCCGGCCCAAGGGCGCCGTCTGGCACCCCCACCCGCACCAAGCTCTGGTTCGCACGGAGCCCGGCCGACCCTGAGGTCGGGCGGCTCCTGAAGACTGCTCGACCGCCTTGCGCCGGTCAGCGCGTGGGGGACTCGACGCGGGTCTCCACTTCGGGTCGCACGCGCTCGAATCGAGCCAGCCCCTCCGGCGTCACCTGCGTCGCATACAGGCTCACGTGCGAGAGACCGCTCCGCCCGCAGATTCAGCGTGAGATCCCCAGTGAGCTCGATGTCCGGAGCCGTGCTTCCGTCGCCGCCGTCATCCTCCGGCTGGTTGCTCGTTGCGGCGGCGATCCGGCAGCTCGGAGCTGGATCACACACATGCGACACGTCAACACCCTTCGGACATAGTCCAAACTAGTGGATTTCACTGTCAAGCGGAAAGCGGCGCATGTGCGCGATGCGTGGGCGGGGTGTGGCGATGCGCACCGGTTGCGACAGTGCGTCACAGCCGAGGAGCATGCCGATAGGACGCGCTCGTTCTCCGCACTTCCAGACTCTCCACTACCCCGAGGAGTATTGACGCGAAGGCAGCTCGGAACCAGGATGCGATTGGCGCCCCGCGGTGAAGCCGGGAGAGTTCGGGCCCGTCGGCGCAGCCGCAGACGGGACGGGTGCGATGATCGCGAACGCCGCGGCCAGCAGTCCGAGGCAGCGCACGGCTACCACCTGCCCAGCATGGGAGCCGCGGGGCGTCGCGTCGCGGCCAGTCCGGTTGCTGCCGGGTGCGTGCGCTTACGCTTGAGCCCCGCCAGGAAGCGCACCGGTGCGTAGGGGCGCACCAAGAAGTGGAAGAGCACGAGCGTGACGGCGAGCGAGCCGGCGAGGAGCAGCACGAACTTCACGAAGAGGTTCAGCGGAAGCTCCACGATCCCGTAGGCGAGAAACACGATCACCGACTGGTGCAGCAGGTAGACGGGAAAAGCCGACTCCACCAGATAGCGGAAGCGCGCTCCCCTGGGATGGACGCGCTCGCCCGCGAAGCCGAGCAGCGCCACCACGAAGCACCAGGCCGCCACGGCCGCGGCCGTGAGCACCACCGGGGTGGACTGGAAGAGCTCGAGCACCGCGGCGAGCAGCACCAGCAGCGCAGCCACAGCGAGGCCCAGCGCGCGCCGCCACTCCTGGTCCAGGCGATCTCCCAGCCGTGGGACGAGGAAGAGCACGAAGCCGGCCACGAGGAAGGTCGCGAAGTAGGCCATGTTGGCCCAGTCGTTGTAGAGGTTGTAGATGCCCGGGAAGCGCTCCCGCAGCCCGAGCTGCACGGCTAGGAGCGGCGCGAGCGGCGCGTAGATCCAGAGCCGCGAGGGCAAGGCCGCACTGGTGCGCACGCGCCGGGTGAGAAGTACGAAGACCGGCAGCAGCACCAGGGTCAGCGCGAGCAGGTAGGCCAGGAACCACAGGTGCGACCAGCTGAAGCGGTCCAGGTTGGTGAAGAAGGTCGGCAGGAAGGCGAGGAAGCTCTCGTCGAAGGGCTCGGCGCGCGGGAGTTCGACCGGGATCACCTGGCGGAAGCTCTGCTGGAGCTCTTCGCTCACCCAGAGCCCCCGGTGGTTCAGATCGAAGCCCGAGCGCAGCTCCAGGTACTTGATCGGGGGCGCGAGCAGGATGCAGGCGGCCAGAAGCGGGACGGCCAGCTTGGCGCCCCGCTCGCGCAGGAAGTCCAGAACCCCGCGCGCCCGCAGCGACGCCGCCGCCGACCAGCCCGCGAGCAGGAAGAAGAGCGGCATGTGCCAGAGGCTGATGAAGCCGCACAGGATCAGGAAGACGAGGTTCACCTCGCCGTTCCTCACGTGATAGAAGGGCGCCGGGTTGAAGACCATGCCGACGTGGAAGAGGACCAGCAGGTAGCAGGCGAAGACGCGCAGGGCGTCGAGGTCGGCACGGCGAGCGTTCGGGTCGGAAGGCACGTGGGAGGACTCCGTCAGGTGCGGGTTGGGGGCGGCGTGGCTCACGGCTCGGCCCGGAGCGAGCGCACGACGAACTGGATCGCGCTCTGCTCCGCCACCGCCTCGTCCACGGGCTGCGGGGAGGCATCCCAGTGGCGGTGGACGGCCCAGAAGACGAGCGTCTCGAGGGCGATGCGCGTGGTGACAGCGACATCGTGCACGGGGGGGAGGCGCCGGCGGCGGATGCGGTCTTCGAGGTAGCGCCGCAGCAGGGCCAGGGCGCCCTCTCGACCGGTTCCGTGCCAGACGCCGGCCAGCTCCGGGTAGTCGGCGGCGCAGCGGTCGAGCAGCTTGATGCCGCGGCGGTGGCGGGCCAGCAGGCGGTAGAGCTCGCGTAGGATCGCCTCGAGCTCGGCGCACACGTCGGCGACGCGCTGGCGCTCGAGGGCGGCGGCGAGCTCGGGGAGCGCGGCCTGCTCGGCGATGCGCTTCCTCACCATCTCGAGCGTGGCGCCGGGCGTCGGTGTCGGAACGGGGAGCTTCTCGGGGAGCGCCACGGGTTCGCTCTGGTCGGCGTGACGCAGGACGGCGTCGAAGAGCGCTTCCTTGCTCTCGACGTAGAGGTAGACGGTGCCCTTGGCGACGCCCAGGCGCGCGGCCACGTCCGCCATCTGGGTGCGCCGGTAGCCCTGTTCGAGGAAGACGGCGGAGGCGGCTTCGATCAGG
>JBFIML010000035.1:0-47352 GCA_041611735.1 Myxococcota bacterium | reverse complement strand
GGCCGCTCCCTGGCTGGCGAAGCGACTCGGATTCCGGACCGTCCTGGCCGGCGCCTGGATCGGCCGCGACGAGGCGGCCAATCAGGAGCAGGTCCGCGCGCTCATCACCATGGCTCCGTTCTCGGACGTGCTCGTGGTGGGATCCGAGGCCCTCCTGCGCGGAGACGTGACGCCCGCGCAGCTCATCGCCTACATCCAGCAGGTGAAGGCCGCGGTCCCGGACAAGCCGGTCGGCACCTCCGAGGCGTATCCCGTGCTGCTGGCCCACCCCGAGGTGGCGGCCGCATCCGACCTGGTCCTCGCCCACATCCACCCGTACTGGGATGGGATCGACGTCACGCAGGCGGTGCCGTGGGTGTATCAGCAGTACCTGCGGCTCGTCGCCGCCCATCCCGGGAAGCGGGTGATCGTGAGCGAGACCGGGTGGAAGAGCTTCGGCCCGGTGAACGGTGCGGCGGTACCCTCCCCCGCGAACCAGATCCACTTCCTGCTCAATCTCACCTCCTTCATCCGCGCGACGGGGGTGGAGGTCTACTACTTCTCCGTCTTCGACGAGCCCTTCAAGGGCAGCGACGACGGCTGGGGCTTCTTCACCCGCGACACCCTCCTCAAGCCGGGCATGCGCGAACGGGTGTTTGCCGGGGAGACCGTGCCCGACAACTGGTCCCGGGAGGAGCCCCCGCGACCGCTCTCGGCCACGATGCTCACCGAAGGAGCTGACGGGATCGGACCACTGCTAGGTCCGGCCCGGCCCGCCGCCCGCGGGGCGCGGGAGGCGGGCGGCCAGGGGGGGCAGCGGCGGCCGCGGGGCCGTGCGGCCCGCCTGGTACCAGTAGGCGGTGCTCGAGTAGTCGTTGGCCAGGGTGTTAGCGTGGCCGGTCTCGAGGGTCACCCGGATCGAGCGCTCGAAGCGGATCGGGTCCTCCACGTGGAAGCGGTACATCGAGTTCTTGCCGCTCCAGGGCCAGTCCGGCGTGCCGCTGTAGACCGTGATGCCGTGATAGGGGGCGGAGTACTCCTGGGTCGGGCAGAAGGCGGTGTTGAAGTAGTCCTCGGTGCCCGTTCCGTGCAGGCGCGGCGGCCAGGACTCGTCGTCCACGAAGATCATGTCGTCGCCCTCGCCGTACCAGTCGTTGAGCTGGCGTTCGAAGACGTCCACGTTGAGCACGCAGCCCACGTACTGGCCGCGCCCCCGCACGTCGAGGATCACGTAGTTGCGCTCGCCGGTCAGGTTCGGCTCGGCCCAGGGGCCGCGCAGGCGGGCGCCGAGATCCGCGTAGTCCGCGGCGGTGTAGCCGCGCTCGCGCGCCAGCCCCGCGCTGCGCGGCGTCCGGTTCCAGCAGGCGTGGAAGCGGGCCAGCTCGGGATCCAGCGCGCCGTAGGACTCGTAGTCCACGTAGAAGTAGACGATGCGCTGGTGGCTGCCCTGGTTCTCGATCTCGAGCCGCGCCCCGGCGGCGAAGGGCATCGGAAACCAGCAGTTCATGCCGCGTCCGTCCTCCGGACTCATCTGGAGCGGCAGCGAGACGAAGTTGCGGCGCAGGCCGAAGCCCACGCCGAAGAAGTCTCCGAGCGGCACCTCGACGCTCGGGCTCTCCTCGCCGTCCCAGAAGGCGCGCAGCACCAGGCCGCAGAGCTCGTGCTCCTCGGGAGGCAGGGCCAGGGTGGTCATCCAGAGGTGCTTGATGCAGCCGGCCCCTTCGAGCTCGGCAAAGCTGCTGCGCTCGCCCGGGGCCAGGGGAAGGAAGTCGCGGTTGCCTCCGCTGCGATCCCAGGACGAGACGCGACGCCGCTCGAAGTCGCGCAGCCGCGCCAGGTTGGCCAGGGAGCCGAAGCCGGGATTCATGTGCTTCCCTCCAGGAGCGCGTCCCGCGGGACGCCGCTTCACGCGACCTCTTCGAGGGCTCCCGGCCCTCTTGTCCGACGGAGAGCGCCACGGCGAGCCCCCTCTGCGACGCCCGGGACCGTCCCCTGACCGTGCGCGGACCCCGGGTCGTGGCGGACGCACTGCGGGCCGAGCTTGCCCGGTCGGGCCTGCTGCACGGTCAGTCGGCCGGGGGATCGGGGTCGGGGCGGCGGCTCGCCCCGCTGGCGGTCGGAGCCATCCGGCCCAGCAGCCAGACCAGGGGCGCCGTGGCGAGCAGCGAGGCCAGCGTGACCAGCCCGACCCAGCCGAAGACGTCGAAGGGATCCCGGGGAAGCCCGAAGGAGGCCTTCCACCAGCGCACCAGCGGCGGATTGAGCCACCCGTAGAACGCGGAGTTCAGTGCGAAGAAGGGGATCGAGTTGACTCCGATCCACTCGAGTGGCCGGTTGCGCCCGATCAGACGCGCCGAGTAGAGGAAGACGAGGGACCCGGCGACGGCCGTCAGGAAGAAGGCGAGGCCGCCGTGACCCCGCTGCGCCATCACGACGCCCGGCAGGTGCGCGCGGAAGGGCCCCTCGTTCCAGTCCAGAGTCACCAGGAAGACCGCCGCACAGGCGACCACCACGGCGAGGTTCAATCCCGTCGACTGGGTCCAGGAACGCCCGGCTTCCCAACGCCGGAGCGCGTGGCCCACCAGGAAGAAGGCGTAGGCGACGAACGCCTCGTCCAGGTACCAGATGCGAAGCAGCGCTCCGGCCGGGTTGGCCTGCTGCTCGGGGTGCGTCACCCAGTAGCCGAAGCCCCCAGAGGCGACCGCCAGCAGCAGGGCGCGGCTTCCCGTCTTCGCCCATCCCCCGAGCAGGGTGTGCAGGACGAACACGCTCATCAGGCAATACAGGAACCAGGTCAGTCCACACGGGCGGATCTCGCCGGTCAGGAACGAGCTCAGCAGCGCTCTGCCGTACCAGGCCAGGTCCAGGGGTTGCCCCAGGGCCAGGACGACGGCCATGCTCACCAGCAGGAACATGAGGTTGAAGAACCAGATCGGGTAGACGAGCCGCCGGGCCCGCCTCTTCAGCAACCCGACCGCACTCCGGTTCGTGGTCTTGTGCAGATACCCCGACAGCAGGAAGAAGAGGGGCATGTGGAAGGCGTAGATCGCAGTCCACTGCGTGACCGCCGCCGTCACTCCGTACCCGCCGAAGCGCCCGACCACGTGCCCGTAGTAGACCGCGACGATCCCCAGTCCCTTGCAAACGTCGAGCCACCGGGTTCGCATTCGGCACCGATCGACGCTCAGCGCGCGGTGAGCTTGTGGCGCAGCCCCTCGACGAGGCCTTCGGCGCCGGCGAGCGCCGGCGCCGTGCCGAAGACGTAGAAGTCCGGACGCTGCAGCGCCACCGAGACGCCATGCTCGCGGAACCAGCGCGCGTAGCCGCCGTTCAGGTCCGCCACGGCGCCGTCCGGGGCGACGTGGGCGGTGATGCCACCCAGGGAGGCGAAGAAGGCCGCCAAGGCGGGATCCAGGGATTTCCCCGGGTCGCCGTGGGGGCTCACGAGGACGAAGCCGCCCCCCACCACGTCGTCGAACAGTCCGGTCGCGCTCCCGCGCCGCACGCGATCCTGCACGAACAGCTGGCCGGCGCACGGGCTCGCGTCGGCGAACAAGCCCGGACCGAGGGGAGGGAGCTGGGCGGGAACCGGCGAGCGTCGTTCGCGGGTGTCCGCCGCCATGCGGCGGTCCCGGGCCGCCGCTTCGCGGGGATCGGCCACGCAGATCACCCTTCCCAGTGCGACCGAGAACTCGATCATGCCGCGTACGTGCGGGATGCGCTCGCTCGGATAGCTGTCGAGCAGGTTCTCCCCCGCGCGGCCCGAGAGCACCAGGTCCAGCTTCCAGGCCAGGTTCGTGGCATCTCGCAGGCCCGAGCACAGGCCCTGGCCGGCGAACGGCGGCATCAGGTGCGCCGCGTCCCCCGCCAGCAGGAGCCGGCCCTTGCGCCACGCCTCGGTCCAGCAGGCACGGAAGGTGTAGACCGCGTGCCGCTCGAGCTTGGCGTTGCCCGGATGCACGTCCCAGGGCTCCAGCAGGCGCCAGGCCGTATCTTCACGGTTGAGCTCTTCGAGGGTTTCGTGGGGAAGACGCATGAATTCCCAGCGGCGACGCCCGGGCCCGCCGGAGACGAGCGTCGTGGGCCGCGCGGGGTCGCAGAGCTGCCAGTTGAGGGGATCCCAGGTGTGCGCCTGATTCGGAGTCACGTCCACCACGAGCCAGTCGAAGTGGAAGCCGAGGTCGCTCCAGGGCGAACCCATCGCGGTGCGCACGAAGCTGTTCGCGCCATCGCAGCCCACGCCGTAGCGGGCGCGCACCGCGACCGCCTCGCCGTCCTCCCGCCTCGCGGTGACCTCCACGTGGGCCGCGTCTTCGCGCACGTCGACGACCTGGCATCCGGGCTGCACGGAGACCGAGGGCAGGGCGCGTACGCGCTCCTGGAGGATCCCCTCCAGCTCGGGCTGGTTGAACATGTTCGACTCCGGCCAGCCCGAGAGGCTGCGCTCGGCGTCGCGCCCGATCCGGAGCAGGACTTCCCCGGCGGCGTTGCGCCACTCGTAGACCGAGGCGGGCTCGCTGCGCCCGGCCAGCGCATCGGCCACCCCGGCGGCCTGGAGCACCCGGCCGATCTCGTGATCGAAGTGCACCGCACGAGGGAGTGGATACGGACGGGGCCAGCGTTCGAGTGCCCGGACGCGCCAACCCCGCTGACCGAGCAGGATGGCCAGCAGCTGTCCCACCGGACCCTGCCCGACGATCGCGACGTCCGCGGTCTCCGGCACGGGCTAGCCGCGGGCCAGGGCGACGATGTCTTCGGGGGCCAGGAAGGCCGGGGGTACGGGCGGTCCCCAGGCCGCCAGAGGGTGCGCGGAGGTCGAGGCTGCCACCTTCCACGCCTCGTCGTCCGCGATCACGTCGAGGTCGCTCATGTACTCGGCGAAGTTCCCGGCGGGGTCGCGCAGGTACCAGAAGTAGTTCGAGCCTAGGCCGTGGCGGCCGAGGCCCCAGACGTGGCGCACGGGGTCCGCGGCCACCATGACGGCGGCCGCACGGCCCACGGCGTCCACGTCGTCCATCTCCCACGCGGTGTGGTGCAGAAAGCCCACCGGGGCGGGCTGCACCAGGAGATTGTGGTGGTCGGTCGAGCAGCGCAGGAAGGCTGCACCGACGTCGGGCACCAGATCGCTCAGGCGGAAGCCGAGCCCTTCGACGAAGAAGCGCCGCGAGGCGATGGCATCCTTCGAGCCGATCACCACGTGCCCGAGACGGCGGGGTCGCGGGGGTGCGCACTCGAAGACCGCGGGCGACCGGGCGTCGATGCGCGCGCTGCGACCGGGGCCGTTCGTCGCCAGGGCCGGTGCCGGCTTCTGCCCGATGCGCGGCTCGACGACGAGCTCGACGCGGATTCCGGTCACGCGCTCGACGGCATGCAGCGTCCGCTCGCCCTGCTCGGCGCGGACGCCGAGACGGGCCAGGGCCGCCGCGGCGCGAGAGAGGTCGTCCGGGTCGTCCACTCCGACGCAAAGCGCCAGGAGATTGCGGCGCGGCGCCGACTGGAGCTGGAGCTGCTCGCCGCCGTCCGTGGTCTCGAAGCGGCCCCGATCCATCTCCGTCAAGCCGAAGTCCCGGTAGAAGGCGCGCACGGCATCCAGGTTCGGGACGCCGATCCCGATGGACCGCAGGCGGTGCAGGGGCATGGGGGATCCCTCCTCAGAGAAGAGCGGTCTCGGGCTCTTCCACCACCCGGTTCTCGATGGTCCCGAGGCCGTCGATCTCCACGCGAACCACGTCGCCCACCTGGAGCAGGCGTGGCGGCTTGCAGGCGATTCCGACGCCGCCGGGCGTCCCGGTGGTGACCACGTCGCCCGGCTCGAGGGTGAACACGGTGGAGAGATGCTCGACCAGCGCGAAGCAGTCAAAGATCAGGTGCTTGGTGTTCGAGTCCTGGCGCAGCTCCCCGTTCACCCAGGTGCGCAGGCGCAGGGCGTGGGGATCGCCCACCTGGTCGGCAGTGGTGAGCCAGGGGCCGAGCGGACCGTGCGTATCGAAGGACTTGCCCATGGTCCAGGTGGGGATGCGGAGCTGCCAGTCCCGCACGGAGACGTCGTTGACCACGAGATAGCCGGCGATCACTTGATGGGCCCGATCGCGCGGTACGTGCCGGCAGCGGCGGCCGACCACGAAGCCGAGCTCGCCCTCGTAGTCCAGCGCCTTGGAAACCCGCGGCATGTGCACCGGGTCCCGGGGGCCCGTGACGCAGGTCGACTGCTTGTTGAAGACCGTGGGGTGCTCGGGCTTCTGGAGGCCGGCCTCCGCCACGTGGTCGGCGTAGTTCAGGCCGATGGCCAGGAACTTGGGTGGGCGCAGGACCGGAGCGGCGAGCGTCACGGAGTCGAGCGGCAGGCGGGCGCGCGCGTCGGCGCTGGCGGCGCGGCGCAGCGCCGCGTCCCCGGCGGCGAGGAGCTGCGTCATCTCGCGGGGCAGATCGGGAGCGGCCTCCGTCAGGTCGACGATGCCGTCCTCGCGCACGACGCCCAGACGGGCGCTCCCAGCGTGGCGGAAGGTGCAGAGCTTCATGATGCCTCGCGGCCGCGACAGCCGCCGAGGAGCCTATCACTGCTTCGCGGCGGTCGCCCTGCCCGCGGGTCCCGGGGCGCCCCCGGCGCAGGCGCTCCGATAGGCCTCCACGACCTCCTTGGCGGCTCCCACCTCCCGGACCTCGCCCTCCTCGATCCAGACCGCTCGGGTACAGAAGTCCGCCAGCTGGTCCAGCGCGTGGGAGACCAGGACGATCGTCGCCGGCGAAGCCAGCAGCCCGCGCATGCGGTCCACGCACTTGCGCTGGAACATCTCGTCGCCCACCGACAGCACCTCGTCGATGAGCAGGATCTCCGGCCGGACGTGGGCTGCCACGGAGAACGCCAGGCGGGCCACCATGCCCATGGAGTAGGTACGGATCGGCTGGTCCAACGAGACGGTGAGCTCGCTGAAATCCACGATCTCCGGCAGCTTCTCGCGGACCTGCGCGCGCGTCAGCCCCAGCAGGACCCCGTTCAGGAGGATGTTCTCCCGCCCGGTCAGCTCCGGATGGAAGCCCGATCCCAGCTCCAGGAGCGGCACCACCCGCCCGTTCACACGCACCGAGCCCCGGCTCGGCGCCAGCACGCCGGCTGCGAGGCCGAGCAGGGTGCTCTTGCCGGCGCCGTTGCGCCCCACGATCCCGAAGGCCTCTCCCTTCCAGACGGTGAAGGAGACGTCGCGAAGCACCTCGCGGTCCGCCGCGAATTCGCGCAGCCCCCTGCGAGCATCCAGCAGGAAGCGCTTGAGCCCACCGCTGAGCGAGCCGTAGCCGGGGTACGACTTGCCCACCGCCTCGAACCGGATGGCGGATTCTTCGCTCACACGACCTCGGCGAAGCGCGCCTTCGTCGTCCGGTAGACCAGGGCGCCGATCCCGAGCGCGGCCACGCCGTAGGCTGCCGTCCAGAGCAGGCTCGCCAGGTCGAGCGACCCGTCCAGCAAGAGGCGCCGCCAGGCGATCGTCAGCGTGGCGAGCGGGTTCAGGGTGACGAGTGCCTCGAAGCCCTGCGGGATCATGGTCTCGGAGTAGATGATCGGCGTCACGTAGAAGAGCAGCATCGTCAGCAGGGCGACCAGCCTCTCCAGGTCGCGGAAGAACACGTTGATCGAGCTCACCGCCAGGGCGATGCCGTAGATCAGGATGAACTGCGCCAGGATCAGCAGCGGCACCCCATAGAGCCAGGACGCCGCGGGACCCTTGCCATAGAGGAGCAGGAAGAAGACGATGACGGGAATCGACAACAGGAAGTGGATCAGGTCGTCGAGCACGCCCGTCAGCGGAATGATGAGGCGCGGGAAGTTCAGCTTCTTGACCAGGCTCGCGTTGCCGATGAAAGCATTGGCCGATCCGTTGACCGAGTTCTGGAACCAATGCCAGGGGAAGAGCCCGGCGATCAGGAACAGCGGGTAGTCGGGGATGCCGACCCGCATGACGACCTTGAAGACGACGAAGAAGACGAGGGCGAAGGCCAGCGGATTTGCAATCGACCAGAGGTAGCCCAGGAAGCTGCCCTTGTAGCGGACCTTGAGCTCCTTCTGCGTCAGCACCGCCACCAGATCGCGGTAGTAGCCGAGCCGGTGCAGGTGGCTCGCAACCCGTGGGCGCAGGCCCGTCCGCAGCATCGGGCCCCTATAGCCGACGCCGGGGGGGTGCACCATCGGAGCCCACTGCCCCGTGGGGGCCCAATGCCCTTGGTGGAGGCCGGGGGGCCGCGTCCATCCCGACTACGTCCCCGGCAGCTCGACAAGGTCGTCCGGGAGGGGGATCGCCTGCTCCACAGCGACGAGATCGGAAGCAACGGCATCGCCTGCGCCATGTGCCATCCCCACGCCTCGGGAACGCATCCGGGGACCTACCCCAAGTTCCAGACGCAGCTCGAGAAGGTGGCGTTGCTGCGCGACATGGTGAACTGGTGCACCGAGAACCCGCTGGAGGGAGAGCCGCTGGCGGCCGATGATCCGCGCATGCTGGTGCTCGAGACCTCCCTCCCGGCCCGGCGCGCGGGCAAGACGCTCCAGGCCGGCCAGGACCGATCAAGGCTCCAGGGCTGCCGGCGGGGAAGCCGCAGGCCGCGAGAGCTCCGTCCGGGCGATGCGGCGCACTAGGTTTACGTTCTCCACGACGCTCTTGCGGTCTCGGTCGGCCAGCTGTCTCCGGATCGCGCCGTAGGCCAGGAGCTGGTTGTCGTCCGAGATGACCTGCCCCAGGCTCGCGTAGCGGGCCAGCCGGCTGGCATCCAGCGCGACGCTCGCGCGCACCTCGTCCGCCGGGTAGGCGTGCGGCTCGCCCGAGCGCGCGAAGCCGGGCCAATCGGTTGCAAGCGGAACGGACGTGCCCGTAACCCGTCCCAGGAGGATTCCCGTGGGTTCGCTGGGATGCATCCAGAGGATCGAGTCCGGAAAGACGGCCGCGAAGGTCGCGGCCGCGGAGGCAGCATAGAAGGGGGGCATCAGATGGAAGGGAAGCCATTGCGCGACGACCCCGCCGGTCTCGAGCTTGCTCGCCACGATCTCGTAGAACTCCCTGGAGTAGAGCGCATTCACTCCGGCGAAGTAGGGAGGCATGGGCTCCAACGTCACGACGTCGTAGCGCTGCTCGCTGCGGCGTAGCCAGGCGCGTCCGTCCATCGCGACGGCCCTCACGCGGGGATCTTCCAGCACGCCCTCGTTGGACCGGAAGTGGCGACCCATCTCGAGCACGGAAGGATTGACGTCCACCACGTCCAGACGCTCCGGATGTTCCCGGCGAACGGCGTTCGCCGTCTGACCGGTGCCAAAGCAGATCACCAGCGCAGCCCGGGGCTCCGGATGCAGCAGCATGGGTAGTGTCCCCATCATCTCCATGTAGCGGCCGCCGCCGACTCCTTCGGAGGAGGCGAGGAACCCGTCGATCACGAGACCCCTGGCTCCGCTCGAATCCGATACCACGGATGCGGTGCTGTCCGGACCCTCGTCGTAGGCGACGATCTCGAGGTCATCGAAATCCGGAAGGCCGACCACCCGCTCGCGCCCGACGCTCGAGGTCTGTGTCACGGCCACGACGAGGGCCCCGGCGCCGGCCACCGCCATGGCCACTCCACGCCTACCTCCCCGCTGTGCGGCGGCGAAGACCACCACTCCGGCTCCCAGCAGCCAGGAGGCGCGCGCAAACCCCAGACTGGGGAGCAGGACCCAGGCCCCCAGAAGGGCTCCGAGCACGGAGCCCGCCGTGTTGATCCCGTACAGCCATCCGCAGCTCCTGGGCTCTCCATAATCTTCGAGCAGCCAGGGGAGGACCGTGCCCAGCAGCAGCATGGAAGGACCGAGGGTCGCCAGGGAGAGCAGGAATCGGCGCAAGAGAACCCACGCGTAGTCGTCCGGTGCGCGTGCCAGCACGTCCATCCGCTCGACGACAGGCGTGGCTAGGAGGGCCAGCAGGCCGGCTGCTCCCAGGAGCAGGGCGGGATGGACCTGTGTGCGGCGGAGGCGGGGCACCAGCCTGGCGGCGACACCCAGCGGGAGGAGCACCGACGCAAGCATGATGGCGAAGCTGTCGGTGACGCTCTGGAAGGCGGCGCGCAGGGAGCGGAACCAGGCCACCTCGAGACCGAAGGTGGTGAAACCGGTGCAGAAGACCATCGCGCCCGCGGTGAACGGGGCAAGACGGGGCGTTCTACGCTCTCCGGAGGAGCCATCGGATTCGGCGGCTACCGCCGCAGGCAGCAAGTGCGTCAAGCAGAAGACAAATAGATTCAAGCCCGCCACGAGCTGGACGGTCTGCGACACGCCGAGCGTCGGGATGAACAGGAAGGCGATGAGCAGAGATCCTGCAGCGGCACCCACGGTGTTGATCCCGTAGAGTCCAGCGAGCGAGGTGTGATGTGCCGAGGCGATCCGCGAGAAGACCGGGATCGTCGCGCCCATGGCGAGCGTCGCGGGGCCGAGGAGAAGGACGATCGCGAGCGCGTGCAGGCCGGGCGCGAGCGCGGGAGCCGCGCCGTAGAGGGCCGTGTCGAGCCGCTCGAGCGCGCGGAAGCCCGGAAGCATGAGCAGACCCGAGAGTCCGATGGCCGCTTCGAGAGCCCCGTAGAGACGGATCGGATGGGACCTGACCCGGGCCAACCAGCGTCCGCCGATCAGCGCTCCGAACGTGAGGCCCGCCATGGTGGCGGCCAGGACGATGGCGGTGCCGCGCGCCGAGACCCCCAGGGCGAGTGAAGCCTGCAGCTGCCAGAGGATCTCCCAGGACAGTGCGGCAACCCCGCCGATGGCCACCAGGGTGTGGATCATGGCGCGGACGGGTCGGCTTGTCGGGGAGCGGCGCAGCGCGTCCTTCATGGATTCCGGTCACCCTAGCGCAAGGCGCCGCCTCGCTGGCGCTCGAGGCCTCCTTCCTGGCCCGGCGCGCCGGCAAGACGCTCCAGGCCGGCCAGCAAGGATCACGGGTCCGAGGGCGGTCGCCGGTAGCGTCGATACGTGTCGCGCACCCACGCGGCGCCGGGATGATCGGCCCAGCGAGCGAACCAGGCATCGGTCTTCGCATCCGAGGGCTCGGCCGGGCCGCCCCACTCGGCCACCCGCACGGCGGGCATGAGCAGGCTGGCGCAGGCCAGGTCGGCCAGGCCGAAGCGCTCCCCCACCAGGTGACCGCTCGGGCCTGCGGTCTTGGCCACGAAGTCGAGGGCCTGGAGGGTCCGCCCGCCGGCACGCACTGCGCTGTCCGCATCGATCCCCATCTTGCGCCACATGACCCGCCGCACCAGCGGGAAGCTCGCCCGGTAGGCGGCCCGACCCAGGGGTCCCAGGCCGTCGCCGAAGACGCGCGTCGCATAATCGGCGCTCATCACCTGGAAGAACTTGGCGAGGCGCACCGCCGGTCCGACCTCTTCGTCGAACTCGCGCTGGATGGCGAGGGCCCGGCGCAGATCGTCGGGATCCCTCGGATGGAGCGCCGGCTCCGGGAAGCGGCGTTCCAGGTGCTCCAGGATGCGGGCCGAGCCGGCGATCACCTGCCCGCGGTCGCGGAGCACCGGGGTCGCCGTCTGTCCCGAGAGCTTGCGCATGCGCGCGGCATGCGGCCCCGGCACGAGCGAGATGCGCTCGTGGGGAACGCGCTTCCAGTCCAGGGCCCAGCGCACCTTCTCGTTGAAGTGGGAGGCCGGGAACTGGAAGAGCTCGATCTCGTGTCGGACCATGCCTCTCCCCGTCTAGCTGCCAGAGCCCCCGCGCCGCCTGGCGGTCGGCACGACCCGCGCGCAGTCGCGCCCCTCGAAGCGCCGGCCGTCGCGGAGCCGCCCGCTCAGGACGAGCTCGACGAGCTCGCCCGGGGCGAGAGCCCCGGCCAGGGCCGGGGTCCGGAACTTGAGCGCCAGGTCCACGTGGCCGTCGGGGCCACCCGCGTGGCAGGCGCAGGCGTCGGCCTCGAAGGGGCTTCCCACGTCGGCGAGGACCGGCTGCGGGCCGGTCGGCCCCGCCTCGGGCGGGACTTCCCCACCCACGCCGTCGGCGCGGGACAGCACCACGCTCTCCAGGTCGATCTGGCTGGCGTCGAAGCCCGGGGATCCGAGCACGGCCAGCGGCAGGACGCCGCGGGAGGTGGGATTCCAGGGGTTCGGGCAGGAGTCGGGCCTCACGTCCAGCGCGGCTTGCAGGCGCGCGGCGTACTCCGGGCCGAAGTCGATCACGCGCAGGACGTTGCCGGGGCCGCCCGGGACGAAGGCGATGGTGCCGTCCATGGCGACGTCGCTGGCGAATCCGAACGGGGGGAGGGGGAAGCCGCCCACCACCCGTGGAGCCGTGGGGTCCGCGACGTCCACGGCCAGGACGTCCGCTCCGGCGGTCACGAAGAGCAGCGAGTCCACGAGGTCCACGTCGCCGACGAAGGCGGCGAGAACCGGGAGCACGCCGAGCTCTCGGGGCGCCGCGGGATCCGAGACGTCCAGGATGCGCACGGCCGCTTGCGGAACGGCCAGGTACGCCACGCCGTCCGCCACCTGTACGTCCAGAGCATTCTCCGGCGTGTCGAAGACGCCGAGGCGCACCGGCGCAGCGGGGTCGGACACGTCGATCGTCCGCAGGTCCGGGAAGTCGGCGGTGACGTAGGCGACGCCGTCGACCACGTCGACCCGGCTCGCGGCGATGGGGCCGACGACGAAGATCAGGTCCGGGGCGGTCGGGTCGGAGACGTCGAAGATCCAGAGGTTCCCGGGGGACGAGAAAACCGATCCCCCGGTGGCGTACGCCACACCGTCCACCACCGCCACGTCGAGGGCTCCCCTCGGCATGACAGCGGTCCCGATCTCCCTGGGAGCGAACGGATTCGCGACGTCCAGGATGCGCAGCCCCACGTCTTCGTCGGCCACGTAGGCGATCCCGTCGATCACCTCCACGTCCCGTGGGTCGTCCAGGCCGATCCGGCCCAGGCGGGCCGGCTTCGTGGGGTCCGAGACGTCGAAGAGGACGAGGCCCGAGAACGAGTTGGCCACGTAGGCGATGCCGTCCCCGAGGACCAGGTCTGCACCCGAGTTGTCCGTCGGGGCGGTGGCGATCTCCAGCGGGTTCCCGGGGTTCGAGACGTCTGCGACGTGCAAGCCACGGTCGAGGTCCGCCACGTGGGCGAAGCGTCCGACGACGGTCACGTCCCGGGCGCCGCCCGGCGTGGAGAGGGCGCCGAGCGCCAACGGCCGGCTCGGATCCCCGACGTCCGCGAGCTGGAGGCCCCGGCTCTCCATGGCGAGGAAGGCGAGGCGGCCCACCACGGTGACGCCCTGGACCGGCTGACCGGGGCCTCCGACGTCGAGGACGCCGAGCTCCGCCGGCGCGTCCGGGTCTGCGACGTCCACGATGCGCAGGCCCGCCTCCGCGTCCGCCACGTAGGCGATGCCTTCCACCACGAATACGGCCCGGGCGGAGCCCGGGGTGTCGAGGGCGCCCCGCGCCACGGGAGCGGCGGGATCGCCCACGTCCACGATGCGCAGCCCGGCCTCGGCATCGGCCACGTAAGCCAGGCCGCCGGCCACGACCACGGCTCGGGCCGAGCCCGGGGTGTCGAGCGCGCCGCGCTCCACGGGTCGTGTCGGGTCCGTCCCGTCCAGGATGCGCAGGCCCGCAGCCCCGTCGGCCACGTACACGAGGTTGCCCAGGCGCGCGAGACCGAAGGCCGCCACGGTGTCCAGGGCGCCGATCTCCCGAGGCGCGGTGGGATCGGATACGTCGACGACCCGCAGGCCGCGGCCCGCGCCCGCAACCCAGGCGATGCCGTCCGACACGATCACGTCCGAGGCGGAGCCGGGAGTCGCCAGCGCCCCGACCTCTCGGGGTGCGGTCGGGTCGGAGACGTCGATCACGCGCAGGCCGGCGAGGCCGTCGGCCAGGTAGGCGAGGCCGTCCACCACCTGCACGGCCAGCGCCTGGCCCGGCGTGTCCAGGGAGCCGGTGGTGACCAGGGCCGACGCGGGGGAGGAGAGCAGGATCAGCCAACCGATCCATACTCCCAGCCAGCCTGTCCACTGCCTGCCTGCCACGACGACGCTCCGACCCCGCTTTTCCATTCAACCACGCGAGCCCAGGCTTCCGCAATCCGCGCCTCGTTTGCTCCCTGGCGGCCCCTGCGGGTAGGATCGGAGGCGCTTGGAGAGCCTGGTGGCCCGACTCGAGTTCTTCTTCGACTACGGAAGCCCCTACAGCTACCTGGCGGACACGCAACTCGCCGGCCTGCGCCGCCGGACCGGCTGCCAGCTCGTCTACCGGCCCATGCTCCTGGGCGGGGTCTACAAGGTGACGGGCAACCACTCGCCGGCCTTCGAGCCCGTGGAGGCCAAGCGCCGCCATGCCGCCCTGGACCTGCGCCGCTGGGGGGAGCACTACGGCGTCCCGCTCCGCTTCAATCCGCACTTCCCCATCGATACGCTTCGCCTCATGCGGGCGGCCCACGCGGCGCTCCGCGCGGGGCTCTTCGAGCCCTTCCACGCCGCCGTCTTCCCGGCCTTCTGGGCCGAGGCCCGGAACCTGGGGGATCCCGACGAGTTCGCCCGGGTGCTGGTGGCGGCCGGCCTCGACGCCTCTGCCCTGATCGAGGCCGCCCGGGACCCGAACATCAAGCGAGCCCTGCGCGAGACCACGGACGAGGCCGTGGCGCGCGGCGTCTTCGGGGCGCCGGCCTGCTTCGTGGGCGACGAGATGTACTTCGGCAACGACCGCCTTCTCCTGGTGGAGAAGGCGCTCCAGGCCGGCGCCTGAGGCGGCATGGGGGACGCGCAGGTCGCCCTCGTGTTCGGGGCCGGTGCGGGCCTCGGCGGGGCGATCGCGCGTCGCTTTGCGCGCGAGGGCCTGCACGTGGGCGTCGTGCGCCGGGGCGCGGAGAAGCTCGAGGCCCTCTGCACGCAGATCCGCCAGGCGGGCAATCGGGCGACCCCCTTCGGTGTGGACGCCCGCGACGAAGAGCAGGTGGTCGCCCTCTTCGAGCGGGTGGAGGCGGAGCTCGGCCCGGTGGAGGTGGCCATCCACAACATCGGCGCCAACGTCCCCATCCCGATCCTGGAGTTCTCCAGCCGCAAGTACTTCAAGATCTGGCAGATGGCCTGCTTCTCGGGCTTCCTGGTCGGGCGCGAAGCGGCGCGACGCATGGCGCCGCGCGGCCGCGGGACGATCCTCTTCACGGGGGCCACGGCGAGCGTCCGCGGGCGTCCGCTCATGGCCGGCTTCGCCGGCGCCAAGCACGCGCTGCGGGCCCTGGCCCAGAGCATGGCTCGGGAGCTCGGGCCCCAGGGCATCCACGTGGCGCACGTGGTGATCGACGGGCCGATCGACATGCCGTGGATCCGCGAGAACTTCCCGAAGCTGGTGGAGGCGCGTCCGCCGGACGGCCTGCTCCGCCCCGACGACGTGGCCGAGAGCTACTGGGCCTTGCACGCCCAGCCCCGCAGCGCCTGGACCCACGAGCTCGACCTGCGGCCGTGGGTGGAGGAGTGGTAGGCACCTGAGCACCTACGTCCTCATGCGCATCCTCGAGTCGGCGCCCCGCCGCTACGAGTTCGGGATCCGGCTCCTCACCCTGGGCGCCGTCGACCGGGCCTACGATCGCCTGGCGCAACGCATTTCCCCGGGCCAGCGGGTGCTGGACCTGGGGGTCGGGACCGGCGCTCTGGCGGTCCGGGCCGCGCGGCGCGGTGCCCGGGTGACGGGCATCGACGTCAACCCGGAGATGCTGGAGATCGCCGCGCGGCAGGCGCGCCGGGCAGGGGTGGCGGAGCGCATCGAGCTCCGCGAGCAGGGCGTGGCGGAGCTCGATCGCGAGCCGTCCGAGAGCTACGACGTGGTTACCTGCGGTCTCTGCCTGTCCGAGCTGAGCGAGGACGAGATCGCGTACACGCTGGAGCAGGTGGCGCGCATCCTCCGGCCGGGAGGGCTGCTCCTGATCGCGGACGAGGCCCGGCCCGGCACCCGGCCGCGTCGCATCCTCCACGGCCTCTTGCGGGCGCCGCTGGTGGCGTTGACCTATCTCCTCACCCAGCAGACGACCCACCCGGTCGCGGAGCTTCCGGGCCGGCTGCGCCACTGCGGGCTCGAGCCGGTCGAGACGCGAGTCGGCGGTCTGGGAGGCTGGGTCGAGATCGTGGCCCGTCGATGACCGTTGCCGAAGTTCGCGCGTGGCTCGGCTTCCTCCGGGTCACGGTGGTGCAGACGCTGCTCCGCATGCTGCCGTTCCCGTGCCGTACGGGCCTCGTGGTCCTCGGCAATCCGGGTCGCGGCGCCCCGGTGCTCCTCACCGGCAACTTCCGGCTGACCGTGGAGCGCGTGCGACGCAGCTGGCGTGGTCTGGACGCCTACCTGCTGGTGGCGAACAGCCGGGGCGTGAACGTCTGGTGCGCCGCGACGGGGGGCTTGTTGACGGACCACGACGTGATCTCCGCCCTCAAGACCAGCGGGATTGCCCACCGGGTGGATCATCGCCGGGTGATCCTTCCCCAGCTCGCCGCGACGGGCGTGGACGGGCGGGGGGTGCACCGGCGGACCGGTTGGCGCGTCGTCTGGGGGCCGGTCCGGGCCGACGACGTCCCGGCGTTCCTGGCCCGGGGGCTCGAGGCGGATGTGGAGATGCGCCGCGTGAGTTTTCCCTGGCCCCAGCGGCTCGAGATGGCCGTGGCATGGGCCTTCCCGATCTCCCTGCTGGGCGTCCTGCTGGCGGCGCCGTTCCTCGGCTGGGGCGTCCTCCGGCTGGCGGCGCTGGTGTGGGTCCTCTCGCTCGCCCTGTTCCTGGCGTTTCCGCTCTACGAGTCCCGGCTACGCAGGACGGGGAGGCGGGTCGGCTGCGTCTTCTTCGACTTCGGTCGCCACGGGGTGGCGCTCCTGCTGTGGGGGGCCTTCCTGGCGGTCCTGCTGGGGCTGGTGGCCGTCCGCGAGGATCTCGGGGGGAGCTTCGTGCTGGGCTGGGGGCTCGCCTCGCTCGCGGTGCTGGGGATCCTGAGCCTCGACCTCGCGGGCAGCACGCCGACCTACAAGAGCGGGCTCCACGAGGATCGCCTGCTCGCCATCGCGCTCGACGAGGAGCGCTGCCGGGGCGCGGGCTTCTGCGAGCAGGTCTGTCCCACCCGGGTGTTCGAGATGGACGTCGCGCGGCGGCGCGCCACCCTCCCGCGCGCCGGAGCCTGCGTCCAGTGTGGCGCCTGCATCGTCCAGTGCCCCTTCGATGCGCTCTCGTTCCGCGCTCCGGATGCCTCCGTGATCGAGGCCGAGACGGTGCGGCGTTTCAAGCTGAACCTGCTCGGGAAGCGGAAGCGGCGCGCCGGCCTCCCGCGGGAGACGTGAACCGAGCGGCTACGGCGAGCACCGGGGCTTGCGCGGACCGGTCGGGACGCCCGATGCTGTAGCCCGTCGAACCTGGGAGGACGTGGTGCTCCCCGCCGGTGCCGAGGCTCCCGTGAGCGAGCTCGCCCGCCCGGTGCTGGCGGTCCGGTGAGCGCCGTGCGACCCGCGCGCACCCGGCCGGCGGACCTTCCGGGCCTCGGACGCAAGCTCTTCGAGGGCGCCCGGGGGCTCCTGCCCGGCGTCGGAGCGCTGGAGGCGGAGATCCGGGAGCGCCTGCACGAGACTCCCTTGCGTCTGAACGAGTACGGCTACGACCCCTACGGCTTCCACCCGGAGGCCGCCCGCCCCTGGCTGCTGCTGGCCGGCCTGGCCTACCGCTACTGGTTCCGGGTCGAGACCCACGGGATCGAGCAGGTCCCGCCGGGCGGGGTCCTGCTGGTTGCCAACCATGCCGGTCAGGTGGGCTACGACGGCATCATGCTCGCCCTCGCCCTGGTCCTCGACGCGGAGCCGCCGCGCATCTGCCGGGGGATGAGCGAGTACGCGCTCTGGCACGTGCCCGGTGTGGGGACCACCCTGTCGCGCACCGGGACGGTGGTGGGCACGCCCGAGAACTGCGTCGAGATGCTCGAGGCCGGGGAGTGCGTGATGGTCTTTCCCGAAGGGGCGGACGGCGCGAACAAGCCGTTCCGCCAGCGCTACCGGCTGCAGCCCTTCGGTATGGGCTTCCTGCGCATCGCCCTGGAGACCCGGGCGCCCGTGGTGCCCGTCGGCATCGTGGGCTCCGAGGAGCAGCAGCCCGGCCTGGCGAACCTGAAGGGTGTGGCCCGGAGCCTCGGTCTGCCCTCGCTGCCCATCACGGTCACCTTTCCGTGGCTCGGGCCCCTTGGCATCGCGCTGGCGTTGCCGGTCAAGTACCACATCCATTTCGGGGCACCGCTTCACTTCGAAGGCGAGCCCAACGAGGAGGATGCGGTGGTGGAGGCGAAGGTCCGGGCGGTGAAGCGGGCCGTGGCGGATCTCCTGGACCGCGGGCGGCGCGCGCGCCGCAGCCTCTTCTTCTGAGCCCCGTCACCTGGTCCCGCCCGTCGGACACCCACCGAGGGGAAGGCCCGCGCGCGAGCGCCGCGGGCGGGAGGTGCAGGCATGCGGAGCACTGGCGGGTCGGTGGTTGCGGGCCTGGTCCTCCTGCTGGTCCTGGCGCCGGAAGGCGCGGCGGCAGCCTCCGGCGACGACTGGGACGGCGCCCACATGCAGAGCCGCTACCGCAGCCTGCTCGACGCACCGAGCCGACGGCCGAGCATCGAGGGCGCGGATCGCTACCAGGCCATTGCGAGCTCCCCGGGGCCGGTCCGGACCGAGATCCCGAGCTCGCTTCCCGCCTGGACCCAGCGCCCCTGGCAGAGCTGTACGTCGTGCGGCTCGCCGTTCCGGCGCTCGGTCTCCTCCTTCTCCCACAGCCCGGCTCTCCAGGCGACCCGACGCCAGGGCACGCCGGGCGGCAAGACTTCGGCCGGAGGCTCCCAGCTTCGAAACGGGGTGCGGGGCGGCCCCGGGCGCTGAAGCCCGTCAACGCTCCATCGGGGCCGTCGCGAAGCTACGCGCTTCGAGCGGACCCAGGGCGAAGAAGCGGTAGAAGCCGTTGAAGAAGTCGCGGCAGCGCGTCGAATGGGTGAGCGCCCGCTGGCTCGCCGTGCGGCGAACCTCCTGCCGGAAACTCCCGTCCGCGAAGAGCCGGTAGTGCGCCCACACCCCCGGGTAGTCCTTGGTGCAGGCCACCTCCACGAAGGGCGCCTCGCCTGCCGCGGCGTGGCGTCGCACCCGGTTGCGATGGGTGTGCCCGATCAGGACGCCCCGTACCTGCGGGTTTCGGCCGATCACCCGAAACAGACGCAACGAGTGCTCCGGTTCCAGACCGATCGTATTGGGATAGCGATCGCGGAAGCGGGGCGGCACCGGCTGATGGTGCATGAAGACCAGGGTCGGCATGCGGAGGTCGCGCGTCTCGGCGAGGGCGTCTTCGAGCCACTCGAGCCGCTGGCGAGGCAGGACGCCGTGATGTTCCCCGGGCAGGACCGTGTCGAGCAGCAAGAGACGCCAGCCTCCGAGATCGATGCCGCGCGGAGCGGGCGGCTGGCCCAGCAGCCCATAGCCGTCCACGTCCTCGCCCTCGAGCCTTGCGTAGTGGTCGTGATTGCCCAGGAAGGCGTGATGGGGCGCCGTGAAGCGCGCGAAGGCGTCGCGGGCTGCCTCGAACTGATCGGCACGCCCGCGGTCCGCGATGTCGCCCTTGATCACCACGCAGTCCACGTCGTCGGCGTTGATCGCCTCGATGGCATCCTCGTTCATGAAGCGCCAGTAGGGCACGTCCGTGTCGTGGGCGTGGATGGCTGGGAAGCCCGGCGCCTCGGGGCCGTAGCCGCCGTCCTCGAGCAGGGTCCCTCCGAAGCGCGGCTCGCCGAAGTGGAGGTCGTTCAGCGTGGCCAGGCGGGCCGTCGGCTCTGCCGTCGGCGCCGGGAGCGTGGTGAACGCCTCGGGAAGGAAGCGGTCGGTGGTGCAGGGCGCGGCGCCCGGCGCCTCGATCTGGAGCGCATGGCGCGTGGCCGGCGCGAGACCCTCCAGGCGCACCCAGCGGGTGCCCGCCGGACCCTCGCTGCGGGCCCGGACCTCTCCGTTCAGGCGTACGCGGGCCGGGACGTCCACGGGGCCCGAGGGGTCGGCCACCACGAAGCTGAGCGTGGCGCTCGACTCCGTCACCCCGAATAGCTCGGCGTCGCGGATGGTGAGGGGCACGGGAGCCAGCATACCCCGTCCGGCGGCCTCAGCGCCCCGCGAGCGGGCCGACCACCTCCTCGGCGAAGCGCTCCACCCGTTCGCGGTCACCGCCCTGGATCACCACGTAGCTGATCCCCGTCGACTCGCGCTGCTTCTCCAGGCGCTCGCGGATCTCGGCCCCGGGGCCGGTCAGGAAGATCGGGCAGCCTGCCACCTGCGCTTCACTCATCCCGGTGTTGCGGGCCAGGGCGCCGCGCACCCCCTTCGGGTCGTCGGTGATGGCCACGACGAAGACCAGCACGTTGAGCTCGAGGGCGTCGGCGCGACGTCCCGCGCCCTCGGCACCCTCGTGCACCCAGCCCACCTTCTCCCGCACCCGTTCCGGCGCGAGGTCGGCGGCCGTCTCGGCCGTCACGCGACCCTCGTGCATGCGCGCGTTCACGCCCACGATGTCGGCGTGGCGGCCCGCCAGGCGCAGGATACGCCGCCCGCCGCCGCCGATCAGGATGCGCGGCCGTTCACCGTTCGAGAGCGGAGCCGCCTGGGCGATGTCCTGCACCCGGTAGTGGCGGCCCGCGAAGCTCGTCTTCTCTCGCGACCACATGGAGCGGATGATCTGGAGCGCTTCGTCCAGGCGTTCGATGCGCAGCCCCGGCCGGTCGTAGGAAAGCCCCGCCTGATCGTAGTCGGCCTGCATCCAGCCGGCGCCGATTCCGAACTCGTGCCGTCCGTCGGAGAGCAGGTGCAGGGTGGCCGAGGCCTTGGCCAGGATCACCGGGTGGCGGTAGTCCACGTCGTAGACCAGGGTGCCGACGTTCACGCGCTCGGTCACCGCTGCCACAGCGGCCAGGGCCGTGGTGGGATCCCACTGGCTCGTGAAGTGATCCGGCCAGAAGAGGGTCGAGTAGCCGAGGGCCTCGGCGTGGCGGACCTCCTCGACCCAGCCCTCGCGGGTCGGGGTCTGGAGCTGTAGACCGAAGCGGAAGGGATTCGGCACGGGTCCTCCGGGGCGGCGCCTCGGGCGTCGTGGCCGGCGCCGACCCCCGACCCGCGTCCAGCCGCTTCACGCCAGTCACTCCGTCCGCAGCGAAGCATACCCTTCGCAAGCCCACGTGTGTCGGCGTGTCGGGGCCTGCCCGGGGCGTTGGGCTAGACTCGCGCTCGGGAGGGGACGTTGGCCTGGGAGGACGTCCGGCGCCGGGTGCTCGGACAGCACGCCGCCCTGCGCGAGCAGCTCGCGGAGATCGAGGCCCTGGCCAAGCGCTTCGAGGCGGGCGACGCGGAGGTCGGAGCGGCGCTGCGCGAGCGCGCCCTGGCCCTCTACGGGGAGTTCGGGGCGCATCTGGAGGACGAAGAGGTCGCCCTCGGTGCGGCCCTGCGCACTGCTGGAGGCGAGGGCCCGCGCCTGGCCCGCCGGCTCGCCGGAGAGCACGAGGAGCAGCGCGAGCTGCTCCACTATCTCCTGGGCCGGCTCGAGAACACCAAGACTCCCACGGTGCTGATCGCCCGGGAGCTGCAGAACTTCGTGGCCTACGTGCGCCAGGACATGGAATACGAGGAGCGGGTGCTGCTGACCGCGCAGCCGCCGTTCGGAGCGAGTCTCGTCTAGGGCAGCGCGCCGAGGAGCGGCTCGCGGCGATCGAGGCGCTTCGCCAGCAGCATCTGCACGACGCCGTTGTAGCGCTCCGCGAAGCCCCCCTCGCAGAGCCCCAGGTAGAACTCCCACAGGCGCAGGAACCGCTCCGGGAAGCCGAGCTGGCGCACCCGGTCCTGTTGACTCAGGAAGCGCTCCCGCCAGCGGGCGAGCGTGCGCGCGTAGTGGGCGCTCAGGTCCTCCAGGTGGACGATCCGGAAGTCCGTCACCCGCCCCAGCGAGGCGGCGATCGCACCCACGGAGATGAGGCAGCCGCCCGGAAAGATGTAGCGCTTGATGAAATCCACCGAGCGCTTGGAGACCTCCCAGCGCTCCTCGGGCACGACGATCGCCTGGAGCAGCATGAGGCCGTCCGGGCGCAGCCGTTCGCTACACGTGCGGAAGTAGGCGTCGAAGTACTCCTTTCCGACGGCCTCGATCATCTCGATGGAGACGAGCTTGTCGTAGGTGCCTTCGAGATCCCGGTAATCGCGCCGCAGGATCTCGACGCGATCGGCGAGCCCCGCCTCGGCGATGCGCCGGCGTGCGAGGTCGTACTGGGCCCGGGAGATCGTCGTCGTCGTCACCCGGCATCCGTAGCGGCCGGCGGCGTGCAGGGCGAAGCCGCCCCAGCCCCCGCCGATCTCCAGCACGTGATCGTCCGGCGTGAGCGCCAGCTTGTGGCAGATGCGCTCGTACTTGGCGCGTGAAGCCTCCTCGAGCGAGGTGTCCGGCCGCTCGAAGATGCCGCAGGAGTACGTGAGGGTGGGATCCAGGAAGAGCGCGAAGAACTCGTTGCCGAGGTCGTAGTGGTCGGCAATGTTGCGCTGGCTACCCCGCCGGCTGTTGCGCCGCAGCGCGTGGCGCACGCGTCGCAGCGGCCGCGCCAACCGGGCCGTCAGGCCATCGAGACGCGCGAGCGCCGGCTCGTTCACCGCCAGGATCCGCACCGTTGAGGCGAGGTCGTCACAGCTCCACAGGCCGTCCATGAAGGCCTCGCCGGCGCCGAGGGATCCGTGGCGCAGGAGCAGGAGGTGGAAGCGGGGATCGTGGATGGTGACGGTGGCCTTGATCCCCGAGGCGTCGTCGGGCGAGCCGAAGCGCGTCTCGACGCCGTCCTCCACCAGGGTGAGGCAGCCCCGCTCCAGGCGTCGCAATCCCGCATGCACCGCCCGCCGGGCGGCGCGCACGAGCGGTCCGGGAACGGGCGTGCGCCGCGACGAGGGAGCCGAGGTCGAGTCCATGGAGATCCCTCCCCGCGCGAGGATACACCCGTGGACCCTACCTCCTGCAAGGGTGGTGCGACTCCTGTCGGAATCGGCACGGGGCGCTAGATTCCCCGCTCCACCGGCCACAGGGGGCGAGTTCGTGCCGCGCAGCCTGGAAATCCTGGTCAGCCAGCAGGTGAAGCGCTGGGAGATGGGCGAACGCGCCCGCAAGGCGCGCCCCCACCAGCCCTGCGTGGCTATCTCCCGCCTGCCCTGGTCGGGGGGCGGCGAGCTCGGCCGCCGGGTGGCGGAGAGGCTCGACTATGGTCTCTTCGGCCGCGAGATCATCGACGAGATCGAGCGCGAGCAGGGCGTGCAGCGGCAGCTCCTGACCGGACTCGACGAGCGCATGCGCAGCACGATTGACCGCTACGCGACCGACGCCTTCCGCGGCCGCTCGTTCCGGGAGAGCGACTACCTGAAACACGTGGTGCGGACGATCGCCACCCTCGGCGAGCGGGGCATGGCGGTGCTCCTGGGCCGGGGGGCACCCTTCGTGCTGCCCCCCGAGCAGGCTCTGCGGGTGCTGGTGGTGGCGCCGATCGCATTCCGCATCGAGCGCATGGCCCGGGAGCGGGAGCTCTCCCGGGAAGACGCCGCCCAGGAGCTGGAGCAGGAGGACGAGCAGCGGCGCGAGTTCGTGCGCCGCCAGTTCGGCGTGGATCAGGACGATCCGCTGCTCTACGACCTGGCCGTGAACACCGGAACGCTCAGCATGGACTGCGCCGAGCGTCTGGTGCTCGACGCACTGCGTGACCGCTTTCCGCTCGCCGCCTGAGACGGCCGGCGTCTCGCCTCAGAAGCGCGAGGCGGAGAGCTCCACGTCGGCGCGCGTCCAGGCGTTCGCGAAACCCGAGGCGGCCATCTTGGCCTCGACCTGCTTGCCCTGGGCACGCAGGCTCTTTTCCAGGCCGAAGAGCGACCACCCGTTGCGCGGGTAGTGCTGGAGGTCGACGCGATAGACGGCCTCCGCCTCGGCGGGCCGGCGCGCGTCGAGCAGCACCGCCCCGAGCGCCTGGCGCACCGGGAAGTACCAGGCCGGCGGCTCGATGTAGTTCATGGCGTCCTGGGCGCGCACCGCCTCCTCGAGGGCGCGCACGGCGGCGGGGCGGTCCCCGCGCGCGGCCAGCAGCTCCCCCTGTAGATGGTGCAAGCCCACGCGCAGGCGCTGGCCGGCGGTGCCGCCGGCCACGTCGTAGACGAGGGCGTCCAGGGCCGGGTCCCGGGCGATGCGCTCGAACGCGGCCAGCTCCGCCCCGGCCTCCTCCAGGCGTCCCTGACGGGTCAGGGCCAAACCGCGCGTGTAGTGCCAGATGCCGGTGGCGTAGGGCAACGCCTCGCTCGGCCGGGGCTCGCCCAGGATGCGGTCCCAGCGGCCGAAGCGCGCCAGCGTCAAGACCGGCACCGTCAGGAAGTCCTCGAGCCACGGGTAGGTCGCGATCTCCGCGGCCGGGATGTTCGCCGCCAGCCGCCGCGCGGCGGTCAAGGCCAGGTCGCTGCGGCCTTCCATGGCCGCCGCCGACCACAGGAAGTGCACGTTGTGGTTGTAGTAGGCGGCTGCATAGAAGACCGGCGAGCGGCACCAGGCGAAGTAGGCCACGTCCGCCGCTGCCGCCAGCTCGTTGATCTCGGTGGCGTCCTGGTAGCGACCCACCCGCCAGTAGATGTGGGAGGGCATGTGCACCAGGTGACCGGCGTCCGGCGCGATCTTGGCCAGCCGGTCGGCAGCGGCCTCCGCCCGTTCGGGCTGATGTTCCTCGAGGGCGTGGATCAGGTAGTGATTGGCGCCGGGGTGCTGCGGGTCGCGCGCCAGCACGGCCTCCAGGGTGCGCACGACCTCCTCGGTGCCGACGCGAGGCTTCCCGTCCGGCGTCCAGTAGTCCCAGGGCATGAGGTCCATCACGGCTTCGGCGAAGAGCGTGGCGGCGTCCGAGTCCTCCGGGAAGCGCCGGTGCAGCTCGCGCATGGCGTCGGCGAAGGCCCGGTCCAGGGTGGCGCGGTCCGCCGCCGGCTCGCTCGCGTAGCGGGCCGAGAGCGCCTCGATGTAGGCCTGCTCGTCCGGGCTCGCCTTCGGTGCCAGACGCCGGGCCGCCTGGAGCGCCTCCCAGGCGGCGCGGGCTCCGTCCGGCCCCATGGGCGCGTTGATGTTCGGGCCGTGGGCCAGGGCGATGCCCCAGAAGCACATGGCGCACTCCGGATCGAGACGCGCCGCCTCGCGGAAGGCGTCGATGGCCCCCTCGTGATTGAAGCCGTAGGTGAGGACCAGACCCTGGTCGAAGTAGCGCTGGGCCAGGGGAACCCGCGTGGAGATCGGGTGGGAGTGGTCGCCCAGATTCTCGAGCAGCCGGGGCACGTGGGCCGTGGCGGGGGAGGGTGCGCTGCGACAGGTGGCGAGACCGAGCAGGAGGATCCACAAGGCCAGCAGTCCGGTTACAGGTTTCATGATGCCCTCCTGCCCCCCCATCATCATCGCATGCGCTCGCTGCATGTGGAACCCGTCCGCCGCCAGGCGGTGACGCGGTTGTCAGGGACGGCGCAGGGCTGTACTGGTTGACCGAGCATGACCACCCCCCCGCGCGAGCCCGCGGCGCGCCGCCCCACGCGCCGGCGTCGCCGCCGCCTCCTCCTCGTCCTCGCCGCAGCCCTGGCCCTGGCCGGCACCGTGCGGGGGCTCCTCCCCGTCGGGATCGCCTATGGCCTGGAGCGCGGCCTGGCGCAGACGTTCGACCTCGGCGTTCGGGTGGGCAACGTGGATCTCTGGCTCTTGCGCGGCGCCGTCTCCCTCGAGGAGGTGGTGGTGGGGGAACGCCCCGCCCCGGAGGCGCCGCCGGATCCCGAGCGTGCGCTCCTGCGGGGCAGGCGGCTCCTCGCCCGTCTCGACTGGGGGGAGCTCGTGCGCCGACGCCTTCGGCTGCGCGAGCTCGTGCTGGATTCTCCCGCCGTCCGTCTGGAACGGGACGCGCAGGGCCGCATCCGACTTCCGGAGCGGCGCGCGCCGCCCCCCGAGCCGAAGCCCCGGGAGGCGGAGGAGGACGCGGCGGGCCTCGGCTTCGCCCTGGACCGTCTCGTGCTGCGGGACGGATCCTTCCGGCTCGTGGATGCGGTCGCCGGCACGGAGCCGCTGGTCCTGACGCTGGCGGAGCTCGAAGTCTCCGGGATCGAGCTGGGTGACGCGGCGATCGGCATCGACGCGGTCGCTCTGCGCGAGCCCGGGCTGCGCGTGCGCCGCGACCTCGCCTCGACGGCCGGCGCCGGCGCCGAGACCCCTGCGGAGGAGACCTCGCCCGCAGCCCCGGTCCAAGCACCGCTGCGCGTGCGCATCGGTCGCGTGAGCGTGGAGAAGGCCGGTCTCGCCCTGGTGGGGGGCCCCGCTCCCCTGGAGGCGACCCTCGGCCTCTCGGCGAGCGACGTCCGCACCGAGGCCGGCGAGCGCTTCCCGGTGCGGCTCGAGCTCGACCTCGACCCCGGAACGATCGCCCTGGAGGGCGAGCTCGAACTGGCCCCGCTCGGCTTCGCGGGCCACGTGGGCTGGCAGGATCTCGCGCTCCAGCCCCTGGCGCGCGGGCTGCGGCCGGGGCTCGAAGACTGGCTGCGCTCCGGTCGGGCGGGCGGCGAGGTATCCGTGGACGCCCGCACGGCGCCGGGGCCCGAGGCGGGCGTGCGCCTGAGGGGCCGGCTCGCCGTGGAGGCCCTCTCGCTCCGGGCTCCCGAAGACGAGGAGCTCGCCCTCGACTGGAAGCAGGTGGAGGTGGTGGTGCGCGAGGCCTTCCTGCCCCTCGACGACGCTCCGGCCTCGCCCCCGACGCCGCTCCGCATCGCCCTCGAGCGGTTGCGCATCGCGCAGCCCGAGCTGCGCCTGGCCCGCCCCGCCCCCGCCTTCGACGCGCTCCGGGGCAGCCCGCCGGGCCCGGCCGAGCAGACTCCGGGCCGACCCGTGGAGGTGTCCCTCGACGCCCTCGAGCTGGAGGCAGGCGACCTCCGCTTCCTGGACCGCGCCGTCTCGCCTCCCTACCGGGTCCGGGTGCGCGACCTCGCCATGACGGCGCGTGCCCTGCGTCTCGCGGGGCCCCGGGCCGGCGAGCTCCGCGTGAGCGGCCGCGCACCGCGGCGCGCCTCCTTCCTGCTCACGGGAAGCCTTCCCTCCGACCAGGGAGAGTTCTCGCTGCGGGTGCAGCGGCTGTCGCTCGCGCCCTTGAATCCCTATGCCACCCGAGCGGCGGGCTATCGCATCGAGCAGGGCGAGGCCTCGCTGGAGTCGTCGCTGCGCGTGCGGGGTCCCCGCTACGAGGCGGACAACCGGCTCGTCCTGCACGGTCTGCGCGTGGGCGGGTCCGACGACGGCTTCTTCCAGCAGCAGCTCGGCGTGCCCCTCGATCTCGCCCTGGCCCTGCTCCGCGACCCGCGCGGGGACATCCGCCTCTCGATCCCCGTCGCGGTGGGCGAGCAGGGCGCCCGGACCGGTCTCCGGCCGGTCGTGACCGGCGCCATCCGCCAGGCGCTACTCGGGGCTCTCTCCACGCCACTCAAGCTGGTGGGCGCCGTGCTCCGGCCGGGAGGCGAGCAGGGAGTCGCCGTCGAGCCCCTGGCCAGTCCTCCCGGCGCGGTGCCCCTCACTCCAGGCAGCGGGTCCCGCCTCGAGGGGCTCGCCAACCTGCTGGCCGCCCGCCCGGCCCTGAGCGTCGAGCTGCGCGGCCGCAGCGGTCCCGCCGATCGCGCTCCCCTCGCCGAGCGCATGCTCCAGGAACGGGTGCTCGCCGGGCAGTCGCTGACGGAGCTCGAGGGCGCGGACGGCGGCGCACGCCACCGGGTCGAGGAGGCTCTCGCGGCCCGGGGCCGCGGGGAGCTCGGTGCGCTGGCCCCCGAGGACGAGGCGCTGCTGCAGCGCCACCGGGCGGCGCTCCCGGTTCCGGAGGCGCAGCTGACGAAGCTGGCCCGGGAGCGCGCCGCCGCGCTTCGCGAGCGGCTGATCGCCGAGCACGATCTCGAGGCGGACCGCGTGCGGGTCGCCGAGGAGGCCGCCTCCGGCGCGCCCGGCGTCCAGGTGGATCTCTTCGCCAGCGAGCCGGTCACTCCCTAGGGCCCGGCGGAATCGCGTCCCCGGGCAGTGCCAGGATGGCGCCCCGGGTGCGCAGGCGGTCGCGCAGGCGGGCCACGTCGAGCTCGGCAGGGTCCAGGCCGCCGCCCACGGCCAACGCTGCGGCCGTTCCCGCGGCCTCGCCCGTCGCCATGCAGGCCGGGATCTCCTTGGTGGCGTGGTGGACGCGGTGATCCACGGAGATGCAGCGCCCGGCGACCAGCAGGTTGGGGATCTCCCGCGGCAGGAGGCACCCGTACGGGATCTCGTAGAAGGCTCCGTAGCGGGTCCAGTGGCCGGTCACGGCGATGGCGTCCTCGAAGCTTCGGTCCATGTCCTCCCGACGCAGCACGCGCCTTCCCACCAGGCGGCGGCTCTCCGTGATCCCGAGCTGGTCCGCCACCCGGCACACGTGGGCCTCGGCGAAGCCTGGAACCTCGCGGCGAAGTCGGTCGAACTCGGCCATCACCCGCTTGCGGCACTCCACCTCCGCATAGGTGAGATCCTCCGGCGACGTGGCGTCGATGCGTCGGGCCACCTTCTCGGTGGCGCCCCAGGGCATCAGCACACGGCCGTCGCCCGGGGTGCGGAACCCCGCGCCCGCATCGACGGCGGCGGGGACGTCGCGTACGCCGCCCATGGTGAACCAGAGCCAGGGCAGCACCCGCTCCCGCTCGTTGGCGCAGCCGGCGGCGGCCAGCACGTCGCCGTCGCCGCTGGCATCGATCACCACCCGGGCGCGCACCGCAAAGCGGCCGGACTTGCCCTGGAAGGTCATGCCGGCGAGGCGCCCGTCCTCCAGCACCGGATCGCACGCCCAGGCGTGCAGCAGCAGGCGGACGCCGGCCTCCTCCACCATCTGGGCCAGCGCGAACTTCATCTCCTCCGGCTCGAAGGCCACCGAGTAGCGCACGCGGTGCGGTCCGCGGCCCCACACGAGGCCCCAGCGGCGCTCCCGCTCGACCAGGGCCGGGTCGGCGCTCCCCCACTCGTCCCGCGCCGGCAGGTGGGCCGCGCCTCGCCGGGCCACCCGCTCGGTCACGTCCTGGCACAGCCCGCCCACCGCCTGGCGGCCGTGTCCGTCGTCGAGGGTGAGCAACAGGATGATCAGGCCTCCCGTGGCGAGCCCGCCCAGGTAGCCGTAACGCTCCACCAGGAGCACGTCGGCGCCTTCCCGAGCGGCCGCCACGGCGGCTGCGACCCCCGCCGACCCGCCTCCCACCACCAGCACCTCGGCCTCGTGCCGCACCGGCGTGCGGCGCGCCGGCTCCACCAGCACCGGGGAGGCGGGATCGGCCATGACGGCATAGAGTGCCCTGGGCCGTCGGCGAGCGCCCGGCTGGTCCCCGTGCCCAGGCGCCCCTCCGGTGCCACTATCTTTCTGGGTCCCCGGGACCTCGGGGCCCAAGCGGGCCCCGAGGCGATGGCGCCCAGGATCGATGCCAGGAGACCCCTTATGTCCCCCCGCCGCTCCCTCGTGCTTCTGCTGCTCCTGGCTCCGCTCGCCCTCGGTACGACGACCTGCCCCGGGGGCGGGATCACGGTCGTATCGGACGTGGAGCACGTGCCTGGCTCCGTGGAGCCGCACACGCCCGGCTCCGGCGATGCCCTCGAGTTCCCGGCGCCGGACAAGCTCGTGCGGCTGCTCGGGCCGGAGCCCGACCTGAACGTCGTCAGCTACGTGCGAACCCGCACCGGCGGTCCCTCGAAACCCCGCGCCGTGCTGATCCTGATTCCCGGCTTCCTGGGTGGCGCCGCCACCTTCGGTCCGCTCGCCCGCCAGCTGGTGGCGCAGCTCGAGGGAGACCTCGAGGTGTGGGCCGTTGATCGGCGCCCCAACCTGCTGGAGGACCGGCGCGGGGCGCTCCACGCGTCGCTGGGGACGCCCGAGGCGATCGCCCAGGGAACCCGGTTCCACTTCCCGGGCGCGGACGTGGACGGCGACGGAAGCCCCGATCCGCCGTTCCTGCTGCCCGACGCCCTCGGAGACCCGTCGGGCTTCCTGCGCTTCGAGCAGGACGACGTGCGCTTCCTCGCCCACTGGGGGGTCGACACCTACGTGCGCGACTGGAAGATCCTGGCGGAGCGCGCGCGCGAGCGCGTGGGGCCCGATGGCCTCGTGCTGTTCGGCGGCCACTCCCTGGGCACCGCGTGGGCGGGCCTCTTCGCGGCCTATGATTTCGATCCCGGCCCGGGCGTCGACGCCGGCCATGCGCGCATCGACGGCCTGATCCTGCTGGAAGGAGGAGGTCCGGGGCCCGGCGCCGGCGCGCCGAGCCCGGACGCCTACCGCGAAGAGCTGGCTGCCCTGGAGCGGCCGGGCGGTCCCGATGTGTACCTGCGCACCATCTTCGGCTTGATCTCGGTGATCGAGCTCGGGGCCGGCGCGGAACTCACCGGGATTGCGGGCACCTTCGACCCGACGGGCCCCGCCATCATCCAGCGCACGCCCTTCGGCGCCTCGCTCCGCATCGTGATCCAGGCCGACGCCACCAACCGCTCCATCGTCGGGTTCTTCCTGGACGACGACTTCTCGCCGAACCCGGCGTTCCGGGCATCCCTCGGCTTCAGCGACGACGGCGTGAACGCCTTCCTGCCGGCCCTCGATGCCTACGTTCCCCTGACCGCGCCGGCGCCACGCGACTGGAAGAACTTCGACGAGCCCCAGCCGAGCTGCCCGCCCAACCTGGTGGAGGTGAGCCCCGGCTGCTCGATCCTGGACAACGGTCCGAAGCCGGCCCCGGGAGCGCCGCCCGCGGTGTGGGGCGTGGAGCGCGAGGTCACCGACATGGACGACCTGCTGGCGCTCAACTTCACCGACGGCAACTTCGCCGAGTGGTACTTCGTGGGCGGGCGCGCGAGCCTCGACCTGCGCTTCGGGCGCGATTCGAGCGCGCTCGGCGACGAGCGCCTGCTGGCCGTGACCCGCAACGCCAGCGTGGACGTGCCGGTGCTGTGCATCGGCGGTTCGAACGGCCTGACTCCCACCGAGGAGTCCTTCGCGAGCTACCTGGGCTCGATCGCCACGCCGCCCCTGCAGCAGGAGATCGTGATCCTCGAGGGCTACGCGCACCTGGACGTGCTCACCGCCGCCGAGAACGAGGCGGTCGCCCCGATCGCCGCCTGGGTGGAGCGGCTGCTCGCCTCCGGCTCGGAAGACGAGGACACGGACTCGGATTCGGAGAGGGACCCCCGGAAGCGACGCCCGGGCCCCCGGCCCTTCCCTCCGGGGAAGAAAATGCAGCGACCTCATCAAGCGGGCCGCCCCACCAGCCGATTGCTCCTTGTCGACCCGGGGGCCATCTGCCGCCCCGGGCCGGGGAGGACCGCATGCCCGCCGATTCTGCTGCCGTCCGCGGGCCCCTGGTCCTCCTGGCCGAGTCCGACGAGTCCGCCCGTCTCGTAGCCCGGGAGGCCCTCGAGCAGCAGGGCCTGCTGATCCAGGAGGCCCAGGACGGCGCCAGCGCCCTGGCGGCCCTGGAGACGCGCCGGCCCGACCTCGTGGTGGCGGACGCCGGGCTCCCGGGGGTGGGTGGCGTGGCGCTCTGCGAGCGCATGCGGCGCGACCCGCGGCTGGCCGAGACCCCCTTCCTGCTGGTGGCGGACTTCGACGACGCCGAGAGCATCCGCCGCGCCTACGACGCCGGCGCCACCGAGGTGATCCGCAAGCCCGTGCACTGGCTGATCCTGATGCACCGGGTCCGCTCGATGCTCCAGGCCCTCTCCAACCGCGACGCCCTGCGTCGCAGCCGGGCGCGCCTGGCGAACCTGCAACGCCTGGCACGCGTCGCCAACTGGGAGGTCGATCTCGCGGACGGGCGCATCCGCAGCACCGAGGAGCTGCGCTCGCTGTTCGACCTGCGGCCCGAGGACGGCCCGGTCACGCCGCAGCTGCTGCTGAGCCGCATCCATTCCGACGACCGGGAGGAGCTCCGGCGCTTCGCCGAGGAGCGTCTGCGCGTGGGCAAGAGCGTGAGCCTCGACACGCGCCTCTCCCTGCCCGACGGCTCCGAACGCTTCGTGCACGCCCAGGCCCAGGCGGTCCTCGGGGACGACGGGCGTCCGGTGCGGATCACCGGCACGGTCCAGGACATCACGGAGCGCAAGCGTGCCGAGGAGCAGGTGCGCTTCTTCGCGTACCACGACAGCCTGACCGGGCTCACCAACCGCCGCTCCTTCGTCGAACGCCTGAAGGAGGCCCTGGCCCAGGCGCACCGGCACGGGCGGCTGGTGGGGATGCTGTTCCTGGACCTCGACAACTTCAAGCGCATCAACGACACCCTCGGTCATTCGGTGGGCGACGAGCTGCTACGGGGCGTTGCAGAACGCCTGGTGCAATGCACGCGGCAGACCGACTACGTGGCGCGCCGCGAAGCGCCCCGTGAGCGCGCCGTATCCCGGCTGGGCGGCGACGAGTTCACCGTCCTCCTCAGCGAGATCGCTTCCACGGAGGACGCGGCGCGGGTGGCCGAGCGCATCATCGACGTGCTCCGGGAGCCCCTGTTCGTGGGGCGGCACGAGCTGATCATCGGGGCGAGCATCGGGATCACCGTCTACCCCCTCGACGGCCAGGACGTGGAGACGCTGCTGCGCAACGCCGATACGGCCATGTACCAGGCCAAGGAGAAGGGGAAGAACAACTACCAGTTCTTCGCCGAGGCCATGAACGCCGCGGCATTGAAGCGCATGGCGATCGAGCGCAAGCTGCGCCGGGCGCTGGAGACGGACGTCCTCCAGCTCTACTACCAGCCGCAGCGCGATTTTCGCACCGGTCGCGTGACCGGAGTGGAGGCCCTGCTGCGCTGGCAGGATCCCGAGCTCGGCATCCTGTCGCCCGCCGAGTTCATCCCGCTGGCCGAAGAGACCGGGCTGATCGTGCCGCTGGGCGAATGGGTGCTGCGGCAGGCGTGCCGCCAGGCGGCGGCCTGGCGCAAGCAGGGCTTCGGGCGGATTCGCGTGGCGGTGAACGTGTCTCCGCTCCACCTGAAGCACGATTCACTGGTCAAGCACCTGGTCCGGACGCTGTGGGACACGGGCATGGACGCCTCGTGCCTCGAGATCGAGATCACCGAGAACGCCCTGATCCAGGGGCAGGAGGCGGTGGTGAAGGTGCTCGAGGAGATGAAGCGCATCGGGGTCTCGGTGGCGCTCGACGATTTCGGCACCGGATACTCGTCGCTGAGCTACCTGAAGCGGTTTCCGGTGGATGCGGTGAAGATCGATCGCTCCTTCGTGCGGGATCTCGTGGTGGACTCGGACGATGCGGCCATCACCGCGGCGATCATCTCGATCGCCCGGAACCTGCGGCTGCGGGTGATCGCAGAAGGCGTCGAGACCCAGGCCCAGTCGCGCTTCCTGGCCGAGCACGGCTGCGACGAGATGCAGGGCTTCCTGTTCAGTCCGCCGCTCACGGCCCAGGCGGCCGGGGAGCTGCTGCGCAGCAGCCCCACCGGCCCGCCGCAGACCGAGCCGTCCTAGGCCTCCAACACGTCGTTCACGTCGAAGGACTGCTCGAGCCGGGGCGTGATCACGCGTCCCTCGATCTCGCGGCGCAGCTTGTGCTCCAGGGCCAGGGAGGCCTCCGGCTCCCCGTGCACCACGAAGACCGCCCGGGGCGGGCGCGGCGCGGAGCGCACCCAGCGCAGCAGCCCGTCCCGATCCGCATGGGCCGAGAGGCCGTGGATCACCAGGAAGGACGCCTGCACCGGTACGTCCTCGCCGTGCATGCGCAGCGAGGTGGCTCCCTCCAGCAGCGCGCGGCCGCGGGTCCCCGGGGCCTGGTAGCCCACCAGCACCAGCAGGTTGCGCGGGTCCGGAAGCAGCCGGCGCACGTGATGCAGCACGCGGCCTCCCGTCAGCATCCCGCTGGACGAGATGATGATGCGGGGGCCCCGCGCCTCGCTGAGGCGCTTGGAGTCCTCCACGGAGCGATGGAAGTGCACGTTGGTGGGAAACAGCCGGGCCCGCCCCTCGCCCACCAGCTCGGGATCGAGGTTCTCGTCGTTCAGGTGGCGGCCGTAGATGCGGGTGGCGTCCACGGCCATGGGGCTGTCCACGTGGATGGGTACGTCGGGCAGCTCCCCCGCCTCCATGGCCTGGCGCAGCAACAGGGTGACGAGCTGGGCGCGCCCCACGGCGAAGGAGGGCACCAGCACGACGCCTCCGCGGGCGAAGCAGTGCAGCAGGGGCGGGCGAAGCTGCTCGAGGAACGGGGTGTCCTCGTGGGACCGGTTGCCGTAGGTGGACTCCACCACCAGGACGTCGCAGGCCGGCAGCGGCTTGGGGTCCGGGTGGAGCGGCATGTCGTAGCGCCCCACGTCCCCGCTGAAGAGCAAGACCGTCTCGCCATCGCCTCGGGCCACCCGCACCTCGACCAGGGCCGAGCCGAGGATGTGCCCCGCGTTCCAGAAGCGCGTGCGGATCCCCTCGCCCAGCGACAGCCAGGTCTCGTAGTCCACGGGACGCATGAGGCCGAGGGCCTCCTCCGCGTCCTGGCTGGTGTAGAGGGGAAGCGCGGGCCGGTGCTTGCTGTAGCCCTTCCGGTTGGCGTAGGCGGCGTCCTCTTCCTGGATCTTGGCGGCGTCGAGAAGCAGGAGTTCGGCCAGATCGCGCGTGCCGGGAGTGCAGTGCACGGGACCGGCGTAACCGTCGCGCACCAGACGAGGCAGGTAGCCCGCGTGGTCGATGTGCGTGTGGGTCAGCAACAGGTGGTCCACGCTGCGGGGATCGAAGGCGGGCTTGCGCCAGTTGCGCAGCCGCAGCTCCTTCAGGCCCTGGAACAGTCCCGCGTCCACCAGCAGCGTGGCCTGCGGCGCCTCGAGCAGGTGCCGCGAGCCGGTCACGGTGCCGGCGCCGCCATGGAACGAGAGCCGCAGCGTCACGAGGGCGCCGATTCTACGCCACGTCCGCCTCGCCACCAACCGTTTCGACGCCGGCTCGCGTCTCGCCTACTCTTGCCAGCGGACGCAACCCGTCGGGAGGCTTGCGCGTCATGGGCGCGATGGACGTCCTCTGGATCTTCCTGCTGGTGGCGGCGCTCACGCCGCTTCTCAAGCAGCGGCTGCTCGAAGCCTCGCGGGGTCGGATGATCCAGCAGATCGAGCGCAACCGCGGCTCGCGGGTGATCCTGCTGGTGCATCGGCAGGAGCAGATGAGCCTGCTCGGCATCCCCATCTTCCGCTACATCGACGTGCAGGATTCCGAGCAGGTGATCCGCGCCATCCAGCTCACGGACCCGCAGATTCCCATCGACCTCGTGCTGCACACGCCGGGGGGGCTCGCGCTGGCCTCCCTCCAGATTGCGCGGGCCATCCACCGGCATCCGGGGAAGGTGACCGTCTTCGTGCCCCACTACGCCATGTCGGGAGGGACCTTGATCGCGCTGGCAGCGGACGAGATCGTCATGAGCCCGCACGCGGTGCTCGGGCCGGTGGACCCGCAGATCGGCCAGTACCCGGCCGCCTCGATCCTGCGAGCCGTGGACCGCAAGCCCACCGCCGAGGTGGACGACGAGACCTTGATCCTTGCCGACGTGGCACAGAAGGCGACCGACCAGCTCCGCGAGAGCGTGACCGAGCTGCTCTGCGAGCGGCTGCCCCCGGATCGCTGCAAGGAGACCGCGGCGGCCCTCTCGGACGGACGTTGGACCCACGATTACGGCATCACGCCGGAGGCGGCCCGGGAGCTGGGGCTGCCCATCGGCACGGACATGCCCGCCGAGCTGCTGGAGCTCATGAAGCTCTTTCCGCAGCCGGTCCGCCGCACGTCGAGCGTCGAGTACACGCCGGGGCCCCGGCGCTTCCGGCCCCGGCCGGAGCAGCCGCCGTCGAACTAGGAGGGCGGCTCGTCCAGGTCGTCGGTCCGCAGCCATCCGCGGCGCCAGAACCAGGCCAGCAGCGCCAGGCCGACGCCGACCATCACTCCCCACACGGCGTAGTAGCCCCAGCGCCAGCGCAGCTCGGGCATGTTCTCGAAGTTCATGCCGTAGATTCCGGCCAGGAAGGTGAGGGGGATGAAGATCGACGCCATCACGGTCAGCGTCTTCATCACCTGGTTCATGCGGTTGCTCACACTGGAGAGGTAGATGTCCATCAGGCCGACGGTGAGCTCCCGGTAGGTCTCGATCACGTCCAGGATCTGGACCGCGTGATCGTAGACGTCACGCAGGTAGACGCGCACCTCGGGACGGAAGGGCAAGGATTCGTCGCGCGCGAGCATGCTCAGGGCGTCGCGCTGGCGCCACTGGATGCGGTGCAGCGCCAGCAGCGTGCGTCGCACGCGGTGGATGCGGGCCAGGGTGGCTCGGCTCGGCCGCCCCATGACCTCTTCCTCGAGCCCCTCGAGCCCCTCGCCCAACGCCTCCGCCACCGGGAAGTAGCCGTCCACCAGCGCGTCGATCAGGGCGTAGGCGAGGTAGTCCGGGCCGGACTGGCGCAGCAGGCCCACGCCCGTCCGCAGCCGCTCGCGAACCGGATCGAAGACGTCCCCGGTGCGCTCCTGGAAGGTGAGCAGCCAGCCCGGTCCCAGCACGAAGCTCACCTGCTCGAGCGTGAGCTCTCCCTCCGCCCCGAGCCGCGCCATGCGCGTCACGATCAGGTGACGGTCCCCGTAGTCCTCCACCTTGGAGCGCTGTGGCACGTTCACCACGTCCGCCATGGCGAGCGGATGGATGTCGAAGGTCTCGCGGATCTTGTCGATGGCAGCCCGGTTGCCGAAACCCTGTACGTCGATCCAGGTGACCGCGTCCTCGTCCCGAAGCGCGGCGAGCGCTGCGGCGTCGGGTACCTCGTGCTCTTCGCAGCGCCCCGGCCCGTAGACGAAGGCGTGCAGGCGCGGGGGCGGCGCGTCCGCCGGGATGGCGAGCGTGCCCGGGCGCGCCCCGGGCGGGAGCGGGGCATGCCGGAACAGGTCCCGGGCGCGGCCGCCGGCGAAGCGCAGGGCCCCCACCGGCACCGCCACCGGGGTCCGAGCCAGTCGTTGGCCCCAGCGGCGCGCCCGGGCGCGGCCCGCGCCCCGGCTCGGCGGCTCGCTCACGAGGCCTCCCCCTCGCCGGCGCGGGAGTCGAGCAGGCGCACCGCGATCGGCTTGTCTGCGTCGAAGTGCACGTCGCGCTGCGGAAACGCGATCGTGATGCCGTGCTCCCGGAAGAGGTCGTCGATTCGGTAGCGCACGTCGCTCTCGACGCGACGGCGGTCGGCGGGGCTCCGCACCCGCAGCCAGAAGAAGCAGCGGAAGTTCAGGGAGCTCTCCCCGAAGTCCACGAAGAAGACGTCCGGCTCCGGGTGCTTCAGGATCACCTCGTGCTCTCCCAGCACCTTGCGGACCAGACGCTGCACCTCGCGGGTGGGCGACCCGTAGGCGACGCCCACCGTGAGCTCGGTGCGGATCACGTCGTCCGAGAGCGTCCAGTTGACCACGTTCCGCTCCAGGAAGGCGCTGTTCGGCACGATGATGTGGATGTTGTCGAAGCGTCGCACCCGGGTGCTGCGGGGACCGATGCGCTCGACGCGACCCTGCACGCCCTCGATCTCCACGATGTCTCCCACCTTGATCGGGCGCTCCACCATCAGGATCAGGCCGCTGATGAAGTTGTTGACGATGTTCTGGCTGCCGAAGCCCACGCCGATGGCCAGCGCGCCCCCGAGCACCGTGAAGGCGGTCAGGGGGATGTTCACCGTGCGCAACGCGAACAGGAAGAAGAGCACCAGCAGCACGTAGAAGCTGAGCCCCTGGAGGGCGGCCATGGCGCCCTCGTCCATGGCGAAGCGACGGGAGAGCAGGCCTGCCAGGGCCCGGGAGACCACCCGCGAGAAGACGATGCCGGTTGCGAAGAGCAGGAGGGCGGTCACGATCTTTCCGACCGTGATGGGGCGGTCGTCCACCGCCAGCAGCTCCGTGCGCCAGACGCCGACGACGCGCTCCCCGGCCTGGCTCAGGCGGTCGGACAGGGAGGAGGTGCCGACGCGGTCCCGGATCACGCCCAGGGTGCGCTCGGCGCCGGCCCGACGTTCGGAGAGGCTGGCCAGGTCGGCCTCGTAGAGGCCGACCAGCGCGGCGAGCTCCTGCTCCTGCTCCCGGATCCAGCGCGCCTCGTCCGGCCGGGCCGCGGCCGCGCGCTCGCGCGCCCCGACGCGCTCCCCGCGCAGCTCCGCCAGGCGCGCCTCGGCCAGCAGGCGCTGCCGCCCCAGGTCCTCCAGGGAGCTGCGGATCTCCTCCTCCCAGGTGCGGAGCTGCGCCTTGGGGACCGTCCCGGCCAGGGCGTCGTAGCGTCGCTGCCACAGGGCCCGCTCGGCCGCCAGGCGCTGGAGCTGCTCGTTCCGCAGCGCCACGCGCCGCTGGGCCACGCTGCGGGCCAGCCGACGCGCCTCGAGCTCCGCGAGCAGCTCCGGACCGGGACGCACCGTGGCGTCCGCGCGTTGCTGGACCGCATCGAAGCGGCGCTCCGTCGAAGCAAGCTCCAGGCCGGCGGCGTCGATGGCACGTCGCAGGTCGAACTCGCGCTTCTCCAGCTCGGCGAGCCGCTGCTGCAGCTCGTCGCGGTCGAGCTGCAGGTTCGACTCGATCCAGCGCAGCGTGCGGGCCGCGAACTCCTCGCTCTGCTTCTGCAGGGCGAGCTCGCTCTTCAGGTTGGCGAGCTCGACCTCGGCCAGCTCGTGACGCGCCGTGGCCAGACGGCTCTCCAGCTCCGCCAGACGCAGGGAGCGCGCCCGCCCGGCCGCCTCGGCCGTGGAGCCCGCACGGGCGGCGGCCTCCTTGGCCAGACGTCGCTTGCTCTCGCCCGCCTCCAACCGCCGGCGGGTGTCGAGGATCGCCTTCTCCGCCGCGCCCACGGCGGCCTGGATCTTGGCGCGTCGCTCCGCCTGCCCGCGCAGGGCGGAGGCGACGGCGTCGGCCAGGGCCAGCGGGTAGGGCGGCGGGTCGGCCAGCGGGCTCGATGCGCCCGCCGCCACCTTGAGCTCGAGCTCCGCCTCCGCCTCCGTCAGCTGCCCGGCCCGGCGCAACGCCTCCATCTGCCGGGCCTGGGCGTGGTCGATCTGCTCGAGCAGGTCGAGCTCGCTGCCGAGGGCGGCAGCGGCGTCGGGGCTGGAAGGGGACAGGGCCTCCAGGCGCTGGCGCACCTCGGCAATCTCCGCGGTCAGCGCGGCGCGCCTGGCCGCCAGGGCGCCAGGCGCCGGGGAGCTGGCGGCGGGGGCCTCAGGGGCCCGGGACCCGGGCGCGGCGGCTTCCTGGGCCCCGACCGGTAGCGCCTGCAGCGCCAGCACGAGGAGCAGCAGCCCAGGCGGAGCACGCCGTGCGCGAGACGTTCGGCGGTGGCCCATCGGATCGTGCGCTCCTGGCGCGGCGGGATCGGCGGCGTCGCGCGCGCCGCCGCCTCGGGTAGCACGCGAAGGCGGCGGCGCCCAGGGCCGCGGCGCGCCGACTTGCGGCGCAGCGTCCATGCCCCACCCTAGCCGGCCATGCCCCGCGCCGCTGCCCGCTTCGGCCTCGTCTCCTTCGTCCTGGCGGTGGGCTGTACGGCGCCCCCGCCTCACGCGGGTCGCGACCGTGCGGAACCCGAACGAAGCGTCCGGATCCTGCGCGACAGCTGGGGCGTTCCGCACGTCTTCGGCGAGACCGATGCGGACGTGGCCTTCGGACTCGCCTGGGCCCACGCCGAGGACGACTTCGCCACCATCCAGACCTCGCTGCTCGCGGCGCGCGGCGTGCTGGCCCGGCGCGTGGGACGGCGCGGCGCGGCAAACGACTACCTGGTCGCGCTGCTGCGGGTGCACGAAACCGTGGCGGAGCGCTACGCCCTGGACCTCTCGCCGGCGACGCGTGCCCTGGTGGAGGCCTACGCGGAGGGCTTGAATCTCTACGCGCGCCATCATCCGGAAGAGACGGCGTCCGACGTCCTCCCCTTCACGGGGCAGGACGTGGTGGCCGGCTTCGTGCACAAGATCCCGCTCTTCTTCCGCCTGGACCGGGTTCTGCGCGAACTCCTGGACGGCCGCCCCGAGGCCGTGCGAGCCGCCGTCCCCACGGACGGCTCGAACGCCTTCGCAGTGGCGCCGTCGCGCTCGGCGGACGGCCGCACCCGCCTGGCGGTGAACTCGCACCAGCCCTGGGACGGCCCGGTGGCCTGGTACGAGGCCCATCTCCACAGCGAGCAGGGCTGGGACATGGTGGGCAGCACCTTCCCGGGCGCGCCCGTGATCCTGCACGGACACAACCGGCACCTGGGTTGGGCCTCCACGGTGAACCGGCCCGACCTGGTGGACGTCTACCGGCTGGAGACGGATCCCGAGCACCCGGACCGCTACCGCTTCGACGGGGCCTGGCGGGAGCTCGAGCGCCGGCACGTCGGGATCGGCGTCAAGCTCCTCGGGCCCCTGAGGTGGACCGTCTCGCGGGAGCTGCTCGCGTCGGTGCACGGGCCGGTCCTGCGCACGCCGACCGGGACCTACGCCGTCCGCCATGCGGGCGCCGGCGACGTGCGCCACGTGGAGCAGTGGTACCGCCTGAACAAGGCGCGTAGCCTGGACGAGTGGCGCGACGCCATGCGTCTCGCCGCCATGCCCATGTTCAACTTCGTGTATGCGGACGAGCGGGGCAACATCCTCTACGTCTACAACGGCCTGATTCCGCGCCGCGCCG
Source organism: Myxococcota bacterium (assembly GCA_041611735.1). Taxonomy (GTDB): domain Bacteria; phylum Myxococcota_A; class UBA9160; order UBA9160; family PR03; genus JBFIML01. The sequence goes on along the minus strand of JBFIML010000035.1, from coordinate 6,682 downwards.
AGGGCTACGACTGGCGGGGCGTCGTGCCCGGCGACACCTCGGAAACGCTCTGGACCGGGTACTGGGAGTGGGATCGCCTGCCGCAGGTGTCGAACCCGCCCTCCGGCTTCCTCCAGAACTGCAACAGCGATCCCTTCCGCAGCACCGTGGGAGCGGGCAACCCGCGTCCCGAAGCGTATCCGGAGAGCCTCGGCATCGAACGCCACATGACGAACCGGGCCCTGCGGGCCCACGAGCTGTTCGGCGCGGACACGTCGATCACCCGCGAGGAGTTCCTGGCCTACAAGTACGACCTCGCCTACTCGCCCCGCTCCCGGGTCGCCGGCTGGGTGCGGGAGATCCTGGCGGCCGAGCTCCCGGACGAGCCGGCCGTCCGCCAGGCGCGTGCGGTGCTGCGCGACTGGGACCTGCGCACGGACCCGGGCAACCGCGGCGCCGCCATCGCCGTGGGGAGCCTGGGGCCGCGGGTGCTGGCCGAGGCGCTCGGGGAGGAGCCGCCGGACCTTCGGGACAGCTTCATCGCCGAGGCGCGCCGGCTGACCCGCGCGTGGGGCCGCATCGACGTGCCCTGGGGCCAGGTGAACCGGCTGGTGCGGGGAGAGCTGGACCTGGCGCTCGGCGGAGGGCCCGACGTGCTCCACGCCGTATACGGGCGCCCCGAGCGCGGGCGTCTGGTGGGCTGGGCGGGTGACTCCTACGTGCTGGTGGCCGAGTGGGGTCCCGAGGGCGTGCGCTCCTGGAGCGTGCACGTCTACGGCAGCGCCACCTCCCGGCCCGACTCGCCCCACCACGCCGACCAGGCGCCGCTCTTCGCCGCCCGGCAGCTCAAGCCGGTCTGGCTCGACGAGGCCGAGATCCGCCTCCACCTGGAGCGCGAGTACCGTCCCGGCACGGAGTGATCGTGGAAGTCGGTCTCTTCGTACCCTGCTACGTGGATCAGCTCGCGCCGGGTGTCGGGCTGGCCGCGGCCGAGGTGCTCGAGCGGGTGGGGTGCCGGGTGGTCTGGGAGCCGCGCCAGACCTGCTGCGGCCAGCCCTTCCTGAACTCGGGCGCCGCCCGGGAGGCGAAGCGCCTGGCGTGTGCGCACCTGGAGCGCTTCGCTCGCTTCGAGGCGGTCGTGTGCCCCTCGGCGAGCTGCGTGGCGACGGTGCGGCGTCACTACGGGGAAATCGGCGTCGGGCTCGGGCCCGAGGGCCTCCGCGTGCGCGAGCGCACCTTCGAGCTGGGCGAGTTCCTGGTGCGCCGGCTCGGCCGCGTGGACGTGGGAGCCCGCTTCCCGCACCGCGTGGCGTTGCTGCCGAGCTGTCACGGGCTGCGCGAGCTCGGCCTGGGGTCGCCGAGCGAGCGGGTGGGGGCGACCCCCGGCCCGACCGAGCAGCTGCTGCGCGCGGTCTCCGGGCTCGAGCTCGTGTTCCCGAGTCGGCGCGACGAGTGCTGCGGCTTCGGGGGCGCCTTCTCGGTGGAGTTCCCGGTGGTGTCGGGGCGCATGGGCCGGGACGGGGTGCGGGCCCTGGCCGAGACCGGCGCAGCCTGGGTGACCGCCACCGACGCGGGCTGCCTGCTGCACCTGGACGGGATCCGGCGCCGCCTCGGTGCGGGCCCCGCGCCCATCCACCTGGCGGAGATCCTGGCCGCCCGGGAGGGCCCGTGAGGCTTCCCCTCGACGCCCGCGCCCGCGTGAACCTGCCCGACGACCGGGCGGTGGCGCGTCACGACGCCGCGGTCTTCGATCTGCGCCGGCGCCGGGATGCCGCCGTGGCCGCCCTGCCGGAGTTCGAGGCCCTGCGGCAGCGCGCGGCGGCGGTCAAGCGCCACGTCCTCGACCACCTCGACCTCTACCTGGAGCGCTTCGAGGCCCGGGCGCGCGCCGCCGGGGCGGTGGTGCACTTCGCCGGGGACGCGGCCGCCCACAACCGGATCGTCGAGGAGCTGCTGCTCGAACGCGGCGCGCGCCGGGTGGTGAAGAGCAAGTCCATGCTCACCGAGGAGTGCGGCCTCAACCCGCACCTGGAGGCGCGTGGCATCGAGGTGGTGGACACGGATCTGGGCGAGCGCATCGTGCAGCTGCGCCGGGAGCCGCCCTCCCACATCGTGGTGCCCGCGATCCACCGCCGCCGTGGCGAGATCGGGGAGCTCTTCCATCGCCATCTGGGCACGCCCGCCGGCGAGTCGGACCCGGTGCGGCTCACGGAGCACGCGCGCCGGGACCTGCGGCCGCGCTTCCTCGCCGCCCAGGCGGCCATCAGCGGCGTGAACTTCGCCGTGGCGGAGACCGGCAGCCTCGTCGTCTGCACCAACGAGGGCAACGCCGATCTCGGGATGACCCTGCCCGGGCTGCACGTGGCCTGCATGGGCATCGAGAAGCTGGTCCCGGATCTCGACGACCTGGCGCTCTTCCTGCGCCTGCTGGCGCGGAGCGCCACCGGCCAGCCGATCACCGCCTACACCACGCTGGTGACGGGCCCTCGACCCGGTGGCGAGCTGCACGTGGTGATCGTCGACAATGGGCGCACGCGGCTGCTGGCGAGCCCGACGCATCGGGATGCGCTGGCCTGCATCCGCTGCGGCGCCTGCCTGAACACCTGCCCCGTCTATCGGCGTGCCGGGGGGCACGCCTACGGCACGTCCGTGGCCGGCCCGATCGGGGCCGTGCTGGCGCCGGCGCTGACCGCGGACCCAGCGGTCCGCACACTGCCGCTGGCCTCTTCCCTGTGCGGAAGCTGCAGCGCGGTATGCCCGGTGGGGATCGACCTGCACGGCCAGCTCCTGGCCTGGCGACGGGAGGTGCCGGCCGCACCCGCGCGCCTGCGCTGGGCCGCGCGCCTGGCCGCCGCGCTGCTGGCGCGTCCCACCCTGTACCGGGCCAGCGGGCGGCTGCTGCGCCTCGCCTGGCCGTTGCTCGCGCGCCGCTGGCCGGGGAACCCCGCCGGCGGCTGGCTCGCAGCGCGCGAGCTCCCGCCCCATCCCGGTGCGAGCTTCGCCGCCCGCTGGCGACGCAGACGGGCCCCGTGAGCGGCGACCGCGAGGCCGTGCTGGCGCGGGTGCGCGCCGCCGCGGGCCGCCGCGTGCCGCATCCCGGCGTCTGGGAAGGGGCTCCGGGCCTGACGGACTTCCCGGCCTTCGCCCGGATTCTTGCGGCGGTCGGGGGCGAGGCCCACGGTCCGCTGCCGGAGCGGGAGCTCCCCGCCGCGCTCGCCGCCTGGGCGGACACCCGGGGCGCGGGGCGGCGCGTGGCGGCCGCCTCGGCCGCCCGCCGCCTCTGCGATCCGCGCTGGGAGACCCTTGGCGAAGCGGTGGCTCCGCAGGCCCTGGCGGACGTGCAGGTGGCGGTCGGGGTCGGCTGCCTGGGCGTGGCGGAGAACGGCGCGCTGGCCGTGCTCGGCCGCGACGTCCCGAACCGGGCCCTGCTCTTCCTGGCCGAGCATCTGGCGCTGCTGCTGGACGTGCGCGGCCTGGTTCCCGACCTGCACGCCGCCTTCCGCGCCCTTCCCGAGGGCGCCCTGGCGCCCCCGGGCCTCACCTGGGTGAGCGGGCCCTCCAAGACCGCCGACATCGAGCAGACCCTGGTCCTGGGAGCCCACGGGCCCCGTTCGCTGGCCGTGTTCGCCTTCGAGTCGACGCTTCGAGGGGGCTAGAACTCGGCGGACCCCGGCGCGCGCGGGAATGGGATCACGTCCCGGATGTTGGCCATGCCGGTGGCGAACTGGACCAGCCGCTCGAAGCCCAGGCCGAAGCCCGCGTGGGGGACCGACCCGTGCCGCCGCAGCTCCAGATACCACCAGTAGTCCTCCGGGCGCAGGCCGCACGCGCGCAGGCGTCGTTCGAGGCGCTCGGGACGGTGCTCGCGCTGCGAGCCGCCCACGATCTCGCCGACCCGCGGGACCAGCACGTCCATGGCGCGCACGGTGCGGCCGTCGTCGTTCTCGTACATGTAGAAGGGTTTCAGTGAGGCCGGCCAGTCGGTGATCACCAGGGGACGGCCCACGTGCGTCTCGGTCAGATGGCGCTCGTGCTCGCTCTGGAGATCGGCGCCCCACGCCACCGGGAACTCGAAGCTGCGACCGGAGCGCTCCAGGATCTCGATGGCCTGGTCGTAGGTCAGGCGCTCGAAGGGGCTCTGTACCACGTGCTCGAGGACGTCGAGGACGTCCGGATCGACGCGGTCCCGGAAGAAGCGCAGGTCCTCCTGGCAGCTCTCGAGCAGCTCACCCAGCACCGACTTGAGGAAGCGCTCCGCCAGGGCGGCGTTTCCATCCAGGTCCAGGAAGGCGGCCTCCGGCTCCACCATCCAGAACTCCGCCAGGTGGCGGCTGGTGTTGGAGTTCTCGGCGCGGAAGGTGGGTCCGAAGGTGTAGACGCGCGAGAGGGCGAGGGCCCCGATTTCCGCCTGGAGCTGTCCCGAGACGGTGAGGAAGGCGGCGCGCCCGAAGAAGTCGCGGCTCGCGTCGGCGCCCGCCTCGCCGGGGGAGAGCGTCGTCACGCGGAACAGCTCCCCGGCCCCCTCGCAGTCCGAGGTGGTGATGACCGGCGCGTGCAGCTCGAGGAAGCCCTGCTCGTGGAAGAAGCGACGGATGGCTCGCGCGGTGGCGTCACGCACCCGCGCCACCGCCCCCAGGCTGTTGGTGCGCAGCCGCAGGTGACCGATGCTGCGCAGGAACTCGAAGGAGTGGCGCTTCTTCTGGAGCGGGTAGTCGTCCCCCACCTCGCCGACGAGCGTCACGCGAGGGGCGTGGAGCTCGTAGCGCTGCTCTCGCCCCGGCGATTCCCGGAGCTCGCCGCAAGCCTCCACGGCGCAGCCCGCGCGCAGTTTGCGCAGCTCGTCGGCGTCGTTGGGAAGCTCGGGCTCCACCACCACCTGGATGCCCGTCAGGCAGGAGCCGTCGGTGACCTCCAGGAAGGAACGCTCCTTGGCGTGCCGGGCCGTCTTAAGCCAGCCGCGCACCGTCACGCTCCCGCCCGCCCGCGGGCGGCGCAGGAGATCGCGGACCCGCTCGACGTCGGCCATGGGTCGCTTCCCTCTCGGATCGCCGCTAGCCGCGCCGTCCGGAGCCGGAGTGCCGGAACAGCACGAAGGTGAGGTCGTCCGGCTTCGAGGGCTGGCCCGGAGCGGGCTCCCGCATGCGCCGCAGGCTGTCTTCCGTCAGCGCGGTGGCGGCCCGCTCGAGCGATCCCTTGCGGATCCGGTTCACGATCTCGTCGCCGTGCAGGTTGTCCAGCAGGCCGTCCGTGGCCAGCAGCACCGTGTCGCGCGGAGCCAGCACGAGAGGCGAGCCCACCTCGATCCGCATCTCCTGGGAGCCCACCAGGTTCGAGATCAGGTGCCGGTGCTCGTGGTGCATGGCGTCCCGCTCGTCGAGCAGGCCGGACTCCACCGCGTAGCCCACCGGCGAGTGGGAGACGGTCTGGAGCCGCGTGCGCCCGCGCTGGCTCACCACGAGGATCAACGAGTCGCCCACGTGGTAGGGGCGCAGGCCGCCGTCCTGGACCTCCGCCACCACGAGCGTCGTCGCGGCGCCGCTCGCGTGCTCGAGGAGCCGCACGTTCGCCGACTCGATCGCGTCCAGGATCGCAGGCCGCAGGTCCGCGTCGGAGCGTTGCGCGGCCGTCTCGAGGGTGCGGCGCAGCTCCTCGAGAACGAGCCGCGAGGCCTCCTCGCCCGCCGGATGGCCGCCGAGCCCGTCCGCCACGGCCAGCACGACGCGGCCGCTTCCGCACGGGATCACCGCCGCGGCGTCCTCGTTCGCACCCTCCCTGCCCGGACAGCGCGACGAGAAGACGGCGGCGCGGCCGTTGCCCACCGCCAGCAGCTCCGGCTCGCCCAGCTGGCAGTCGGTCCACAGCCGCGGTCCTGCCAGCGCTCGGGGAGGAAGCGAAGGCGGCGTCACGCCGGCCTCTCTGCGATCCGAGGCGCCGCGCCGGAGCGGCCCAGGCGTCGGGAGAGCCGGACTACCGCCTCGCGGGTCTCACCGGGCGGACACGCGGTGTAGGAGAGGCGCACGAAGCCCGAGTACGCCTCGCCACTCGACGCGCCCGGGGCGAGCAGCACCCCGTCCTCGAGGCAGTCCTCCAGCAGCCCGGGCGTGCCGCGCTCGTCCAGACGATCGCGCACGTCGAGGAACAGGAAGGTCGAGCCCTCCGGTGGCGGCAGCCCCAGGGCCCGGGCCGCGTCGTCCCCGGCCCCGCGGTAGAGCTCCCGGGCGCGTTCGAGCCAGGCTCCGCCCGTTTCCAGCACGCGACGCGCCGCCCACTGACCGGGGGTGGGCGCCGAATACACGGTGTGGGTGGTGACCTTGTGGACCTGGGCGACCACCGCGGGCGGCCCCACCAGGTAGCCGACCCGGTGACCGGCCATGGCCCAGGCCTTCGAGAACGAGAAGGCGGTGAGGGTCCGCTCCGGTGCGAAGCGCCCGATGGAGACGTGCCGCCCCCGGTAGACGAGCTGCTCGTAGACCTCGTCGGAGAGGATCCAGAGGTTCCGGCGCCGCGCCCAGTCCGCCAGGGCGGCGAGCCACGCCTCGGGCAGGACGCGGGCCGTCGGATTCGAGGGCGTGGAAACGTAAAGCGCCGCGCTGCGCGGGCCCGCCCGCTCCTCCACCGCGGCCACCGCCTCCGCGGCCGAGGCGACCCGGTCGTAGAAGGGCACCTCGACGGGCTCCGCCCGCGCCGTGCGCACGATGCCGCG
>JBFIML010000034.1:0-48865 GCA_041611735.1 Myxococcota bacterium | reverse complement strand
GCGAGTCCTCGACGTGGCGAGCTCCTTCGCCGCCACCGTGGTCCGGGCGGGGGCGGGGTTGCAGGTCGGGCGGCTGGGGCGCCGGCCCGGGCGGCCCGTGGAGCTGTACGAGTTCGAGAGCTGTCCGTACTGCCGCAAGGTACGCGAGGCGCTCTCGATCCTGGACCTGGACGCGGACGTTCGTCCCTGTCCGAAGGGTGGGCGGCGCTTCCGGCCCTGGGTACGGGAGCGCGGACGGGAGCAGTTCCCCTACCTGGTGGACCCCAACACCGGGAAGGCGCTCTACGAGTCGGACGACATCGTCCGCTACCTGTTCACCAGCTACGGGGACGGGCGGGTGCCGGTCCTGCTGGCGGCCGGTCCCGTGACCAACGTCACCGCCAGCCTCGCCTCGGCGCTGCGCGGGGGTCGCGGCACCCGCGTGCAGCCTTCCCGAGCGCCCGAGCAGCCGCTCGAGCTGTGGAGCTTCGAGGCGTCGCCCTACTGCCGCATCGTGCGCGAGACCCTGTGCACCCTGGAGCTCCCGTACCGGCTCCACAACGTGGCGAAGGGAAGCCCGCGGCGGGCGGAGTTCGTGCGCCGCGCGGGACGCATGCAGGTGCCCTTCCTGGCCGATCCGAACACGGGGGTCGAGTTGTTCGAGTCCGCGGACATCGTCGCCTACCTGAAGGGGACGTTCTCGACGAATTGACTTTTCCGCGGCGCACAGGGGGTTCCGGGCCCTTCCCGGCCCCGGGGGAGGGAAGAGCCAATCCGTCGAGAACCTCCCCCTCAGAGGCGGTCGAGGAGCAGGGAGCCGATGCCGAGGTAGGAGAGGAAGCCGAAGCAGTCGGTGAAGGTGGTGACGATCACGCTCGAGCCCAGGGCCGGGTCCTGGCGCAGGGCCTTGAGCGTGAGCGGCACGAGGGCCCCCACCAGGCCGGCCACGGTCACGCTGATCACCATGGCGCAGAAGAGCACGAAGCCGAGGTACGGATTCCCGCCCCACAGGTAGCCGATCCCGGCCGCCAGGACGCCCGTCGCCGCGCCGATGGCGATGCCCACCGCCAGCTCCTTGGCAACGGCCCGCAGCCCACTCGAGAACTCGATCTCGCCCAGGGCGATGCTGCGAGTGATGACGGTCAGGGCCTGGGTGCCGCCGTTGCCGGCCATGCCGGCCACCACCGGCAGGAACACCGCCAGAGCCACCACCTCCTGGATGGCGTGCTCGAAGAGCCCGACCACCCAGGCGGCCAGGAAGGCCGTGCCGAGGTTCACCACCATCCAGGGCAGGCGTCGGCGCACCGACTCGTGCACCGGGCTCAGGACGCGGTCCTCCTCCGAGAGGCCGGCCAGGTGGTAGATGTCCTCGGTGGCCTCCTCGGTGATCACGTCGATGACGTCGTCCACCGTGATCACGCCACGCAGCCGGCCCTCGGCGTCCACCACGGGTACCGCCAGCAGGTTGTAGCGGGCCACGATGGCCGCGGCCTCCTCCTGATCCGTGTCCACCCGGACGCTCACCGGGTCCCGGATCATGAGCTCGCCGCAGGGACGGTCGAACGGGGCGGTGACGAGCCGGCGGATCGGGATCACCCCGAGCAGGCGGCTCTCGTCGTCCACCACGTACAGGTAGAGGATCGCGTCGGCTTCCTCGCTGGCGCCCACCAGGCGGACATGGTCGATGGCCTCCTGGGCGGTCATCTTGGCGGCGAGGGCCACGAAACTCGTGGTCATCACGCGCCCCGCGCTGGAGGGCGGGTAGAGCTCCGCCTTGCGCAGCTCCTCGCGCTTGGACGTCGGCAGGGCCGCGACGATGCTCGCGCGCCGCTCCTCGGGGAGTTCGTTGACGAGCCACACGAGGTCGTCGGTCTCCAAACGGGCCAGCACCGCGCCCAGACGCTCGTCCGACAGCACGTCGATGACCTGGCGGAAGATGTCCGGGGGCAGCTCGGAGAGCGTGACGGCGGCGCGCCGCTGGCGGAACAGCAGCTCGACGACGGTGCGGACGTCGTCCGGCGTCAGGTTGGCCAGCAGCGGAGCGAGGTCTGCCGGCTCCACCCGGGCGAGCACGCGCTCGGCGCGCGCCAGCGCGCCACTCGCCAGCAGCCGGCGCAGGATGCGGGTGGTGAGCTCGGGTGTCGCCATGCCGCAGGTCCCGCCGCCCGGGACCTGCGGGGGCCTCAGGCGGATCCGCTCGGGCTTTCGCGTCTAGGGTGCGGCTCGGGCCGCGAGTCGCCGTCCATTCGCCTCATGCCCATGGTTCGGTCCCTCAAGCTACCGCAGATCCGAAGCCTTCTCTAGTTGACCCCGCGGGGCCGACGGGCCTGATGCGGCCCCGGGGCCCGGGGCCGATTCGCCAGCTCCCGCGTCCGCCTGGCCTCAAGGCTGCCCCCGGCCTGCCGATCCCGGAGAGGGTCGGGGTTTTCCCGCAAGCGGACCTCCGGAGGATCGACCATGGCCGTCCACCTCTCCGTGGTGATGCCCGTCTACAACGAGCGCCACCTCGTGGCCGAGGCGGTGCGGCGCCTGCTGGCGGTGGAGAGCCCGCTGCTGGCCCGGCTCGAGCTGGTCCTGGTGGACGACGGCTCCACGGACGGGACCGGCGCGGTGCTCCGCGAGCTGGCCCGCAGCGACCCCCGGCGCATCGTCCTGGTGAAGCATACGAGCAACCGTGGCAAGGGCGCCGCGGTGCGCAGCGGGGTCGCGCGCGCGCGCGGCTGGGTCACCGTCGTCCAGGACGCCGACCTCGAGTACGACCCGCGCGACCTCCCGCGCCTGTTGCTGCCCTTCGTGGCCGAGGGCGCCGACGCAGTCTTCGGCTCGCGCTTCCTGCCGAGCGACTACCGGCGCGTGCTCTACTTCCGCCACACCCTGGGGAACCGGCTGCTCACCTTCCTGTGCAATCTATTCACGGATCTCAACCTGACCGACATGGAGACCTGCTACAAGGCGGTGCGCACCCGGCTCCTGCAATCGATCCCGATCCGCAGCGACGACTTCCGCATCGAGCCGGAGCTCACCCTCAAGCTGGCCAAACGAGGCGCGCGCATCTTCGAGGTGCCCGTGCGCTATGCGGGACGCACCTACGAAGAGGGCAAGAAGATCGGCTGGCGCGACGCCATCCGGGCCGTGACCGCGATGCTCCGCTTCGGGGTGATCGACGACCTCTACGCCGAGGACGAGTACGGCTCGAACATCCTCACCTCCATGGCGGCGGTGCCGCGCTTCAACCGCTGGATGGCGGACACGATCCGGCCGTGGGTGGGCGAGCGGGTGCTGGAGATCGGGGCCGGGCTCGGCAACTTGACCCGCAGCCTGACGCCCCGGGAACGCTACACCGTCTCGGACGTGAATCCGCACTACCTGGACTACCTGGCCAACCATGCGCGCGGCAAGCCCTACATGGACGTGGCCCGGGTGGACGTGACCGAATTCGACGACTTCTGCAAGCTGCTCGGGGACTACGACACGGTCATCTGCCTGAACGTCCTCGAACACCTGCCCGACGAGGACGCAGCGCTGCGCAACCTGCGCGCCGCGCTGCGGCCGGGGGGGCGCGCCATCCTGCTGGTGCCCCAGGGTCCGGAGCGCTTCAACAGCCTGGACGCGGCCCTCGGCCACGAACGTCGCTATACGCGCGCGTCCCTGGGCGCGGCCCTGGAACGCAACGGCTTCGCCATGGAGGCGTTGCTCGACTTCAACCGCGCCACCGTGCCGGGCTGGTGGTGGAACGGCCGGGTGCTGGGGCGGCGTCACTTCAGCAAGCTGCAGCTCAAGGCCGTGGACTGGGGAACGCCGCTCCTGCGCATCCTCGACGGGCTGCTGCCGTGGCCGGGGACGTCGCTGGTGGCGGTGGCCCGACACCGCGGCGCGTGAGCGCGGGGCGGCCCGCACTCGTCTCCCTGGCCGTCGGCGCCGCGGGCTTCGGGCTGGCCATGGGGGTCGGCAGCTGGCTCGGCGTCGCGCCGGACAACGACGGCTGGTCGCGCCTCGCCCAGGCCCTCGCACCGGTGTCCGCCGCGACGGTCAGCAAGCCCCTGGAGATCTGGCTGGCCTGGAGCGTCGCCGCTGCGCCACTCGACCCCCTGGTGGCCTGGCGGGTGCTGGGCGCCCTGCACCTGGGCCTGCTGGCCACCCTCGCCACCCGGATCGCGCTGTGCCTGTTGCCCGGCGCCAGCGCCGCCGCCGTCGGCGTGGGCTTGCTCGCCCTGGCAAGCCCGCTGGTCCTGGAGCACGGGCTCGCCTTCAACTCGGTGACGACCCTCGCCGTGGCGCTGACGGGATGGGTGGAGCGGCACCTCGCGGGGTCCACGCGCGGGCGCCGCCTGGCGCTCCTGCTGGTGGCGCTCTCACGGCCCGACGGGGCCCTGCTGGCCGCCCTGCTCGGCGCCGCGGAGCCGGGCCTCGCGCCCGCCGGCCGGCGCGTGCGCGAGCTCCTGGCCCAGGGCGCCCTGCTGGCGAGTGCGGCGCTGCTGTGGGTCCTGACCGATCGGGTCGCCAACGGGGAGTGGCTCGGCATGCTGTCGGCCGCGGAGCGCTACGACCGGGCGCGTCCCCCGCGTCCCTTCGGAGTCCTGGAGACCCTGGTCTGGCTGCGCGCGGCGTGGCTCACCCACGCCAGCGAGGCGCTCCTGCTCCTGGCCGGTGTGGGGGCGCTGGCTCTCGGCCTCCGGCGCTCCTCCCGGGTGCTCGTCCTCGCACTGGCCGGCCATCACGGGATCCTGGCTGGGCTCGCCCTGACCGGCCGCTCCGTCTTCCATCGCTTCTTCGTGCCGGACCTGGTGCTGGGGACCCTGCTGGCCGCAGTGGGTCTGTGGGCCCTGGTGCGCGCCGCGCCCCGGCCCCTCTCGCCGGGCTTGCGAGGCGCCGGCGCCGCGCTCGTGCTGCTGGCCCTGGGCGGCTACCTGGGCAACCTGACCCATCTGGCGTCGCTCGGGGCGGAGCAGCGGGCGCGTCGCCAGACCGCCCAAGCCGGCCTCGCGTGTCTGGCCGCCTGGATCGACGGCCCCGGCCGTCCCACGCTGGTCGTGCCCGCCCCCATCTCCGGAGAGCTCGCCTATCGGCTGCGCGCCACGCGAATCCGCGAGCTCACCTGGACCGAGGAGTTCTTCGCGCGGCCCGGGGCGCTGCCGCCGGGCCCCGTCGTCTGGCTGCACGACGCGGCGGAGGAGGCGCCGCCCGTCACCCGGGGACTGCGCCTGGCGGAGCAGGCAGCCTGCCCCGACCCGGTCCTGCGCGTCGCACGCCTCGAGGCCGGGGCCCGGACCGCTCACAGGCCGGAGTGAGCCAGGGCGATCTCGAGGGCGTCCCGGGTCCGGCCGTAGCGCTGCTCCAGCGTCTTCACCCGCTTGTAGTAGATGTGCGGGTCGTACTCCCAGGTGAAGCCCACGCCGCCGAACAGCTGGATCGTCTCGCCGCACACGAGCCGGGCCGACTCGCCGGCGTAGACCTTGGCCACGGCCACCAGGTACGGGGCCCGATCCGGGTCGTGCTCCTCGCTCCAGGCGGCCCGGTAGACGGCCGAGCGCGTGCTCTCCACGCGCAGCAGCATGTCCGCGGCCCGGTGCTGGAGGGCCTGGAGGCTCCCGATCGGGACGCCGAACGCCTTGCGCTCTGTCAGGTAGCCCACGCTGAGCTCGAGACAGCGCTCGGCGAGGCCCAGCAAGAGGGCAGCGGCGCCCAGGCAGCCCAGGCGGGAGGCCGCCGCGAGCACCGCGTCGCTGCGCGGCTCCTCCGCCACCAGCACGCCCGGGGCGTCGAGCTCCATCTCCACGAAGCGCTGGGCGTGGTCCAGGGTCTCCAGCGGCCTGCTGGACCAGCCCGCCTCGGGACGCGGCACCAGGGCGAGGCCCTCGACGCAGGTGACCAGCAGGGCGTCGGCGCTGGCGCCGTAGGGGACGAAGCTCTTGCGCCCCTTCACGCGGCCCCGGGCGAAGCGCGTCCGGGGCGGGAGGGGCACCACGCCCTCGGCGCTCTCCCGCTCGGCCGGCAGCACCAGCTTCTCCCCGGCCACCAGCGCCGCCAGCCAACGGGCGGCTTCCTCGTTCTCCGCGCGACGCAATGCCTCGCCCGCGCACACCAGGTCCAGGTACGGTCCCGGCAGGGCCACCCGGCCCATCTCGTGGAGCACCGCCACGAGCCCCAGCGGGCCGGCCCCGGAGCCGCCCTCCGCCTCGGGCACGGCGAGGCCCAGGTAGCCGAGCTGCCCGAGCTGGCCGTGGAAGGCGCGCGAAAAGCCCTCGGGCTCCTCCTCCATCACCCGGCGCGCGTCGGAGAGTGCGCTCTCCTTGTCGAGCAGCTCCCGGGTCGAGCTCTTGAGCAGCGCGCGATCCTCGTCGAGGTCGAATTGCATGGGGTGCGCTTCCGTTGGCGTGGGAGGCCGTCAGTCGGTGGGGAGCTTCAACACGCGTTTTGCGATGATGTTGCGTTGGATCTCGGAGGAGCCGGCGTAGATGGTCCCGGCCCGGCTCCACAAGGCCTCGTACGCCCAGTCCATGTGCGGCCGCGCATGGGGCGAGCGGCAACGCAGCTGGGCCTCCGGTCCGAGCAGGTCCAACGCCGCATCGCTCAGGCGGCGTGCGTACTCGGACCAGAAGATCTTCTCGGTGGAGGCTTCGGGGCCCGGGGCGCGTCCGCTCGCCAGGGTGGCCAGGTTGCGCAGGCCGTTGGCGCGCAGCACTTCGTTCTCCACCACCAGACGCGCAAGCGTCTCGCGCACGTCGGGCCGCTCGAAGGTGCCGTTGGCGCGCACGCCGTCCACCAGGTCCGCCAGGTAGCGGTCGTACTGGGCGGGGTAGGCCAGGGACATGGCACCCCGCTCGTAGGCGAGCACCGTCATGGCGATGCGCCAGCCCTCGCCGAGCTGGCCGACCACGTGCTCCCGGCGGGCGAGCGCGCCGTCGAAGAAGACCTCCCCGAACTCGCCCTCCCCGGTGACCTGGCGGATCGGCCGCACCTCGATGCCGTCCTGGTGCAGCGGCACCAGGAAGAACGTGATCCCGCCGTGGCGGTCCTTCGGGTCCGTTCGGGCCAGGGCGAAGATCCAGTCCGCCCAGGGTCCGAAGGTGGTCCAGACCTTCTGGCCGGTGAGCCGGAAATGCTCGCCGTCCGGCTCCGCGCGAGTGCGCAGCGCGGCGAGGTCGCTGCCCGCGTCGGGCTCGCTGAAGCCCTGGCACCAGATCTCCTCTGCGGCCAGCATCTTCGGCAGGAAGCGCTGGCGCTGCTCCTCGCTGCCGTGGTGGATCAGGGCCGGGCCGAGCAGCGAGATGCCCAGCACGTTGGGGATGGGCGGGGCGTCGGTCCGGAACAGCTCCTCGGCCAGGATGGCCTTCTCCACCGCCGTGGCGCCCCGTCCGCCCCAGGCCTCCGGCCAGTCCATGCCCAGGTAGCCCGCCGCGTGCAGGCGGGCCTGCCAGCGGCGGCGGATCTCGAACAGCTCGTCGGGGCCGTTGGCGGGGTCGCGCAGCTCCTCGATCCAGGGACGCTCCAGGTGGGCAGCCAGCCAGCCGCGCACTTCGGCGCGGAAGCGCTGGTGCTCGGGAGAGAAGCTGAGGTCCATGGGCGAGCTCCTCGGGAAAAGCCTAGCGCAGCAGGCCCGTGCGGACCTAAGCTCGGAATGGGCCGCAGCGGCGCTCCGCGAGGAATCCATGGCGCTCTCCGAACACCTGCGCCCCGTGGCACCCGCCCTCTGGGAGTTCGGCCCGGAGCACCGCCCGGGCATGCGGGTTCCGGTGCGCGTCTACGCCACCAAGGGCCTGCTCGAGTCCATGGACGAGCAGGTGCTCCAGCAGGCCGCCAACGTGGCGACCCTGCCCGGCATCGTGGAGGCCAGCTTCTGCATGCCGGACGCCCACTGGGGGTACGGCTTCCCGATCGGGGGCGTGGCCGCCATGGACCCGCGGCACGGCGTGATCTCGCCGGGCGGCATCGGGTTCGACATCAACTGCGGCATGCGCCTGGTGCGTACCAACCTGCTGTGGGACGAGGTCGCACCGCACCTGCGCAACCTGGTGGATGCGCTCGCGCACCGGGTGCCGGCGGGAACCGGACGCCGGGGCTTCGTGCGGGTGGATCGCGACGAGTTCCGGGACGTGCTGCGGGAAGGGGCGCGCTGGTGCGTGCGCAACGGCCTCGGCCTGCCCGCGGACCTGGCCGCCACCGAGGCGGGCGGCTGCCTGCCCGACGCCGATCCCGACTGCGTGAGCGAACGGGCCATCGAGCGCGGCTACAACCAGATCGGCACGCTCGGCTCGGGCAACCACTACCTGGAGATCCAGGTGGTGCCGGAGGGGGGCATCTTCCACAAGGAGCTGGCGGGGGCCTTCGGCCTCCACCGGCCGGGCCAGGTGGCGATCATGTTCCACTGTGGCAGCCGTGGCTTCGGCCACCAGGTGGCCACCGACTCCCTGCAGGTCTTCCTGCGCGCGATGCCGAAGAAGTTCGGCCTCGAGGTCATCGACCGGGAGCTGGCCTGCGCCCCGTTCCATTCCGAGGAGGGCCAGCGCTACTTCAAGGCCATGAACTGCGCCGCGAACATGTCGTTCGTCAACCGGCAGGTGATCCTGCACCGCATCCGCGAGGTGTTCTCCCGCGTGCTGGGTCGCGAGCCCGACGAGCTCGGTCTGGTGCAGATCTACGACGTGGCGCACAACATCGCCAAGCTCGAGAGCCACCGGACGGGGGGACGGGAGCGCACCCTGCTGGTCCACCGCAAGGGCGCGACCCGCGCCTTCCCGCCCGGCCATCCGGAGCTGCCCGAGGCCTATCGGCGCTGGGGACAACCCGTGATCCTCGGCGGCAGCATGGAGACCGGATCCTATCTGCTGGTGGGGGCCGAGACCGGCGCCCAGAGCTTCTACAGCACCGCCCATGGCAGCGGCCGCACCATGAGTCGCACCCAGGCACGCAAGCGCATCCGTGGCGAGACGCTCCAGAAGCGCATGCAGGAGCGCGGGATCTACGTGCGGGGCGCCTCCTGGCGCGGCCTCGCCGAGGAAGCGGGCTTCGCCTACAAGAGCGTGGACGAGGTGGCCGAGGCGGCGGAGATCGCGGGGCTCTCCCGGCGCGTGGTGCACCTGCAGCCCGTCGGCAACGTCAAGGGCTGAGCGGGCCGCGCGTGGACCCGCGTCACTACGAGTTCGTGGACGCCGTGACCAGCGACCTCTCCTTCGTGGCCCGGGGAGAGACCCTGGAGCAGGCGTTCGCCGCCGCCGCCGAGGCGCTGCTCGCTGCCACCGTGGCTCGGCCCGAGGCGGTGGAGGGCCGCGTCACTTTGCCGATCCGCCTGGAGGACGACGACCTCGAGCTGCTGCTGCTCGCCTTCCTGAGCGAGCTGGTCTTCCGCCGCGACGCGCAGGGCCTGCTGCTGCGCGTCGGGCGCCTGCGGGTACTCGCCGACGGGCGCGCGCGCCTCGAGGGAGAGCTGGTGGGCGAGCCGATGGACGCCGGGCGCCACCGACTCGAGGGCGACGTGAAGGCGGTGACTGCCCATGGGCTGCGCGTGGCTGCGCTCGACGGCGGCTGGGAGGTGCACGTCACGCTCGACGTGTGATGGGCGCCGGGGATAGCATGGCCGCCATGGGCGGCCCCCCCTGGCACCTGGTCGTCGTGCCCCATACCCACTGGGACCGCGAGTGGTACCGCACCCACGAACAGTTCCGGTACCGGCTGGTGGCGCTGCTCGACGTCCTCCTGGACGGCCTCGAGGCGGACGCGGCCTTCCGCCACTTCCTGCTGGATGGGCAGACCATCCTCCTGGAGGACTACTTCGAGGTGCGCCCGCAGGCCCGCGAGCGGGTGGCGAAGCTGGCGCGCGAGGGACGCCTGGCCGTGGGTCCGTGGCACGTGCTGCCGGACCAATGGCTGGTTTCCGGCGAGGCCCTGATCCGGAATCTGCGCGAGGGGCGGCGCCGGGCCAGCGCCCTCGGCGGCGGGCTGCCGGTCGCCTACGTTCCGGATCCGTTCGGGCACGTGGGCCAGCTTCCCCAGCTCCTGGCGGGCTTCGGGCTGGAGGGCGCCGTGCTGTGGCGGGGCGTCGGCGAGAACGTCGCCACCACGCTGTTCGCCTGGGAGGCGCCCGACGGAACGCGGCTGCCCACGGTGTACCTGCCCTGCGGCTACGCCCACGGTGGGGACCTGCCGGAGGAGCCGCAGGCGCTGGCCGAGCGGCTGCGCCAGGAGATCGAAGCGCTGGCGCCCTTCTCGCGCCTCCCGACCCTCCTGATCCTGAACGGCGCCGATCATGCGGTGCCCTGCCTGGGGCTGCCGGCCGCCCTCGAGGCGGCGCTGGCGCTGCTTCCGGAAACCACCGGCGAGATCGGCAGCCTGGCCGACTTCCTGCGCCGGGCTCGCAGCGAGGCCGGTCCGGATCTGCCGGTGCACCGGGGCGAGCTGCGCTCCGCCCTGCGCGCGCCGCTGCTTCCGGGCTGCGCGTCGGCGCGGGCGCCGCAGAAGCGCAGCGAGTTCCGCAACGACCGTCTGCTCGTGCGCTGGCTCGAGCCGCTGGCCGCCTGGCTCGCTGCCCTGGGCGGTGACGCAGGGCCGGCTTGGATCGAGTTCGCCTGGGGCCTGGCCCTGGAGAACCACCCCCACGATTCGGTGTGTGGCTGCTCCATCGACCCGGTGCACGACGGGATGGACGTGCGCTACCGGCGCGTGGAGGAGATCGCCACGGCCCACCTGGAGCGCGTCGGGACCGAGCTTGCCGGCCGCCTGGCCCCGCCGCCACGCCGCAGCGGGGACGGCGCCGCCTTCACGGTCTGGAATCCCAACGCGGGGGGGCTGGTTCTGGTGGAGGCGCTGCTGGCGCTCGACCTGCCCGAGACGGGGTCCACGCGGGGGCTGCCGGAATTCCACCTGCGCGACGCCCGGGGCCGCGCCATCGCCGTGCACGCCGAGTCGGCCGAGGCTGGCGAGACCCTGGCCCGGGGCATCCTGCCACGGGCGTGGGTGCGGCGGCTCGTGGCGTCCACGCGCGGCGAGATCTCCGGCCATCCGGTGACGGGAATCGACCTGGCGGGCGGTCCGGAGCAGCCGGAGCTGGTGATCCGCGTGGGGCCCGCGCCGGTGGCGGGCTTCGACGCCACGGCGGCGCGCAGCGCCGTCGACGCCCAGCTGGCGGGCGCTTCCGTTTCCCGCGTGGCCTTTCGCATCGAGCGGCCGGCGCGCGTGCGGCTCCGTTTCGTGGACGAGCTTCCCTCCCACGGGTTGCGGGCCTACCGGGTGGCGCCCGGCGCCGCCGCACCCCACGATCCGGTACGCGCCCGGCGCGACCGCTCGGGGAGCGTCTCGCTCGAGAACGAGAGCTGGCGCGTGGAAGTGAGCCGGAGCGGACGGGTCACCCTGGTGGCGCGCCGGCTGGAGCGTCGCATCCCGGATGCGCTGCGCCTGGTCTCCGAGGGGGATCGGGGCGACACCTACAACTTCGACCCCGTGCCCGACGCCGTCTGCGTGGAGCGGCCCGGACGGGTGCGGGTCGGGCTCCTGTGGGAGTCGCCCGTCGAGGGCTGCATCTTCATCGACGCCCACTACCGGGTGCCGGAGGCGCTCGCCGCCAGCCGCCGGGCCCGCAGCCGGCGGCGCCGGATCGTGCCCGCACGCCTGGAGCTGCGTCTCGCGGCGGGGCTCGATCGGCTGGAGGTTCGGGTGCGGGTGGAGAACACGGTGCGCGATCACCGCCTGCGGCTCCATGCGCGGGCTCCGTTCGCGGCGCAGCGTCTTCGGGTGGAGTCCGCCTTCGAGATCGTCGAACGTCCCATCGCGCCGCCGCCGGATGCCTTCGGTCCCGGGTTGCCGGCAGAGCGACCGGTGGGCAGCGGACCCCAGCGCCGCTTCGCGAGCCTCGACGACGGCCGTCTCGCCTTCACGGTGGCGAACCGCGGCGTGGCCGAGGTGGAGGCGCGACCGGAGTCGGACGGGAGCACCTCCCTCGCCCTGACGCTCCTGCGCGCGGTCGGCTGGTTGTCCCGGGACGACCTGACGCTGCGGCCCAATCCTGCCGGACCCCCGCTTGCGGTGCCGGGCGCCCAGGTGCCCGGGATCCACGAGGCGGAGTTCTCGCTGCGCCTGCACCGGCTCGACGATCCGCGTCACGTGGTCGAAGCCCTGGCCTTCGCCGATCCTGCCCTGGCGCTCGCGGGCGCCGGGTCGTCCGAGGCTCCGCTGCGCGACGGCGCTCGACTCGTCGAGGTGGACGATCCCGCCGTGGTCGTTTCCGCCGTGGAGCCTCGACCCGACGGCGGGATTGCGCTTCGCGTGTGCAACCTCTCCGAGCAGGCGCGCCGCGTGGGCGTGCGCTGGGGCGCATCGCTGCCGGGCGGGCTCGAGGCCGTCGGTCTCGACGACCGACCGGACCCGCGCGTCGCGGTCGCCCCACACGCCGTCGGCGGGGTGTGGCTCACGCTGCATCCCTGGCAGATCGTGACCCTGCGCCGGACCCCTTGAGCGGGGCGGCCTGCGTGCCCCCTGCCGCGGGCCTGCACCCGTCCTGCCTGCGCGCCGCACAGCAGCTGCCGGCGGGCGAGGCGCGGCCTGCCGGCAGCTGCGGGATCTCCCCGAGGCGCGGGCGCCGCTTCAAGGGCTCGGGATTCCATGGAAAACCGGATTCCAGCCGCACTGCAAAGCGGGCGGGCGCCCTCAGAACCCTGCTTCCGTAAAGCAAAAACCTGCCAGCGCCGATGGAACCGCGAGAGCCGGTTCCGCTCGGGGTTTTCCCGGGCTCCCGGATGGGAGTCGTCTTGCCGAGCCTGCCTGTCCGCCGGATGCGCTGGTTGGCTGCCGCCGTGGCCTTGGCGGCGGTCCTCGCGCCGCTTTCGCTGCGAGGGGATCCGCTCTCCTTTCCGCCCGTGGACGTGCGCGAGCCCCAGGCCAGCCGGCGCGCCGTCACCCACACCGAATGGGCCGCGCGGCTGGTGGAAGGTCTCGGGCTCCACGGCGCCCTCGACCCGGACCACGACGCCCGCGACGTGTTCGGGCTGCTGTGCCCGGATGCCCGCGAGCTCGGCACCGGCGCCGGAGGTCGCCGCGTGCCCGTGGGGCGGGCCCTGCAGGTCCGGGTCGACGACGTGCGCCTCGGCGGGTCCGAGGAGCCTCGCCACATCTCCGTGTCGCTGCCCGGAAGCGCCCTGTACGCCCTCGTGGTCCACGGGCAGGGGCAGCAGCGCTGGTGGGTCGACGGCCGCGAGGTGGGCGTCCTCGACCCGGGCCCGCTCGGCGTGGACTGGGCTCCGACCCTGCAGCCCCTGGCCCCGGGGCCCCACCAGCTGGCGGTGGAGCTCTCGCCGGCCGCCCGGGTGCAGCAGATCGAGCTGGTGGCCTGGCGGTCGCTCTGCATCGCACCGGCGGGAGGATGGAGCGCGGGCCGCGCGCTCACCTTCGGCGCCAAGGCCCGTACCCTGGTCCAAGCGTTCGGTCTCGAGCACCGGCTGCCCGAGGAGGGGTCGCCGCGGGTCCGGGAAGGCGAGCACTTCGACGCGAGCCGGGGCGGCGCACGCAGCCAGCGCCGGCTCGGGCGCCCCGCCTCCGCCGGGGCCTGGGCCGTCGCCGGCCCGGAGCCCGCCGAGTTCGAGTGGCACCTGGTCCTGGAGCAGCCGGGCGTGTACGGCCTCGCGGCTCGCGTGCACGGGGCCGCCCGCCAGATCTGGGAGGTGGATGGGCGCTACGGGATGGCCCTCCAGCCCCACGCCGACGCGGCGGACTTCGCCTGGGAGACGATCCTCACCCTCCCGCTCCCGGCCGGCGAGCACGTGGTGCGAGCGCGCCTGGCCGCCGGAAGCGGCGTCGACGCCCTGCGGCTCGTGCGGCGCCGAGCCGACGAGGCCGCCTACCTGGGCGTGCTTCGCGAGCTCGGCCTGCGCGAGGGCGCTCCGGACGCCGTGGTGGACGAAGCGGCCGCCAGCGCGAACCTGGAGAGCCCGGTGTTTCGCACCCTGGTGGCGGGATTCCTGGCCCGCTTCGGCACTCCGCCCGGCAACGAGATGGTCCGCATCGAGCACGAGCTGAGGCGCCTGTACGATCGGCCCCTCTCGCCCATGCTGCCGGGGGAGCTGTGAGCGCGCCCGGCCCCCCGCGCGGCCGCCGGCTGCGGCGCGCCGGCCTCGGCCTGGCGCTGGCCTTCGCCACGCTCGCTGGGGTCACGGCCCGGGCCGAGGACGCGCGCGAAGGCGTGTCGGTGCGTCCCTCGCTGGGAGTGACGGGGGTCTTCGACGACAACGTGTTCTCGAGCGGCGAAGACGAGCGCAGCGATTGGGGCGTGTGGGTGGAGCCGCGCCTCCAGGTGGGCTGGCAACGCAGCCGGCTGCGCACCGAATTCGACCTGGCCGGCGAGCTGCGTCGCTACGCGCGCCATGCCGTCCTCGATGACGAGTTCTGGACGCTGCTCGGATCGGCGGACCTCGAGCTCGGGCGAGGCTTCCACCTGCGCCTGTCCGACGCCTACGTACCACGTCCCCTGCAGCTGGGCCGTCCCACGGACGACGGGTTGAACCGCGTGCAGACCAACCGGGCCCAGGCGGAGCTCGGCTGGCAGCGCGAGCTGCGCCGCCGCAACACCCTGGACCTGGGCGTCCGGGCGGTGCACTTCACCACGCCCGGCTTCGTCAGCGAGGTGGACCTGGACGGCGACGGGTCGCTGGAGAGCGCCAGGGTCGAGGGCGACTACCAGGAGCTCGGGGCCCATCTGGAGTGGCAGCGCGCCCTGGGACGCCGCGCGCTCTTCTACCTGCGCGGGGAGGGTCGCGAGCGTCGCTTCGACCCGCTCTCCTCCCTGGACTTCCGCGAGCTGGCCGGCTACGGCGGCGTCCGCCTGCGCGGCACCCGGCGCCTCTCCCTGGACGCTGCGGTCGGCTGGGGGCGTCTCGACTTCGACGAGGGCGACGCCCAGGACCGGCTGCTCCTGCGCACGCAGCTGCGCTGGACCGGACCGCGAGGCTGGTCGGCGAGCCTGAACCTGGGCCGGCAGTTCACCGCCGACGTGGCGGGCCAGGAGTACGTGGAGACCAGCGCCGAGCTGGGGGTGGACCGCGAGCTGGGACCGCGCACGAGCCTGGGCCTCGAGCTGCTGGGTAGCCACTTCCGCGCCTCCGGCCCGGGCCTGGACTCGAACCGCTTCGTGGCGCTGGGTCTGCACCTGGACCGGCAGCTCACCCGGCGCCTGCGGGCGCGCCTGGCCTGGAGGCACTGGCGCAACGGGGGAGACCATGAACTCGACGACTTCCACCAGAACCGGGTGACCCTTGGGCTGGTCTATGCGCGTTAGTCGGATCGGGCTGGCCCTGGCCGGGCTGGTCGCCGCGGGGACGAGCGCGGTCGCCGAGCCCACGGGGGACGTCTATCGCATCGGTCCCGGGGACCGCGTGCACGTGGAGGTCTGGCGGGAGCCGGACCTCTCCGGTGAGGTCCGGGTGGGCGACGACGGGACCTTGCAGCACGTGCTCGCCGGAGCGGTGCCGGCGGCCGGCCGCAGCTGCGAGCAGGTGGCCGAGGAGCTCCGCGGGCGTCTGGAGCGCGACTACCTGCGCGAGGCACGCGTGGTGGTGCGGCTGCGAGAGTCGACGCGGCACAAGGCGGCCCTGCTCGGGGCGGTGGCGCGGCCGGGCAGTCATCCGGTGCGTCCGGGCATGCGGCTGCTCGACCTCCTGCTGGCAGGCGGCGGACCCAGCCCGGATGCGGGCGATCGCGCGACGCTGCTGCGCTTCGGCGAGCCGAAGCCGGGCGAGACGCTGCCGCAGCCGGGCGAGCGGGCGCCGCGGGAGCAGCTCGCCATCGATCTCGCTGCGCTGCTGCGCGAAGGGCGGGCGGACCAGAATCCCCCCGTTCAGGCCGGGGACGTGCTGGTGGTGGCGCGTCGCAGCGAGGCCGGCGCAGCCCCCGCCCTGGACGAAGCGCGCGTGCGCGTGGTGGGGGAGGTGGTGCGGCCGGGCACCTACGTGCTGCGCCAGGCGTCCACCGCCCTGGACGCGCTGCTCGCGGCCGGCGGCTTCAGCGAATGGGCGGCAGGCAACCGCGCGCGGCTCGTGCGGGGCGAGGGCGAGGCTCGCACGGAGGAGCGGATCCGGCTGCAGGACCTGGTGCGGGGACGCGACGGGGTGGAGAACGTGGAGCTGCGGGACGGCGACCTGCTCGTCGTACCGGAATCCTTCTTCTGAGGAGGGGTGGAACGACCTTGAGCGACCCGAAGATGAACAGCGAGGAGCGACACTGGATCGATCATCTCCAGGTGCTGCGCCGCCGTTGGCGGATCGCCCTGGGCACCGCGCTCGCCTTCCTGGCGGTGGCCTCGTTCCTGACCTGGCGGATGCCTCCCGTGTACCGGGCCACCGCCCGGCTCGTGGTGGGGATGGGGCTCGGCAAGGGTGTGCTCTCCGATCGGGGCGGCGCCCTGGAGAGCTACCTGCTCGAGCGGCAATCGTTCGAGACCCAGCTCGAGGTGCTGCGCAGCGAGCCCGTGGCGGCCCGCGCTGCGCTGCAGCTCGGCTGGATCGACGCCGAGGCGGATGCGGACCAGCGCGCTGCCGCGGCCGCGCTCGCCAAGGCGGCCATCGTCGTCGATCACCTGCGCGAGACGCGGATCGTGCTGGTGAGCGGCCACGGGGCGACTCCCGAAGCGGCGCGCGACGTGGCCAACGCGGTCGCCGAGGCGTACATCGATCACACCCGCGAGCAGGAGGACGCGGCGCGGCAGCGTTCAGTGGAGTGGCTCACCCGCGAGATCGACCAGCTCCGGGAGCGCTTGCGGAGCTCCGAGAACCGCCTGCTCGACTACCTGGCGTCCGAGGAGATCGAGGGCGCCGACGAGGGGGAGCGTGCCTCCCTGGCGGCCCCCGCCCGGGACGATGGGCTGCGGGCCCAGATCGCGGCGGCGGAGGTGGAGATCGCACAGCTCCTGCGCCGCTATCGGGAGCGCCATCCCAAGGTGGTGGACGCTCAGGCCCGGCTGGTCAGCCTGCGCGGCCGCCTGCACTCGGAGCAGCAGGCGCGGGCCGGAGACCATCGCAAGCTGATCCAGTACCGCATCCTGAAGCGGGACGCCGACCTCGATCACCAGGTGTACGAGGTCCTGCTCAAGAAGCTGAAGGAGGCCGATCTCTCGGCGGGCGCCACGCAGGCGGACCTGCGCATCCTGGAGCGGGCCCGCACGCCCGCCGCGCCGATCGCGCCGCGCTCGGCGCGGCACCTGGCCATCGCTGCGGTGCTCGGGCTGTGTGCGGCCCTGGCCCTGGCGTTCCTGCTGGATTCCCTGGACCGCAGCGTCGCGAACGCCGAGGACGTGGGCCGGGCCCTGGGGCTGCCGACGCTCGGTGCCGTGACCGTCTTCGACGGCCGGGGCGGCTCGGCTCCGCTGGTGGCCGCCCTGCCCGGATCCCTGGAGTCCGAGGCGTTCCGCTGCCTGCGTACCAACGTGCGCTTCAGCGACGTGGACCGACCGCGCCGCGTGCTGCTGGTGACGAGCACCGGTCCCGAGGAGGGCAAGTCCACGATCCTGGCCAACCTGGCCGTGTCCCTGGCCCAGGCCGGTCGGCGCGTGCTGCTGGTGGACACCGACCTGCGCAGACCCTCCCTGCACCGGCTGTTCGCGCTCTCCAAGACGGCCGGCCTCGCCGACGTGCTGGCCGGCGACGCGACCCTGGAGACCGCGCTGCGCGCCACGGCGGTTGCGGGGCTCGACCTGCTTCCGTGCGGAACCCTGCCTCCGAGTCCGGCGGAGCTGATCGAGTCGGCGCGTCTCACCCAGCTCATCAGCGGCCTGCGCGGGACCTACGACTTCGTCCTGATGGACTCGCCTCCGGCGGGCGGCCTGGTGGATGCCTCGCTCCTCTCGGGCCTGGCGGACGGGGTCCTGTTCGTGGTCGAGCCACGCCGCTTCGACGCCCGGCTCATGCGGGCAGCCGTGCGCCAGCTCGACCGCGCCGGCGCGCGCGTCTACGGCGTGGTGCTGAACAAGGCGCCGCGCGACGACCGCACCGGGCTCTACCGCTACTACGGCTACGGCCTGCCCCGCGGCGGCGCGCAGCCGGCCGCCGGGGGGCAGCAGGCGTGAGGGTGCGACACCGGCTCGCGGCGCTGCTGTTCGCGCTGCTGGCGGGGGCGGCCGTGTGGCAGGGCGGCGTCACCCCGGCGGGTGCCGCGACGCTCCAGCTGGGTGCGGCGGCGCTGGCCCTGGCTGCCGCCTGCCGTCCGGAGCTGCGCGGCGCGCCGGCCGGCGCCCTGGCCGTCGCCCTGGCGTGGAGCGGTCTCGCCCTGGGCTCCACGCTCTGGAGCGTCTCCCGGGACCCGTCCCTGGATGGCGCCGGCGCGCTGCTGGCGGGGGCAGTGGTCTTCGTGCTGGCGGCCGCGCTGCTCGACCCGGGCCAGCGGCGTCGCTTCGCCATGCGCTTCGCGGCGCTGGGGGCCGCGGTGGGGAGCCTGGCCATTGCGAGCGCGCTCCCGGGCGAGCGCGCCGTGCGTCCCTTCGGAAATCCGAACCACCTGGCGGGCTGGCTGCTGCTGCCGACGGGCATCGCACTGGTGCACGTGCTGCGGGGTGGCATCCCGAGCCGCGGCCGGCGCGAGACTGCGCTGCTCTGGTTCGGACTGCTCACCCTGGGGATCGCGGGCGTCGTGGCCACGCGCTCCCGGGGCGCCGTCGTCGCGGGTCTGGTGGCCGTGGCGGGGCTTGGCGCCCTGGTGCGCCTCGGGCCGCGCCGCAGCCTGCCCCTGCTGGGCGCGGCGGGAGCGGCCGCCGCCGTCGCCCTGGCGCTGCTGCCTGCCCTGCTGCCGGACGTGCTCCCGGCGCACCCCGCTGCAGGGGAGTCGTCGGCCGGCATGCGCTGGGCGTTGTACGGGGCGGTGGCCCGCGCGATCCCGGCGCAAGCGCCCCTGGGCGTCGGGATCGGTGCCTTCGGACCCGGCTTCCACGCGCTTCGGCCCGGCACGATCCCCTACCGGGTGGATCAGGCCCACAGCGAGCCCCTGCACGGCGCCCTGGAGCTCGGGATTCCCTTCGTGGCCCTGCTCGGGGTGACGATCTGCGCTGCCACGCGGCGTGCCGCGCTGCGCCTTCCCCGCTCGGGCTCGCGCACCACCTGGGGCCTGGCCGTGGCGCTGCTGGCCCTGGCGGCGCACGCCCTGGTGGACTTCCCGCTGCACGTACCGGCCATCGCCCTGGCGGGTGCGGTCCTGGCGGGCGCGCTCTGGCGGGCCACCCAGTCGGGTGCGACCACGCGCAGCGACGCCACGGCCACACGCGTCGTGCTCGCCGCGCTCGGGGCGCTGCTGCTGGTGCTCGCGGGCACCCGCACCGCTGCCCTGGCGGCCGAGCGGCGCGCGGAGCTCGCGCTCGCCCGCGGAGACTTCGCCGCAGCGGAGCGTGCGGCACGCGTCGGCCTGCGACTGCGGCCGGCTCGCGCCGCGCTCTGGGGCCTGGTGGGCGAGGCAGCCGAGGAAGCCCATCGGATCGGGGCGGAGGGAGCAGCCGCCCGGGTCCGCGCCCGCGCGGCCCGCGCGCGCGCGGTGGCGGCGAGCCCGCGCGAGGCGGCCCTGCACCTGGCGGCGGCCCGCACCGAGTGGCGGGCCGGCGCCCTCGGCAGCGCGCTCCGGGCGGTGGCCCGGGCCCGGGATCTGGATCGCAACTCCGCGGCGCCGGAGCTGGTGCGGGCGCGCATGCTGCTCGAAGCGGGTCGGCGGGAGGAGGCGGCCTCGGCGGTACGCGCCGCGGTGGAACGGCAGTGGTGGGTGTCGGACGTCGCGCTGCTCGCGCTGCTGCGCGCCACCGACGACCCGAAGCTCGTGCAGGCCGCCGTGCCGCGGGACGCCGTCGTGCTGCGGCAGGCGGGCCGCCTGCTGCGCCGCCACGGACACGCCCGGGCGGCGGCGGACTCCTTCGACCGGGCCGTGCGCCTCGAACCCGGCGACGTGGACCTCGTGCTCGAGGCCACCGGGGCCTGGCTGCACGCGGGGGCCACGGCCCGGGCCCGGGACACCCTGCGGCGCGGACTGGCGCGCCGGCCGGAGGACCCTCGGCTCGTGGAAGCCCTGGCCCGGCTCCCCGTCGAGCGTGCGCAGCGGGAACGCTCGTGAAGGCGAGGGCGCCGGGACGCGAGTGGATCGTCGGCGTGGGCCTCGGCGCGGGCCTGGCCCTGGCGGTGGCCCGGGTTCCCGCCGCCGTGCCCGCAGGCCTGGCGGCGTTGGCCCTGGTGGCGCTGCCCGTGGCGCTCGGGCTGGCGATCCGCTCGGACTCCCGCGAGCGGCGCGTGCTGCTGGGACTCTTCCTGGGCGCCGTGGCGGTGCGCGCGGCCCTGGCCCTCGTCGTGGCCTATGCGGTGCCGGACGGCTTCTTCGCCCTGGACGACCGCCGCTACGAACTGCTCGGCGCGGCCCTGGCCCGGCACTGGGAAGGGGAGGGCCCGCTTCCCGCCCTGCACCCGCCCGTGGGCTACTACGTCTGGAACGGTCTCCTGTTCCGGCTGTTCGGACCCCACGGGCTCGTGCCCGCCCTGGTGAACGCGGCCGTCGGCGGCCTGTCGGTGCTGCTCGTTCACGGACTGGCGCGCGAGGTCGCCGGGCCAGGCGCGGCCCGCGTGGCGGCTGCACTCGCCGCCTTCTGGCCGTCGCTCGTGCTGTGGTCGAGCCTCAACCTGAAGGATGCCTGCGTTCTGCTCTCGATCCTGCTGCTCCTGCGTGGTGCGCAGAAGCTCCAGGGCGGACTCTCCCTGGGAGCCGTCTCCGCCCTGGCGGCGGGGGCCCTGGGCATCGGCCAGCTGCGCTCCTACCTGCTGCTCGTGGCCGGCTGCGCCCTCGCCATGGCCTGGTTGCTGCCGCGCTTGCGGGGCGCGCAGGCGCCGCTGGGGATGGCGCTCCTGCTCGCCGTGGGTGCCCTGGGAGCTCCGGTGGTGGGAAGCGTGGGCGAGCTCGCCGAGGAGGTGAGCTTCGAGAGCCTGGACCGGGCGCGTCAGGATCTCGCCCTGGGCGGCTCCGCCTACTACGGCGACGCGGACGTGTCCTCGCCGTCCAAGGCGCTGCGCTTCCTTCCGCTCGGGCTGGCCTACTTCCTGCTCGCCCCGGCGCCCTGGCAGGTCTGGAACGCACGCCAGGTGCTGACGCTCCCGGAGATGCTGGCCTGGTACGCATTGATCCCCTTCGTCGCCATCGGGATCGTGCATGCGTTGCGTACGCGACTGGCCGCGTCACTGCCCATCCTGGCCTTCCTCTTGTTCGTGACCGTCTCGTATGCGCTGGTCGAGTCGAACCTGGGCACCGCCTACCGGCATCGTGCCCAGGTGATGGTGCTCTTCCTCCTGTTCGGCGCGGTGGGGATCGTCGTGCGTCGCGGCCGGCGTGGGGCGCACAGCGAGGACGCCCCAGCCGGCATGGAGGCCCAGCCCGCATGAAGGTCGCGGTCCTGGTGGAGAACGCCTGCTCGTTCGTGGCGGAGGAGGTGGGCGCCCTGCGCCAGGCCGGCCTCGACGTGCGGGTGGCGGCGGTCTTCCGCCCGGACCCCGCTCCGCGCTGGGAAGCGGCCTACGGCGGCCCGGTGCTCTACCCGGGACGCGGACGCGCCGCCTGGCTACGCAGCGCGTGGCGGGATCTACGCGTCCATCCCGCGCGGCTGCTCCCGATCCTGCGGCGGGCGGCACGCGAGGGCGCGCCGGGTCGCCTGGTGCTGCTGGCGGCCCACCTGGCGCAGCGTGCCCGCGTCGAGGGCTGGCAGCACCTGCACGGGAGCTTCGCCACCTTCCCGGCCTGGACCGCCTGGGCCGCGGCACGGCTTGCGGGCCTGCCGTTCAGCTTCACGGGCCACGCCTACGACGTGCAGCTCCCGCGTCCCTGGCTGCCGCGCCTGGTGGCCGAGGCGGCCTTCGTGCGCGCCATCTCGCGCGAGACCAGCGCCCGCCTGCGGGCCGCCGCCGGCGAGGAAGCGGCGCAGCGCATCCGGGTCTCCCATCTGGGCGTCGACGTGGATTGCTTCGCCCCGGCAGCGGAGCCCGAAGCGGATCCGCCGGAGATCGTCTGCGTGGCCCGGCTGGTGGCCAAGAAGGGCATCCCGGTCCTGCTCGAGGCGGCCGCGCAGCTGGCGGCCCGGCGGCAGCGCTTCCGGGTGCGCCTGCTCGGCGGCGGGCCGCTCGAGCCGCTCCTGAGGCGACGCGTGCGGGCCCTCGGTCTCCGGGACCACGTGCAGTTCGAGGGCGAGGTGGGCCGCCAACAGGTGGCGCACGCCCTGGGCCGCGCGGCGCTCTTCGTGCTGCCGTGCGTGACGGTGGACGGCGGACGCTGCCACGACGGGCTGCCCGTCGCCCTGCTGGAGGCCATGGCGGCGGCGCGTCCCGTGGTGACCACGGCCGTGGGCGGCATCGGCGAGGCCGTCGCGCACGGCCGCACCGGATGGCTCGTTCCCCCGGGTCGCCCCGATGCCCTGGCGGGAGCCCTCGCGGCGCTGCTCGACGACCCCGCCCGGCGGCGCGCACTGGGCACTCGCGCACGCAGGGAGGTCGAGCGCCGCTTCCGTCTCGACGCGGCCGCGGCACGCCTGGCGCGCTGGATGGCGGAAACATGAGAGGCTCCCGACGCGCCCTGGTGGTGGCCTACTACTTCCCGCCCGTGGGCGGCGGCGGCGTGAGCCGCACCGTGAAGGTGGTGCGCGCCCTGGCCGCGGCGGGCTGGCAGCCCGTGGTGCTCAGCGTCGATCACGCCGCCTGGGTCCAGGACCCGGCGGGCCTGGCGCAGGTTGCGGCCGGCACTCGCTTGATCCGCCTCCTGAACCCCGACTGGGGTCGGCTCGCCCGACGCGCGCGGCGTGGAAGGGGAGGCTGTGCGCCCGGCACGCCCGGGCGGCTGGCGCGCTGGCTGGTCCCGGACCTGCACGTGGGCTGGAGCCTGCTCGCCGCCCCCGTCGCGGCGGCGCTGGCGGCTACCCGCTGCGTGGACCTCGTCTACACCAGCTGTCCGCCGTACTCGGCCCACCTCCCCGGGCTGGCGGCGCAAGCCTGCGGCGTGCCCTGGGTGGCGGACTTCCGCGACGGCTGGACCTGCGATCACTCGCGCGTGGCGCTCCCGGCGCGTCGCCAGGCCTTCGAGCGGCGCCTCGAGGCCGGCGTGCTGCGCCGGGCCGATCGGGTCTTCTTCGCCTCCGAGGCGGTCGCCGAGCACTACCGCGCACGCATGCCGGGCCTGGCCGCCCGCAGCGAGCTGGCGCTGACCGGCTTCGCGCCGGAAGAGTTCGCGGCCTGGAGGCACGTGGAGCCCCCGGCGCAGCGCTTCGAGATCGTGCACGCGGGCACCTTGCTCCTGAACCGCAGCGGGATGCTGGAGCGTCTGATCGATGCCCTGCGCGTGTGGTCCCGGCGCGATGCGCGGGTTCCCGCCCAGGTGCGTGTGCGCCTGGTGGGCGCGGAGCCCGCCGTCGCCGCCGCCGTTCGCCGGGCCGGCCTGGCGGGCTGGGTGCGCGTGGAGCCGCCGGCGCCCCGGGCCGAGCTCGGCCGCGTGCTGCGCGCCGCCCACGTGGCGCTCGTGCTCGGCGCCGACGGCCCCCTCGGCGGTCAGCCCGTGCCCGGCAAGCTCTTCGATGCGGCGGGGGCGGAGCGCCCGGTGCTGGCGCTGGCGCCGCCCGGCTCGCTCACGCGTCTGGTGCAGCGCTTCGGACTCGGCCTGGTGGCGGACCCCCGCGATCGGGAGGCGACGCTGGCCGCCCTGGCGCTGCTGCACGCTCGCGTGCGGCGCGGTGAGCGGATCCCGGCCGCGTCAGCGGCGGCCCGCGACGCCCTCGCCTGCGACGCCACCCTGGGCCGGATGGTGGCGGGCTTCGAGGAGCTGATGGCCCCGGGAGGATCGGCGTGTCCGTCTCCGTCAGCCTCGTGACCTACCGCAGCCGCGCCGGGCTGGACGACTGTCTGCAGGCGCTGCGCGCGCAGGGGCCCGTCGTGGGCGAGATCCTGGTGGTGGACAACGCCTCCGACGATGGCACTGTGGCTCACCTGCGGCGCCGGTATCCGGACGTGGAGCTGAGGGCGCTGGCTCGCAACGTGGGCTACGCGGCCGCCCACAACCGCAACTTCGCCCGCGCCCGGGGCCGCTGGTTCCTGGTCCTGAATCCCGACGTGGTGCTGCGGCCCGGGTTCCTCAGCCGGCTCGCCAGCGCCCTGGAGCGGGACCCGGGCCTGGCTGCCGCGGGAGGCCGCCTGCTGGCGCCCGGTCGGCCCCGGCGTCTCGATTCGGCGGGGATCGCGTGCTCGCTCGCCCGCGGCCGCTATCTGGACCGTGGCCGCGGGGCCGCCCCGGAGCGCCACCCCCGGGAGGAGGACGTGTTCGGGGCCTGCGGGGCGGCGGCACTCTACCGCTCCGCCGCCCTGCGCCGCATCTCCGTGCCCGGCGAGGCGCCCTTCGCCGAGCGCTTCTTCATGTACTACGAGGACGTGGACCTGGCCTGGCGGCTGCGGCGCGCGGGCTGGCGCACCCGCTACGTGCCGGACGCGGAGGCCGAGCACCAGCGCGGCGGGTCGGGCGCCTCGCCGGCGTTCGTCGAGTATCACCTGGTGCGCAACCGGCTGTGGCTCTCCCTGCGCAACGCTCGGCGCCGGGAGTTCGTGGCGCAGCTTCCGGGCCTCGTCGTGTTCCAGGGCGCGAAGCTGCTCCAGGCGCTCGGGCGCCCGCATCTGCGCCGGGCGCTTCGCGACCAGTGGCGTGGGGTGGCCGCCTGCCGGGCCGAGCGGCGGCGGGCGTGGGGCGTCGGCTGAGCCGTGTGCGGCATCGCCGGCATCGTGGCGCGAGGAGCCGTCGAGGAGGCGTCGCTGCGCGGCATGGCGGCGGCGCTGGCGCACCGGGGGCCGGACGGAGAGGGCATCGTGCGGCCGCCCGCTGCGGCGGGCGACTGGCGGGCGGGCCTCGTCCACCGCCGCCTGGCGGTCTTCGATCCCACGCCCGCGGGCGCCCAGCCCATGGCGAGTCGCTCGGGACGCACGTGGATCGTCCTGAACGGGGAGATCTTCAACCACCCGGAGCTGCGCCGCCGTCTGGCGGGCTTCCCCTGGCGCACGCGCACCGACACGGAGGTGCTGCTCGAGCTCTTCGAGGCGCAGGGACCCGAGGCCTTCCGGCAGGCCAACGGGATCTTCGCCGCCGCCTTCTGGGAGCCCGAGCCCGGACGCCTCACCCTGGTGCGCGATCGGCTCGGCGTGAAGCCCCTCTTCCATCGCAACGGGCCGCGCGGGATGGCCTTCGCCTCGGAGCTCGCGGTGCTGCTCGTGGATCCTCGGGCCGAGCGCCATCTCGACCGGGCTGCGCTCTCCGCCTATCTCGACTTCGGCTTCGCGCCGTCGCCGCGGACGCTGGTCCGGGGCATCGCGAAGCTCCAGCCCGGAACCCTGCTCGTGTGGGAGCGCGGCCGGGCACGCATCGAGCGCTGGTGGTCGCTGCCTGCTCCGGAGCAGGCAGGGCCCCGGGGCTGGCGCGAGGGCCTGTACGCGAAGCTGGTGGATGCGGTGCGCCTGCAGCTGCGCAGCGACGTCCCGGTGGGAAGCTTCCTCTCGGGCGGCCTCGACTCGACCCTGGTCACCGCCCTCGCGGTGCGGGAGCGCGGCTCCCTGGACACCTTCTCCGCCCGCTTCCCGGAGTGCCCGCGCCTCGACGAGGGAGACTACGCCCGCCGGGCGGCGCGCTTCCTGGGCACGCGCCACCACGAGGTAGCGATTCGTGGCGACGAGGTGCGCCGGAGTGCGCCCGCCCTGGTGGCCCGCCTCGACGAGCCGCTGGCGGACTCTTCCCTGCTGCCCGTGAGCCTCCTTGCGCGCGCCGCCCGGGAGCGGGTCACCGTCGTGCTGGCGGGAGACGGAGCCGACGAGCTCTTCGCCGGCTATCGCCGCTACCGGGCCGAGCACTGGCTCGCCCGCTGGCAGCGTCTCCCGGCCCCGCTGCGCCAGCGGGTGGTGGGACCGCTCCTGCGTCGGCTCGGGGAGGACCGGGCCAGCCGCCTCGGGGAGCTGGGCCGACGCGCGCGCAAGCTGCTGGAGGCGGAAGGCCTCTCCGAACCGGGGCGTGCCTTCGCGCTGGGGTGCCTGTTCCGGGCCGTTGAGAAGCAGGCCCTGGTGCCGGGCCTGGACGGCGACGGCGAGGCGGGCTTCGCCCACTTCTGCGAGCTGCGTGCGCGGCTCGGCGGCCGCGACGGCCTGGATGCCCGGCTGCGCGTCGACCTCTGCCTCGGGCTTCCGGACGACATGCTGGTCAAGGTGGACCGGGGCAGCATGGCTCACGGCCTCGAGGTGCGCGTGCCCTTCCTGGACCACCGCGTGGTGGAGCATGCGGTGCGGCTCCCCTCGCTCCGCAAGCAGCGCGGCGGGCGCGGCAAGCTGGCGCTGCTCGACGTCTTCGGGCCGCGACTGCCCGCCGCCGTGCGGCGCCGCGCGAAGGCCGGCTTCGACGCCCCGGTCGGCGGCTGGATCCGGGGGGCGCTGGGGGAGTTCGTGGCGGACACGCTGGCCCCCGAACGGCTGCGGCGCACGGGATGGCTCGACTCCGCTGCGGTGAGCCGCCTCGTGCAGGAGCACGCCCGCCGCCGGGCCGACCACGCCTGGCGGATCTGGAGCCTGGTGGTGCTGACCGACTGGGGCACCCGGCACCGCGTCGCGTGAGGGCACCATGCGCATCGCCCACGTCGCCAACACGGACTACTTCTGTGCCTTCCTGCTGCGCGGGCAGCTGGGTGCCCTGCGCGCCGCCGGGCACCACGTGGAGATCGTGTGCGGCCCCGGCGACCTGGTCGAGGAGCTTCGCGCCGAGGGCTGGTGCGTGCACGCCGTGGCCAACTCCCGCCGCATCGAGCCCCTGGCCGACGTGGCCACCCTGCTGCGCTACGTGAGGCTCTTCCGCCGCCAGGGCTACGACGTGGTGCACACCCACAACCCCAAGGTGAACGCGCTGGGGGCGCTGGCCGCCCGCCTGGCCGGCGTGCCGCGCGTCGTCTCCACCGTGCACGGCCTCTACTCGCACGAGGGACAGCGACGCTGGGTGCGTCGCAGCTGGCGTGCCGTCGAAGCGCTCTCCGCGCGCCTGGCGGACCTGGTGCTGTGCCAGAGTGCGGAGGACGTGCGCACGGCCCGCTGGCGACGCATCGTGCCCGACGAGCGCCTGCGCCCGCTGGGCAACGGGGTCGACCTGGCCCGCTTCGCACCGCTGCGCTTCGGGCCGGACGCTCGCGCGGCGGTGCGACGCAGGCTCGGCGTGCGGGCCGGCGAGCGCGTGGTCGGGTTCGTGGGCCGTCTGGTGCGGGAGAAGGGAGTCGAGGACCTGGTGCGCGCCGTGGCCGGACGCCCGGGGCTCGCGCTCTGGCTGGTGGGGCCCGACGAGCGCATCGCCAAGCAAGACGCCCTGGCTCCCGAGCGGCTCGCCGCCCGTCCCGGCGTGCGTTGGCTGGGGCTGCAGCGGGATCCCGCCCCCTTCGTGGCGGCCATGGATGCGGTGGTGCTGCCTTCCTACCGGGAGGGCTTTCCGCGCGCGCTGCTGGAGGCCTCCGCCCTGGCGCGCCCGCTGGTGGCCACGTCGATCCGCGGCTGCCGGGAGGCGGTGCTGCACCGCCGCACCGGTCTGCTGGTGCCGCCGCGCCACCCCGCCGCCCTGCGGGCGGCCCTCGACGCCCTGTTCGCCGACCCGCCCCGGGCCCGCAGCCTCGGGGTGGCCGCGCGCGCCCGGGCCGAGGCCTGCTTCGACGAGCGGGCCGTCTTCGAGCGCATCGAGCTGGCCTACCGGGAGCTGGCCCTGCCGGCGCGGAGCCCTCTCACCGGACGCCTCGCCCCCTCCGCGGCCCCGAGCGCCTAGCAGCCCGCCCGGGCCGGGGCAGCCCGGCGGCCCGCAGCCGGGCTGCGCTCCCACGGG
Organism: Myxococcota bacterium; assembly: GCA_041611735.1. Classification (GTDB taxonomy): domain Bacteria; phylum Myxococcota_A; class UBA9160; order UBA9160; family PR03; genus JBFIML01. Next base: position 21,052 of record JBFIML010000034.1, on the reverse strand, counting down.
GCGGCAGCCGAGGCCGCCAAGGCCCCGGGCCGGGAGGGTGAAGCGCGCCTCAAGCCGGCCGGACTCCGGTCCGATACGGAGGCGTCGCCTGGGGAGAAGCCCCGAGGAGCGGCTCCGCTCCTCCCCGGAGGACGTGGAGGACGCCTTGATCGTGCTGTCCCGCCATAGCGTCCCGGCCGAGCGCTGGCTCGCCCACCTGTTGCGCACCGCGCTGGGCTCGGCCCGGGCCGGCGATCCCTTCGACGACGAGCTCCCCTTCGAGGAAGAGGCGGTGGGGGCCCTGGCGCGCCGACACCGCGTGGCCCCGCTCCTGCACGCCGCGTTCGCCGAGGGGCGCCTCGCGGATCCGCTGCCGGCCTCGTTCCGCGAGCTGTGCCGGGTGCTGCACCGGGCCACGGCCCGGCGCAACGCCGTGGCCACCGCCGCCGGTGCCGAGGTGCGCGAGGCGCTGGCCGCCCGCGGCATCCCGGCCGCGCCGCTCAAGGGCTGGGCCTTCCTGGAGGGGACGCCGCCGCTCTACGCCGATGCGGGCACCCGACCCATGGACGACCTGGATCTGATCGTGGCCCGCGCGGAGCGCGGACGGGCCATGCAGACGCTGGCGAGACTCGGCTTCGCCCCGGCCACGGGCGGAGCGGCCGCCCTGGCCGGAGGCCACGAGGTGGCCTTCCACCGCCGCGTGGCCGGGGTGAACGTGTTTCTGGAGCTGCACTGGGCCTGGGCCGGCCCGGAGAGCCTGATGCGCGGCTTCGCGTTGCCCGGAGAGATCTTCCTGCGCGAGCTGTGCGTCGACGACGTACGGCCCGGTGCGCGGATCCCGAGCCGGCTGGGAAGCCTCCTGTTCGGCGCCGTGCACGGGGCGCGCCATGCGTTCGAGCGCTGGATCTGGCTGGTGGACCTGCACCGCATGCTGGTCGGCGAGCCCCTGGAGTGGAGCGAGCTGCTGCGGGAGGCGGAGCAGCGGCGGTTGCGCGCTCCGCTCTACGCCGGCCTTGCCGCGGCCCGGGACCTGCTGCGCACCCCGGTGCCCAAGGAGGTGCTGGCGCGGCTGGCCCCGGGGCCCGTGCGGCGCCGGCTGCTGCACCGCAGCCTGGCGGTCTCCTTTGCCCGCCCCCACGCGCGACGGCCGGCACGGCTGGCCAAGCTGCTGCTGGGCGAGAGCTGGTGGGACGTGGCGCGCACCGCCGCCTGGGCCGCACGTCCCGGGGACGCGTGGTACGTGGCCCGGGGCGTGGCGCGCCGCGGCCGGCGAGCGACGCCGGAGAGCACGGACCCGCGCGCGGTCCCGGGAGGTGCAGGATGAGCGACGAGCGGAGCTGGGCGCGCCGGCCGGGGATCGTGGCCCGGCGCATCGCGGGAGAGACGATCCTGGTGCCGGTTCGCCACCGGGCCCAGGAGATGGGTCTCTTCACCCTGAACGAGGTCGGGACCTTCGTCTGGGAGCGCCTCGATGGGCGCCGGCCCGCGGGCGCCGTGGTCCGCGCCGTGACGCGGGCCTTCGAGGTGGAGCCGGCGCGCGCGCGCGCGGACCTGGACGAGTTCCTGGCCCAGCTCGTCGAGGCCGGCTGCGTCGAGGAGGTGGGGACGTGAACTTCGCCCGGGCCGCGGCGCGCATGCCCCATCTCGAGCACGTGCGCAGCGACGCGCTCAGCAAGGACTACAAGCGGCGCATCGTCGCAGAGCGGGTCCCCGTCTCCGCGTCCATCGAGCTCACCTATCGCTGCAACCTGCACTGCACGCACTGCTACTGCCCGCCGGGCGAGCGCAGCCAGGAGCTCTCGGGCGACGAGATCCGGGCCCTGCTCGACCGGCTCGCCGGGCTTGGAACCCTCTTCCTGCTGCTGACGGGGGGAGACCCCCTGCTGCGCAAGGACTTTCCCGAGCTCTACCGCCATGCCAAGGAGCTCGGAATGCTGGTCACCGTCTTCACCAACGGGACGCTGATCGACGACCGCATCGCCGAGCTGTGGGAGGCCTATCCCCCCTACCTGGTGGAGATCTCGCTCTACGGGCTCACGCGTCAGGTCTACGAGCAGGTGGTGGCGGTGCAGGGTTCCTACGATCGCTGCCTGGCCGGCATCCAGCGCGTGCTGGCGGCGGGGCACCCCCTGGCGCTCAAGTGCCCTGCCACCCGGGAGAACGCCCACGAGATCCCGGGGCTCGCGCAGCTGGCCAAGGACCTGGGCGTCGACTTCCGCTACGACCCGGTGCTGCTCGCGACCATGGAGGGCGACCGCCGCCCCCACGCGCTGCGGCTGGCGCCCGAGGAGATCGTGGCGCTCGAGGCCGCCGACCCGGAGAAGGACCGCGCCTGGCGCCGCCATCTGACCGAGGACGACGCGCCGGCCCTGGACCCGAATGCGCTCTTCTCCTGCGGCGCCGGTCGCAACTCCCTGCACGTGGACCCCTACGGGAACGTGCAGGTGTGCCTGATGGTGAAGAACTTCCGGCACAGCCTGCGCGAGCAGCCGCTCGAGGAGATCTACCGGCGGGAGTTTCCCAAGATCCTCGCCTTGCGGCGCGACGACGCCTCGAAGTGCGGCAGCTGCCCGAGCCGCGTCTCCTGCCACAACTGCCCGGGCGTGGCGCTCTGGGAGACGAGCCGGCAGGACTCCCACGTGGACTTCCTGTGCCGGCTCTCGGCCGTGCGCGAGCGCACCTACTCCGGAGCCCTGGCCGACGCGGTCTCGGAACCCGGCGGCGGGGGGGCGGGCGCGGCGGCCAGCGGGTGCGGGAGTGGCGGCTGCGGCGGCTGCGGATCCGGGGGCTCCGGACTGCTCAGCATCGGAGGGCTCACGTGAGCGAGGCCAAGCGGACGCGGGCGCGCCGTCCCTACGCGGCGCCGCGGGTGCGGCTGGTGGAGCTGGACGTCATGGCCAGCTTCCCGGACAACTGCAAGATGGACGTGGGCACGGGAGGCTTCGGCGGCGCCGCGGGCTCCTGCCAGCAGTCGAGCCAGCCCACGGTCTTCTGCATGAACATCGGCTCCTAGACCGTGGCCCGCAGGCGCTGGCGTGGGCTGGGCGTGGCGGGGCTGCGCCTGGCGGTGGAGGTGCCGCCGGAGCTGCCCTGGCAGTGGCCCGACGGCCCGCTGCGCCGCTTCGCCGTGGCTGCGGAACCGGCGGACGTGCGGGTACGGGTGCGGATCGCAGAGCCCCGCCTGCCCCCGGGCGGCCTGCGCCACTACGACTCCGGCGGGGGCATCTTCGACGTGGTCCGCCATGGGCGCCAGTGGCTGTTCGTCCTGCGCATCCGGGGCCGCCTCCAGCGCCTGGCCCGCTTCGATGCGGGCTTCCGCCGCGGCGAGGTGACCCTCGCTCCGGACTCCTTCTACGTGCGCGAATGCCACTACCCGCTCGCCTACCCCCTGGACGAAGTGGTCTTCCTGCACCGCGTGGCCCGGGCCGGAGGGCTCCTGGTGCACGCCTGCGGCGTGACGCGCCAGGGCCGTGCGCGGCTCTTCACGGGGCCGTCCGGAGCCGGAAAGACGACCCTCGCCCGGCTCATGCAGCGTCACGCGGAGGCCGCGGTGCTCTCCGACGACCGCGTGGTGATCCGTCCCGACGCGAGCGGCTTCCGCGTCTTCGGAACCCCGTGGCATGGGGATGCCCCCCTCTCGCTCGCCGCTTCGGCGCCTCTCGAGGCGATCTATGCCATCCACCACGCCCCGGACAACGTGGCGCGCCCGCTCCGCGGCGCGGCAGCCGCCGCGGCCGTGCTCGGCAACGCCTTCGCCCCGGTGCACGATCCGCCGGCGGCTCGCCGTACCCTCGCCCTGGCGGCGGCGCTGGCCGAGCGCGTGCCGATCGTGCGGCTCGGCTTCGCCCGGGACGCCAGGGTGGCGCGCTTCGTCTGGCTGCCCGATGCGGGCTCCGCGGCCTGCGCCGCCTGAGGCGCGCGGCCTCGACCCGGCCGCCGCGCTGGCGGAGCCGGCGGCGCTGGACGCCCTGGGGAGCGCCCTGCGCGCGGGCCCGCTCGTGCTCCGGGTGTGGGGCCACTCCATGGTGCCGGCGCTCCGGCCCGGCGATTGCGTGTGTCTCGTGGCGCGGCCACCCCGTCGGGGCGATGTGGTGCTGGCCCTGGCCGGGAGCCGCCTGGTGCTGCATCGGGTCGTGCGCGCCCGCGGGCAGCGCTGGCTGCTGCGCGGCGACCGCCGGCCGCGTCCCGATGGCTGGGTCGGTTCCGAGCGGGTGCTTGGCGTGGCGGTGACCCGGCGCAGCGCCGCTCCGGAAGCCCGCTGGCGACGCCTGGACCTTCCCCCGCGCCGCTGGCTCGCGCTGGTGTCAGCGCCGCTGCGCCGCGGCGTCCGAGCCGCCTGGGCTCACGCGAGGGCCAGCGTGCCCCGGCGCCGGGCGCGGGCGAGGCCCCAGCCGAGCAGCGCCAGGCCGAGGGGCAGACCGAGCAGCGCGGAGAGCGCGGCGCGGCCGAGCGGCGCCGCCACCTGGACCAGCCCTGCGCCCTCCAGCAGGGAGGCGCGAACCGCCTCCAGCCCGGCGGCCAGGGGGATCCAGGCCGCTGCCCGGGCCACGGGCTCCGGCAGCAACGCCAGCGGGAAGTAGACCCCGCCCACGAGCCCGAAGCCCAGGCCCACCAGCGTTGTCACCAGGCCGGGCCGGCGCACCTCGAGCCACGCCGCCGCGCCGAGCAGACCGAAGGGCGCGCATCCGACCAGCGTCGTGGCCAGGGCGAGGCCGGCCACCGGCAGGTTCGCGCCCGAGAGGTCGAGGCCCAGAGCGACGGCCCCCACCGTTCCGTACAGGCCAGCCTGGAGGCCCGCCAGGGCCGTGGGCATCAGGCTGCGTCCGATCACCAGCGCTGCCGGCGAGGCCGACGAGGCGAGCGCCGCCTCGAGCGTGCCCTCGGCGGCCTCGCGGGCCAGCCCCCCCCCGATGGCGCCGAGGAACGCAACCGTCACGAGCTGCACCATCAGGCCCGTGCACACGAACGGGAAGTAGCCGCCACCGGCCAGGGGAGCCGGCGGAGCGTCGGAGACGAGCCGGCCCACGTAGTGATAGGCGAGCAGTCCCAGCACGCCCGATCCCAGGCCGAGCGCCAGGGAGGGCGCGGCGTTGCGTTCCAGGGCGAGGTCACGCCGGCCGAAGGCCAGGATCTGGCGGGTGAAGCGTCTCACGCGGCCCGGGCTCGCGTCGCCCCCGCCAGGCGTCCGCTTCGAAGCTCCAGCACCCGGTCCGCCACGCGCGCGAACTCCGCCGGGGAGTGCGACACCCAGACCGCGCTCGCGGGAGACCGGGCGCGGCGCAGTTCATCGGCCAGCCCCAGAGCAGAAGCGGGATCCACGCCGCGCAGGGGCTCGTCCAGGAGCAGCACGGGCGGATCGTGGAGCAGGGCGCGGGCCAGGGCCGCACGCTGGCGCAGGCCCGTGGAGCAGCGCTCCGCCGCCAGACCGAGGTGGGAGGCGAAGCCGAGCCGCTCCGCCAGCTCTTCGATCCGCCGACCCAGGCCGCGACCCGAGAGTCCGAGCAGACGCCCGTGCAGCTCCAGGTCGGCTCTCAGCGGAAGTCGCCGCGAGAAGCCCCCGTCGCCCCCGCCGCACCAGCCCACCCGGGCCGCGGCCCGAGCCCCGGCCGGGGAGAGGCCGGCCACCCGGACCCGGCCCCGACCCGGCTCGAGCAGCCCGGCCAGGATTCGCAGCAGGGTCGACTTGCCGGAGCCGTTCTCCCCGGCGAGGCCGATCCACTCTCCCGAGCCAACTCGCAGCTCGAGCCCCCGGAGGACTTCCCGGGCCCCGAACCCCCTGGAGAGCCCCTCCACGGCGATGGCGTCCCCCGACACGCTTCCCGCATCGGAGCGCTCCGGGGAAAACTTGAAGCGCGCCGGGGGGATTTTCCACCCCCCCGCGCGTGTCTGAGGAGGCCCGTCTCGTGCGTTGGATCACGCTCGGGGACCGGAAGCTGGTACCATGAAAAGCAGGGCCGAAACCCGGGGGGGGATAGGACAACCCCGCGACCGGCCCGCACGGGCGCTGGGGAGGGGCGCAGATGCAGATGAAGCAGCTCATCGAGGCGATCGTGAGGGCTCTGGTCGACAAGCCGGACGAGGTGCAGATCAAGGAGGTGGTCGGGGAGCACGCTCACGTCCTCGAGCTTCGCGTGGCGAAGGAAGACCTCGGCAAGGTGATCGGGAAGGGCGGGGCCCACGCCTCTGCGATCCGCGCGCTCATGGCTGCCGCCAGCGGCAAAGAAAAGAAGCGTTACATCCTCGAGATCATCGAGCACTGAACGATCTCGCCGCCCACGGTGGTGTCGCTACGGGCGACGCCCCGGCCCGCCGGCAGCGAGACGGAGAAGCTTGCGCGTGCCCCCCCTGGAGTTCGAAGCGCCCCCGACCCTCGGAGCCCAGATCGAGGTGCGAGCGCTGCACCCGGAGGTCGGCGAGCGGGTCTTCCTGCGCCAGGGGGATCGCAGCTGGACGTACCGCCGCTTTCGCGACGAATCCGTGCGCCTGGCCCATTTCCTGCTGCACCGCCTCGGCCGCGTGGACGAGCGCCACCCGGGGCACGTGGCCATGCTGCTCGAGAACCACCTGGAGCTGCTGGCCCTGTACGGGGCCTGCGGGTATGCGGGGCTCTCCCTCTTCGGCCTCAACACCGGCCTGCGCGGTGACACCCTGGCCGGGGTGATCGAGCAATCCCGGGCGCGGCTGCTGGTGGTGGACGAGCGGCTCCTGCCGGAGGTGGAGCGGGTCGCCGACCGGCTGCGGAGCGTGCCTCCGGAGAACCTCCTCGTCCTCCGCACCCAGGGCGAGGCGGACCTCGCCGAGCGCGACCTCGCCGAGTGCGTGGCGAGCGAGATCGCCAAGCCCGGTGAATCTCTCGACCCGCCGCGGGTCGACGTGGCACCGGACACGAACCTGATGGTGATCTACACCTCCGGCACCACGGGTCTGCCCAAGGGCATCAACAACAACCATCTGAAGCTCTACGTGCTGGGCAAGGTGGTCGCGCGTCGCCTGGAGCTCACGCCGGACGACGTGGGCTATGCCTGCATGCCCCTGTTCCACTCCAACACCCTGTTCATCGGCTTCCAGCCCGCCCTCGAGGCCTGTGCCGGCCTCGCCGTCCGCGAGCGCTTCAGCGCCGGCGGCTTCGTTCCCGACCTGCTGCACTACGGCGTGACGTGGTGGAACTACGTGGGCGAGCCGGTCCACTACGTGCTCGGGGCCCTGGAACGGCAATACGGGGGCGACGAAGAGCGGATCCTGGCGGAGGTGGCCCGCAACCCGGCCAACCGCTTCCGCTATGCCATGGGCAACGGAGCCTCGCCGCCGGACATCGACCGCTTCGTACGCTGGTTGGGTCTCGAGGACATGTTCGAGCTGTACGGCTCCACCGAAGCCGCCATCAGCACCGTGCGAGTCAAGGGCGATCCGCGCGGGAGCGTGGGGGAGATCCCCGACCCGCAGGTGAAGATCCTGAACGAGCGCGGCCAGGAGTGTCCGCCGGCCCGGCTGGGCCCGGACGGGCGGATCCTCAACTACGCGGAATGCGTGGGCGAGATCTGCCGGATGGCTCCCGACACGAGCCTCTTCCAGGGCTACTACGACAACCCGGATGCCAACGCCTCCAAGTACCGGGATGGCATCTACCACTCGGGCGACCTGGGCCACGTCCTGGTGCGGGACGGCAAGCGCTACCTCTTCTTCGACGGGCGGACCGACGACTGGATCCGCAAGGACGGGGAGAACTTCTCGGCGGCCCAGGTGGCCCGTCTGGTCCAGGAGCACCCGGACGTGGAGCTGGCGGCCGCCTACGGGGTGCCTTGCGCCGTCTCGGACGAGCTGGTCATGGTGGCGCTCAAGCTGCGTCCCGGGGTCGCTTTCGATCCCCAGGGCTTCTACGACTTCTGCCAGCGCCAGGTCGCCCACGGCGGCATGGACCCCAAGTGGGTGCCCGATTTCGTGCGGGTCGTGGAGGACTTCGACTTCACCCGCACCCAGAAGATCCTGGTGCGCTCCCTCAAGGCGGTCCACTTCGACCGGCGGCGGCTGCCCGATGTGCCGCTGTGGTGGCGCCGCCGTGGAGACCGGCGCTTCCGCCGCTTCGGGCGCGAGGACTACGAAGCGCTGCGGGAGGAGTTCCGCGCCGGGGAGCGGCTCGAGCTGTTGGACCGCTACTGAGCTCCGGGCACGCTTTCGAACCCGCCGAGCACGTTCTGGTAACCCCGGGCGGCCGGGGCTGCCCCGGCGCCTGCCGGCCCAAGAGGCTTGCGGCCGCCGGGTTGCGCACCCGATCTGCACGGCCGAGCGTTCCGGCACACGGTTTGCGTCCGTTTCCCCCCGGTTGCGTGAGCCCCGTCACCCATCGGCGTGCCGGCGGACCCGGAGGAGAGATGAGCAGCAGCTTCACGGCAGAGGAGTACTTCGAGCGGGGCCGGTCCCTGCTCGCCAACGGAGACCGCGCGGCGGCCTTCGAACATTTCCGCACCGCCCACCAGCTCGACCCGTCCCGCGCCCGCTATCGCTCGTTCTACGGGCTCGGCCTCGCCCTGGTGGAACGTCGCTTCGATCGCGCCCTGGACCTGTGCCGCGCAGCGGCCAAGGAGGAGTTCTTCAACCCGGAGGTCTATCACAACCTCGCGCAGGTCCACCTGGCCTTCGGCTTCAAGACCGAAGGCATCCGCTATCTCCGACGCGGCCTCATGCTCGACCCGACCCACGGACCGATCCTCGAGGAGCTGCGGCGCCTGGGAGTCCGTCGGCGCCGCGTCCTCGGCTTCCTGCCGCGCAGCCACACCCTGAATCGGATGCTCGGCCGGCTGCGCGGAGAGGCGCCGGCGGCGCCGGCTCGGGCCGCCGAGGGTGCAGCCTGAGCCGGGCGTTGACGCCCCGGGCCCGAACCCCTATCCCTACCTTTCTCCTCGAGCCGGGGGCCATGCCTTGGGCAGCGTCGTCAAGTGGCGCCGGAAGAAGATGCGCAAGCACAAGAAGCGCAAGCTTCTGAGGCGCCAGCGCCACAAGCGCAAGCGCTAGGGCCCCGATCCCTCGCCACGCATTCCGGTCCACGGCCTTCCGCCCACGGTGCCGCGCCAGCGGTTCCGTCCTCGTTGCCGGGCCGTTCCGGCTCGTCTCCGGGCCTCCCTTCGGAAGGCAAGCTGTCCGAACCTCCGCAGCTACAGGGGCCACAAGCCTGTTTTTTTTGCGCTTCTGCCTTGACGGCCCCCGAAACCAGGTGGTAGCGTCACCCGCAAGACGTGGCTCTAGGGCTGCGGTTTGCGTCGGGAACGGAGGCAGTTTGCCTTCAAGTCGCCGGTTGCGGGCTCCGATAGGGGCGGCAAGCGACGCGGCCCCCGAGGCAACGCAGGGGCCGGCGAGCAGCGGCTGGGAGCCGCCCGCTTCCAGGCCCCATGGGTCGCGGAGCTGGAGACCACGAAACAGGGGGGAAACCCAGGTATGGCAGCTCGTCGTAAGAAGGCTACGCGGAAGAAGGCGACCCGCAAGAAGGCCACGCGCCGCCGCAAGGGCACGCGGAAGAAGGCCGGTCGCAAGAAGGCCCGCCGCAAGAAGGCTGGCCGCAAGAAGGCCCGCCGCAAGAAGGCCGGCCGCAAGAAGGCCACGCGCCGCCGCAAGGGCACGCGGAAGAAGGCCGGTCGCAAGAAGGCCGGTGGCCGCAAGAAGGCTCGCCGCAAGAAGGCCACGCGGCGGAGGAAGGCTCGGCGGACGACCAAGTCCTCCATGCTCCCGCCGATGTTCTAGGGAGCAGGAACCGAGCACGATACCTTCCCGGAGGAAGGTCTTCGGACCCCGGCCGGCGGCCACGCCGGCCGGGGTTTCCTCATCGGGGCCGGTCTCCTACCCTCCGGTCGCCCGATCCACCCACGCGGGGGCCCTTCCATGGCGCGCATCACGGTCGAGGACTGCATCGAGCAGGTCCCGAATCGCTTCCACCTGGTGCTGATGGCTGCGATCCGGACCAAGCAGCTCAGGAAGGGCGCGCGAGCGCTGCTGCCGCAGTCCGAGAACAAGGAAGTGGTGACGTCCCTGCGGGAGATCGCCGCCGGGTTCATCCGGCCGGACTTCCCGGCCCAGGAGACCGAGGAGTCCTGAGCCTCGCCCCGGGCTCCGGTCAGCCGACGATCTGGACGGGAACCCGGAAGTGGAAGCTGCTCCCGACTCCCGGCTCGCTCGACACGGAGACCTCCCCGTCCAGGAGTTCGAGCAGGTCGCGCACCAGGGCCAGCCCGAGCCCCGAGCCCCGATAGCGGGTCGAGGCCGGGTCGTCCACCTGGTAGAACTCGTCGAAGACGAACTGCTGATCGTCCGGGCAGATGCCGATGCCCGTGTCCGCCACCTCGCAGACCAGGTGCTCGTCCTCGAGGCGGGCTTCGATCGTGATGCCACCCTTGAGGGTGAACTTGACCGCGTTCTCAAGCAGGAGGAACAGGATCTGGTTGATCTTGGCCAGATCGGTGCGGATCTTCGGCATCGGCTCGTGGAGGCGCTTCTCGATCGTCACCGGCTTGGCATCGAGGACGTCCTGGACACTGAAGATGGCCTCCTCGACCACCTCGCGGAAGTTCACGTCCTGGATCTCCACGGGAAGCTCGTTCTGCTTGATGCGCCACAGGTCCAGGATGTTCTGCAGCGTACGCAGGAAGGCGGTGCCGTCGTCCAGGGCGCAGCGAAGCGTCTGGCGCGCCGAATCGGAGAGCGCATCGTTCTCGCCCGCCAGGACGGCGATGATCGCTTCGATGATGCCGTTCAACGGCGTGCGTAGCTCCCGGGACATCTTCTCGATGAAATCGTTCTTGAGCCGCTCGACCTTGCCGAGCTTCTCCTGACTCCGCATCAATTCGATGTCCTGGGCGAACAGCCGCTCCGAGAGCCGAAGCAGCTCCTCTTCCTTGTCCTTTCCCGGGACTGGGACCACCGCGGCGGCCGTTCGCTCCGTCCCGACCTGCTGTTCGAACAGTCGGGAGTGGTCCAGCCGCAACGAAATCTCGTCGGCCAGGATCTCCACGCCCCGCAGGACCGCTTCGTCGGGGGGCTCGGGCGTTCCGATGGCGAGGACGCCCAGCACCCGCACGCCCAGGCGAAGCGGCACGATCAGCGTGCCCGCGACCCCGCGGGCGCCGAGGCTCGGGATCGGCGCCAGCTCGACCCCGATGCCGTCGCGAAGCGCTTGCCGCACCGGCTCGGACAGGGAGGCGGCGGCCGCCCGGGCCGCATCCGGGGAGGACACGCCCGCAGCCGCCCGCAGCCGCGGTTCTCCGCCCCCGCTTCCGCAGCCGAACAGCAGTACGGCGCCTCCGGAGCAGTCTGCGACCCGCCCGCTAGCGTGGCGTAGCGCGGTCGGAAGGTCGTAGGGCAGCGGGGCGGCCATGGGTGCGGACTCCGTCCCGGTGCGCGCCCGATCCCGCGTCACGGGTGTGCCTAGAAACGCTCGTCGGGCCCGACCTCGAGCCTCTCGAGCGGCTGGTCGGCCACCGACGTTTCGTCGGGATCGGCGCCCTCCAGCGCGAGCTTGGTCTTGAAATCGGTCGGGTGGGTGGCAGCGGAGAGGGCGGTCTCTACCGAGATCTTGTTGGCACGCACCAGGTCGAAGAGGTGCTGGTCGAAGGTCTGCATGCCTTCGGGGCGGCCGCGCGCCAGGAACTCGGTGATCTCGGTGGTGCGCGCCGGGTCCTTGATGCATTCCTGGATGGTCCGGGTGCTGCGCATCACCTCGACGGCCGGAACCCGGGCCGAGCGCTTCTTGTTGGCCAGCAGCCGCAGCGAGACCACCGCTTTCAGGTTCTCCACGAGCCGTGCCCGTACCTGGGGCTGCTCCTCGGTGGGAAAGAAGGAGACCAGACGATTGATGGTCGAGACCACGTCGTTGGTGTGGATCGACGAGAGGACGAGGTGTCCGGTCTCGGCCGCCTTGAGCGCGGTATCCACGGTCTCCAGGTCCCGCATCTCGCCCACCATGATCACATCCGGGTCCTGGCGCAAGGCGGCGCGCAGGGCCTCGGGGAAGGAGGCGGTGTCCGTCCCGATCTCGCGCTGGGTAATGATGCTCTTCTGGTGGCCGAACACGAACTCGATGGGATCCTCGATGGTGACGATCTTCGACTTCCGGGTGCGGTTGATCTCGTTGATCATGGTGGCGAGGGTGGTGGACTTTCCCATGCCCGTGGCACCCGTCACCAGGATCTGACCCCGCCGCAGCTGGGCGATGTCGCGCAGGGCCCCGGGCAGGTTCAGCTCCTCGAAGGTGCCGACCTGGAGCGGGATGACCCGCAGCACGATGTTGTAGAAACGGCGCTGACGAGCGATGTTGACGCGGAAGCGTCCTTCGCCGGGCAGCTCGAAGGCGAGGTCGAGCTCGTTGAAGTCGAGGCCCGGCTCCCGAGGGTCCGCTTCGACGAGCATGCGGGCCATGTTCTCGGTGTCCTTGGGCTCGAGGACCTTGTAGCGCAGCTCGACCAGCTCCCCGTGGAAGCGGTACAGCGGCAGACAGCCCACCTGGAAGTGGATGTCCGACGCCCCCTTCTCCAGCCCGAGGCGAAGGAGGCGGTGGAATTTCTCCCGGTCCATATCGGCCGCGCGTCCTCCGGGTGCGGCCCGCAGCCGGAGCGCACCCGCCGCTTTGTATCGGCCAACGCAGGCGGTGCTTGACCCGGATCCGGCCCGCTGTGCTGGGCTATAATCCGGCCGCACGCGCCGGCCAGGGATACGACGCCTCATGGGAAACCATCTGCTGCGAGCCTCCGGGCGGCGCCTGGTCTGCATGCTCCTCACGGCCTGGTGGCTGGGGTCGGGCGGGGAGGCGGGCGCCGACCAGGAGGCGGGCACTTCGTCGGCGCCGGCGGGCTCCGGCGCGACGGCGACGGTCCCGGCTCCTCCGGCGGGCTCCCTGGACCGGCTGCTCCAGCTCCCGGAATCCCTGGACTACGGGGTCGAACGCCGCAGCGGATCGACCCGGGGCGAGTGGAGAACCCGCTTCCGGGACGCCCGAGGGGCCCTCGAGCAGGCGCGCGCGGCCCTGGCCAAGGCGCAGCAGCAGCTCGAAGGCGTGGCCGAGGAGTCGGATGCCTGGCTGCTGGCGCCCCCGGGGGTCACCGAAGGCACGGATGCTCCTCTGAGCTACCGCCTTCGCCAGGAGATCCGGCGCCAGCGCGGGGAGGTGAAGCGGGCCGAGCAGCGGCTGCGCGATCTCGAGATCGAGGCCGAGCTGGCCGGAGTGCCACCGGAGTGGCGGTTGGAGCCGGCGACCCCGGCGGCGTCTCCCCAGCGCGAGTCCGTTTCGCCCCGCGACTAGCCATTCAGCTCCGGGCCCGATTCGCCGATTGCATCCCTGGGGAGGGGCGAATCGCCGCCCGGCTGCGGGCGGCCCACCGGGGAGTCCACGCGTGCGCCTCGCCGCGGGGATCCTTCGCCTCCGGCGATGGTTCCTCCTGACTGCCGTCTTCGTTGCCGTCGCGTTGGCCAGCGCCTCCCGCGTCTCCCTCGAGCCCCAGCGGCTGGCCGCCTGGGGCCTCGATCCGCTGTCGGGTCTGGCGGGCGAGGTCGACGCGCTGCGCGTGGGACGCGTGCGCATCGACCCGCTGATGGCGGGGGGCCTGCGCCTCGAGGATGTGGAGGTGCGCCGCCGGGACTGGGTGCTGCGCGCCCGCTCCCTGGTGCTACGGCCCCGTCTGGGCGGTCTCCTGCGCGGCGCTCTCGAGCCCGTGCTGGTCGGGAGCGGCTTCGAGGTGACCACTCCGCAGGGAGAGCCGGTGGCGCTGCTCGTCGCCCTGGCGGACCTGGTCGAGAACGCCGCGGCGCACCTGCCGGATCTGCGCCTGCGGCGGGGACGGGTGCACGCGGCGGAGGGCGGCGAGCTGCTCCACGCCGTCGACCTGGAGCTCGTCCCGATCGAGCGGGGCGGCCGCGTCCGGCTGCGAGCGAGGCAGCGCGTGGGCGGGCGGCTGGAGCTGCGGGGGGTGCGGGGCCTGGGACGGGCCGTGCGACTCAAGGCCTCCCTGGACGAGGTGGCGCTGCTCGATCTGCATCCCTGGCTCGCTCCCGCCGCGGGCCTCGGAGCGGCCCGGCTCGCCACCGCCTCGCTGCCGGCCCGCGTGACCGGCCACTGGGATCTGGAACGCGACACAAGCGGCCGCGCTCGCCACCGGGCGCACCTCGGGGCCGACACGCCCACGCGAAGCTGGAGCGCGCGTCTGGAGGGCACCGTCTTCGTGGGTCGCGACGCCGGCTCCCGGCCGCGCAGCGACGCCGACCCCGCTCCGCTCGCCGGCTGGCTGCATGTGAAGGCGGACCTCGGCCGTCTGCAGCTGTCGGGACCCGCAGCCACCGAGGGCTCCACTCGGCTGCTGGTCTCGGGTCCCGTGGGTGCGGTATTCGCCCTGAGCGGGAGCGTCGCGGCGCCTCGTGCGGTGGGGGTGGCGGATCTCGGGGCCACGCACCTCGCAGTGGACGAGTGGCTGCGCAAGCCGGCCGGGCTGCCCACGCGCCTGCTCTGGACCCGGGAGCCCCGGCGCGGTGGAGCGGCGAGCGGGCTGCGGATCGAAGTGGCGGGGCTCGGGGCCGAACTCGAGCGCGGGCCGGACGGGCGTTTGACCGGCCGCACGGACTGGGTGCCGGCAGCCACCCTCGCCGCGCTCTGTCCCCTGCTCGAGGAGCGCATGCACGGCGGGCGGGTGCGCGTCGTGGACCTCGAAGGGCAGGCCGGGAGGACTCCCACGTTGGAGCTCGAGCTCGAGGATCTGGCCCTGGGAGGCGCGCGGATGCCCTTCGGGACGGCACGCCTGTCGGGGCACATCGAGCTGGGTCCCCACCGCCTGCGCGCTCGCGGGCTTCGGGGGGAACTCGGGGGCGTTGCCTTCGGCCTCGATCTGGAGGGCTCCCGGGACCCGGAGGCGGCGGTTGCGTGGCGCCTGCGCTTCGCGGCCCGCGCAGGCGTGGTGGATCTCGCGCAACCCGGGCGTTCCGTGCCGATCGAGACGGGAGTCGCAGCGGGCCTTCCGGGCGGCCTGCGCGCGGCGGCGGAAGGCCCGATCCTGCTGCTCAGCCGTCAACGCGGCCGTCTGGAGGGTCTGGCGGTCGAGCGCGGCACGTTCCACGCCGAGTCGCTGCGGCTTCCCGACGGCACGCTGCGGGACCTGGATCTGGACCTGGCCCTGCACGCGCTGCGGCTCGACGTGCGCCGGCTCGCCTTCCGCTACGGGGGGCGCCGCCACGTGCTCCGGGGCAGCGTGGATCTCGGCCGCTTCGTGCCCGTCGTGCAGCTCGCGAGGGGCGGCTGAGCGTCAGGCGTCGCGCGGATCGGGCCGTGCCCGGGCGAACTCCGCCAGCAGCGCGAAGGCCACCGACAGCAGCACCGGCCCCACGAAGACGCCGAGCATCCCGAAGGCGGCGAGGCCCCCCAGCACGCCGAAGAAGACCAGGACGAAGGGAATGCGGGTGGGCTGGCTGATCAGGAGCGGCCTCAACAGGTTGTCCATGGAGGCCACTACCAGCAGGATCCACGCGCCCACGGCCAGCGCGGCGCCCACGCGCTGCTCCAGCAGGAGCCATGCCACGGTTCCGGCGCCCACCAGGGTCGGCCCCGCTGGCACGAAGGAGAGCAGCGCGGTCACGGCGCCGAGGGCGACCGGCGCGGGCACGCCCGCCAGCGCAAAGGCCGAGCCCGCCAGCACGCCCTGTACGAGCCCCGTGCCGAGCAGGCCGAAGACCACCGCGCGCACCGTGGCCCCGATGCGGTCCACGAAGCGGGCGGGGGCGTACGGGAAGAGGGCCGCGGCAAGTCGCCGCACCGTGGCCAGGATGCGCTCGCCGTCCAGGTACAGCACGTACAGCGCCACGAAGGTGATGGCGAAGTTCAGTACGTTGCGGGCGATGCCGCTGGCCAGGTCCACCAGGTTGGACGACAGCCGGGTGCCGTAGCGCACCAGCCACTCGGCGACGGGGAGCGGCTCCGGCACGGCGGTCCGGGCCATCTCCAGCGGCCCCGAGATCCACGGCCGCTCGGCGACCCAGGGCGGAAGCGGTGCTCCCTGCTCGATCCACGCCCGCAGGGCCTCCACCACCTCCGTGGCCTCGCGCGCCAGGGCCACCAGGAACCAGGCCACCGGGAGCCCCGCGAGCACCGCCATGGCGGCGGTGAAGAGCGCCGCCGCGAGCCGCGGATGACGCACGCGAGCGCGCACGCGACGGTAGAGCGGCCAGGTCACGTAGGCGACGATGGCCGCCCAGGTGATGGATACGAGGAACGGACGCAGGACCGCGACGGCGGCCACGGTGAGCGCGAGGGCCGCGCCCAGCCGGGCGGCCACCAGGCCCGGCGTCGGCTCGGAGGCCGCGTCGGCCGGCGGCGCCGGTGACGACGCGCTCGGATCCTCGCTCGCGCGGCGCTCCACCCCCGGGATGCTGCGGGCCGCGGCCCGCCTCGGCAAGCGGGCCGGGCGGCCGCTCGTCTCGACGCCCGCCGAGGCCCCCGCTAGCTTCCGCGCTGCTTCGAACGGGAGGCCCACGGGGTGGACGAGCAACACGGCCGGACCGACCTGGCCTCGATCCTGTACGTGGTGGGCGGCATTCCCGCCATGGTCGCCTTCTTCGTGCTGCTCTTCGTGGGCGTGAGGCTCTGCGGCCTGCCGGCCTGAGGCGTCGAGGGCCGTGGCGGAGGCTGCGCGCCGGCTTCCGCCTAAGGAGCCGGCAGCCAGCCCGTAACCCACCCCGGCTTCTCCTCGGAACTCTGCATCTTTTCTAGTTTTCCCATATCCGACAAAGGGTTACGCTAAACCCTTCGAGCGGTTTGGCCGATCTCCGGACGGGGAGGCGGCCCGTGCTCCGAGCCTCGCGCCACATCGTCGCCGCCAGCGCGCTGGCGGCGATTGCCCTCGCCGGCTGCGTCGGCCCGCCGCCGGGCGTGACGAGCACCCCGGGCTATCGCTACTTCGCGCATCCGGCGGCGGACGATCCCTGGTCGTCCAAGATCAACGGCTGGCAGGGCCGGGAGCAGGGACTGGCCCGCCGCGAGGGCCCCCGGGCGCTCGCCTCCGTTTCGGGCTCCGGCGAGACGGCCCGCGCCGAGCCGGCCCGCGAGGGCGGCCTGCGCGCCAAGTACCTGGGCTTCCGGGCAGAGCGGCGCCGGGCGGCGGCCCGCGAGCTGGCCGCCTGGATCCAGGACCAGGCGAAGCTCCACTACCGGCCGGATGGGGCCATCGATCACTGGGCGACCCTCGAGGAGACGCTCGCCACCGACGGGGACGACTGCGACGGCCTCGAGCTGCTGGTCTACTACCTGCTGCGCGACCTCGGCTTCGGCGACGAGGTGTACCGGGCCATCGTCTTCCGCCCGGAGGACGGGCAGCACCACATGGTGACGCTCTGGTTCGAGGACCCGGACGACCCCTGGGTGATCGATCCCACCGGTGCCATGACCTCGGGCATGCCGCACATGTCGGAGGTGGCCGGCTGGGTGCCCCTCAAGGTCTTCACCCCCACCCGGGAGTTCACGGTGCAGGAGGTGGCTGCGCCGCCCCTGCACGTCGCCCGTCCGTAGCCCCGCCCCGCCGGCTTCGTTGACGCCCCCCGGGCGCCTTCTCATACTCCGAGCGCGATGCGTGGCAGGCAGGCACGGCAAGCGCGGTGGCTGTGCGCGCTGGCGGTGGCCGGCCTGGCCTGTGGTGGAGCGGAGGCCCCCGCGCCCGACACGGCATTCCGGGTGGCGCTCCTGACCCCGGGCTCGATCGCTGATGGCGGCTGGAACCAGGGTGCCTTCGAAGGGTTGCAGCGCATCGAGCACGAGCTCGACGCGCGCACCTCCCACGCGGAGACCCGCACCCCGGCGGAGTTCGAGGAAGGCTTCCGAGACTACGCGCGCCGGGGCTTCGATCTGGTGTTCGGCCACGGCTTCGAGTACCAGGAGGCCGCCGCCCGCGTCGCGTCCCAGTACCCGGACACGATCTTCGTCACGACCTCCGGCAGCACGCTGGCGGACAACCTGGCGCCCGTCGTGTTCGAGATCGAGCAGGCCACCTACCTGTGCGGCGTGCTGGCGGCGCGCATGTCGCGCAGCGGCACGCTGGGGCTGGTGGGCGGGATCCAGATTCCCTCGATCCGAAGCACCTTCCTGGCCTTCCGGGCGGGCGTCGCCGCCGTGGCCCCGCAGGCGCGGGTGCTGGAGACGTATCTCGGCAGCTGGGAGGACACCGGCGCGGCGCGCGAGGCCGCCCTGGCCCAGATGGAGGAGGGCGCCGACGGGATCCTGCACAATGCCGATGCCGCGGGGCGGGGCGTGTTCCAGGCCGTCTCCGAGCGGGCCCGGGGCGGCGCGCGGGTCTACGCCTTCGGGACCAACCGCGACCAGAGCGGGATGGCGCCGGACGTGGTGCTGGCCTCGGCGACGCTGGACATCCCGGCCGCCCTGCTGGAGGTGGCCCGGCGCGTGCGCGAAGGCGCCTTCGAGGCCGAGCCCCTGCGCCTCGGCCTCGTCGACGGGGTGGTCGGCTTCGTCGTCAACCCGCGCCTGCGCGACCGCATCCCGCCCCCCGTCCTGGCGGAGCTGGACGACC
Source organism: Myxococcota bacterium (assembly GCA_041611735.1). Lineage (GTDB taxonomy): Bacteria > Myxococcota_A > UBA9160 > UBA9160 > PR03 > JBFIML01. Next base: position 2,540 of record JBFIML010000034.1, on the reverse strand, counting down.
TCGAGCGGCGCATCCGGGAGGGCTCGCTCTCCGTCCCGCGCGGGTTCTGAGCCGTGCCGGACGCGCCGGTCGTGCGCGCGCTCGGGCTCCACAAGGCGTTCCTGCCCCAGCGCCCCGTGCTTTGCGACGTGCACTTCGACGTCCGGCCCGGGGAGGTCCATGCCCTGCTGGGCGAGAACGGGGCCGGCAAGTCCACCCTGGTGCGCATCCTGGCCGGCCTGGTGCGGCCCGACGCCGGCAGGCTCGAGCTGGGCGGGCAGCCGGTCGCCTGGCATGGCTATGGACCCGCGGCGGCCCAGCGTGCCGGCATCGGCATGGTGCATCAGCACTCGACGCTGGTACCGGCGCTCACGGTGGCCGAGAACCTGGCCTTCGGCGATCCGCGCGGCGGCTGGCGCTTCCGACCGCGGGCCGCGCACGCCCGGGTGGCCGCACTCGCCGAACGGCACCGGCTCGAGGTGCCGGCGGCCGCGCCCGTGGAGGTGCTCTCCGTGGGATTGCGCCAGCGCGCCGAGATCCTACGGGCCCTCGACCGCGGCGCCCGCCTGCTGATCCTCGACGAGCCCACCTCGGTGCTCACCCCGGGCGAGAGCGAAGCGCTCTTCCAGGCGCTGCGACGGCTTCGGGACGGCGGCCGCGCGGTCGTGTTCATCTCCCACAAGCTCGACGAGATCCGCGCCGTGGCGGACCGCATCAGCGTCCTGCGCCGCGGTCGTCTGGAGGCCACCCTCCAGGCGCGCACGGCGGATGCGACCAGCCTGGGGCGCCTCATGCTGGGCCGCGAGCTCCCGCCCCTGGCGCCGCCCCCAGCGCCGGCGCGCTCGCCGGCCCCGCGTTTTGCCCTGCGCGGCCTCTCGGCGCCCGGGTACCGCGAGGCGAGCCGGCTGCGCTCGCTCGAGCTGTCGGTGCGCGGCGGCGAGCTGGTGGGCGTGGCGGGCATCGACGGCAACGGGCAGCGCGAGCTCGAGGAGGTGCTGGCCGGCGTGCGGCGTCCCGGCGCCGGCCACGTGGAGGTGGACGGGCAGCCCGTGGCGGCCGAGGCGCGTCGGCTCCAGGCGGCTGGCGTCGCCCACCTCTCGGGCGAGCGCGAGCGGGCCGGGCTGGTGCCCGGCTTCACGGTGGCGGAGAACCTGATCCTGAAGCGCAGCTGGGGCGACCGGCGCTTCTTCCGGCGCGGCCGCCTGGACCGCGGCGCGGCCCGTGCCGCAGCGCGGGAGGCCATCCAGGCCTATGGCGTCGAGCCGCCCGACCCGGACGCGGACATCGCCACCCTGTCGGGCGGCAACGCCCAGAAGGTCGCCGTGGCCCGCGAGCTCGGCGAGGATCCGCCCGTGCTGGTGGCCGTGAACCCGACCCGGGGACTGGACCTGGCTGCCACGCGCTTCGTGCACGAGCGTCTGCTCGCGTTGCGCGCGCGAGGCAGCGCGGTGCTGCTCGTCTCCACGGAGCTCGACGAGGTGCTGGCCCTGGCGGATCGCAGCTTCGCCCTGGTGCGCGGGGCGCTGGTGCCGGTCCCCGCCGGCGCGGACCGGGCGGCAATCGGGGCGATCCTGCTCGGGACCCGGGCGGCGTGAGCCGAGGCCTCCGCCGCACGCTCCGCGACGTGCGTCGATCCCTGCTAGCGGCCCTGGCCGCCCTCGCCGCGGCAGGCCTCGGGGTGGCAGCCCTCGGCCACGCCCCGGGGCCCGCTCTGGCGGCGCTCGTGAGCGGCGCCTTCGGCGGCCCGGAGGCCTGGACCGCGACGCTGCTCAAGACCGCCCCCCTGCTGCTCACGGGACTCGCCGTGGCGCTCTCGTTTCGGGCCGGGGTGTGGAACATCGGCGCCGAGGGGCAGCTGCTGGCCGGAGCCCTGGGCGCCACGGGGGTGGCGACGCGGCTGCTGCCCGACGCACCGGCGCTGCTGGTGCTTCCGATGCTGCTCGCGGCCGCGGCCGCCGGGGGCGCGCTGTTCGGGGCGGTGGCCGGCTGGCTCCGGGCCCGACGCGGGGTGAACGAGGTCATCTCCACCATCCTGCTCAACTTCGTGGCGGTGCAGCTCGTGGCCCTGGCGGTCCACGGTCCGCTCCAGGAAGCGGCCCAGGCCTACCCGCAGAGCGATCTGCTGTCCCCGGCGGCGCGCCTGCCGGCCTGGGGGCGACTGCACGCCGGCGTGCCGGCTGCCTTCCTCGCGGCGGCGGCGGTCCACGCCCTGGTGCTCGGCACGGCATTCGGCTTCCGCCTGCGGGCGGTCGGGCACGCTCCCGAGGCGGCCCGCTTCGCCGGCATCCCGCCGGAGCGAACCGGGCTCGTGGCGATCAGCCTGGCCGGGGCGATCGCGGGCCTGGCGGGCGCCTTCGAGGTGGCAGGCGTCACCGGGCGCCTCTACGAGGGCCTGTCGCCGGGCCACGGTTACACCGCCATCGCCGTGGCCCTGCTGGCGCGGCTCAACCCGCTGGGGGTGGCGGCGGCGGCGCTCTTCTTCGGCGCACTCGACGCCGGAGCCGGGGCCATGCAGCGCGAGGCGGGCGTGCCCTCGGTGTTGACGCAGGTCGTGCAGGGGC
>JBFIML010000033.1:0-49018 GCA_041611735.1 Myxococcota bacterium | reverse complement strand
CCTCCGGCTCGGCCTGCAGCTCGGCCCGCCCGGAGCCGAGCCACGTGCTCAAGGCCCTGGGGCTTCCGGACGATCTGGTGCGAGCCTCGCTGCGTTTCGGTCTCGGGCGCTCCAACACGGTGGAGGAGATGGATTGGGCCGCGGGCCGGGTGGTGGAGGAGGTGCGGGCGCTGCGCAGCCGGGCATCCCGATCGGCCGCGCACCGCTGAGCCAGCTGCCTCGACAGCCATCCCGGTGCCGCTACCCTGAGTCCTCCGGGGCGTGGTCCCTCGGGCCCGTCGTCCGGACCTGCCGACCCACCGAGCCACGACCTTTGACCGACTAACTCTGAGCAACAACCTGCGAGCGACAACCTGGACGGACGAACGGGACGGGGTGTGACTTGACCAGGCGACGCGGCACGAACCTGACCTGGCACGCCAGCAAGGTGACCCGCCAGGAGCACGAGCGGCTCCTCGGCCAGAAGGGGGTCACGGTCTGGCTGACGGGTCTTTCGGGGTCCGGGAAATCCACGATCGCCATGGCGGCGGAGCACTCCTTGACCGAGCAGGGGCACGCGGCCTTCGTCCTCGACGGCGACAACGTTCGTCACGGCTTGAACAAGAACCTGGGCTTCTCGCCGGAGGATCGTACCGAGAACATCCGTCGCGTGGGAGAGGTGGCCAAGCTCTTCACGGAAGCGGGCCTCGTCGTCTTCACCTCCTTCATCTCGCCGTACCGCGCCGACCGGGACGCCGTGCGGGCGCTCTTCGCCCCCGGCGACTTCCTGGAGGTCTTCGTGGACGCGAGCCTCGAGACCTGCGAGGCCCGCGACGTCAAGGGCCTGTACCAGCGCGCCCGCAACGGCGAGATCCCGGAGTTCACCGGGATCTCGGCTCCCTACGAGCCGCCGGAGCGACCGGAGCTCGTCCTGGACACGAATCGCCAGAGCATCGCGGAGAGCGTGGCGCAGGTGATCGGCTACCTCGACGCGAAGGGCTATCTCTCGCCATGACCGTCCGGGGCGCCAGAGCGGGGCTGCGTGGCCTCGTGGCGCTCGCGCTCCTCGGCGGGCTCGCTTGCGCCATGCCGTCCATGCCGATCTCGCAGCGGGGCGAGCGGACCGCGGCGCGCCCCCAGGCCCCGCCCGAATACGACTTCCTGGTGGCCCGGGAGAGCGAGCTCGAAGGACGGCCCGCGGAGGCCCTCTCCGCCTACCGCCGCGCCCTGGAGAAGGACCCCGACTCGCTGCTGCTGCACAAGAAGGTGGCCGAGCTGCTGGCGCGTCAGGGCCAGGTGGCCGAGGCCCTGGCCTTCGCGGAGCGGGCCCACGTCCTGGATCCCGAGGACGAGGGCACCCGCCTCTTCCTCGGCACCCTGTTCAGACTGCGCCGGGACGTGGCGGGCGCCGAGCGCATGCTGCTCGGCCCGGACGGCGAGCCGCGCAACCAGGACGCCGCCTTCGTGCTCTACAGCGTCTACGGGGACGTCGGCCAGTTCGACCGCGCCCTCGAGCTGGCCGAGTGGATGGTCCGCCAGGATCCGGACAACCTGCGCGGTCACTTCGCCCTGGCGGGAGTCCTGGAGCGGCTCGGTCGGCCCGGCGAGGCGGAGGCGGCGCTGCGCGCGGCCCTGCCCGCGCATCCGGGCAGCCTGGCGGTGTACGGAGCCCTGGCCCGGGCGCGTCGCGAGCGGGGTGACCGCGACGGTGAGATCGAGATCCACCGCGAGGCCCTGCGCGCGAATCCGCACCACCACGCGACGCTCGTGGCGCTCGCCCAGGCCCAGATCGAGGCGGGCCGGGCCGACGACGCCCGCGCCACCCTGGAGGAGGTCGTCGTCCGCCATCCCGACGACCTGCGGTCGGCGATCCGACTGGGCTTCCTCGAGCTCGAGGCGCGTCGATACGACGCCGCCGCAGCGCGCTTCGAGCGGGCCCTCCAGGTGAACCCCGAGCAGCACGAGATCGCCTACTTCCTGGGCGTGGTGCGGCGCCGTTCCGGGGACCTGGACGGGGCGGTGGCGGTGCTGGACCCGATCCCGCCGAGCCACGAACGCTACGCGGACGCCCGCGCACAGCTCGCGGCCATCTGGGAGGCGCGCGGAGATGCCCCGCGGGCGCTCCAGGAGGCGGAGCGCGCCCTGGCCCACGAGCCCTCGCGCCAGCTCGAGCTCTACGTGGCGAGCCTGCGCGCGCGGACCGGTGACTTCGCGGGCGCCGTCGCCTATCTGGAGCGGCTGGCCACCACGGCTCCCGACGACGAGGAGGTCGTCTACAACCTGGGGGTCGTCCACGGCGAGATCGGCGACGTGGAGAAGGCGCTCGGCTACATGCGGCGGGTCCTGGAGAAGAATCCGGACCACGCCGGCGCGCTCAACTACATCGGATACACGTGGGCGGAGCAGGGCACCAAGCTGGACGAGGCCGAGGCCATGATCACGCGCGCCCTCGAGCTGCGGCCGAACGACGGCTACATCACCGACAGCCTGGGCTGGGTCTACTACATGCGCGCCCGGCCGTTGCTCGAGAATGGGCAGGTGGAGGCCGGCCGCGCCCTCTTGGAGCGTGCCATCCTCGAGCTCGAGCGGGCGGCGGAGCTGACCGGAGGCGATCCCGTGATCAGCGAGCACCTGGGCGACGCCTACCTGCTCCTGCACGACAAGCGGCGGGCCCTGCAGCGCTACGAGGAGGCGCTCTCCCTGGAGCCGCGCAACAAGGCGCAGCCGGAGCTCAAGCAGAAGCTCGAGCGCCTGCGGAGGGAGCTCGAAGGGCAGTGAGGCGGCTCGCCTCCGCCCTCGTCGTACTCGTCGGACTGGCGGCGGGCTGCCGAACTCCGCTCGGCCCCGTGCAGCCGCTCCCGCCCGGCGACGCGCGCCCGTCGGCCCTGGTGGCGGACCTGGCGCGTCAGGCCCGGACCCGCCACTCCCTGCGCGGGCTCGCGCACCTCTCCCTGGACGGGCCGGCCGGCTCGGGTCGCGCCAAGCAGGTGCTGGTGCTGGAGCGCCCGGCGCGGCTGCGCGTGGAGACGCTCGGATTCCTGGACCAGACCGTGGCCGTGCTGGTGACCGACGGCGAGCGCTACCGGCTGTTCCGGACCCAGGAGCGCACCCTCGAGGAGGGCAGGGTCCATCCGGCGCTGCTCTACGAGGTGGCGGGGGTCGCGCTCACCGCCGCAGAGGCCGTGGAGGTCCTGCTCGGCGTCCCGGCCCCGCCGCTGGACTTGCTGCCCGCCGGCGGAGCGCTGCTTCCCGACGGTGGCCTGCGCATCGACCTGGCCGGCGCAAGGGGAGCGTTGCAACGACGGCTCGAGTTCGATGATCAGCAGCGGCTCCGGCGCGTCGAGGTGCGCGACGCGGCCCGCGTGCTCTGGGAGGCCCGCTTCGACGAGTACCGGCCCGTGGGCGCCGCATCCTTCGCACACCGTGTCGAGCTGCGCTTCCCGCCCACGGACACGCGAGCCCGGGTTTCGTTCCGGCACGTCGAGCTCAATCCCGAGCTCCCCCCGGAGGTTTTCGTGCTGCGGCTTCCGGCCGACGTGGCCCGAGGAGGACCGGGGTGACTCGATGCGCGCTGCTGGCGGCGGGGGTCGGGCTCGCGCTGCTCGCTTCGGCCTGCACCAACGATCCCTATCCGGAGCAGGACTCGGGCCGCCGCATCTTCTACACCACCTTCGGTGAGCCTCCCAAGACCCTCGATCCCCAGGTCGCCTACTCGACCTCCGACCATCTGGTGCTGAGCAACGCCTACGAGACGCTGCTCGAGTACCACTTCCTCAAGCGTCCCTACACCCTGATCCCGGGCCTCGCGCGCGAGGTGCCCGAGCCGCGCAGGCTTCCCGACGGCCGCGTCGCCTACCGCTTCCGTCTGCTGGAGGGCGTTCGCTACCACGACGATCCGAGCTTCGGACTCGCGGGGGCGGGCCGCACCACTCGCGAGATGCGGGCCGACGACGTGGTGTTCGGCATCCAGCGCATCGCAGATGCCGCGGTCAACAGCCCCGTGATCGGCAATTTCGAGAAGATCGTGGGGCTGCGGGCCTTCTCCCGGCGCCTGGACGAGCTGCGCAGCGACGCCGCCTTCGCGGCGCAGCGCATCGACGCCCAGTACACGGCCGCAGGCGGCGTCGAGGGACTGCGCATCCTCGGGCCCCACGAGTTCGAGGTGGTCCTCGAGGAGTCGTACCCGCAGATCCTGTACTGGTTCGCCATGCCCTTCACTTCGCCGGTCCCGTGGGAGGCGGTGGCCTGGTACGACGGCGAGGGGGGACGCCACCACTTCGCGGAGGTGGCGGTGGGAACGGGGCCCTTCCGGCTGGTCCGCTACGACAAGCGCAGCCGCATCGTGATGGAGCGCAACCCCGCCTGGTACGGCATCGAGCACCCGGAGTGGAAGGCGCCGGGGGCCACCTATCCCCGGGAGGGAGAGCCGCAGGACCGGGAGGCGGGACGCCTGGACCCGGCCTACGTGGGCCGCCCGCTCCCCTTCCTGGAGCGCATCGAGTTCCGGCTCGAGAAGGAGTCGATCCCGGCCTTCACGAAGTTCCTGCAGGGCTACTACGACGCCTCGGGCATCATCAAGGAGAGCTTCGACCGGGTGATCCGCGAGGACGCCCTCTCCCCCGAGATGGCCGCCCTCGGCATGCAGCTCGAGCGCTCCGTCACGCCGGGCGTCTACTACCTGGGCTTCAACATGACCGACCCGGTGGTCGGCACCCCCGCGGGCGAGCGCGGACGCAAGCTGCGTCAGGCCATGAGCCTGGCGGTGGACGCGCGCGAGTTCCTGCGCATCTTCCTGAACGGACGCGGCATCCCGGCCCACTCCCCACTGCCGCCCGGCCTCTTCGGCCACGACCCGGACTACGAGAACCCCTGGCGAAGCCTGGAGCTGGCCCGCGCCCGCGAGCTGCTGGCGCAAGCGGGCTATGCACGCGGCCTCGATCCGGACACGGGCCAGCCCCTGCGCCTCACCTTCGACACGGCGGACACCAGCGCAGCGGGGCGCCTCCGCTACCAGTTCTTCGTCGATGCCTGGAAGCGGATCGGGATCGACGTCGAGATCGCGGCCACCAACTACAACCAGTTCCGGGAGAAGGTGCGCAACGGCTCCTACCAGCTCTTCATGTGGGGTTGGATCGCGGACTATCCGGATCCCGAGAACTTCCTGTTCCTGCTCTGGAGCCCCATGGGCCAGACCGCCAGCGGCGGCCCCAACACGGCCAACTTCTCGGATCCGGACTACGACGCGCTCTTCCTCCAGATGAAGAACCGGGTCAACGACGCTCGTCGCCTCGAGATCATCCGGGTCATGCAGGGCATCCTCGAGCGCGAGCGGCCGTGGATCGAGCTGTTCCACCCGGAGGACTATGCGCTCTACCACGCCTGGGTGCGGAACGTGAAGCCGATGGGGCTGCCGGTGCCGACGCTCAAGTACCGCGACGTGGACCCGGAACGGCGCGCGGAATTGCGCGAGGCCTGGAACCGGCCGGTCCGCTGGCCCGCCTATGCCCTCGGCGCCATGGCCCTCGGGCTCTTCCTGCCCGCCGTGCGCACCTTCCTGCGGGAGCGTCAGTGATGCTCGCGTACCTGCTGCGGCGCACGCTCTACGGCCTCGTCACGGTGCTCGGGGTCCTGCTGTTCTTGTTCGTACTCTTCTTCCTGTACGCCACCCCGGAGGACGTGGCCCGGCGCGCGTTGGGCGAGAAGGCCCCGCCCGAGGTCATCCAGCGATGGCTGGTGAACCACGGCTACGACAAGCCGCGCTTCTGGAACGCCGAGCGTCCGCTGGACACCATGCTGGTCGAGCACTTCCGGCGCATGCTGACCTTCGATTTCGGCCGCAGCGACGCGGACGACGTGCCCATCAAGAAGCGGCTGGGCGAGGGGGTGCTGCCGAGTCTCGCGCTGACCGTGCCGCTGTTCGCCATGGGTCTCCTGATCTCCATGGCGCTCTCGTTGCTGGTGGCCTTCTTCCGTGAGACCTACATCGACCGCACCGGCGTCATCTTGTGCGTGCTGGCCATGAGCGTCTCCATCCTGATCTACATCCTGGGTGGGCAGTACCTGATCGGGAAGCTGCTGCGTTGGTTCCCGATTTCCGGCTTCGACGCCTCGCCGGCGGTGATCACGCGCTTCCTGGCGCTGCCCTGGCTCGTCGGGCTCCTGAACGGGGTGGGCTCGGACGTGCGCTTCTACCGCACGGTCTTCGTGGAGGAAACGAGCCGGGACTACGTCCGGACCGCACGCGCCAAGGGTGCCGGCGACGCCCGCATCATGGTGCACCACGTGCTGCGCAACGCCCTGATCCCGATCCTGACCAATGTGGTGGTGGCGATCCCGTTCCTGTTCACGGGTTCGATCCTGCTGGAGTCGTTCTTCGGGATCCCCGGTCTCGGCTCGATCACCGTGGACGCCATCAACGCCAACGATTTCGCGACCTTGCGAGTGATGGTCTACATCGGGGCGTTGCTCTTCATCGCGGGGCAGATCCTGACCGACGTGGCCTACACGCTGGTGGATCCCCGGGTCCGGCTCGAGTAGGCCATGGAGCCCCACGTGTGGTCGAACGGGGTGGTGGCGGCGCTCGTCCTGGGGGCGCTGACCGTCGGCCTCGCGGTCCGGCGCAGCCGGGTCTGGCGCGAAGCCGCCCGCGACCTGGTCCGGCGGCGTCCGCTGGCGCTCGGCATCGTGGCCCTGTTTGCGCTGGTGGCCGGCCTGGACTCAGTGGCCTGGGTGGGCGGCGCCGGGGCGTCCGGACCCGAGCGCGGCGATTTCGTCGCGCTGCACAAGCCGCGCAGCGCGGTCGATCGGCTGTTTCCAGTCGACTTCCAGGAGCGCAGCTACTCGGCGCCGCTGGCGTCGCGCGAGTTCTACGGAGACGCGCCGCTGCGCTACCCGCGGCGCCATCTGCTCGGCACCGACATCCTGGGCCGCGACGTGCTCCATCTGACGCTCAAGGGCACCCGGGTTGCCTTCCTGATCGGGGGCCTGACCGGACTGATCGTGATCCCCCTGGCCCTGCTGTTCGGCGTGTCCGCCGGCTACTTCGGCGGGCGATGGGACGACTTCGTCTTCTTCCTGATGTCCACCCTGGCTTCGATGCCGTCGCTGCTGCTGCTGATCGCGCTGATCATGGCCCTCGGCCGGGGTCCCTTGCAGGTGTGCGTGGCGCTCGGCGTGACGAGCTGGGTGGGGTTCTGCCGGGTGACGCGCGGCGAGACCTTGAAGCTGCGCGAGCTCGACTACGTCCAGGCGGCGCGGGCGCTCGGGGTCTCCGAGCCGCGCATCATCCTGCGCCACGTGCTCCCGAACCTGACCCATCTCGTGGTGATCACGTTCGTGCTGCTCTTCTCGGGACTCGTCCTCTCGGAGGCCATCCTCTCCTGGCTCGGGATCGGCATCGATGGCAGCTGGGGCCAGATGATCGACCAGGCCCGCGACGAGCTATCCCGGGAGCCCGTGATCTGGTGGAACCTGGGCGCCGCTTCGCTGGCGCTCTTCGGGCTGATCCTGACGGTGAACGTGGTGGGGGACGCCGTGCGCGACATCCTGGACCCCCGCACGCTGCGAGAGCGCCTGTGAACGAGCGGGTGCTGCAGGTGCGGGACCTGATCACCACGTTCCCGGCGGACGGCGGGCGCGTGCCCGTGGTGGACCGGGTGGATCTCGACGTGGAGCGCGGGCGGGTGCTGGCCCTGGTGGGCGAATCGGGCTGTGGCAAGTCGATGACGGCCCTCTCCATCCTGCGTCTCGTGCCGCGCCCCGGTCGGATCGAGACCGGCAGCGTGCGCCTCGCCGGACGCGAGCTGCTGGCGCTCCCGGTGCCCGAGCTGCGCCGGGTCCGGGGCCGCGACGTGGCCATGATCTTCCAGGAGCCCATGACGAGCCTGAACCCGGTGCACCCGGTCGGCAGCCAGGTGGTCGAGTCGATCCGCCTGCACGAACGGGTGACGGCAAGCGAGGCGCGTCGCCGCACCCTCGAGCTCTTCGAGCGGGCGCGCATTCCGGACCCCGAGCAGCGCCTGGACGCCTACCCCCACCAGCTGTCGGGCGGCATGAAGCAACGGGTGATGATCGCCATGGCCCTGGCCTCGCGCCCGAAGCTGCTCATCGCCGACGAGCCCACCACGGCCCTCGACGTGACGATCCAGGCCCAGATCCTGGAGCTGCTGCGCGAGCTGCAGGAGCAGCTCGGCATGGCGGTGCTATTGATCACCCACGACGTGGGCATCGTGAACGAGCTGGCCGACCGGGTCGCCGTGATGTACGCCGGTCGCCTGGTGGAGGTGGGGGAGCGCACCGAGGTGCTGGCCGGCGCCCGCCACCCCTATACCCAGGGTCTGCTGCGGGCCATGCCCGCGCTCGGCCGGCGTGGCGCGCCGCTGGCGGAGATCCCCGGCGTGGTGCCCCCGCCGGACGAGTGGCCCAAGGGCTGCCGCTTCGCCACTCGCTGTCCGCGCGTGCTGCCCGTCTGCCACGACGTCGATCCCGAACCCACGCGCCTCGCTCCGGGCCACGAGACGCGCTGCCACGTGGTGGCCCGGGAAGAGGCCGGGTGAGCGCCGGGGCCCAGGCGCTGCTGCGGGTCGAGGGCCTGCGCACCTGGTTTCCGATCCGGGCGGGCCTGCTGCGCCGTCCGCACGCGTGGGTGCGCGCCGTGGATGGGGTGGACCTCCTGGTGCCGCCGGGCCGCACGGTCGCCCTGGTGGGGGAATCCGGCTGCGGCAAGTCCACGGTGGCCCGCTCGATCCTGCGCCTGGTGGAGCCCCAGCAGGGACGCGTCTGGTTCGACGGGGTGGATCTGCTGGCCCTGAGGCGCGAGGCCCTGCGGCCCTACCGGCGCGCGATCCAGATCGTGTTCCAGGATCCGCTCGCCTCCCTGGATCCGCGCATGCGGGTCCGCGACGCCGTGGCGGAGGGCATGAAGGTGTTCGGGATCGGCGCCGACGAGGCGGAGCGCACCGAGCGGGTGGCGGAGCTCTTCCGGCGCGTGCAGCTCGATCCGGACCAGATGTTCCGCTACCCGCACGAGTTCTCCGGGGGGCAGCGCCAGCGCATCTGCCTGGCACGCGCGTTGGCGGTGGAGCCGCGCCTCATCCTGTGCGACGAGGCCATCTCCGCCCTGGACGTCTCGATCCAGGCCCAGATGCTGAACCTCCTGCGCGAGCTGCAGCAGGAGCTGGGAATCGCCTACCTGTTCATCACCCACGACCTGTCGGTGGTGCGCTACCTGGCGGATCGGGTGGCGGTCATGTACCTGGGCGAGATCGTGGAGGAGGCGCCCACCGAGGCGCTCTTCGACGCTCCGCGGCATCCCTATACCCGGGGTCTGCTGGCCGCCATCCCCTCCTTCGACCCGGGCCGGCGCACGGTCCGGGTCCAGGTGCGGGGTGACGTGCCCTCACCCGCCCGGCCTCCGCCCGGCTGCCGCTTCCACACCCGCTGCCCGGAGGCCTTCGACCGCTGCCCGCGGGAGGAGCCCCCCCTCTATGCGCTCCCCGGGCGGCACAGCCGCTGCTTCCTGGTCGAGCCCGAGGCTCGGCCGGCGGCCTCGCGGCCCGGGGCCGCGGCCGTCTCCGCCCCCCCCCGAAACCAAGCCTAATCCCGAGGCCCTGGTTGGCCGATCAGTCCCGACCGGAGGAGTCGATGGCCGATCGACCGCTTCTCGGAGAGGTTCTGGTCCGCGGGGGCCTGATCGACGAGCTCCAGCTGGCCCGCGCGCTCGGCGAGCAGCGCCGCTGGGGAGGTCGCCTGGGGCTCGCCTTGCTGCGTCTCGGCTTCGTGACCGAGGAGCAGCTGCTGGGCACCCTCTCCCGCCAGCTGGGCATTTCTGCCGTGCGGCTGGGCAGCAAACGCGTGCCGTCGGACGTCCTGGAGCTGCTGCCCCACGAGCTGGCGGAGAAGTACCGCTGCCTGCCCCTGTTCGTGAAGCGCGAGGCGGGGCGCGAGCTGCTGCATCTCGGCATGGAGGATCCCACCGACCTGGCCGCCATCGACGACGTGAGCTTCCGCACCGGCCGGCGCGTACGTCCCGTGCTGATCGGACCCGACGAGCTGCGGCGCGCCCTGGCGCGCTTCTACGGCGGCATCGGCGAGAGCTCGCCCGACGAGGGGCTGGGGCACCCGATCCCGGAAGCTCCGCTCGAGTCGGACGATACCGCCCCCGAGCAGGCCGCCGGGGCCCTGCAGGAGCCGGCCCCCGAGCCCGAGGCCGACGAGTCCGAGGCCCCCGAGCCGGAGGCCGATTTCGAGGCCCCCGAGCCCGAGGCCGACGCAGATCCCTCGAGCCCCTTCGTCTCCGAGGAGACCCTGGCGTCCGGGCTCGACGCGGCCGCCGAGGAGTCGGGCATGTTCCCGACCGGCCTGCTCTCGAGCTCGCCGGAGGCCGATGCCTCGCCGGAGCCCGAGCCGGCCCCCAGCGCGTTCGCCGACCGGGATGCGGTCGACGAGGATTTCGAAGCCTCCCTGGACGCGGCCTTCGAGCCCTATGCCGAGGGGCTCCCCAGCCCCGAGCCCGAGGCCGACGAGCCGTCCACCCCCGAGAACCCGGCGGCGCTGGACGCGTCCGACCTGCTCAGCAGTGAGGAGATCGACGTGGACTACGAGCCCGGGGAGGACGCCGCCGGCGAGGCCGGGGCGTCGGCCCCGGAGCGCGCGTTCCAGGGCTTCGCGGGGGCGCCGGAGGAGAAGCCGTTCCCGCCCCAGGATCCGGACAGCTGCGCCGAGCTGCTCCCCCTCGAGGACGAGGAGGAGGCCGGGGGGGAGGCCGCAGCGGACGACGCCCTCGCCGTGCAGCCGGACCTCGAAGGCTCGAACGGAGCCTGCGAGGCGGGCGACGGCCTCGCCCGGGCCGCCGCGGCGGAGATGGAAGCCGGGGAGCTCTCGGTGCCCGAAGCCGGCGCCGAGATCGCCGAGCTGGACCTGGAGGCCCCCGCGCCGAAGCCGGAGGCGGCGGACGAAGCCGCCGACCGCGACCCGGCCGGCGAGCCGCCCGAGGACGAGGCCGCGGGTCCGGATCCCGACGCCACCAGCGAGGTCTGGCGCTCCGAGGCGCTGTCCGACGCCACCCAGTCGGACGTCCGTCTCGACGAGGGGACGACGATCTCCACCCGCGACGTGCTGCGCGCCCTCACCGAGCTGCTGGTCGAGAAGGAGGTGCTCGAGCCTTCCGAGCTGCTCGACCGCGTGCGGGCCCTTCGCGCCGGCTCCCGACGGCACTAGCCCCCCGGTCGCTTGACACCCGGGGGCCACGCAGGTCACCCTGCGCCCGCCGGGCCGGCTCCCGGGAAGGAGCGCGCATGCGTCTCGAGTACAACTTCGAGCTCTCGAACGTAGACGTACCGCGCTTCGCCGTCGAGGCGGTGGAGGGCATCGGCAAGCTCTTCACCCTGGCGACGCTGGTGCTGAACGTCCTCGAGACGCGCGATCGCGTGGAGATCGTGTTCCACGGCCTGAATCCGGAAGACCCGGGCCGCAAGATCGAGGCCTTTCGGGAAGTGCTCGCGAGCTCCGAGAGCGGTAGCAAGATCCGGATCGAGCGCGGCCGGGGCGGGCGTGTACCCGGCTCCTCCAGCTACTTCCAGTGGATCATGTTGCAGGGGGGAGCCTGAGCGCCCGGCGGGCGTCGCGACGGCGCCCGATCAGGCCCGCTGCCAGCACCGCCGCCCCGAAGCCAGCGGCGGTGGTGGCGGAGGCTCCCGACCCGCCGCGGCAGCCGAGCGGCGTGCAGTAGCGGCCCCGCCAGGAGTCGGCCTCCCCCGGCGCCGGCCCGGCGGCCCGCCCGATTTCCGGGCCGGCCAGCACGAGCAGCAGCCAGAGCGCGAACGTCTTCGGTGCCACGGTCCGAGTCTATCCCGCCCGCTTTGCGCCTCGCCATGGGCGGCCGCCCACAGGCCACGCCCGACGGCAGCAAGGCGGCCCACGTCCCCGTACGGGCTCGGCTCTCGACTTGGTTGACGCCGCGGGCCGCCTGCCTATACTTCGCGCCCCGCGGACGCGGAACGCGCGTTCGCTGCGAATCCGATGCGACGGCCGAAGCTGCCGGGACGGCTCTGCGGGGTCCGCCGGTGCCGCGCCAGACGAGGGTCGTCGCTTTCCCGACACCTGCAACGTGCGCCGTCCGCGGCGCCGGATCAGGAACGGGGGCCACTCCGATGATCGAGGCCCAGGGGCTCACCAAGCGCTACGGTGACCTGGTCGCAGTCGACGACGTTTCCTTCTCGATCTCGCCCGGCGAGGTGGTGGGGTTCCTGGGCCCGAACGGCGCCGGCAAGACCACCACCATGCGCATCCTGACCGGCTTCCTGCCGCCGACCGACGGTACGGCGCTGATCGCCGGACACGACATCTTCCGGGAGCCGCTCGCCGCCCGCGCCGCCATCGGCTACCTGCCCGAGAGCCCGCCGCTGTACCCCGAGATGGACGTGCGCGGGTACCTGGCCTACGTGGCCTGCCTCAAGAACGTGCCGCGCCGCCAGCGCCGCGAGGCAGTGGCGCGCGCCATCGAGCGCTGCGGCCTGCGCGACGTGCACCGGCGCGTGATCGGTGCGCTCTCCAAGGGGTTTCGCCAGCGGGTCGGCCTCGCCCAGGCCATCGTCCACGATCCTCCCGTGCTGATACTCGACGAGCCCACCGTCGGCCTCGACCCGATCCAGATCCGCGAGATCCGCTCGCTCATCGCCGAGCTGGCCGGTCCGCGCCAGGCCGAGAGCCCTCACACGGTGATCCTCTCCACCCACATCCTGCCGGAGGTGGAGGCCATCTGCCGCCGCGTGATGCTGATCCACCAGGGGCGCAAGGTGCTCGACGCGCCGCTGGCGGATCTCATTCGGGACGGGCGCAGCCTCGAGGAGATCTTCGCGCGCCACACCGCCCGGGAAGCGGAGGCCCCGGCGGCGGAGGCGGCGTCGTGAGGCACACCTGGCCCGTCGCGTCCCGGGAGCTGCGGTCGCTGTTCGTGTCTCCCGTGGCCTACGCCGTGCTCACGCTCTTCGCGGTGCTGGCCGGCTTCTTCTTCCTGTCCGCGATCCTTCAGTTCAACGAGTACTCGTTCCGCCTGCAGCAGTTCCAGCTCTTCGACCGTCTCCGGGAGCTGAACCTGAACGACCACGTGATCGCGCCGTTCTTCGACGTGATGTCCGTGGTGCTGCTGTTCCTGATCCCGGGCATCACCATGGGGCTCTTCGCGGCGGAAAAGGCGAATGGGACCCAGGAGCTCCTGCTCACGAGCCCGCTCACCCTCTGGGAGCTGGTGATCGGCAAGTTCCTGGCCGCGGCACTCTTCGTGACGCTGCTGGTGGCCCTGGTGGCGCTCTTCCCGGGGCTCTTGTTCGTGTACGGGGACCCCGAGCTCGGCAAGACGGGTGCGGGCCTGCTCGGACTGCTCCTGGTCGGCCTCGCCTACGCGGCCATCGGCGCCTTCGCCTCCTCCGTGACCCAGAGCCAGCTGGTGGCGTTCTTCCTGGCCTTCGTGCTGCTGCTCGTGCTGTGGATGCTCTCCTTCCTGGCGGACCTCGGTGCGGCCGGAGGCAGCTTCGGCGCGGGCACCGGCATCGGGGACTTCCTGCGCTGGCTGTCCACCTCCGAGCACTTCGGGAACCTGGTGCGGGGGCTGGTGGACACGGCAGACCTGGCCTACTTCGCGGTGGTGGTGGGGACCTTCCTGCTGCTGGCAAAGGCGGCCGTGGAGTCGGTGAGGTGGCGTTGAGATGACCGGCTGGCCGGCCCTGCTCGGCGCCCTCGGGGGCGTGGCGCTCGTCTTCGGGCTGCTCTCGGTGCTGCTGCTCCTGGCCGGGGCCCCCACCGACTGGGGCTGGATCGTCGTCAACATCGTGATCGGCCTGGTGCTGCTGGGGATCTGGCTGGTGTCGGGTCTCGACGCCCTGCGCGAGCGGCTCGCGACCGGGGAGGCGCGTCGCATCGAGCGCTTCGGCACCAGCGCCGTGGGGCAGACCCTGCTCGCCATGGCCATCCTCGGCATGCTCGGCTTCCTGGCGGCCCGCCACTCCGTGCGCTTCGACTGGAGCGAGGCCGGCGTCCACTCGCTCTCGGAGCAGACGCACAAGGTGCTGAACGGCCTCGAGCAGGACGTGGAGGTGGTGGCCTTCTATTCGCCCCTCGATGCCCAGCCGGTGCGCGAGCTGCTGGACCGCTACGTCTACGCGAGCCCGCGCTTCCAGGTGCAGTTCGCCGACCCGAACGCGCGGCCGGACCTGGTGGAGCGTTTCGGCGTCTCCCCGGAGAAGCTCCAGGACGGGCTGGTGCGCGTCGCCCTCGGCCCGGAGTCGGTCGAGCTCGACGAGGTCGACGAGGAGAAGCTAACCAACGCGCTGGTCAAGCTGACGCGCACGGGCACCAAGAAGGTCTACTTCCTGGAAGGCCACAACGAGCGTCCCGTGGAGGGGGAGGGCGCCGACGGCAAGGAAGGCTTCGCCCGGGCCGCCGAGGCGCTGCGCAACGAGAACTACCGCTGGGAGAACCTGCTGCTGGCGACCCGGGGCGACGTGCCCGAGGACGCCGACGTGCTGGTGGTGGCCGGGGCCACCCGGCCGCTCCAGCCCGCGGAGCACGGGGCCCTCCAGCGCTACCTGGCACGGGGCGGGGCCCTGCTCGTGCTGATCGACCCGCGCGCCAACACCGACCTCGGCGAAGACCTGGCGCGCTGGGGCGTCGAGGTGGGCACCGACGTGGTCGTGGACCGGGTGCAGGGCATGTTCGGCCAGGCCATGACTCCC
This sequence comes from Myxococcota bacterium, assembly GCA_041611735.1. Classification (GTDB taxonomy): domain Bacteria; phylum Myxococcota_A; class UBA9160; order UBA9160; family PR03; genus JBFIML01. The sequence goes on along the minus strand of JBFIML010000033.1, from coordinate 34,310 downwards.
TTCGCAGGGCAATACGGGACCCATCCGATCACCGAGGGGCTGCGTGAGGTGACGCTCTTCCACGTGGCGCGCAGCGTGCGAGCTCGGGAAGACGCGAAGGACCGCTTCGTGGAGATCGTGCGCACCAGCGAGCACTCCTGGGGCGAGCGCGACCTGACGGCGCTCTTCGGGCGCGGCGTGGCGGAGCTCGGCGACGACGACCTGCGCGGGCCGGTGACGGTGGCCGTGGCGGGCGAGCCCCTGGCGGCGGACGATGGCGAGGGGGCGTCCGCGGGCGACGAGGGGGGCGAGCCGGCCGAGCGCCAGGCGGCGCGCCTCGTCGTGTTCGGCGACTCGGACTTCGCCTCCAATCAGCTGCTCGAGGCCTACCGCAATCGCGACCTGTTCGTGAACGCAGTGAACTGGCTGCTCGGGGACGTGGAAGCCATCGCGATCCGGCCGACGCGCTCGCGGGCGTCGCGCCTGCAGCTCTCCACCGAGCAGTTCAGCCAGATCCGCTACCTCTCGCTCTTCGTCCTCCCGGAGGCGATCGCCGTGGCCGGCGTCATCGCCTGGTGGAGCCGCCGGCGCGCGCCCGGCCGCTAGCGAGCGGGCCGTGAAGCCTCGTACCACCGCTGTCCTGCTGCTAGTGGCCGCCGCCCTGGCGGCCTTCGTGTACCTCTACGAGATCCGCGGCGGGGCCCGACGCGAGGAGGCGGCAGAGCAGGCGAAGCGGCTGTTTCCGGATCTGGAGGCCTCGGACGTGGCGTCGGTCGCGCTCACCACCACGGACGACCGGCAGGTGCGCGTCGAACGCGTGGACGGCGGTTGGAAGCTGGTCGAGCCCCTGGAGTTCCCCGGTGACGAGGTCGCGCTCGACGGAATGGCCTCGGCCCTGACGGAAATGTCCAGCGAGAACAGCTTCGAGGACCCCCAGCCGCCGGAGGTCTACGGCCTGGGGGAGTCGGCGCGCGTGGTGCGCTTCCGGGCCGGGCAGACGGACCACGAGCTGCGCGTGGGCAAGAAGACGCCGGTCGGTGGCAACACCTACGTGGGGGTGGGGGGCGACGCGCGGGTCTTCACCGTGCTCACCTTCCGGGTGAACGCCTTGCAGCGCTCCCTGGCCGACCTGCGCGAGCGGCGCCTGCTGCGCTTCGACCGCGAGAGCATCCAGCGCATCGAGGCGAGCTGGCCGGACGGGGCCGTCACCCTGGAGAAGCGGGACGACGGCTGGTTCCTGGTGGCTCCCCTGGAGACCCGGGCCGATGCCACCACCGTGGAGACCCTGCTCTCGGATCTCTCGTTCCTGCGCGCCGAAGGCTTCGTGGACGATCCGCCGGCGGACGCCCGCTTCGGCTTCGAGCGGCCGGCCTTCCGGGCGCTGCTCTCGGCGCCGGCACCTCGGGAGGGAGAGGAGCCGCTGCGCTTCGAGCTCGCGGTCGGCGCCGCCTGGGACGACCAGGGCCGCGTGGCCCGGGGCGCGGGCGGTGCCCTCTACACGATCCCCGAGGAGCGCCTGGAGGAGCTGCCCCGCCGCGTGGTGGCCTACCGCTTCAAGGAGCTGGCCTCGTTCCCCTCGGGCGACGCCCAGCGCGTCGAGATCGCCTTCCACGAGCCGGGTGGGGAGGTCCACACCCTGGAGGCCGAGCGCGGCGAGGAGGGCTGGGCGACGCGCCCCGAGCGCCTGGCGGAGGGCATGCCGGCCCGCCTGCTCGCCGAGCTCGGCCGCCTGCGCGCCGAGGACATCGCCGCCGAATCCATGGGCGCCCAGGAGCTGGCGGGGGTGGGGCTCTCGCCTCCCCGCGTGATCTTCCGCGTCTTCGGAGCCGCCGAGGACGGCGAGGCCCCGAAGCTCGCCGAGGTGCACGTGGGTCACGCGAAGGCCGGCCGGGGCATCTTCGCCCGGGTGCCCGAGCGCGCGACGGTCTACCTGCTGGACGAGGAGCTGGCCGAGACTCTTCCCCTCGGCCTCGAGGCGCTGCGCAACCGCTTCCTGGCGCCCCCGAGCGAAGCGGAGGGCGAGCCGGAGGCGGAGGTCCCGGCGCCCGAGGCGGCGGAACAGCCGGGGGGCGGATTGGACGAGTAGCTCAGGGCCGTCCCAGGACCTGGAGCAGCGCCTCGTGGATGCCGCCGTTGCTGGCCACGATGTTCCGGCCCGACCACGGCGGCGGGCCGCCGCCCAGGTCGGTCACCCGCCCGCCGGCCTCCTCCACCAGCAGGATCCCCGCCGCCACGTCCCACGGGTGCAGCTTGAGCTCCCAGAAGCCGTCCAGGCGCCCGCACGCCACGTAGCAGAGGTCCACCGCCGCGGCCCCGTCGCGGCGCAGGGCCCGGGCCGCCTTCAGCACGTGGCCGAAATGGTCCAGGTTGTCCTCGAGGCTGCGCCGCACGTCGTAGGCGAAGCCCGTGGCGAGCAGCGAGCGTTCGAGCTCGGTCTCCCTCGAGACCCGGATCGGCTCGCCGTTGCGCCAGGCTCCGCCCCCGCGCACGGCGTGGTAGAGCTCGTCCCGCAACGGCTCATACACGACGCCCACGCTACGCACGCCGCGCTGCTCCACGCCGATCGAGACGCAGAAGCAGGGGTAGCCGTGGGCGAAGTTCACGGTGCCGTCCAACGGATCCACGATCCAGCGCCAGGCGGCGTCCGGCCGGTCGGCGCCGCCGCCCTCCTCGGCGACCACCGCGTCGTCGGGGCGCTCCCGGGCCAGGGTGTCCACGATCAGGCTCTCGCAGGCGCGATCCACCTCGGTCACGAGGTCGATCGGGCTGCTCTTGCGGGCCACGTGCAGCTCGGTCTCGTAGCGCTCGAGCTGGATGGCGCCCGCGGCGCGGGCCAGGCGCACCGCGAGCTCCAACACCCGACCCGCCTCGCCCGCGCCCCCGGCGCCCGGGAGCGCGCTCACGGAGCCGGCAGCCGGAACAGCCGGCGCGCGTTCTCGCTGGTGCGCCGGGCCACTTCCTCCACGGGCTGCTCCTGCACCCGAGCCAGCACCTCTCCCACCCGCCCCACGTGGGCGGGCTCGTTGCGCCGGCCCCGGAAGCCCTCGGGAGCCAGCAACGGGCAGTCGGTCTCCACCAGCAGCCGATCCAGGGGCAGGGCGGCGGCCACCTCCCGCAGCCCGCCGTCCTTGCGGAAGGTGAGGATGCCCGAGAAGGAGATCCACAGCCGCTCCTCCAGGGCCCGGCGCGCCACGTCCAGGCTGCCGGTGAAGCAGTGCAGCACGCCCTCCACCGAACCGGCCGCCTCGCAGCGCCAGATGCTGAGCAGGTCGTCCCACGCCTCGGGCCCGTCGCCCCGCACGTGGATCGAGACCGGGAGGGCGCGCTCCCGGGCCAGCGCCACCTGCTCGGCGAACACCGCCCGCTGCACGGCGCGCGGCGAGTGGTCGTAGTGGTAGTCGAGGCCGCATTCGCCGACGGCCACCACGCCGGGCCGGGAGAGCCACGCGCGCAGCCGCGCCCGGCCGGCGTCGTCGAGCTGGCTGGCGTCGTGCGGGTGGACGCCCACGGTGGCGAACACGCGCGGCTCGCGTCCGGCCAGCTCCACGGCCGCCGCGTTGGCGTCCACGCCCCAGCCCGCACCGATGGCCACGATTCCCGTCACGCCGGCATCCCATGCGCGTTCGAGCACCGCGTCCCGATCGGCGTCGAACTCGGGCGCCGTCACGTGGGCGTGGCTGTCGAGCCACACGGCGTCCTCAAGCCTCCGCCGGCGGCTCCAGGCGGGGGAAGAGCGGCTCGCCCTTGCGCGTCTCGCAGCCCACGGCGAGACGTCCAAAGGCCCGGGCGTCGTCGGGCAGGCGTGCAGCGCTCACGGCGTCCGGGACGCCCAGGCGCGCCGCGATCTCCGCTGCCGTCTCGGGCAGGAAGGGGGCCAGCAGCAGCGCCACCACCCGCAGCGCCTCGCACGCCGTGTACAGGCTGGTGCGCACCGCGCCCGCTCCGTTGGGGCGCCGGGCCGCCTGCCAGGGAGCGCTCGCATCCAGGTAGCGGTTCACCGCGTCCACCAGCCCGAAGACGCCCTCCAGGGCGCGATGGAAGGCGAGCTCCCGGACGCTCCGGTCCACCTCCTCGGCGGCCCGGGCCGCCGCCTCGGACACGGCCCGCTCCGACGCGCCCTCTGCCCCGGCTTGCGGCACCCGCCCTTCCGCATAGCGCGCCGTCATGTTCAGGGTGCGACTCACCAGGTTGCCCAGGTTGTTGGCGAGGTCCGCGTTGATGCGGGCCACCAGGGCCTCCTCGGTGAAGTTCGCGTCGAGGCCGAAGACCATCTCGCGCAGCAGGAAGTAACGGAAGGCGTCAAAGCCGTAGCGCTCGCGCATGGTGAGCGGGTCGATCCGGTTGCCGAGGCTCTTCGAGACCTTGCGGGCGTCCAGGTTCCAGTAGCCGTGAACGTGCAGGGTGCGAAACGGCGCCAGGCCCGCCGCGCGCAGCATGCAGGGCCAGAAGATGGCGTGGGGCTTCAGGATGTCCTTGCCCACCAGGTGCTCGGCGCGGGGCCACAGCCGCTCGAAGCGCGCCTCGTCCGGGTATCCGATCCCCGACAGGTAGTTGATCAGCGCGTCGAACCAGACGTAGCAGACGAACTCCCGGTCGAAGGGAAGCTCGATGCCCCAGTTGAGCCGCGACTTGGGTCGGGAAATGCACAGGTCCGCGAGCCCGCTTTCCTCCCGCAGCATGGCCAGGGCCTCGTTGCGGTAGCGCTCCGGCCGGATGAACTCCGGATGCCGCTGGATGTGCTCGCCGAGCCAGTCGAAGTAGCGCGTCATGCGAAAGAAGTAATTGGCCTCGCTGCGCTTCTCCGGCGGTCGTTCGTGGTCCCGGCATAGCCCATCCACCAGGTCGCGCTCGGTCAGGAAGCGCTCGCAGCCCACGCAGTAGAGGCCTTCGTACTCGCGGAAGTCGATGTCTCCGGCGTCGTGCACCTTCTGCAGCAGCGTCTGGACCGCGTGCACGTGGCGCGGGTCGGTGGTGCGAATGAAGCGGTCGTAGCGCAGGCCGAGGGCGTCCCAGGCGGCCTGGAAGCGGGCGGAGTTCTCGTCGGCGAGCTGCTGCGGAGAGAGGCCCCGGGCGATCGCCGCCTCCGCCATCTTCTCGCCGTGTTCGTCCGTGCCGGTCAGGAAGACGGTCTCCTCCCCAGCCAGCCGGTGGTAACGGGCCAGCGTGTCCGCCACCACGGTGGTGTAGGTGTGGCCGATGTGTGGCTCGCCGTTCGCGTAGTAGATCGGCGTGGTGACGTAGAAGACGCCGCTCACGGGGAAGCGGCCTCGCGCAGGGCCAGCAGCGCCCGCTCCGCCACCATCTGCGGGTTCGCGTTGCGCTGCACCAGCGCCTTGCGGCAGCTCTGCAGGGTGGCGAAGGCGCCGAGCTCGCTGCGCACGTTGCGGCGCTCCGCCTGCACGGCGCGGCCCACGCGCTGCCGCAGCCAGGCGGAGGCGGTCTCGAGCAGCACGCGCACGCTCTCGGCGGCGGCGGACCGCTCGCCCCGGCACTCCCCGGCCCAGTCGAGCAGGTCCGGGACCGAGAGCTCGTCGAGCTGCTCGAGGCGCTCCACCACGCGCCGCACGGCTTCCGGCACCTCGTCGCCCTCCAGGGCCAGGGCCGGCGGCGGCGGGAAGGCGATGCGCTGGCAGCGCGAGCGGACGGTGGCCAGCAGGCCCGCCGCGCTGGCGGTCACCAGCACCAGGGTGGTCTGCGGCGGCGGCTCCTCGAGCACGCGCAGCAGAGCGTTCTGCGCCTCCTGGTTGAGCCACTCGGCGTCGGCGATCACGGCCGCGCGCCGACCGCCCTCCTGGATGCGAAGGCGCAGGGCCGCCTGCAAGGCCCGGATCTGCCCGATGCGCACCCGGGTGTCGTCCGCTCCCCGCTCCACCCAGAGCAGGTCGGGGTGGTCACCCACGTGGCGGTACAGGGGGCCGCGGCGTCCGGCCCCGTCCAGGGGCAGATCCGCCTCCACACCGGAGCGCCGGCAGGACCGGCAGGCGCCGCAGGGGCGCTCGCCGCGCTGGGCCTCGCAGACCAGCCCACGCACGAAGGCCATGGCGGCCTGGCGCGGCCCGTGGCCCGGGCCGGCCAGCAGGTAGGCCGAATGGATGCGTCCGCTCTCGAGACCCCGCCGCAGCAGGGCCCCGGGGTCGCTCGGGGTGCTGGTCATGGAAGGGCCGAGTCTAGCAGCGCCGGGCTCCACCCGAGTCTCAAGTCCCGCCATGGCGATGCCGATCCATCCCGTGGCTTCAGGCCGTTCTGGGACGGCTGGGAGGGCAGTTCATGGCACGAGGCTCTTTCCTGCGTGGTCGAGGCGGCGAGGAGGAGGACGGGGAGCCGTCCGCCAGCCCGGCGGGGCCGCTCACCGCCTTCATCGATCAAGGCTCGTCCTTCGAAGGCAAGCTCTCCTTTCAGGACACGGTTCGCATCGACGGTCGCTTCCGGGGCGAGATCTCCAGCGAGAACACGTTGATCGTGGGGGAGTCCGGCCAGATCGAGGCCTCGGTGCGTTCCCGCAACGTGATCCTGAGCGGCCGGGTGGTGGGAGACGTGTTCGCCTCCAACCAGCTCGTGATCCACAAGAACGGACGTCTCGAGGGCGACGTGGAGACCGGCTCCCTGGTGCTGGAGGAGGGGGCCCTCCTGAACGGCCGCGTCACCATGAAGCCGTCCACGGCCCCGGCTGCGAGCGCCTTCCCGCCCCCGCGTTCGGACAGCGCCCAGGAGTCCGACGACGACGCGTGAGCGTCCGGCGCGGTGGGCGACCCACGCCGCTGGCAAGCTCTCAGCCCGACACCCGGTAGACCCGGTCGTGCTCCCGCACGCGTTGCGCGACCTGGACGCCCACCGACTGGCCGGGACGCGCCACTTCGACTGGCTGGTGATCCAGCTCGAGCCGCTCCACCCGCTGGTAGAAGTCGGTGGTGTGGCCCCGGAAGTGCAGCGTGTCGCCCACGCGCAGCTCGCCACGCTCCACCAGGACGATGCCCGCGTCCACGTGCGGGAAGTAGTGCGTCACCAGGCCGACGGGCTCGGCTTCGGCCGCGACGGGGGGACGGGGCGCCGCGGGCTTGGCGCCTGCCGCCGCGGGCCTGGCGCCTGCCGCCGCAGGCCTTCCCCTGGGTGCGAGCGCCACGGGGGCCGGCGTGGGACCGGCCGGAGTGGGACGCGGCGGCGGGAGGGCCTTGGGGGCAGTGGCCTTCCGGCGCCGACTGGCGTCGCCGCGCACCGTCTTCCTGCGGGCCGCCTGCTTGCGCCCGGTCGCCTTCTTCCGGGCGCCCTGGGCCTTCTTGCGGGTCGCCTTCCGGCGGCCGGCGGCCTTCTTGCGGGCGGCCTTGCGCGTCGCCTTCTTGCGGGTCGCCTTCCGGCGGCCGGCGGCCTTCTTGCGGGCGACCTTGCGCGTCGTCTTCTTGCGGGTCGCCTTCCGGCGGCCGGCGGCCTTCTTGCGGGCGGCCTTGCGCGTCGTCTTCTTGCGGGTCGCCTTCTTGCGGCGGGTGGCCATGGCTGCGCTCCCTCCCAAGGCGCCGCCGGGCTTCGGCGCATCCCGGGGGCAGGCACTCGAAGCGGCGGATCCAAGCCGATTCTAGGCGCAGCAGGAAAGCGAGGTCAACGCGCCAGGGCGCTCGCGGGAGCCACCGGGACCACCGCCGCCACCTCCGGCACCTCGCGGCGCAAGCTAGCCTCGAGGCCCAGGCGCAGGGTGGCAGCCTGGGCCGGGCAGTCGACGCAGGCACCCTGAAAGCGGATGGTGACCACACCCTCCTCGTCCACGTGCAGGATCTCCACGTTCCCCCCGTCGGCGACGAGGGCGGGGCGCAGCCGATCCACCACGCGCTCGACCCGGGCGCGCAGTTCGCGGGTGAGCTCGAGGCCCATGTCCGGGGAATCGGCACCGCGACGGGGTTCGTTGAGCCCCTTGCGGAGCATGGGTCCCGGGCTGGCCGGAGGACTGGTGCTGGCGGGGCTCCTGGCCCTCGCCGCACCCGCCACGGCGACGCTCTTCGTCTGGGTGGACGAGGAGGGCCACACCCACGTGACGGACGACCCCTCCGCCCTGCCGGGGGAGGGGGCCGGGACGCCGGCGGAGCAGGCCCCGGGGCTGTGGGACCGAAAGGTGGTCGGCCCGTCGGCCCCGCGGCCGGTGCCCACCCGAGCTCGCAGCCGCGAGGAGGAGCGCGTGCAGCGGCTCCTGCGGGGCGCCGTGGATGACCTGCGCCGCGGCGAGAGCGCCCGGGCCTCGGCCACCCTCGAGGGGGTGCTCCGCCTGGAGCCGGGCCGGGCCGAAGCCCACTGGTACCTGGCACTCCTCGACCGCCAGCGCGGCCGGCTCGACGCCTCGGAGGCCCACCTGCGCACGTTCCTGGCCCATGCCGGCGAGCGCTTCGAGGCCTGGCGCGCCTCCGCCGAGCGGCGCCTCGGAGTGCTCGAGGACGAGCGGAGCCTGGCGGAGGCCCAGGCGGCCGCGGGTCCCTTGCGCTTCGTGGCCCTGGAGAGCCCCCACTTCCGCATCCGCTACGAGGAGCGGTTGGGAGAGGCCTCTGCCGACTTCGCGCACACGGTGGTCCGCTATCTGGAGGAGGCGCGTGCCCTGGTGAGCGAGCGCCTGGGCGTGGCGCCTCGGGAGAGCACACGGGTCGTCCTGTACGGGAAGGCCGCCTACCTCTCCGCCCACCGGCACCGCTTCTCGTTCCCGACCGTGGGCTTCTTCGACGGACGCATCCACGTGGTGTCGGCCGCCCATCCCGCGGGCGAGCTGCGCGCGCTGCTGTTCCACGAGTTCACCCACGCGGCCTTTCGCGAGCACACGGGCGGCGACCGCCCCTTCTGGCTGAACGAAGGCCTGGCGGAGCTGTCCGAGCGGGCCTCCCGGCATCAGGAGCCACTCACCCGCAGCGAGCGGGTGGCCCTGCACCGCCGCGTGGAAGCCGGGGCCTGGATTCCGCTGCGGCGGCTCAGCGAGGGCTTCGGCGGCCTCGACGAGGCGGCAGCGCGCGTCGCGTACCTGCAGGCGACGGCCACCGCGCGCTGGCTGGAGGAGCACACGGACGTGGCTCGGCGCACGCGGCTGCTGGCGGACCTCGGGGCGGGCCGCAGCGCCGACGCCGCCCTGCGCCGGGCGGTCGGGCTGGACACGGATGGCCTCGATGCGGCGGTGCGCCAGAGCATCGAGCGCGAGTTCCCCCAGGCCGGGACCTGAGGCTCAGGGTCGGCCGCGCGATTCGCCCGTGGCGACCGCCCGGGCGATCAGGTGCGCGAGGCGCAGGGGCTCCGGGAGCTCCGACTTGCGCTGCGCCGCCGCCAGCAGGGCCCGAGCGCGTCGGGGCGTCACCCCGGCGCAAGCCACGTAGAGGCCGTCGGAGACCGGGAAGGCCGGGGGACAGCGTTGAACCAGGGCCCTCCGCGAGGCGAGCCGGGCCGCCTCCAGGGCTGCGTCCAGGCGGTGATCGCTCGGATCGCGTCGGTTTACCACCAGCACCGGCAGTCCGGTCTCCCGGGCGAGCCCGGGTACGTCCACCACCGCGAGCCCCGCCAGGGTGATCCCGCCCAGCACGACGCCCTGGAGCGCCGGGCGGAAGCGCAGGCCGGCGATCCAGGAGCCGAGGAAGGCCGTGACGTCCTCCCCGTCCACGGGGAAGCGCGTGAGCGCCACCCCCTCCACCAGGTCGCACCCCTCCATCACGACGCCGACCACCGGGACATCCCGGTCCACGCGCTTGTCGAAGGCCCCGTCGTCGATGCCCAGCAGATGCGGCCGCATCCGGGGACGTTCTCTAGTCAAGAGCGTCCCTGCCTACTTCGAAGCCGGGCAGGCCTTCCGGTGGCTCCTCGCGGACCTCGAGGTGTTCCACCCGGGCCGCGGGCGGGCCCCTGCGGCAGAACGCGACCAGGGCCTCCACGTGCTCCAACCGCCCCTCGAAGACCGCCTCCACGCTCCCGTCGCCCCGGTTGCGCACCCAGCCCGCGACGCCCAGCTCCCGGGCGCGCGCGCGGGTGGCGTAGCGGAAGGCGACGCCCTGCACGCGGCCGTGTACGATCACCCGACGGCGGACGGGAGCCGCTTCCACGCATCCCTCCCGGTCGGCCCCAGGGTAGCCCGCGCGCTGCGCGGCCCGGGCCATCGCCAAGGAGGAAGCCGGTGAGCGAGGAGGCTGCTCCCAGCCAGCTTCTCGACGCGGCCCGGGAGCTGCTGACCGACGCCGTGCGGCTCCGCCGCCGGCTCCACGCCCGGCCCGAGCTCGGCCTCGAGCTGCCGGAGACCCGGGATGCGGTGCTCGAGGCCCTGGACGGCCTCGGTCTGGACGTGGCCACGGGCGGGCGCACCAGCGCGGTCGTGGCCACCCTGCGCGGCGGGCGACCGGGTCGCACGCTCCTGCTGCGGGCCGACATGGATGCCCTCCCGCTGCAGGAGGAGAGCGGCGTCGAGTTCGCCTCGCAGCACGCCGGGGTCATGCATGCCTGCGGCCACGACGCCCACGTGGCCATGCTGGTGGGCGCCGCGCGCCTGCTGGCTCCGCGTCGCGCCGCCCTGGCCGGAACCGTCAAGCTGCTCTTCCAGCCCGGCGAGGAGGGCCACGCGGGCGCCCGCATCCTGATCGAGGAGGGCCTCCTGGACCGGGAGCCGCGCGTGGAGGCGGCCTTCGCCATCCACGTGAATCCGAGCCTGGCCTCGGGCAGGGTGGCCACCCGGCCGGGCCCGATCCTGGCCGCCTCGGACGTCTTCTCCGTGGACGTGCTCGGGCGCGGCGGGCACGCGTCCATGCCCCACGAGGCGGCGGATCCGGTGCCCGCGGCCGCCGAGCTGGTGCTGGCCCTCCAGAGCCTCGTCACGCGGCGCTTCGACGCCTTCGACCCGGTGGTGCTCACGGTGACCCGTGTCCAGGCCGGCACCACCCACAACACGATCCCGGCGGCGGCCAACCTGGTCGGCACGGTCCGAAGCGTCTCGGAGCGGGCCCGGCGCGCCGCCGAGCAGGGCGTGCGCCGCTGCGCCGAGGGGATCGCCGCCGCCCATGGGCTCGAGGTGCGCGTCCACTGGCTCCCGGGCTATCCCGTCACCGTGAACGACGCCGGCTTTGCTGACTTCGTGACGGATGTGGCCCGGGACCTGGTCGGCCAGGACGAGGCCCGCGAGATGGCCGCGCCCATCATGGGCGCCGAGGACTTCTCCTACGTGCTCGAGCGCGTGCCTGGCGCGCTCGTCTTCCTGGGCGCTCGGCCCGGCGACCGCCCCGCCGAGCCGCTCCACTCCAACCGCATGGTGATCGACGAGGCGGCCATGGCGAGGGGCATTGCCCTGCACGCAGCGGTCGCCCTGCGCTTCCTGGCCGTGGAAGCCTCCCGGTGAGCCCCACCGCCGACCGCCTGTCGCCTCGCGCGGCCCGGGTCCTCTACAACGTGGCCGACGCCTGGGCCCCGCCGAGCGCCGACGCGCCCGGGGGTGGCGACCTGGACCTCGTCCCTGCCGTGGAGCGCCGCCTCGCACCCCGGGAGCGGCGTGCCCTCGAGTGGACCCTGCGCCTGCTCGAATGGGAGCCACGGCTGCGCCTGCGCTCGCGTCGCGGCTTCGCCTGGCAGAGCCGCAGCCAGCGCCGCGCCCTGCTGGCGAGCTGGGAAGCGAGCGTCCTTCCGGTGCGGCGCCGCGCCGCCGTGCGCCTGCGCGCCCTCGTGGAGGCGGCCCTGCGGGAGGCGCGGTCCGGGCCCGCGGCGGGCCGCGGTCAGTCTCGCGACGGCGCGTAGTACTCGAAGTCCACCAGGTTCTGCTTCAGGTACTCGCGCAGCTGCTCCACCACCCGCGCTTCGAGCTGTCGCACCCGCTCCCGCGAGACCGCGAACTCCTCGCCGAGCTGCTGCAGCGTCTTCGGCTCGTCGGCCAGGATCCGCTCCTCCACGATGCGGCGCTCGCGGTCACCGAGCCCCTCGGCGAAGTCGCGCACCTTCTCCAGGAACACGCGCCGCAGCTGCTGGTCTCCGACGCGGTCCTCGCTGGAGGCGCCCCCGGCGGCCACGAAATCCCCGAACGTGGCCCGTCCCTCGTCCTGCTTCAGGGGCGCGTCCAGGGAGAGGTCCGTCTCCGCCAGGCGGCGGCCCATGTCCACCACGTCCTCCTCGCTCACTTCCAGCCGCTGGGCCAGCAGGCGCGGCTCGACCTCGAATCCCTCCCGCTCGAGGGCGCGCTTCTCCTTGTTCAGGCGGAAGAAGAGCTTGCGCTGGGCGCGCGTGGTCCCCAGGCGGACGATGCGGAAGTTGTCGATCAGGTACTTCAGGATGTAGGCGCGGATCCAGTAGACCGCGTAGGAGGAGAGCTTGACGTCCTGGTAGGGGTCGTAGCGCTGCACCGCCTGCAGGAGCCCCACGTTCCCCTCCTGGATCAGGTCCAGCACGTTGGTCCAGGCGCGCCGGTACTGCATGGCGATCTTCACCACCAGCCGCAGGTTGGCCAGGGCCAGGCGCCGGGCGGCCTCCACGTCGCCCTCCTCGACCCAGCGCACGGCCAGGGCGTGCTCCTCTTCCCGGGGAATGGGCGGGTGGTGGCGCAGCTCCGCCATGTAGCGGGTTAGCGCATCGGACGGGGCGACTGCCCCACCGGTCGCGGGAACCGCCGGCAGGTTGGCCTCGGGATCCACCGGAACCGGAACTTTGGGATGCCTGGGCGGCTCGCGACGGCTCAACCTGGACTCCGCGCGCACCCAGCATAGCAGAGCTCCCGCGGGTTCCGGGCCGGCGCGGGGCTCGAAATGCGGCGGCGCGGGCTACTTCTCGAGGGTGCGGATGTGGGCGACGACGTTCTCGATGTCCGCGTCGGAGAGATGACCCCACGGCGCCATGAGCGGGGAGCCGCCGTACTGGGCGGCTCCGTTCCGGATCACGGCGACGAGGTCGGCATCCGTGCCGGCCTTGCCATCGCCATCGGCATCGAACTTGAACTCGCCCTTGGAGAAGTCCCGCGGCGCGGGCTTGAGGGCGGCGCCCACCGGCCCCTTGCCGTCGCCGGCCTCGCCGTGACACGAGACGCAGTTGGCGGCGTAGACGCCCTTGCCAGCCGCCGCGTCGGCGGCCTCGGCGGCGGGCGCGGTCGCCAGGGCGAGGGCGAGGGCGGCCAGCCAGAGGGCCGGAGCGGTCCAGGAAGCCTGCATGGCAGCGAGTCTCCTTTGTGCGAGGTGTCGCTTTGGACGGAAGGAGTCTGACCGAGATTCGGCCTCCGGGCAGCCCCCCGGGGTCGGCCTCAGGAGGCGCGGGCCCCCTTCCATTGGGAGAGCGCCTCGGCCAGCAGGCGGACCCCCACGCCCGTCGCCCCGAGCGGCTGGCAGAGCCCCGGCTTGTCGGTCCAGGCCGTGCCGGCGATGTCCAGGTGCGCCCAGGGCGTGTCGCCCGCGAAGCGGGAGAGGAAGGCGGCCGCCGTCACGGCTCCGGCTTCCCGCCCGCCCGCATTCTTCAGGTCCGCGAACTGGCTCTTCATGTGCTCCCGGTGCTCGTCCCAGAGCGGGAGGCGCCAGACCCGCTCTCCGGTGGCCTCGCCCGCCCGGGCCAGGCGCTCGCACAGGCGGTCGTCGGTGCCGAACAGGCCCGAGGCCCAGCGCCCGAGCGCGATCACACAGGCACCGGTCAGCGTGGCCAGGTCGATCATCGCGTCGGGCTCGAACTGGGAGCGGGCGAAGTGCAGGGCGTCGGCCAGCACGAGGCGGCCCTCGGCGTCGGTGTTCAGGATCTCGATGGTGCGTCCCGCCATGGACGTGATGACGTCCCCGGGACGGTAGGCGGAGCCGCCGGGCAGGTTCTCGGCCGCGGCCACGATCCCGACCACGTGCAGCGGCAGGCGCAGGCGCGCCGCAGCACGCATCAGTCCGATCACGGCGGCCGCCCCGGACATGTCGTGCTTCATGTCCTGCATGTTCTGGGAGGGCTTGATGGAGATGCCGCCCGAGTCGAAGGTGATCCCCTTGCCGATCACGCACACGGTGGGCCGGCGCCGCGGCGCCCGCCGGGCCCGGCCCCGCCGGGCGCGCGGCGGGGCGTTGTGCTCCAGCACCACGAGGCGCGGCGGGTTGCGGCTGCCCTGACCCACGGCCAGCAGGGCGCCCATCTTGAGCCGACGCAGCTGCGGAACCTCCAGGACCCGGCAGGCAAGGCCCTCCTCGCGCGCCACCCGCTCGGCGGCGCGCGCCAGCCCGGCAGGGGGCAGGGCATTGCCGGGCTCGTTGGAGAGCTGTCGGGCCAGGTTCTGGGCCTCGCCGAGCACCCTCCCGCGCGCGGCGCCCGCGCGCGCGGCGCGAGCGTCCGGAGCCCGTTCCACCAGAAGTGTGACCTGCCTCACCGGGATGGGCTCCTCGTCCCACTCGGTGCGGTACGCGTCGGACCGGAAGCCGCCGAGCAGGGCTCCCTCCGCCAGGGCCTGGCCCGCCGGGCCCCCGCGCAGGGCGCGGGCCGTGGGAACCACGATGGCCACGCGCTCCGCTCCACGCGCCGACGCCGCCTGCACGGCGGCTCCCGCGGCGAGGCGCAGGGTCTGGGGGCCGATCTGGGCCTCGGGACCGAGTCCCACCAGCAGCAGGCGTGGCGTTCCGAGCTTGCCGTCGGGATACAGGAGCAGGGTCTCCCCCGGGCGCCCGCGGAAGTCGCGCTGGGCGATCACCGCGGCGATGCGGCCGCCCTGGGTCCGGTCGAGGGCCGCCACGCGGGCCGGCAGCCGCCAGCGCGCCGGCTCGAGCGCCGGCAGGAGGAGCGCCAGCAGGTCCGCCTCCGCACGCAGCGGATCCCGGGTGTCCACGCCGATCTGCACGGGCCCTCCTCCCTCCGAACCCCGTTCCTTGAAGGGATCCGGACCGTTACCTAAACTAGCCCGGACGTTGATCTGAGAGGAAAATGAGTCTGATCGTCGCCGGGGCGGCTTTGGGGGGACGTCTCGCGAGCCTGAATGCCCTCGACCTGATCTTTCAGGCCGGTTGGGTGGTCAAGCTCGTCCTGCTGGTCCTCGTTCTGCTGTCCGTCATCTCCTGGGCCCTCATCGCCCTCAAGTGGCGCGAGGTGAAGCGCGCCGAGCAGGATAGCGACGCCTTCCTCGAGGTCTATCACGAGGGCTCCTTCGACGCCGCCTACGAGGCATCCCGCGGCCTCGGGGCCAGTCCGTTGGCCTCGATCTTCCAGGATGGTTACGCGGAGCTGAACCGCATGGCCCGCTATGCCGGCAAGTCCGCTGCGCGCGCGCTCGACGCCGCCCAGCGCCGTGCCCTGATCGGTCACCTGGCCTGGAGCGGTGCGCGGGAGACGGCGCGCCTGGAGCGGGGGCTTCCCTTCCTGGCGACCACCGCGAGCGCCTCGCCGTTCATCGGGCTGTTCGGCACCGTGGTGGGCATCATCAATGCCTTCGAGGGGATCGGGCAGACCGGGTCGGCCAGCCTGGCGGTGGTGGCGCCCGGCATCGCCGAGGCGCTGATCGCCACGGCCGTGGGTCTCGCCGCGGCGATCCCGGCCACCATCTTCTTCAACCACTTCGCCGCCGAGGTTCGGCGCATCACCGGTGCCATCGATCTCTTCCGGGCCGAGTTCGAGGCGGACCTGGAACGCTTGGAGGCCGCGGGGGTCCCCGGCGCGCGGGCGGCAGGCGGCTAGTCGTGGCTCCGGGACCGCTGGGGCGCGGCGACCGGCCGCTCTCCGAAATCAACGTCACGCCCTTCGTGGACGTGATGCTCGTGCTGCTCGTCATCTTCATGGTGACGGCTCCGCTGCTCCAGCAAGGCATCGACGTGGACCTGCCCGAGACCACCACCCAGCCCCTGCGGCTGTCGGACGAGCCGCTGATCCTGACCGTGCGCGAGGACGGCAAGACCTTCCTGGCGCGCCAGGAGATCCCCTTCGAGGATCTGCCGGACAAGCTGGAGGCGATCTTCGAGGGGCGCGACGACAAGGAGATCTTCCTGCGTGCGGACCAGAAGGCGCCCTACGGGTTGGTGGTGAAGGCCATGGCCGCCGTGCGGGCTGCGGGCGCGACGAAGCTCGGCATCGTGACGGAGCCCGAGGGCTGAGGGACAGCCGTGCCGAGTCTGGCGGTTCGCCTGGAGGACGAGCAGCGGCGCCTGTTCCGGCGCCTGTTGTTCTTCTCCGCCGCGGCGCACGCCGCGTTCGCGCTGCTGGTCCTGACGCTCCCGCAGGGGCGCATGGACGTGATGCTGCCGGGTGTGGTGACGGTGGATCTGGTCGGCTTGCCCGGGCCGGCCGGCGCTCCGGCCCCGAAGCCCGCCGCCGCCCCGCCGCAGCCGATCCCGGAGCCGGCTCCCGCCCCGAAGCCGCCGCCGCCGCCGGTGGCGAAGAAGGTCGTGCTACCGGAGCAGCCTCAGAAGCCGCCCGAGGAGGCGCCGCCCAAGCCCGCCCCGCCGAAGCCCAAGCCGGCGCCGAAGCCGGAGCCGCCGGCTGCGTCCAAGCCGGAGCCGGCGGAGCTGGACGACGTGCTGGCGTCGCTTCGCGAGGAGGCCGGCGAGGAGCGCCCGGCGCCCGTGCAGGAGGCGCGAGCCGAGGCTGTGGCCGAGGCCGGAGGCGGAGGCGGGCGCGGGGTGCCCGTGAGCCCCGAAGTCGCCGCCTGGCTGCGCGAGGCGCGCAATCACGTGCGACGCGCCTGGGTGCTGCCCGCGGGCTTCCGCACGCAAGTCCTGGAGACGCACGTGGAGGTGGAGCTCGACGCCGTGGGCAAGGTGCAGGGCGAGCCGCGGGTCACGCGTCGTTCGGGAAACCCCTGGTACGACGAAAGCGTCGTGCGCGCGATCGAGAAGGCGAGCCCGCTCCCGGCGCCTCCCCGGCCCGGGCGCTGGCCGTTCGTGTTCCGTCCGGAGGACTACTGACCATGCGCATCGTCCGCAACGCCGCGCTGCTCGGCGTGCTGCTGGCCGCGGGAGCGGCTGGGGCCCAGGAACGCCCCGCCGTGGTGGTGACCGATCCCACCGCCGGCACCTATCGAGCCGCGGTGCAGCGCTTCCGCAGCGGGGTGGCGGGCGTCGACGCGGCCGGCTTCCGCAAGGACCTCGTGGCGGGCCTCGAGTACTCGAGCCTCTTCTCGGAGCTCTCTCCTCGGGCCTTCCTGGGGCCCGAGGAGACGCCCGCTCTCGACGACGGCCCGCCGGTGGTGTGCGGCGACTGGCGTCAGAGCGGTGCCGACGCCCTCGTGGAGGGCGAGATGCGCAACCTCCCCAGCGAGCTGGAGGTGGAGTTTCGTGTCTGGGACGTGGCGCGCTGCCGCACGCTCTTGCGCAAGCGCTACCGCGGCGGAAGTCGGGACATGCCGCGCATCGCCCGGCGCATCGCCGACGACGTGGTGGAGGCCTTCACCGGCCAGCGGGGCGTTTCCAGCACCGAGATCGCCTTCGTCTCCACGCGGACCGGAAACCCCGAGATCCACGTGATGAACGCCGACGGCAGCAACGTGCGCCTGGCCACCAACAACCGCGCCATCAACGCCTTTCCGTCCTGGTCGTCCGACGGCACCCGCATCGTCTACATGTCCTACCGCTACCGTCGCTCGCCACACCTGTTCCGGATCGTGCGGGGGACGGGAGGGCAGGCGGGCCTCCTGCTGCCGAACCTCAACTCGCGCATGCCCCAGTATCGCGGCGTGTACGCGCCCGACGGCGACCGGCTCGCGGTGGTGCTGAGCGTGGAGGGGGCGCCCGAGATCTTCACGGTGGGCGACGACGGCCGGGGGCTGCGCCGCCTCACCCGCCACGGCGCCATCGACGTGGCGCCCACCTGGTCGCCGGACGGCCGGCGCATCGCCTTCGTCTCCGATCGCGCCGGGGCACCGCACGTCTACGTGATGAACGCCGACGGCAGCGACGTGCGGCGCCTCACCTTCGACGGGAGCTACAACGCCGCTCCGGCCTGGTCGCCGGACGGGCGCTGGATCGCCTACCAGGCCCGCGTGGGGGGGCAGTTCGACATCTGGCTGATCGATCCCGAAGGCCGCGCCAACGCGCCGATCGCGAGCCACCCCCGCAGCGACGAGAACCCGAGCTGGTCGCCGGACGGGCGCAAGATCGTGTTCCACTCCACGCGCCGCGGCCCGGCGGATCTCTACGTGGTGGACGTGGACGGCAAGAACCCGCGCCGTCTGACCGATGGGCAGGGCAACAACACGAGCCCCGCCTGGGGACCCCACCCGCGCTGAGGGGGGAGGAGGATGCGAACATGATGCGATGGGCAGCCGGTCTTGCCCTGCTCGCCACCAGCCTGTGCGGCTGCGTCACGCTGGCCGAGTACCGCAAGCTCGAGCGCGAAGTGCTGACCCTGAAGCGGCAGACCGCCCAGGGCGGACCCCGGGAGCGGGTCGCCGATCTGGGCACGCAGCTCCAATCCATCGAGGAGCAGCTGGCCGCGCTCCAGGGACGCATCGACGTGGTGGAGCACCGGGCGCAGCAAGCCCTCGACGAAGCCCAGGCCGCCCGCCGGGAGGCGGCGGGCGCCGGCACCAGCGGGCCGGCCGCGGCCGCGGAGCCCACGGGAGTCCCGCAGGGGGTCACGGCCCAGGAGGTGGGGGCCTACCGAGAAGCCTACGCGGCGTGGCGAAGCGGGGATGCAGAGGCCTGTATTGACCGCTTCCGGACCTTCCTGCAAACTCACGGGTCTTCTTCGTACGCCGACGACGCGGCTTTCTGGTTGGCCGACTGCCACTTCAAGCAGGGGGACTACAAGACCGCCATCCTTCGTTTCGACGACGTGGTGGCGCGCTATCCGAAGGCGGAAAAGGCGCCGGAGGCCCTGTACCGGCAGGGCGAGGCATTGCTGAAGCTCGGGCCGGGCTATGCCAAGGCGGCGGGCAAGGCGTTCGAACGAGTGGTTCGGGAGTACCCGGAATCTCCGCGCGCGGCGGAGGCGAAGCGACAGCTCGAGCTGCTGAGATCGGGTTGACGGGGACCGCGGCAGTTTGGGGAAGGGGCCGACGTGAGGAAGCGCGACCGCGAACGATTTCGCAAGCTGTTGGTCGAGCAGCGCGAGCAGGTCCTCGGCAACGCCCGCAAGACGTTGTCGGGAGACATCCACCTCGACCCGGACGACTTCCCGGACGAGATCGACACGGCCTCCTCGGAGGTGAACCTGGCCTTCACGGGCAGGCTGCGCGAGCGCGAGCGGGGCCTGCTGGCCAAGATCGAAGCGGCCCTGGAGAAGATCGAGCGTGGCGAGTACGGGGCTTGCGAGAAGTGCGGCGAGGAGATCGGACTGAAGCGTCTCGAGGCGCGCCCCGTGGCGGAGCTGTGCATCGACTGCAAGGCGGAGCAGGAGCGTCTCGAGCGACGCATGGGCTGAGCGGGAGCGTCCCGCGGCTCGTCCTCGGCATCGAGAGCTCGTGCGACGAGATGGCCGCGGCGGTGGTGCGCGCCGGCCGCCAGGTGGTGTCGAGCGTCGTCCACGGTCAGCAGGACGTCCATCGCCCCTACGGTGGCGTGGTCCCGGAGCTGGCGTCGCGCGACCACGTGCGGCACGTCTCGGGAGTCGTGGCCGAGGCGCTGCGGCGCGCCGGCCTCGACTCGGCGCGCGAGCTGGACGGGATCGCGGTCACGGCGGGGCCTGGATTGCTCGGGTCGCTGCTCGTGGGCCTCTCCTTCGCCAAGGCTCTCGCATTCCGGCTGGAGCGGCCCCTGGTGGGCGTCCATCACGTGGCGGGTCATCTCGCCTCGGCCGAGATCGCCGACCCCACCCTGGCCCCGCCCTACGTCGGGCTCGTCATCTCCGGTGGACACACTGCGCTCTACCGCATCGAGGCGGAGGTTCCGCCGGTGCTGCTGGGAGAGACGCGGGACGACGCCGCGGGGGAGGCGTTCGACAAGGTCGCGAAGCTGCTCGGGCTGCCGTATCCGGGCGGGCCGGCCATCTCGCGACTGGCGGAGCGCGGCGATCCCGGAGCCGTGGCCTTCCCGCGCCCCATGCGGGACCAGCCGGGTTTCGATTTCTCCTACAGCGGACTCAAGACGGCGGTGGCCCTGGAGGTCGAGCGGCGTGGGGTGCTCGACGAGGCCGCCCGCGCCGACGTGGCCGCCTCCTTCGAGGCGGCGGCCACCGACGTGCTGGTGCACAAGGCGCGGGGCGCGCTGGCGGAGCAGGGGATCGGACGGCTCGCCGTGGTGGGCGGCGTCGCGGCCAATCGGCGCCTGCGCGAGGTTCTCGAGCGGGCGGCCCGCGCCGACGGCTTCCGCGTCGTGTTCCCGCCCCTCGAGCTGTGCACCGACAACGCCGCCATGATCGCCGCCGCCGGCGCACAGCGCCTCGCACGCGGCGAGCGGGACGCCGCGGACCTCGGCGCCTTCGCGCGCGCGCCGGTGGGGGCGGGGTTCGGGCCCGCCGCGAGGGTCTCGTGAGCGTCGAGCCGGTGCGCATGCGGCTCGCGCGGCGCGGCCTTGCCGCCCATCGCTCGCGCGGCCAGAACTTCCTGGTGGACGCCCGCGTGGGTGAACGCATCGCCGAGGCCGCCGGAATCCTCCCCGAGGAGACCGTGCTCGAGATCGGGACCGGCCTCGGCCTGCTGACCGAATCACTCGCGCGCCGGGCCGCCCGGGTCGTCACCATCGAGATCGACGCCGGCCTGGTGGCGGCGCTGCGAGACGAGGGCGAGCTGGCGCCCCACGTGGAGCTCGTCCACGCGGACGCACTGGCCCTGGATCTGGGCGCCATGCTCGGGGACGCGCCGGGAGGCGCGCGGCTGGTGGCGAACCTGCCCTACGCGGTCTCCGCGCCCCTGCTCAGGCGGATCCTCGCGCAGCGCGGCGTGCTGCGGGGCTGGACCGTGATGGTGCAGCGTGAGGTCGCCGAGCGGCTCCTGGCGCCCCCCGGCTGCAAGGCATACGGATCGCTCGCGGTCCTGCATCGACTCACCACGGTCGTGGAGCGCCTCTTCGACGTGGCGCCGCGCTGCTTCCATCCCGTGCCACGAGTGGTCTCCACGCTGCTGCGCGTGACACCCCTTCCGGCGCCCGGGCTCCCGGACCCGGAGCTCGCCGCCGTGGAGCCGGTGGTCCGCGCCGCCTTCGGCCAGCGCCGCAAGACGCTCGCCAACGCCCTGCGGGCCCTGCCCGCGGCGCCGGCCCCCGAGGTGCTGCGTGGACTCCTGGCACAGCTCGGGATCGCCCCGAACGCCCGGGCCGAGACGCTGGCGCCCGAACGCTTCCTCGCCCTGAGCCGGGGGCTTGCGGCCGCGCGGCGGGCCCCGTGAGCGCCGAGCCGCGCCGCAGTCCGCCGGTCCCGCTGCCGGTCACCGTCACCCGGCCCGACGGAACCGAGACCACCGAGTACGTCCTCAACCTCTCGGCCGGCGGCTTGTGCCTGCACGTGCGCCGCCCGCTTGCCACGGGGACCCGGGTGGGGATCGCCCTCGAGCTGCCCGACGGCGGGGCCCGCATCCGGGCACCGGCGTGGGTGGTCTGGTGCATGCGCGAGGAGGAGCGCGCTGCCGAGAGCCGCTTCTGGGAGGTGGGGCTGCGCCTCGAGGATCTGGTGGAGGCGGATCGGGAGCGCCTCGGCGGCTACGTCCGGCAGCCCTTCGAGGACCCCCGGGGCGACGCGTCTGCTTGACAGCGGGGTCCCCGCGAGTATTTTGGTGCCGTCGAGAGGAATCGCACGGGGCGATCCTCATCGACGTTGACCCCCCCGGGCGACCGCGCCCGGAAAGCAGAGAAAGCGCCGGTTCCAAGCCATCGCTCGGATCCCCCGCGGACCGAGACGGAGGCCGAGAAGGCGCAGCGCGGTCTCCTCGCTCGCGAGGGGCCGCGCGGTCGCTCGACGCGCCTCCGGAGTTCCGGATGGCGCGATTTTTTGTTTTCCGCCCTGCGGAAACGCTCGGGGCGCCGGAGGCGCCCATGACGACCGTCCAGGCTGCTCCCCGCGAGCACCGCGTCACCGTTCGCACCCTGGCTGCTCGCAAACGGCGCGGCGAGCGCATCAGCATGCTCACCGCCTACGACTGCGTCTTCGCCCGGCTCTTCGACGCCGCCGGCATCGACTGCCTGCTGGTGGGCGACAGCCTGGGCAACGTCGTGCAGGGGCGCGACACCACCCTGCCGGTCACGCTCGACGAGATGATCTACCACACGCGCCTCGTGAGCCGGGCCGCGCGGCGCGCGCTGGTGATCGGCGATCTGCCCTTCGGCTCCTACCAGGCCTCGCCCGAGGACGGCGTGCGCAGCGCCATCGGCCTGGTCAAGGAGGGCGGCGCCCACGCGGTGAAGCTCGAGGGCGGGACCGTCGCGGCGGACACCATCGAGCGCATCGTACGGGCGGAGATCCCGGTGATGGGGCACGTGGGCCTCACGCCCCAGGCCGTGCATCGCATGGGCGGCTACCGGGTCCAGGGTCGTGGGGACGCGGGCCGGGCCCGGGTGCTGGCCGACGCGCGCGCCGTGGAGGCGGCGGGGGCCTTCGCCGTGGTGCTGGAGGGGATGCCGGGGCAGCTCGCCGCGGAGATCACCGCGGCCCTCTCGATCCCCAGCATCGGGATCGGCGCCGGCGTGCACTGCGACGGGCAGGTGCTCGTGATGCACGACCTGCTGGGGCTCTCCGAGTGGACGCCGAGCTTCGTGAAGCAGTACGCGAACCTCGGCGCGCTGGCCGCGGGTGCGGCGCGCGCCTTCGCCGAGGACGTGGCGGCGGGCAAGTTCCCGGCCGACGAGCACTCCTACGGGGCCTGAGCATGTGGATCCTGACCCGGGTCTCGGAGCTTCGGAGCTGGAGCCGCACCGAGCAGGCCCATGGCCGGCGTGTGGCCCTGGTGCCGACCCTGGGAGCGCTCCACGCCGGGCACCTGGCGCTCGTCGCCGAGGCCCGGCAGCGCGCGGACCGGGTGGTCGTCTCGATCTTCGTGAACCCCACCCAGTTCGGCCCGAGCGAGGATCTGGCCTGCTACCCGCGCGACCCCCAGGGCGATCTGGCCTGCTGCCGCGAGGTGGGCGTGGACGCGATGTTCGCCCCGGACGTCGGGGAGATGTATCCGCCGGGAAGCCAGACCGTCGTGGAGGTTCCCGCGCTCGCCGCGAAGCTGTGCGGCCGCACCCGGCCGATCCACTTCCGCGGCGTGGCTACCGTGGTGACCAAGCTCCTGCTGGCGGCCCGGCCCCAGCTGGCGGTCTTCGGCGAGAAGGATTTCCAGCAGCTCCAGCTGGTGCGGCGGCTCGTGCGCGACCTGCTGCTGGACGTCGAGATCGCGGCCGTGCCCATCGTGCGCGAGCCGGACGGCGTCGCCCTCTCCAGCCGCAATCGCAACCTCGACCCCGAGGCGCGCCGCGAGGCCCGTGTCCTCGTCCGCGCCTTGGAGGCGGGGGAGCGGGAGGTGGCGGCCGGAGAGCTCGGGCGGGACGCGCTCCTGGCCCTCGTGCGGCGCGAGATCGCCAAGGCGCCTGGTGCCGAGCTCGACTACGCGGAGCTCTGCGATCCGGAGAGCCTGGCGGAGGCACCGCCGCGGCTGGCCGGGCCCGCCCTGCTCGCCCTCGCCGTGTGGCTTCCCGGCCGCGAGCCCGGGACCCGGGTGCGCCTGATCGACAACCGCGTGCTGCGCCCGCTGCCTGCCGGGAAGGAGCGACGATGACCCGCACCATGCTCAAGTCCAAGATCCACCGCGCCACGGTGACCGAGGCCAACGTGGAGTACGAGGGCAGCATCGCCATCGACGCCAACCTGCTGCGCGCCGCGGACATCCTGCCCTACGAGTCGGTGGAGGTGTGGGACTGCACGAACGGGGCGCGCCTGCGCACCTACGCGATCCCGGCCGAGCCGGGCTCCGGCGAGATCTGCATCAACGGTGCGGCGGCGCACCGGGTGAAGCCCCACGACGTGGTGATCGTCGCGAGCTTCGTGCAGGTGGACGACCGCGAGGCGCGGGGCTGGAGGGCCCGGCGCGTCTTCGTGGACGAGGCCAACCGCATCCGCGAGTGACCCACTCTTCCCCGCCTTCCGGGGGGTTCGGCCTCAAGTCTGCGCCCGAGCTGCCGATCCGGGAAACCACCCATGGCGGTGGACCTGGCCATCGCGCTCCCGTTCGGGATCCTGGCGGCCCTGGTCTGGGCGCTCGCCAGGCGTCGGGGTGACGGCGCGGCCCGCAAGGCGGCGGCGCTCCTCGCCGGCGGGATGCTGCTCCTGGTGGCGACGGATCAGCTCGGGGCCCGCTTCGACGGCTACGTCTCGGACCTCTGGCTCTATCTCACCATCGCCGACCGGGTGGCGGAGGGGCTGTGGCTCTTCGACCGCGAGCCCTTCGGCCTCGAGCCGCCGGGCGCTCCGCTGCACTCGATCCAGTGGCTGGCGGTGGGTCTCCTCCAGCGCGCGACCGGCCTCCCGGGCTACGCCGCCGCCCGGATCCTCGGCCTGCTGGCCATCGGCCTGCTGTCGGGCGCCGCCTGGCTCCTGGCCCGGCGCGCCTTCGCCACATCCAGCGTCCGCTGGCTGGCCCTGATCCTGTTCTGGGCGAGCCTCCAACAGAGCTGGCCCGTGCTGGCGCTGAACCGCAACCTGGCGCTGGGCTGCGTGCTGCTCGCCATCGGGCAGGCGCTCGATTTCCGGGGCTCGCGCCGGGACGAGGCGTTGCTGGCCGCGAGCGTGGCCGGAGCCTTCGCCCTGCACGTGTTCGCCGGCGTGCTGGCCGGCGCGGCCGTGGCGCTCGCCGGCCTGGCCCGGGCCTGGCATGGCGAGCCGCTACCGCTGCGGCGTTTGGCCGCGGCCCTGGGGATGGGGGGGCTCCTGGCTGCACCCTGGCTCGCCCTGGGCTGGCCGGCGGGAGGCGGCCCCCTGGCCGAGGCCCACCTCGGCGGACCGGGGCAGCTCTCCCTCGGTGGCCTGCGCGTCTTCCATCCCGGCGAGCTCCTGCACCAGACCTCGCCAGCGGTGCTGCTGCTGGCCGCCTTCGGACTGCGTCGCGCGGTCCGCGGGCATCTTCCGGCTCCCATCGCGACACTCGTGTGGATGGGCCCCGTGGCCGTGGCGGTGCTGCTCGCACCACCGCTGTATCACCTGGCCACGAGCGTGACCGGGGGTTGGATGCTGCCCCGGGCCCTCGTGCTCGCCCTGCTCTGGATCCCGGCCACCGCGACCCTGGCGTCCGCCGCTGCGTCGCACGCCCCGCTGCGGGCGCGCGCGGCCGCAGCCCTCGGCATCGGCCTGGTCTTCTGGCTGGCCGGCGCCCGTGTGGTGCGCGACTTCCGCCACCCGGAGCTCCACCATCCGGTGTCGGCCGAGGCACGCCGCGAGGCGCGCTCCCTGCGCGCGCTCTTGCACGGCCAGCGCTTCCTCTCGACGCCGCACCTGGCCTACGGCCTCACCCCCTGGACGGGCGGCCTCCCGCTGGCAGTGCCACCGGGCCATGCCTCGCCGGTCCATCCGGTGGCGGAGCGCGCCCGCGAATCCCTGGCCGTGCTGGCCGCCGCCTCGCCGGCGTGCTGGAAGGCCTTCCTGACCCGCCACCCGGACGTCGCCTTCCTGGTGACTCCGGCGGCCGGCGCGGCGGTCGAAGAGCGCCTGTGGCGCGGAGATCTGGCGCAGCCCTCGGGGCAGGAGCTACGCGCGCGGCTGGCGAGCTGGCGGGTGGGGGAGCCCGTCTTCGAGGGACGCCACTTCGTGGTGGACGCACTGCGCCCCGAGGCCCTGGCGGCGGCGGACGGCCCCTGCGCCTGAGCCTGCGGCCCCTCCGCTACGATCCCGCGGATGCCGGGCCAGGGCGAGCGCAAGGTGATCGCCAGCAATCGCCGGGCGCGCCACGACTACGAGATCCTGGATACCGTGGAGGCCGGCATCGTCCTGCTCGGCCCCGAGGTCAAGTCCCTGCGCGCCGGCCGCGCCAACCTGGCCGACGGCTACGCCACGATCCGCGGTCGCGAGATCTTCCTGCTCAACGTCCACATCAGCCCCTACCCCCAGGCGGGACGCGAGAACCCGGATCCCCGGCGCGAACGCAAGCTCCTGCTCCATCGGGCGGAGATCGCGCGGCTCTCGGGAAAGGTGGTCGAGCGGGGGCTCACCCTGGTTCCGCTCTCGCTCTACTTTCGCGACGGGCGGGTGAAGGTCGAGCTCGGCCTGGCACGCGGCAAGCGGCGCTTCGACAAGCGCGAGGCGATCCGCCGTCGCGAGGAGGAGCGGGAGGTGCAGCGTGCGCTGCGCGGCCGGGGCGGGTCGTGAGGTGGCGGGCGCTGGCGGCGGCGCTCCCGTTCGGGCTCGCGCTCCACTGCGCTCCCCCGCGCGTGACGCCCTCGAGCGAACCCTGGTCTCCGACCCGCTGGGACTACGGCGCCTTCCGGGAGGCCCATTCCCAGGTGCGGGACCCCAACTATCTGCCCTTCATGGCGCACCGATTCCGCCGCGACGGCGAGGATCTGCTGCTCTTGTGCCGCTGGGACGACGACGCCTTCCCGCTGGCGGTGCACG
The DNA here is from genome assembly GCA_041611735.1 of Myxococcota bacterium. Taxonomy (GTDB): domain Bacteria; phylum Myxococcota_A; class UBA9160; order UBA9160; family PR03; genus JBFIML01. Next base: position 7,973 of record JBFIML010000033.1, on the reverse strand, counting down.
TGGAGCCGCCCACCATCGCGAAGGAGCTCGAGGACGAGTTCGATCCCAAGCCCCCCGAGGCCTACGTGGAGGCGGTGCAGGAGGCGCTCGCCAGCTGGGCGCGCCGGCTGCCGGGGGTGATCCGCTTCCGACGGGTGGAGCGTGCCGAGCAGGCGCGCCTGCGGGTTCGGCTGGAGGGGGCGGTGGGGCCGCTTGCGGACCCGGACGTCCAGGTGCTCGGCATGACGCCCGTCACCCGGGCGTGCCGGGTCGAGGGCGGTGACCCCGCCTCCGGACGCCTGCGAGTCGCCTTCGAGGTGTCCGAGCTGCGCATCTTCGTGGCGGACCGCTTCGGCCTCCTGCCTCCCGACCAGGTCGAGCGGCTGGCCCTGCACGAGCTCGGACACGCCCTCGGCATGCGCGGCCATAGCCCGATTCCCGCCGATCTCATGTACGAGCAGGCGCGCGACCGCACGGTGGGCCACCTCTCCGAGCAGGACGTGAACTCCTTCGCTTCCCTCTATCGCATGCCGAACGGGACGATCTACCTGCGTTTCCCGCGTGGCAGCGCCCCCGCACGACGCGCCCCCACGGCGCCGGTCCCGGTGGAGCTCGACGCCACGCCCTGGGAGGACGCCCGCCATGGCTATGCGGTCCGGCTTCCTGCGAGCTGGCTGCGCTTCGAGACCCGGCAGGGCGTCGTGATCGTGGACGGGGTGGCGTGGGACTACGAGGCCTCGCTCCAGATCATCGCGCGCCGCTACCGCTCCATCGAGGGCTACCTGGAACAGCATCTGGCCGCTCACGTGGGGCGCGGCGTCGTGGCGGAGCAGGACGAGCAGCCCGTGGCCGGACGCAACGCGTTCCACATGGTCGTGGAGAAGCCGGCCCACCGGCTGGTGGAGGAGCACACCTTCGTCGAGACCGGCGACGGCCGCGTGCTCGTGGTGATCGCGGAGGCGCCCGCTGAGCTGCATGCGGGCTTCGCGCCCTGGTTCCGCGCCGTGCTCGAGAGTCTCGAGATCCGGGCGCTCGCCCCGGGAGCGCACCCGTAGCCAGAGGAGGAACTCCGTGCGCTGGATCGTTCGGCTGGGAATCGGGCTCGTGGGAGTCGGGGTCGCCCTGGCGGCGCTGCTGTTCGTGGCGAGCGAGTACGCGGGCGAGGTCGTGATCCTCCACACCCTCGATGCGGAAGGGCGGCTCCACGCCACCCATCTCTGGATCGTGGAGGAGGAGGGCGACCTGTGGCTGCGGGCCGGGCAGGCGGAATCCGGCTGGTACCGCCGTCTGCAGGCGCGTCCCGAGGTGGAGCTCGAGCGGGCGGGCGAGCCGCGACGCTATCGGGCCGTCCCCATGCCGGACCGGACGGCCCGCATCAACCAGCGGATGGCGGAGCAGTACGGCTGGGTGGATCGCGTCATCGGCCTGATGCGGGACCCGGACGGCGCCGTGGCCGTCCGGCTGGCTCCGATCTCTCCCTGAAGCCCCCGATTGACCGCTGGCGCCGCCCCTTGGTAGAACCGTTCCCGGCGGGGGAGGGCGGTGATGGGCAGGGCGGTGCGGGCGGCTGGCGTCGTGGTGGGGCTGGCGGTGGGCCTCACGGCCTGCCGCGGCGAGCACGAGGGACCGGGCACGATCGAGGGCGGGCGGCTGCCCGAGGCGCTCGTGGCGGAGCGGAGCGTCCGCCAGGCCGGAGACGCCCGCACTCTCGCCGAGGCCACCGGCGCGCCGGCTCCCCGCAAGCAGATCCTGTTCGGCGACCTGCACGTGCACACCACCATCTCCGCCGACGCCTTCCTGATGAGCCTCCCCATCCTGCAGGGGGAGGGCACGCACCCCGTGGCCGACGCCTGCGACTTCGCCCGCTACTGCTCGGCCTTGGACTTCTGGAGCATCAACGATCACGCGGAGTCGATCACGCCGCGCCGCTGGCGCGAGACGAAGGAGTCGATCCGGCAGTGCAATGCCATCGCCGGAGACGCCGAGAATCCGGACGTGGTTGCCTTCCTCGGCTGGGAGTGGACCCACGTCGGGGGGACGCCGAAGGACCACTACGGGCACAAGAACGTGATCCTGCGCGACCTGGCCGAAGACGCCGTGCCGCGCCGACCGATCGATTCGGACAGCTTCGCCACCCGGGCCATGCGTGCCGCTGCTCCGCTCCGCCAGCGCGTGCTGCTGCCGCTCTTCGACTATCCGAACCGCGAGCGCTACTTCGCCCTGCAGGAGTTCCTGAACGAGACCCGCGCGGTGCCTCGCTGCCCCGCCGGCGTGGACACCCGGGAGCTTCCCGACGACTGCATGGAGGGGGCCGGGACGCCCCAGATCCTGTTCCAGAAGCTCCGGCAGTGGGGTCACGCGGCGATGGTCATCCCGCACGGGACGACCTGGGGTCTCTACACGCCGGCGGGCTCCACCTGGGACAAGCAGCTCACGGCCGATCAGCACGACCCCGCGCTCCAGCGCCTGATCGAGGTCTTCTCGGGCCACGGCAACTCCGAGGAGTACCGCGACTGGCGTGGTGTCGAGCTCGAGCCGAACGGCGAGAAGGTCTGTCCGGAGCCGACCCCGGAGTACGAGCCCTGCTGCTGGCGGGCGGGCGAGATCATCCGCAGCCGCTGCCCGGACCCCGGGTCGGCGGAGTGCCAGGCGCGGGTCGAGAAAACACGCCGTCTCTACCTGCAGGCCGACACGGCGGGCCGCCACACGGTGCCCGGCACGAGCGTCGCCGATTGGAAGGGCTGCGGGCAGTGTCACGACTGCTTCCTGCCCTCCTACCAATACCGGCCCGGCAGCTCGGTGCAGTACATCCTCGGCATCACCAACTTCGACGATCCGGGCGACCCCCGGCGCTTCCACTTCGGCTTCATGGCCTCGAGCGACAGCCACACGGCCCGGCCCGGCACCGGCTACAAGGAGTACGGGCGTCTCTACAACACGGAGGGGCGCGGCTCCCGGGATGCCACCTGGTCCCGGCGCTTCAACGCCGGCATTGCCACGCGGCCCGACCCGGAGCCGGTGGCCTTCGACCAGGACACCACGGACCTGGCCCCCTATCTGATCCTCGACTTCGAGCGCCAGGCCTCCTTCTTCATGACCGGTGGACTCGCGGCCGTGCACGCCGGGGGACGCAGCCGCCAGGGCGTGTGGGACGCCCTCCAGCGACGCGAGGTCTACGGCACCAGCGGCCCGCGCATCCTGCTCTGGTTCGACCTCCTGAACGGACCGGAGGGTGAGCTTCCCATGGGAAGCCAGGCGCGTCTCGGGGAGATGCCGCGCTTCCGCGTGCGCGCCGTGGGGAGCTTCAAGCAGATCCCGGGCTGCCCGGACGTCTCCGAACAGGGTCTCTCGCCCGAGCGCCTGGAGCGCCTGTGCCGCGGGGAGTGCTACCACCCGAGCGACGAGCGCCACCCGATCGACCGCATCGAGGTGGTGCGCATCCGGCCCCAGGTCGGAGCCGGCGAGCCCGTGGGCGCCCTGGTGGAGGACACCTGGCGCCGCTTCGCCTGCGTCCCCGACCCCACGGGCTGCACGGTCGAGTTCGACGACCCGGACTTCGTGGCGGCGGGGCGCCCGGCCACCTACTACGTGCGCGCCGTCCAGGCGCCCAGCCCCGTGGTGAACGCCGACCCCCTGCGCTGCCGCTTCGACCCCGCGGGCAACTGCGTGGAGGTCTCGCCCTGCTACGGCGACTACCGCACGCCCTTCGAGGACGATTGCCTGGCTCCGGCCGAGGAGCGCGCCTGGTCCTCACCGATCTACGTGGCGCCGGGGGGAGCGTCCTAGCGCTCGTCCATGCAGCGGTCCGCGGCCGATGCCGGATCGGCGGGTCGACCCTGCTTCGTGGTAGGGTGACGTCCTCGGCCCGGCTTCGCATCGACGGGAGGAGGCGTGCGCATGAGGGGTGCGGTCCTGGGGGCAATCCTGGCGGCGGGCGTCGCATTGTCCGGCGCCACCTGCGGCGATGCGCTCGAGGTGGCCAGCCTGGTGGCGAACGACTGGCTCGAGGTCACCTGCCAGAACAACCCGAAGGACTACTGCGAATCCGCCCGGACGCTCTCCCTGAGCCTGAGCCAGCGGCTGCGCGAGCAGCGGGAGCTCACGGTACGCGACGTCGAGCCCCTGGCCGCGGACGTGACGTTGCTGGGTCCGAGGGGCGCGGCCGTGGACGACGGCGCGGAGCTGGCAGCGGGCGATGCAGTGCGGGTCGCCTTCCGGCCCGGGCAGCGCTCCTTCGTGTACGCCTTTGGCGTGGACGCGACGGGAGTGGTGACGCCCCTCTTCCCGCCGGTGGGGGTGGCGGGGGCCAACCCGGTGCCGGCCGCCGAGACGCGCGTCGTCCCCGCCGTGGAGGGTGAGGCCTGGTCCATCGGCTCGGGGGTCGGGCACGTCTACCTGGTGGTGGCGGATGGGCCGCGGGAGGCGCTCGAGGGGATTCGCGTCGGATTCCTCACGCGGCCGCGTTCCGCAGGTCCGGGCCAGCCCGCACGGGTGGGGAAGCCCACCGTGATCGGCCCCCCGGCGATCCGGGGTCGCGACGTCCCGACCGGCTCGGCCAGCGAGTTCGCGCCCGGCGCTGGGCGCTACAAGGCGCCGGAGCCGGGCGTCGACCTCGTGGTCACCCGCTGGCTGCGCGTGCGCGGAGGCTGAAGGAGGTCCCGGTGGGAAGGTGCGGGAAGGGGTGTCTCGGCGTCGCGGTCCTGGCGGCGGGGCTGCTGGGACTCGGGGCAGCGAGCGCCGGGACCGCGGAAGCCGACGGCGTACGCCGCGCCCTCTTGATCGGTGTGAACCAGTACCAGGGCGTGCCCGACCTGCGCGGTGCCCTCAACGACGTCGAGCTGCTGCGCTCCCTGCTGGTCACGCGCTACGGCTTCCGCGAGGAGCACGTCCGCGTGGTGATCGACACGGAGGCCACCCGCGCGGGCATCCTCGCGGCCCTGGAGAAGCTGGCGGGGCAGGCCGGGCCCGAAGACCTGGTCTACGTCCACTACTCCGGGCACGGCTCCCAGGTGATGGACCAGAACGGAGACGAGGCCGACGAGGCCGACGAGACCCTGGTCCCCCACGACGGCCGCACGCCCGGGGTTCCGGACGTGGTGGACGACGAGATCGCAGCCATCCTCGACCGCATGACGGTGGGCATGGCGGTGATCGTGCTCGACTCGTGCCATTCGGGGACGGCGACCCGGGGCGAGACGGGATTCCGCACCCGCTGGGTGCCGCCCGACGAGCGCACGGATCTCTACGCCGCAGGCGAGGCGACCACGCGCGCGGTGGTGCCGGTTCTCGAGAGCCGGCACGTGCTGCTGAGCGCGGCGGCCGCGCACCAGCGTGCCCTCGACGGGCCCGTGGACGGACGCTCCCACGGACTGTTCAGCTTTGCGCTCGGGCGGAGTCTCGCCTCGGCGGCGCCCGGGGCGAACCCGCGCGAGATCCTGGCCGGCATCGAGACGGAGCTCGGACGCATCAAGGCCCAGCTCGGGCTCGCGGACATGCCCGAGCCCCAGCTCGAGGGCCCCGCGGAGCGCCTGGCTCGGGCGCTCCTGCCGGAGCCCGGGGGCGTCGCGTCCCCGGCGACGGAGCCGCCGGCGCGGCTGCCGTTCGCCGCGGTGCGGGCCACGGACGAGGCCGGCGTGGTGCGGCTGGTGGGCGCCGCCCGGCTCGGTGCGGCAGCGGGTGCGCTGTGGAGCGTCTACCCGCCCGGTGAGGTCGCGTTCTCTCCGGGCGGTGCCCTGGCCGAGGCCGAGGTGACGCAGCTCCGGGAGCCGGACGCGCTGGCGCGCCTGGTGCCCGCCGACGCCGAGATCCCTCCCGAGGCGCGGGCGGTGGCGGCCGCCCCGCCGGTTCCGGAGCGTCGCGTGCCGGTGCGCTGGCTCGGCCAGTCCGAGCGGGCCGGCCGACTGCGCCAGGCCCTGGCGAAGCGTGTCCCGGAGCTGGTCCGGGTCGAGGCGGGGGAGTTCGCCCGCTTCGTGGTGGAGTGCTCGGACGAGCGCTGCGACGTCTATGGTGCCGACGGGCGCTCTCCGGTCGCCTCCCTCACCGGCTCCGACGACGCGGTCTTCGTGGCGGAGCTCGCCCGCATCTTCGCGCGCTCCCTCACCGCCTCGGAGCTCATGGCCGTCGACAATCCGGCGTCGGCCCTGCGCCTCACGCTGGCCGTCGAGGGTGGCGCCGCCGAGGCTGCCGGAGGCGGGGACCGGACCGGACGGACTCGCGCGCCGCGCTACCGCATCCGGCTTCCCGGCGAGCCGCGCACCCCCGAGAACAGTCTGCAGCTTCGCGTGGAGGCCAGCGCGGACTGCTTCCTCACCCTGGTGGACCTCGACGCCGAGGGGACGGTCCGCGTCCTCTTCCCGAATCCGATCTCCGAGACACGGGGCTACCTCTCGCAGGGCCGCATCGCGGGCAGCGAGCCGGTGCGCATTCCCGACTCCCTCGCTCCGGGCAACCGCGCCGGCTTCCACATCGACTACGCGCCTCCGGCCGGGACCGACACCCTGCGCGGCTTCTGCACCACCTCTCTCGAGGCGGCCACGACCCTGCGCAGCCTGCTCGACGAGATCGCAACCCGCGGCACGGGACCCGCCGGACTGCGACGCCCCCTGGCGCGGGTGGCGTCCCGGGGGCTCGTGCTGGTGGCGGATGCGCCCGAGGGCGGCGTCGCGGCCGGCCCGGACCCGCTGCGTGCCGACTGGACCGCCGCCTCCCTCACCATCCAGGTGACCGAGGCGGCGGGCGACCGCACCTCCGCCATGGCGGCGCGCAGCGAGGAGGTCCCGTTCCTGGACTCGGTCACCTTCGACGACCGCCTGGCCGATGCGCTCAAGAGCGGGGCGCCGGTGGTGGTGGTGCGCTTCCTGGCGCCGGTGTCCGTGGAGGCCCTGCCGGAGCGTCTCGACCGCTGGCTGCATGCGGTGGCGAGGCGCTACGACGGGGCGGTTACGGTCGTCCCGGATTCCAGCCAGCCCGCCACCCGGGACGCCATCGATCTCGGCGTCTCGCTGGTCCTCAAGACCTACGCCGCCATCCAGAAGCAGCTCCTCTACCGTCCGGCGCGCGACTACGACGTCACCGTCTACGTGCTCCCCGCGGACAACGCCGTCTCGCGGGTGGAGTTCCGGCGCAAGCGGAGCGCGTCCGGCTCCGGCTAGGATGCGATGAGATCAGGAGGCTGGCTGGGATCGCTCCGATCGCCCCGCTGGCCGGGTCCGCAGCGGACGCCCCGAACGGCCTGCGGCCGCCGTCCGGGCGCGCGCTTCCCACCCCGGCCCAGGTTCGCCCTGTGCGGGTTCGTGTTCGGGGCTCTGCTCCCCGCGGCCGCCGCCGCCCAGGTCCCGCTGACGCTCGACCGCGCCCTCTTCCTGCGCTCGGAATCGCCGACGCCACCGTCCGAGCCAGTCGAAGCCTGGGAGCCGATCTCGCTGCCCGACTCGTGGCGGGAGCGTCGGCCGGGCGTCGGAGGGAGCGCCTGGTACCGCTTCACCGTGCCTCCCGCCCCCCCGCGCGCGCGCTGGGCCCTCTACCTGCCCTCGGTGAACATGAACGCCGCGGCCTGGGTAAACGGAGTTCCGGTTGGGAGCGGCGGGAGCCTCGAGGAGCCGGTCGCCCACAACTTCAACCGGCCGCTCTTCTTCCCCTTCTCCAGCGTGCTCCTCGACCGCGACGAGAACACGATCGACGTACGCCTCTACGCGTACGCGCACCACTATGGCGGCCTCGGACCGGTCCGCGTCGGCGCCGCAGACCTCCTGCGGCCCCTCTACGAACGTCGCTATCTGCTGCAGATCTCGCTGGCGCGGCTCACTACGGCGCTGATCCCCGTACTGATCATCGTCCTGATCGTGATCTGGCTGGGCGCGGGCCGCGACGGCCTCTACGGATACTTCGTCCTCACCACCGCGTTCTGGCTCGTCGCGAGCCTCAACTACTGGATGCGCGACCTTCCGGTGGCGCACTGGACCTGGGAGCGAATCGTCCACCCGGCGATCGACGGG
>JBFIML010000032.1:0-49352 GCA_041611735.1 Myxococcota bacterium | reverse complement strand
CGGGTCCGGCCCGGGGACCTCTCCGCGCGGGGGCCGGCGCGGATCCTCTCCTTCTCGAAGGACATCGCCAACCGCAACTTCACCGTCGGCCAGCTGGAGCGGGACGTCGTATTCCGCGTGCGGACCCCGACCACGGGAGACAATGGAAACCGGCCCCAGGTGAAGACGGCCGGGAGTCCCCTAGGTCTTCGCGAGCACACGATCCTGGCCGTCTTCGACGGGCACCGCTCCCGGGTCTACGTGGATGGCGAGTGCCGGGGAGAGGCCTTCTTGGCGAGCCATCGCGGACGAGGCCTCCTCGGCGTCGCCCTGTCGGCCACGTTCGTGGCCGTCACGGCCCTGGCGGGCCTGGCGCTGGCGTCCGCGCTACCCCAGAGGTCACGGCTGCGCCGCCTCGGCCTCCTCCTGCTGGGGGGCGTCGGAGCCTGGCTCCTGCTCCGCATGGCGGGCGCCTGGTCGCATCTACCGGGCTTCGAGCCGTGGGCCGTCGCACTCGGGGTCCTCGCCCTCGCAGCCGCCTCGCCGCTCCTTCGGCGCATTGCCCCCGGGTGACGGCGCGCCCCGTGGCGGCCGGATGGGCGACCCGCCTTGGAAGGCGTACCTCAGCGGCCCGCGCCTTCCTCGAGCTCCGGCCCGATCCCGCAGGCACCGGAGGCGCAGCGGACTCGCCGTCGCCGCCCGGCCACGTGCGCGTAGATCCAAGGGCCGACCCGGGCCGCGCCCGGAGCGTGGAGCACGGGAAGAAGCGGCCAGAGGAGCGGGAGCGTCCTGGCGAGGCTGCGGAAGGCGAAGAATCCGGACGCCACCTGATCCCCGGGCAGGACCACGTGCATGGCATGGCGGGCGTCCTCTTGCGTGACGGGCAACGAGGCGCCCACGGCCGCCCAGTCGCCCTCCAGGTCCACGAACTCGAGCCGGTTGCCGGGATCGAGCACTTCGAGGACCGCCACGCTGCGGATGCAGAGCAGGCAATGGCCGTCGAAGATCAGCTTCATCTTCTGCCGCTTGGCAGGTTCTGGCACGAAGCGTCGGTACGTGGCTCGGAGCGGCTCGAGGAAGACGACGTACAGCGCCATGTGCTGGAAGAACGGAGCTCCCATGGCGGCATAGATGCCCGTATGGAGGCCCACACCGCCGGCGACGAAGGCGGGGGCCAGCACGGGCACGAGCACGGCCAGCGGGAAGCCGAGCTCGAAGACGGCGGAGCCCACCGCCAGGGGCGGCAGCAGGGAGGTGTGCTGTGAGAGCCAGAGGCCCAGGGGCAGGTCGCCGCGGATCCCGTCGTGCGCGAGATAGAAGGCGAACGTCGAGCCCTCGAACCAGGCGAGGCCGCCGTTCAGCAGTTTGCTGAGGCCGGCGTCCAGGTAGGTGAAGGCGAGCATCCATTGCATCAACCGGAGCGGCCAGCGGGCGTACTCATCCTGCTGGGGGATTCGGCCTGCCTCGAAATGCCGCGCCTCCGCCGCAGCCCGCACGCGCAGGGCGATCGCATCCAGGGACAACGCGCGGTTGCTCGGGGAGAAGGCCAGGGCCCAGAGCGCCACCGTGATCAGGCCCTCGGGGTGATGGTGCTCGCCGTAGGAGTAGGAGTGGGCGACCAGGAGGGTGCTCGCCAGTGCCAGACCCAGGGTGGCCGGCCGGCCGAAGAATCCGATCAGGGCGGCAACTCCCGAGAGGACGGCAAACAACCAGACGGCCGCCAGGAACATGGGCTCCGGACGCACTCCCCATCCGAGAGGCCCGAGCAGCACGGCGAGGGCGGGGATCGGTTGGAACAGGCTCGCATCGGCCTGGCTGAGCCACAGCTGCTGCTCGAGGCTGCATCCGACGCAGGCGCCGGCGCCTCCGGGGTAGAGCAGAAGCGCGAGCTGCATGCCCACGATCACGATCCGGGCGATCGCCAGGTCCCGGAGCGGAGCGGGCTTGAACCAATGGGCGTGGAGCGTCGAGCCGCGCACGAGGTTGAGCAGGGCCAGGGCGAGGATCGGCGCAGAAAGGCCCAGGACCCGCAGGCTGACGCGGTGCCCGTCCGCCAGGTACTCCTCGAGGGGGGTGTTGCCTCGCCCGGCCATCCGGCGGCTCAGCCAGGCGAACCCCTCTCCGCTGTAGGCGATCTCGATCATCTTCGGGAAGATCAGCGTGGCGAAGACGAGCCACGCGAGGATGGAGCCGAGCACCAGGAAGAGGAACCAGTACTCCCGGCGCTTCCCGCCGGCCTGGTGTCCGCTCGGCGTCCGGCTCGAGCTGCTCACGAGGAGCCGCTCCCTGCTCGCTCGCCCGGCGCCGCGGGCCTCGGCTCGAGCCCCTTCGGCGCGTCACCCTCACTCGGGTCCTGGCGCAGGCTCCACTCCCGCACCTGCTCCCAAGGCGCCTCCCGGTTCACGAGCCCCGCCGGCCCGATCTCGAAGCGGCGGGCCCAGATCTGGGCCGTGTGATAGGAGGGCCCCAGCTTCGAGGAAATCAGCTGGCTGAGCAGCCGGGCGGCGCCGTCCTCACCCGGCGCGTGGGAGGATTGGTTCTCGAAGCGGCTCGCCTGCTTCAGCAAGTCCACGAACCGGAACGCCCGCACGCCCAGATCCTCGAACGAGACCGGACGACCGTCCGGGCCCGTAGTTCGCGAGAGGACGCGCAGCTCCTCGAAGGAGAAGCGGGCGCCCACCGGCTGGGAGTAGGAGTACATGGGATAGTCCATGAAGGGCCACAGCCGGCCTCCGGTGGTGAGAACCTGGCTCAGGAGCTGGAGCCCCAGGACGGCGCTGATGAACAGCGAAACCAGCAGCTTCCGCAGCGTCATCTCGGCCACGCCGCAAGGTAGCAGCCGCTTCGCACGGCAGCGGGGACGAGCGCCGCCCCGGCGGCGGGCTCAGCCCACCCGCGCGACCGGCTTGCGGGCGTGGCTCGGCCCACTCGGGTGGGCCACCAGGTGGCGGCCCAGGACCAGGTAGTCGAGGTTGCCTTCCAGGAAGGCCTGCACGCAGCTCTCGGCCGAGTAGACGATGGGCTCCTCGTGCATGTTGAAGCTGGTGTTGATGATGGCCGGGAGCCCGGTGCGCCGGTAGAAGGCCTCGATGATGCGATGGAAGCCCGGATTGCGGTCGCTGCGCACGAGGTGCGGGCGGGCCGTGCCGTCCAGATGCACGACGCCCTTCATGTGCTCGCGCATCCAGGGCGTGCAGTCGAAGGTGATGGTCATGAACTCGGCCGGATGCTCGGCCCCCTCCACGTGCTCGAACAGGCGCTCGCGCTCCTCCCACAGGGCCGACGGGGCGAAGGGCATGAACTCCGTACGCTTGAGATTCTTGTTGAGCCAGTCGTTCACGCTGGCGTCCGTGGGCTGGTAGAGGATCGAGCGGTTGCCCAGGGCCCGGGGCCCGTACTCCATGCGCCCGTCGGCGCGGGCCACCACACAGCCCTGGGTCAGGAGCTCCGCCACCTCCTCCTCCAGGGGGCCGTCCAGGGGCAGGGGCGGGCAGCCGGCCCGGCGCAGGGCGGCCTCCGCCTCGGCGTCGCTGAAGGCGCCGCCCAGGTAGACGTCGCGCAGCGGCTCCGGGTCGCGGCGCATGGTCTCCGGCGTCACCCCCGGGACGCAGGCCGCCAGGGCCGCTCCCGCCGCCAGGCCGCCGTCGCCCATGTGCGGGTGCACGAACATGCGGCGCACCTCCGGGAGCTCGTGGATCTCCTGGTTGACCCGCACGTTGGCCACGATCCCCCCGGCCAGGGCCACGTCCCCGAGGCCGGACTGCTGGGCCCAGTGGCGCACGTAGCGGCGCATCAGGTCCTCGAAGTGGATCTGGATGCTGGCCGCCATGTCCTCGCGCTTCCAGCCCGGCGGGAGGCGCCTGGCGATGGCCTCGATGGCCTCTCGGAAGACCACCTGCCCCCGGTTCTGGAAGCGGCCGCCCTCCTCCTCCACGAACTCCCGCAGGAGATCCCGGTAGCGGGGCTCTCCGTAGGCCGCGAGCCCGGTGATCTTGCCCTCGTGGCGCATGGCCTTGAAGCCGCACAGGTGCGTCACGTAGGCGTAGTAGTTGCCGAGGGAGTCGTAGGCGGAGACCTCGGAGAGCTGGGTCCAGCGGCCGTCGCGCACCGCGTAGACGAGCGAGCTCCTGCCGTCGCCGCCCCCGTCCGCGGAGATCACCAGGGCGTCGTCGAAGCCGCTGGTGAAGTAGGCGGAGGTCACGTGGCAGAGGTGGTGGTCCACGAACTGGATCGGGCAGCGCACCCCGAACTTCTCGCGCAGGATCTCCACCACCCGGCGCCGGCGGCGGGCGAAGGCCGGCGCCAGCAGCGCGTAGTAGCTTCGCTCCAGGATGGGGAGCCGGTTTCGATAGCGGGAGAGCTTCCCGGCCATGCGCTTCACGCCGCCGGCCAGGCCGCGGGGGTGGTGCTGGAACCAGCCCTCGAAGGGCTCGAGCTCCTCCTTGAGCAGGTCCCGGGTGGCAGCCACCATCACCCGATCGAGCTCGTCCACGCGCGCGCCCGCGAGGCGCAGCACCTCGGGGATCGACCCCCACGGAAAGCCCTCCACGAGCTTCCAGCGGCACAGCCGCTCCTCGTTCACGGCGGCCCGGATGCGGCCGTCCTCGATCAGGGCGGCGCCGCTGTCCCCGCCGGTGCCGAGCCCCAGCAGCTTCATCCGCGTTCCCTCATGGGTTCTCCGCTCCGGAATCTTCGCTCATGGGACCAGGGGGACGCTCTTCTGAGGCTAAGACAGATCGGCGCAGATGGGGAGCCGCGGCGATGGCGTAGGAGGCCGAGAGCGTGATCCAGCCCGCCGCGACGCCGTAGATCACGCCCGCGAGGCCCCAGCGCGCTCCCAGGCCGCCTCCCACCACCGCCACCCCCACCGAGAGCCAGACCGAGACGTTGAGCACGGCCAGCTGCCGGGCGCTGCAGAGCGCCGTCGCCACACCGCCGGCCAGGCCCGCCACGGCGCGCGTCACGCCCGCGAAGACCGCCGCCAGGATGAGACTCCGTTCGAAGCGGAACTGCTCGGCGAAGAGCCAGTCCAGCAGAGGCGGAGCGAGCCACAGCACGAGGACGCTCCCCACCCCGAGGAGCAGGACCAGGCTCACCGATTCGCGCGCCAGCAGGCGCCGTCTCCCCCGGACGGACTCGACGGCGCGCATGCGCGGCAGCAGCGAGAAGGAGAACCCCATCTGGAGCATGCGGTAGGGCGCCAGCGTCACCGCGGCCAGGACGCTGAAGCGCGCCAGCTCCTCCAGGGAGAGGACCCGCGGCAGCAGCAGCCGCTCCAGCTGGATCAGGAGCAGGCTCGAGCCGCTCACCCCGGCGAAGTAGAGCGACTCCCGCCACGGGAAGCCCACCTTCTCGGCGCCGGCCGCCTCCACGTCGCTGCTCCCCAGGAGGTCCCGCCAGCTCCAGGCCGCCGCCACGGCGTGCCCCACCACGATCACCCAGAGCGGGAGCCAGAGGCTCCGCAGGGCCGGCACCAGCGTCCAGAGCGCCGCGCCGATCAGGAGCACATTGGCGGCCTGCTCGAGCAGCAGCGCGGGGAGGAAGCGCTGCAGGCGCTGGTAGCAGGCCGCGGTCACCATCGTGATCCCGCCGGCCACGAGCCCCGGAGCCAGCAGGGCCAGGGTGGCGCCGCGCAGGTCGTAGAGGGCGGCGCTCGCCGCCAGGGTCAGCGCCGTCACCAGGACCGACGTGGCGACCCCGCGCAGCAGGAGCGGGCGCCCGGGCCGGAGGAGATGGCGGTTGATCACGCCGTTGGCGCCGAGGGGCGCCAGGGGCACGGCCAGGAAGAAGATCGAGACGATCAGGGAGAGCGTCGCGTACTCGAGGATGGGAAGCGTCTTGGCGAGGATCAGGTTCGAGCCCGCGAAGCCCACGCCGGTGAAGCCGTAGAAGGCCGCCGCCTGATTGGAGGGCGAGAGGAGCAGCACGCGCAACCGGGCGGCGGCTCCCATGCTGGCGCGGCTCCCGGGGGCTGCGCGCGCCCGGCGTCAGCTCCGACCCAGGAGCCCATGCAGCTTGATCTTCAGGTCCTGGGCCCGCACCCGGTGAAGCCGCGAGAGCAGATACCGGAGCCCCTGCTCCCGCAGCTCAGCGGCCATGCCCTGATCGGCCTTCCCCACCCCCTGGTTCGCCCCGCGGTAGAAGCGCCGGCTCGCCTCGCGCTCGTCCGCCAGGACGTCCGAGAGCTCCCGCACGTGCGCCAGCACCCGGGCCCCGGCCTCGCCCTTCAGCAGGGTCACCCCCTGGTGATCGGTGTGCACCGGGGTGAGCTCGATCTCCACCTGCCGGTTGGCATCCACCGTGGCGGTGAGGACGACGCTCGTGTGGATGCCCGCCCCGCGCTCGGCCTCCGAGAACATCTCCGAGTCGAAGACGAAGTTGCCGAGGCTGTGGCAGATCCAGCGGCCCTGGTGGCGCTCCAGGCCCTGGAGCACGTGCGGGTGGGATCCCACCACGAGGTCCGCCCCGGCCTCCACCAGGCGGTGCCCGAGCCTCCGGTTGACCGGCGCCGGCACGTCCAGGTACTCGTAGTTCCAGTGCGGGTAGCAGACCACGAAGTGGCCGGCCTCGCGCAGGCGGCGCACCCGGCGCAGGAGCGGGCGCGCCCGGTCCGGGGCCGTCCCGGCGGAGCGACGCCCGGCGCACTGCCAGCGCGTGAAGCCCAGGAACGCGACGCTCAGGCCGTTGGCCGCCACCACCCGGGGCTCCAGCGCCGAGCGGCGGTCGAGGCCCGCTCCGAAGTGGTGCTTGCCCAGGCGCTCCAGCAGCCGCATCGTGTCCCGCAGGCCGGCCTCGCGGTAGTCGAGGATGTGGTTGTTGGCCAGGGAGAAGACGTCGAAGTGCTCGAGGATCGGGCTTGCCACCGGAGCGCCCCGCAGGTGGACCGCCTTCCACGACATCGGGTCCGCGGCCTCGGTGAGGGGTCCCTCCAGGTTGGCCACGTTGAGGGTGGAGCCCCGGGCCAGGGCCCGGAGCTCCGGGTCGATGGCGTAGCGCTCCGGATCGAGCCCGTGCAGGCACACGTCGCCGTAGAAGCTGATGCGCAGCGGCGGGCCCGCGGGGCTCATGCCGGGGGACGCCCGCGGCCGTCCAGGAAGAGGCGGCACCAGAGCTCGGTCTCGATCAGCGTCCACAGCCGGTAGGCCTGCTCCGAGGGAACCGGTCGGCCCGCCGGGCGGCGCCGCAAGCCCTCGATCTGCGCGGGATCGAAGAGGCCGCGCGCGCGCAAGGCTGCCGGCGCCAGCAGATCCTCGGCCAGGGCGTCGAGGACGTCGCTGAAGCGCTGGTCGTGCTTCAGGCGCTGGAGGGTCTTGCCGCGGCGCAGCACCTCGTCCGGGACGAGCCCGCGCCCGGCCTCCCGCAACGCCCACTTCTGGACGCCGCGGCGGATCTTGAGGCGGTCGGGGATCGAGAGCGTGCAGTCCACGAACTCCCGGGACAGGAACGGCGCATTGAACTCGAGGCCGCAGGCCACGTGCAGCGTCTCGAGCTGCTCCCAGCCCACGTCGTCGAGCCCCCGGGCCAGGAACTCGCTGAAGGGCTCGCTCCCGGTCCGGTGGAGCGGGTCGCTCTCGGGCTCGTAGTCCGTGCCCATCACCCGGGGCGGCGGGAAGCGACGCCCGGGGCCGCGGAAGTAGGCGCTCACCAGCGCCCGGCCCAGGAGGCCCCGCGGCGGGAGCCCCACCTGGGTGTGGCGGTAGAACTCGGCCAGGGGCCGGCGCAGGACCGGGACCTGCATGGCCAGGCGCGCCAGGCGGTGACGCGGCATGCCACCGAGGCTCATGTCGGCGGCATAGCCCGACTGGAGCACGCGCACGTGCTTCGCCGCCTCCCGTGCCAGGACCAGCAGGTAGACCTGGTCCTCGCGGCCGAAGGGCTCTTCCATGTGCCACACGGTGGTCGGGAGCAGCGCCGGGATCTCCTCGGGCTCGAGCACCAGCGGGTGGTGCAGGGTCCCGAAGTGATCTGCCAGGGCCGCGGCAGCCTGGATCTCCGGGTCGTCGCTGCCGTGCCCCGCGGTGAAGCTGTGCAGGGTGGCGTCGGGCCGTACGCTGCGCAGTCCGCCCAGCACCAGGGCCGAGTCGAGCCCGCCGGAGAGCTGGATGCCCAGGGTGTCGAAGGGAGCCGCCTGCCGGCGCAGGGCCGCCAGGAATGCCTCCCGGAGGGCCGCCACGTGGCCGGCCTCGCTGCGCGGGACGATCGCCACCCGCGGCGGCACCGCGTGGCGGGAGATCCGGGCGGCATCCCTCGGGTGGAGCGCGGTCCAGGCCCCCCGCACCACGGGCACCACCCCCGCCAGGAGCGTCTCGTCGGCCATCGGGTAGCGCGTGCACTGGACGTGGCGGATCGCCCTCGGGTTGGGTGCGGCGATCACGTCCTCCAGGGCCAGGAGCGCCTTGTACTCCGAGGCGAAGGCGA
This sequence comes from Myxococcota bacterium, assembly GCA_041611735.1. Taxonomy (GTDB): domain Bacteria; phylum Myxococcota_A; class UBA9160; order UBA9160; family PR03; genus JBFIML01. Next base: position 40,955 of record JBFIML010000032.1, on the reverse strand, counting down.
TCCGCCCGGCGCTGTGCACGAGGTACAGGGGCCGCGCCCCGTAGCGATCGCGCACCAGGACGAGGCGCCCGCTCCCGGCGTCCCAGAAGGCGATGGCGAACTGGCCGTCCAGGTGGCGCGCGGCCTGGGGGCCGTGCCGCTGGAAGAGCCGCCAGAGCAGGAGCTGGGGGTCGCCGGCGGGCTCCGACGGGGCGTCCGCGCCGAGCAGCGCAGCGACCTCCTGCGGGTTGTCGATGCGGCCGTCCACGGCCAGCGGCAGCTCCGGCGAGCAAGCGCCGCCGCGCTGGCCGAAGCGGCACGCCGGTGCCGGCGACCACGCGCCGGCGCCGGGTCCGCGGTGGGCGAGGCGGCGGCCCATGGCGTCGAGCTCGCCCGGACCGGCCTCGCCGAGAATGCCGAAGATCGCTCCCATGCCACTCCGCGCACGCAGGGGTCGGCAGGATAGCCGCTCGCACCGCTGCCGAAGGGGGACTCGCCCGGGGGGCGAGCGGACTCGCCTGGGATCCGGGCGTATCCTGCGCCGGCGCCCCCCGCCCGGTGGGGCGCCCCGGGCGGAGGAGACGTGTCGCCCGACGCGTCGGAAATGGTGACGATCCACGGCGATGCCCACGTGCATCTGCATCCGGAGTTCGACCCCGAGCGCTTCTGTGCCGCCGCCCTGGCCCGGGCGGACAGGCTCGACGGCCCCCTGCTGCTGCTGCTGGCCGAGTGTGCCGGCATCGACGCCTTCGGTGCGCTGCGCGCCCGGGCGGCAGGCAGTGCGACCTCCGGCGACCCCGTTGGCGCGGTCCGGGCGACGGCCGAGACGCGTAGCCTGGGCCTCCTGCGCCGGGGCGCGGCCGCGGCCCGGGTCTTCCTGGTGGCGGGCCGCCAGATCGTCTCGCGTGAGGGGATCGAGGTTCTCGCCCTGGGCACGGAGCCCGAGGGGCCGCTCACGCGCCTCGGGGACCGGGAGCACCCGGCCCGGGAGCTCGTGCGCCGCATCCTCGCGGAGGGAGCCGCCGCGGTGCTGCCCTGGGGCGTGGGCAAGTGGCTGGGGTCCCGGGGCCGGGAGGTGGCGCGCCTCGTGGCGGACCCGGTGCTCCGGTGCGAGCCGCGCTTCCTGCTGGGCGACATCGCCGCGCGCTGCTGGCCCTGGCCGCAGCCCGCCGCCTTCCGCGCCGGCCCGCGCGTCCTGGCGGGAAGCGATCCGCTGCCCCGCGCCGGCGCCGAGGACGACCTGGCCCGCTATCGCTTCGCGTTGCGGGCCTGCTTCGATTCCGCGCGACCCGCCGCGTCGCTGCTGGCGGCCCTGGACGACCCCCGCTGCCCGGTGGCGGTCGAGGGCCGGCGGGAGCGGCCCTGGCAGACCCTCACCCGGCAGCTCGGCTACCGGCTCCGACGGCGCGGGGCCGCGTGACCGACGCACGGGCCGCGGAGCCGAGGGTCGAGCCGCGCCCGCGTGGGGCTGCCGTGGACCTGCTGGTGATCGGCGGCGGCATCTACGGGGCCACGGCGGCCTACGAGGCCGCCCGGCGCGGCCTCTCGGTGCTGCTGGTCGAGCGCGAGGACTTCGCCGCCGGCACCTCCAGCTCGAGCATGAAGATCGCCCACGGCGGGCTCCGCTACCTCCAGGCCCTCGATCTGCCCCGCAGCTTCGAGTCGATCGCCGAGCGGCGCCGGCTGCTGACCATCGCTCCCCACCTGGTGCGCCCACTCCGCTGCCGCGTGGAGGTCCGGGGGCGGAGCCTCGGCTATCGCCTCCAGCTGCGCGCCGGGCTCGCCTTGAACGAGGTGCTCTCCTGGCGGCGCAACCGGGGCGTGCCGCCCGGGAGCGAGCTGCCGCGCGCGCCCTTCCCGGACTGGTACGACGCGCGCATCGAGGACACGGAGCGGCTGCTGCTCTCCTTCCTGCACACCGCCGTGGCCCTGGGCGAAGGGCGCGTGCGCGTGCGGAACTACACGCAGGTCGAGCGCTTCGTCCGGCGCGACGGACGCATCGTGGCGGCGCGCATCCCCGGCGAGGGCGAGGTCGCCGCGGGCTGCGTCCTCTCCTGCACCGGCGCGGCCGAGGCCGAGCGGGCGATCCTCTCCATGAACGCGGTGGTGGATGCCCTCCCCTTCGTGCCCGCCGATACGGCGCTGGCGCTCACGCACCCCCACGACCGGCGCAACGTCTTCGTGGTCCCCTGGCGGGGCCGGCACATCCTGGGCACCTGGGATCGCGAGTATCCGGACGATCCCGCTGCCCCGCTCCGGGTGGAGGCTGCCTGGGTGGACGAGTTCCTGGCCTGGCTCGCCCCCGTACATCCGGGCCTACGCCTGGCCCGTGCGGATGTGCGCTTCCTCCACGCGGGCCTCGTGCCGCGCGATGCGCAGCGGGCCGCGCCAGCCGGCCACTTCCGCATCCACGAGGAGGCCGACGGACGCATCCGGGTGGAGGGCGTCAAGTGGACCACCGCCCGGGGTGTGGCCTCCCGGGCCGTGGCCCGGGCGGCCCGGCGCCTGGGGCGCGGGCGCCGCGTCTCCGACGACGACCTCCCGCCCCTGCTGGACCCTCGCGAGGTGCTGGCGCGCTACGTGGCGGCCCGGCCCGAGGCGGCCCAGGCCCTCCTCCCCGACCATCCGCTCACGGTGGGCGCGGTGCGCTTCGCGCTGGAGGAGGAGCAGGCGCGCAGCCTCGCCGACGTCCTGCTGCGCCGCACCGGCGCGGCCACCGCCGGCCACCCGGGTGCCGCTCTGGTCGCGGCGGTGGCCGATCTCCTGGCCCGCGAGCTCGGCTGGAGCCCGGCGGAGCGCCAGGCCCAGATCGAGGCCTTCGAGGCGGACTTCCGCCTGGGCGGAGGGTGGCGATCCCCCCGGTTCGGAGCTGCGCCGGCCCATCGGCGCCCGGGATCCGTTTTTTGATTGAAGTATCTGAAGTTGTCTGTCTATTCTTCAACCAGGTTGCGAGTCCGGGGAGGGCCGCGTGGTCGTCAAGATGAACGGTCACCGCATGAAGGGCCTGTTTGCGACGCGGTCCTATCGGCCGGGGGACCGGGTCGTCCGGGTCGAAGGAGAAGTCGTCCCGAAGCCCACCCGCTGGACCGTGCAGGTGGCTCCCGGCGTCCACGTCGACGCGAAGGCGCCCCTGGCCTTCATGAACCACCACTGCCGGCCCAACTGCCAGGTGGTCGGCTACGAAGTGCGAGCGCTCTCTCCCATCCGGTCCGGCGACGAGCTCACCTTCGATTACAACGCCTCGGAGGACGAGCTGGCCGAGCCCTTCCGGTGCAGCTGCTGCAATCGGCTGATTCGCGGCCGGCTGGCCGGGCCGGTGGCCGGAGAAGCAGAGGGCCTCGCTCAGGCCGGGCGTCCGGCCAGCTGGGACGCCACCCAGTCGTAGGCCGCGTGCACCCGCTTGCGGTGCGCCTCGTAGGTGTGGTTCGCCTCCACGAAGGCGCGGCCCGCGGCGCCGAGGCGGGCCCGCAGCGCTGCATCCTCGGCGAGCCGCACGATGGCGTCGGCGAAGGCCTCGGGGTCGGGCTTCGCCAGGCACGCCACCTCGGCAGTCAGGATCTGGGTGTGGGTCGGGAGGTCGGTCACCAGGACCGGACGCCCGGAGTGCAGATACGGGAACACCTTCATGGGGGTGTTGAGCCCGCGGATGCGCGGCGCCACCAGGATGTCCGCCTCGGCCAGGTTGCGGTCCAGCTCCTCCAAGGGGCGCGGGCCCAGGAAGTGGCTGCGGGCGCCGATGCCGAGGCGCTCTGCCTTCTCCCGGTAGGCGCGCACGTGCTCCGGAGTGCCTCCGATCACCACGAGGTCCACGCGATCGCTGCGCCGCGCGGCCCGGGCGAAGCCCTCCACCAGCAGATCGATGCCCTGGTAGGGCTCCAGGTTCCCGGCGTAGAGCAGGAGCAGCCGCTCCGTGCCGAGCTCCCGGCGCAGGCGGCCCGTGGGCGGGGCGTCGGGGTTCGCGAGCTGCGAGATGTCGTGCAGGGTCACGACCTGCCGCGCGCCGCGCGCCCGGCACAGGTCCGCCAGGGCGTTGCAGACCGGCAGCGTGAGCAACGCCCGGCGGATGGCGACGCCCTCCAGCCGGTCCAGCAGGCCCGCGAGGCCGCGCAGCACGGGCCGCGACTCCACCAGCTGCTGCGCCACGGAGGAGTCCAGGTCGTACACGTAAGGGATGCCGTGCCGGCGGCCGAGCAGCAGGGCCACGAAGACCGCCTCCTCGCCGGCATGGATCACGTCGTAGCGGTGGCGGCGCAGGAGCCCTGCGGCCCGGGCGAACAGCAGCGCGTCGCACAGGAGCTTCTTCGCGCTGAAGCCGGGCCGCACGCCGCGCAGCAGGCGCCAGTCGGAGGTCCGGTGCAGATGCACGTTCGGGTAGTGGCGGTCCTCGCCCTCGGCGAAGGCCACCACGTCCACCTGCGTGTCGGGCCGCTCGGAGAGCACGCGCAGGACCAGGTCCAGGTCGATGGGCGTGCCTCGCACCTGGAAGTACGGATGGGGGGCGAGAACCAGGATCCGCATCGGACTCCCGCTCCGGGGCTCAGCGCAGGTACCCCTCCCGGCGGTACCACGCGGCGGTGCGCTGCAGACCCTCGTCGAGTCCCACCTTCGGCACGTAGCCGAGGTCGCGCTGGGCCTTGTCGATCCGGAAGGCCCGCACCTGGCGGAACCAGTCCACCCGCCGCGGGAAGATGGGCGGGTTGATGCCAAAGGGCTTGCAGACCTTCTCGAAGACGTGGCCCGCCACGATGAGGGGGGTGATGGGGAGCCGCGGGATGCGGACGTCCTTGCCCAGGGACCGGCCGACCTTGCGCACCAGCTCGAGGATCGGCAGGTACTCCTCGTCGCCGATCAGGTAGGCCTCGCCGGCCCCCACGCCGGGCGCCATGGCCAGCACGAAGGCGTCCACCAGGTTGTCGATGTAGACCGGGTGGTAGAAGGTCCGGCCGCTGCCGAACATGAGGAAGCGGCCGCGGTTCACCCGCTGGAAGATCAGGAAGAAGCGCTCCGGGTCCCCGGGGCCGTAGATCGCCGTGGGACGCAGGACGGTCCACTCCATCCCGCCCGCGTGGTCGCGCACCTCGAGCTCGCCCTCCCACTTGGTCTGCTGGTAGTAGTCCGCGGGAGCGATCGGGGAGCTCTCGTCGCCGGGCGGGCGCTCGATGTGGCCGTGCACGCCCTGGGTGCTGCAGTAGACCAGCTTGCGCGCTCCCGCGCGCAGCGCTGCCTCGGTCACGATCCGCGTGCCCTCGACGTTCACCTGCTTGTAGATGGCGTCGGGCGCGCCGCTCTCCCGGAAGGCGGCGGCCAGGTGCATCACCACCTCGGCCCCCTGGCAGCCGCGCGCCACGGCGGCCGGGTCGGTGACGCTTCCCAGCTCGACGTCGGCGCCCTCGCGCCGGATCGCCTCCAGGTAGAGCCCGGGATTCTTGTCCAGGACGGCGACGGAGTGGCCGTCCTTCAGCAACCGGCGGGTGAGCGCCGCCCCCGTGAAGCCGAGCCCCCCCGTGACGAAGACGCGCATGACTGCCTCGAAGCCCTCCCCGGCTTTTCGGCCTGCCCTGTGGGGGCGGCCAGGCTTGCGCCGCCGACGGTACCACCCTCACGGCCCGGGTGTTCCTGGGGAGGCATCGACGGGTCGGGGCGTGAGCCTGAAGCCCAGGCCAACCCCGGGGGGATTCGGCCCGTTGCGGGCTGTTGCATCGGGCACGTGGGATCGCGAGCGTCCGGCCGGTGCCCGCCACACTGGCCCATCTCGGCGTCCAGGGTCTCGCGACCCGCGCGCTGCTCGGCCCCTCGGACGCCCGCTGGGTGCTGCTCGGCTGCGTGATTCCCGACCTGCCGTGGATCCTGCAACGAGCGCTGCGGCCGATTCCGGCGCTGGATCTCTACGACCTCCGCCTCTACGCCGTCGTGCAGGCCTCCCTGCTCGGCTCCCTGCTGCTGTGCGGGAGCCTGGCGCTGCTGGCCCGCGACGCCCGCCGCGTCTTCACGATCCTGTCCCTGAACGTGCTGCTTCATCTGCTGCTCGACGCCACGGAGACCAAGTGGGCCAACGGGGTCAACCTCCTGGCGCCCTTCTCCTGGGAGCTCTGGAACCTGGGCTGGTACTGGCCCGAGAGCCCCGTGGTCCCGGTCCTCTCGGTCTGGGGGCTCCTCTACGGCGTCTGGGTCGTGCTACGGCGGACACCGGCGGCGCCCGGGCGCGTCCCGCTCGATCGGGCCCGCCTCGCGCTTGCCGCCCTCCTGGCCCTGGCCTATCTGGCCGTTCCCCTCGCCCTGCAGGGGGCGCCCGAGGCCGCGGACAGCCACTTCGTCCGCACGCTGCGGGAACGCGAGGCCCGCCCCGGCCGGGCCTTCGAGTGCGATCGCTGCCAATACCTGCACGACGTCGGGCCATCGGGCGCGCTCCAGACGTTCGCGCGGGAGCGCCTGGGCGCCGAGAACCTCGAGCTGCCCGAGTCGGCCACGGTCTCCGTCCAGGGCCGCTTCACCGATGTCTCCACGGTCCGCGTGGAGCGCTTCCACCGCCACGCCGCGACGCGACGCGACCTGAACAGCTACCTCGGGCTGGCGCTGGTCGCGATGGCCTGGGCGACGCCGCGCCGCCTGCGTCGGGGCGCGGCGGTCACTTGAGCGAGCGCGCGCGCGACGACCGGCGGACGACCGCCCAGAACGTCGCCTTCGCGCTGGCCCTGCGCACGGCGCGCTACCCAGTCCTCCTGCTCTATCTGCTGGTCGTCCCGCGTCTGCTCGGGCCTTCGGACTACGGGCAGTTCGCCTTCCTGGTGGCGGCCCTCACGATCGTGTCCGAGCTGCTGACGTTCGGGGCGCTGCCCATGCTGGGACGCTACGGCCTGGCCTACACCGGCCAGGGAAGCCCCAGCCGGCTGAGCCGCCTCGTCTCGACCCTGCTGACGCTGCGGCTTGCGACCACGCTGCTGGTGGGGCTCGCGGCGGGAGCCGTCTGGGCGTGGCTCGGCGAGCCCACCGCGGCCGCCCCCGTGTGGGGGATCCTGTACGCGACGGTGCTGGTCGATCAGGTCGAGCACCTGATCTTCTCATACCTGTACGGCCTCAACTTCATGGGCCGGTACTTCGCACGCTATCTGCTGCGAAGCGCGCTCCGGCTGGTCTTCGTGGCGAGCTTGTATCCGAGCTTCGGCATGCCGGGGGCCGTGCTGGGCCTGCTCGCGAGCTCCATGGGTACGCTTCTCTTCGGCCTGTGCTTCCTGCGGGGTGCCGGCCGTTTGGAACTCGTGCGTGCGGAGGTGCGCCACTTCTGGCCGGAGATCCGCTTCGGTCTCGCGATGATTGCGCCGACCCTGCTGCTCTTCCTGCAGCAGCAGTTCGGACCGATCCTGCTCAAGGCGCTCGGGGTGGCCTCGGCGCGCATCGGATACTTCGATCTGGCCAACCAGGGCTTCCTCCTGCTGCTGGGCATCACGGCGACGGGCCTGGAGAGCCTGGTTCCCATGGCGAGTCGATACGAGCGCTCCGGACGCGGCGCCGAGAGCCGCCGCTGGATGCTCCTGTTCCTTCGCTACGCCCTGGCCGTGACGGTCGTCGCGATTGCGTCGTTCTACGTGGCCGGCCGAGCGTTGATCGATCTGCTGCTGGGCGAGGCGTATGCGGAGGTGTACGGGATCGCGCTCTGGATGCTCGGCGCGAGCGTCGCCTGGGTGGTGGGGTTCTCGGGCTACGTCCTGGCCGTGGCCGGCGGCCTGGCCCGCGTCTACCTGGTGGCGATGGCCGCATCCACTGGCCTGTTCTTTCCGGGCGCCGTCCTGGGCATCTGGGTGGCCGAGGCCGTGGGCCTGGCCTGGAGCACTGCGGCGGCTGGAGTCGCCTTCTCGGGGGTCATGCTCTGGTTCTTCCCCGTGTTGGGCCGACAGGTCGGCGGGCTGATGGCGCGTCTCGCCGTGGCAAGCCTGGCTTGGAGCCCGCTGCTCCTGGCCGGTCCGGGTCTCGGCCGCGCCAGCGTCGCGGCGTACGGGGCCGGCCTGCTGCTCTTCGTGGCGGCCCTGCGCGGGGTGGGCCTGATCCGATTGGACGAGTTCGGAACCCTGCTCCGGGTGATGCGCGAGCGGTCGCCGGCGCAGGAGCCGGGAGTCGGATGACCGATCCGCTAGGGCGTCGGGCCGCCATCCGAGGCGTGTGGGGCGGCCTGCCGCTCGAGCTGCCGGTAGTACTGATCGATCCACTCCACGACCTGGTCGGGGCAGTCGGTCACGCGGAAGAGCCTGAGGTCCTTGCGCGTGATCAGCTTGAGGCGCAGCGGGACCATCTCGATCCAATCGAGCAGCCCGCTCCAGAACTCGCTCCCGAACAGGATGACCGGGAAGTCGTCCATCTTCCCGGTCTGCTTCAGGGTCAGGGCCTCGAAGATCTCGTCCAGGGTCCCGAAGCCGCCGGGCAGGCCCACGAAGCCGCAGGCGTACTTCACGAACATGACCTTGCGCACGAAGAAGTAGTCGAAGTGGAGGATCGTGTCGGCGTGGCCGTTGGGCATCTGCTCGCTGGGGAGCTTGATGTTGAGGCCGATGGAGCGCCCGTTGCCCGCGCGCGCGCCCTCGTTGGCCGCCTCCATGAGCCCCGGCCCGCCGCCGGTGATGATCGAGAAGCCGGCCCGGGAGAGGGCCGTGGCCACGCGCACCGCATCCCGGTAGTAGCGGTGCCCCTTGCGCACCCGCGAGCCGCCGAACACCGAGACCGCGGGCCAGACCGGGCGCAGGGTCTCGAAGCCCTCCACGAACTCGCCCATGATCTTGAAGACGATCCAGGTGTCCTTGGCGCGCGGATCGTGCATCCCTCCCCTATCGGGCGGGGCGGGCCGCCGCTTGACGCGACGCCTAGGGCTTGCGGAAGAGGTCGTCCAGGGCGCTGCGCGCCCGCTCGTGCTCCCGGCTGCCGTCGCCCCCGCCCTCGCCGGGCGCGAACCAATCGCAGCGGTTGGCGCGCTCGCGGTCCGCCACCCACTCGGCGGCGGGCTCCCGGCACTGGTTGTGGGCGCCGGGGTCGTGGTGGGCGCAGTTGCGGCACACGTGCAGGTCGGCGCCGCAGCGCGGGCAGTCGTCGCGGAAGCCAACGCGCTCCCCGGCGGCCAGCTCGACCGGTGCGTCGCAGGCGAAGCAGCGCACGCAGCCACCCTGGGCCAGGTTCGCGCGCCCTGTCAAGCCGCCGGGCTGTCCCGGGCGGTGGTAGGCTCCCGGCCATGCGGCTGCCCGGGGTCCTGCTGCTGATCGCCGTGGCGCTGCCGGCCCGGGCCGGGGAGCCCGACCTGGCTCGCCTCGCTCTGCAGTGGGTGCGGGGCGACTACCGGGCGCCGCTCCTGTGCGAGTTCGAAGGGCGCCCGCATCGCGGCCTGCGTCGCGTGCGCATCGCACCGGGGCCCCCATCGGCCGCCCGTCCCTCGAACCGGATCCTCTTCTTCGACCTCGAGGCCGAGCAGGCGACGCGCTGCTTCTCGGACCTGGGCAGCGAGGAGCCGAACCTGGTGGGGACCCTGGAGATCAGCTTCCCGGGGCCCTCGCGTCCCGACACGGCACGGCGCGATTTCGATGCCGCCCTGCGGCGCAGCGGCGGGTTCAGCTTCCGCGTGGAGCGCGGCCGCCTGCGCGTCGAGCCGATCGGGGCCGGCTCGGACGGAGCCCGGGAGGTGGACTTCGCGGGCGGGAGCGCGACGATCTCGCGGGTGGAGCGGGGCAGCGACGCCGCCCGCCGCCTGGGCGAGATCCCGGGACGACGTCGCCTGCGCCTGGTGCTGGAGGCGGACGAGACCCGCTGGGAATTCCCGCTGGTGGAGGTGGCGCCCCGTTAGCCCGGATTGCTCACCGGGCCCGGGCTGCCCGCTCCTCTCAGCGCGAGCGGCGGCGCAGGGCCCAGCCGATGGCGAGCGCGCCCGCGCCGAAGGCCAGCGCTGCGGACGGCTCGGGGACGGCCGCACCGGGCCGGTCGGACTCCGAATCGGAATCCGAGTCCGAATCCGAGGCGAAACCGAGGCCCGGGGAGAGCGCGAGCAGGAAGGCCAGGGTCAGGGCGGAGAGCAGATTCCTGGTCATGGCGAGATCCTCTGGAACGGTGTCGAACTGCACCGCTCTCCAGGTGGGTGTCCCGCACCGCGCTGGGGGTGACGAGCCGAAGCGCCCCACGCCGCTCAGGGCAGCGCCCGGTGTCCGAGACGCACGCGGCGCACCACGTCGGTGAGGTCCACCACGCCCTTGCGGGTGTCCGCCGGGTTGCCCTGCTTGGAGAGCAGGGCCGCATGGCGCGCGGCCCGATCCAGGGGCGGGAAGCCCAGGGACTCCGCCTCGCCGGCCAGGGCCTCGGCGCGGGCCGCGAGCTCCTGCCACTCGCCCGTGCGCTCGGCTTCCTGGATCAGATCGATCTGCTCGCCGAGCGCCACCACGAAGGCGTCGAGGCGCTCCTCCAGGTCCGGGTCGTCGAACCGGAGCGAGCGGATCGGGTCGTCCCGGGAGTCGTCCATGCCGTCTCTCATCGGCGGGACGCGGGGCGTCCTGAACGCGGCCGGGCGCGTCCCCGAGGCCCGCTACCCTGGGATGCCCCATGCCGCCCGCCCCCCCGCGCCGCAACCAGGCCCTGCTCTGGCCGTACGTGGTCCCCTTCCTGGTCTACGTGGGGATCGCGAGCCTCCCGTCCGGCTGGCTCTCCCGGGAGGCGAGCTACGGCCTGCGCCTGGTGGCCACCGCGGGCGCCCTGGCCTGGGCCTGGCGTCACCTGGTGCCGCTCCGAGGCCCGGGCTCGCCCGCGGTCTCGGTGGCGGTGGGCGTCCTGGCGGGCCTCCTGGGGACGGTGCTCTGGATCGCCCTCAAGGCCCCCTTCTATGCCGGCGGCGGCGAGCCCTGGGCCCCGGCCGCCTTCGGCCTGCGCCTGGCCGCCTCGGGCCTGGTGGTTCCCCTCTTCGAGGAGTGGCTCTTCCGGGGCTACCTGCTGCGGCTCGGCATCCAGTGGGACCGGGCGCGCCGGGCCGGTGCCGCCCGGCCCTTCGCCGAGGCCTTCGACCGCAGCAGCGTGAACGAGGTGGCGCCCGGGGATTGGACGCCGCTGGCGGTGGCCTTCGCCACCCTGGCCTTCGCCGCCGGGCACCAGGGCCTCGAGTGGCCCGCGGCCCTGGCCTACGGCCTCTGGATGGCCGGCCTGTGGGTGGTGCGGAAGGATCTGCTCTCGTGCGTGGTGGCCCACGCCACCACCAACGTGGCCCTCGGCCTGTGGATCCGGGCGACGGGCCACTGGGCGCTCTGGTAAGAATTTCGAGAGGTTCTGAACGGAGGTCTCATGCAGTTTCCGAAGACCGGGACGCCGCGCCAGGAGCTTCTCGCGGCCATGGGCGAGCGCAAGCGGGCCGACGCCGACTGGCGGGGAGGACGCACCTTCAGCCTGCTCTACCCGGCCGGCGAGGCGGTGGACGAGATCCTGCGCGAGGCGAACCTGCTCTACCTGTACGAGAACGCCCTGAACCCCTTCCGCTTCCCGAGCCTGCGCAGCATGGAGACGGAGGTCGTGGCCATGACCGCCGACCTCCTGCACGGGGGTGACGGCGCGGGCGGCGCCATGACCTCCGGCGGCACCGAGAGCATCCTCATGGCGGTGAAGTGCGCCCGGGACCGGGCGCGTAAGGAGAGGGGCATCACCCAGCCGGAGCTGCTGGCGCCGGTCTCGGCCCACCCGGCCTTTGCCAAGGCGGCCCACTACCTGGGTCTCGAGCTGCGTCAGATCCCCCTGCGCGACGATCTGCGCGCGGACCCCGGGGCCGCCGCGAGCCTGATCGGCCCGCGCACCGCGCTGCTGGTGGGTTCGGCGCCCTGCTACCCCTTCGGTGTCGTGGATCCCATCGAGGAGCTGGCCGCCCTCGCCGCCCGCCACGACGTCTGGTTCCACACCGACGCCTGTCTCGGCAGCTTCCTGCTGCCCTTCTGGGAGCGGCTCGGCGAGCCCGTGCCGCCCTTCGACTTCCGCGTGCCCGGCGTGACCACGATCTCGGCGGACGTCCACAAGTACGGCTACTGCACGAAGGGCGCCTCGGTGATCCTGCACCGCGACGCGGAGAGCGTGAAGCGCTGGCAGCTCTTCCTCTACTCGGACTGGCCGGGCGGGCTGTACGGCTCCTTCGCCCTGGCCGGCGCGCGCCCGGCGGGGCCCATCGCCGCCGCCTGGGCCGTGATCCGCTTCCTCGGCGAGGAGGGCTACCTGCGCCTGGCCCGGGAGGTGCGCGACGCCACGCGCCGCATCCGGAGCGGGATCCAGGCGATCCCGGGCCTCCACGTGTGGGGCGACCCGGTGATGAGCGTGCTGGCCTTCGGCGCCCGTACGCTCGACGTGATGGCCGTGGGCGACGGCATGGACCAGCGCGGCTGGCACCTGGACCGCCAGCGCAACCCCGACGCCCTGCACCTCATGGTGAGTCCGGTCCACGCCCGGGTGGCCGACGCCTTCCTGGCGGACCTGCGCGAGGCGGTGGCCACGCGCGGCCCGGCCCAGGCCAAGGAAGCCCGCTATAGCTGAGCCCAGGGAGGGACCCCCCGTGATCGATCTCTACTACTGGCCCACGCCGAACGGCTGGAAGATCTCCATCGCCCTGGAGGAGATGGGGCTCCCCTATACGGTCCAGTACGTGAACATCGGGCGCGGCGAGCAGTTCGCCCCCGAGTTCCTGGCCATCAGCCCCAACAACCGCATGCCGGCCATCGTGGACTCCGAGCCGCCCGACGCCGGGCCGCCGCTGCCGGTCTTCGAGTCCGGGGCGATCCTGGTCTACCTGGCCGAGAAGACCGGGAAGTTCCTGCCCGCGGACCTGCGCAGACGCAAGCAGGTGCTCGAGTGGCTGGCCTGGCAGGTGGCCGGTCTCGGCCCCATGCTGGGCCAGGCCCACCACTTCCGGCAGTACGCGCCGGAGCCGATCCCGTACGCCATCGACCGCTACACCAACGAGGCGAACCGGCTCTACGGGGTGCTCGAGCGACGCCTCGAGGGCCGCGCCTTCGTGTGCGGCGACTACTCGATCGCCGACATGGCCATCTGGCCCTGGATCGTGCCCCACGAGCGCCAGGGCCAGCAGCTCGACGACTTCCCGAACCTGCAGCGCTGGTACGAGACCATGAAGCAGCGCCCGGCGGTACAGCGCGGCTTCGTGGTGGGTCGGGAGTACCTGCGCGCCCAGATGGACGACGAGGCCAAGCAGGTGCTCTTCGGCCAGACGGCGCAGTCGGGTCGGCGCTAGGAAGCTTCCGGGTGACCGGGCGCGCCTTCCGGGCGGTGATCTTCGACGTGGGGGGCGTGGTGGTGGACTCGCCCCTGCACGTGATCGAGGCCTACGAGCGCGAGCTGGGCCTCGAGCCGGGGCTGGTGAACCGGGTGGTGATCGAGGCCGGGCCGGGCGGGGCCTGGGCGCGCCTGGAGCGCGGCGAGCTCCCGTTGGACGACTTCCACGCGGCCTTCGAGCGGGAGTGCGCCGCAGCGGGCGCCGGCTTCTCGGCCCGGGAGCTGATGCTGCGCATCGCCGCGGGGACGGCGGTGCGGCCGGCGGTGCTGGCGGCCATCGGCCGCATCCGCGCCCGGGGGCTGCGGGTCGGCGCTCTCACCAACAACTGGCCCGGCGAGGAGGACGGGCTCCAGGCCCTGCGCGTCCACTTCGACGCGGTGGTGGAGTCGCGCCTGGAGGGCCTGCGCAAGCCCGACCCGCGCATCTACCGGATCACCTGCGCGCGCCTCGGCGTCGAGCCCCCGCAGGCCGTCTTCCTGGACGACATCGGACGCAACCTGAAGGCGGCCCGGGCCCTGGGCATGGCCACCCTCAAGGTCGGGGAGCCGGCTGCGGCCCTCACGGCCCTGGAGGGGCTGCTGGGCTTCCCGATCCAGGAAGGCCCTGGCCCCGCGGGGTCAAGTCACTAGATCTGTATATCGAGATACCTTGATGTATATTCTCGGCCTTCCGGAGAGCCCGCCATGAGCACGCCGTCGGCCCCCGACCGCATCGCCCGCCTGCTCGCCGAGCGCATCCTCGTGCTCGACGGTGCCATGGGCACCATGATCCAGCGCGAGGGTCTCGGCGAGGGGGACTACCGGGGCGAGCGCTTCGCGGACCACGCCCGCGACCTGAAGGGCGACAACGAGCTCCTGGTCCTGACCCGCCCGGACTTGATCCGGGGCATCCACGAGGCCTACTTCGCGGCCGGGGCGGATCTGGTCGAGACCAACACCTTCAGCGCGAACCGGATCTCCCAGGCCGACTACGGTCTCGAGGCGCTCTCCCACGAGCTGAACCGGGTGGCGGCGCGTCTGGCCCGGGAGGCGGCGGACGCCTGGACGGCCCGCACTCCCGACCGGCCGCGCTTCGTGGCGGGCGCCATCGGCCCCACCAACAAGACGCTCTCCCTCTCGCCGGACGTGAACGACCCCACCTTCCGGGCGCTCTCCTTCGACGAGCTGCGCGACGCCTACGCCGAGCAGGCGCGGGGGCTCCTGGAGGGCGGCGTGGACGTGCTGCTGGTGGAGACGATCTTCGACACCCTGAACGCCAAGGCGGCGCTGGTGGCGATCGAGGAGCTGTTCGAGGCGCGTGGCGCCCGGGTGCCGGTGCTGATCTCCGTCACCATCACCGATCGCAGCGGCCGCACCCTCTCGGGCCAGACCGTGGACGCCTTCTGGAACTCGGTGGCCCACGCCCGGCCCCTGGCGGTGGGCATCAACTGCGCGCTCGGGGCCAAGGAGATGCGCCCTTTCGTGGAGGAGCTGGCCGAGATCGCCCCGGCCTACGTGAGCTGCTACCCGAACGCCGGCCTGCCCAACGCCTTCGGCGAGTACGACGAGCGTCCCGAGCAGACCGCCGGCTTCCTGCACGAGTTCGCCACCAGCGGGCTGGTGAACCTGGTGGGGGGCTGCTGTGGGACCACCCCGGACCACGTGCGGGCCATCGCCGAGGCGGTGGCCGGCGTGCCGCACCGGCGCCTGCCGGAGGTGGCGCCCTACACGCGGCTCTCGGGTCTCGAGACCCTCACGATCCGGCCGGAGACGAACTTCGTCATGGTCGGCGAGCGGACCAACGTCACCGGCTCGCGCCGCTTCGCCAACCTGATCAAGAAGGGCGACTACCAGACCGCCCTCGAGGTGGCCCTGGAGCAGGTGCGCAGCGGCGCCAACCTGCTCGACGTCAACATGGACGAGGCCATGCTCGACTCCGAGCAGGCCATGGAGACCTTCCTCAAGCTGGTGGCCACGGAGCCGGAGGTGGCCCGGGTCCCGATCGTGATCGACAGCTCGCGCTGGTCGGTGATCGAGGCGGGCTTGAAGTGCGTGCAGGGCAAGGGGCTCGTGAACTCGATCAGCCTGAAGGAGGGCGAGGCGGACTTCCTGGACAAGGCGCGCCGGGCCCGCCGCTACGGCTTCGGGGCCATCGTGATGGCCTTCGACGAGGAGGGCCAGGCGGAGAGCGTCGAGCGCAAGGTGGCGATCTGCCAGCGCGCCTTCCGGCTGCTGACCGAGCAGGTGGGCTTCGACCCGACGGACGTGGTCTTCGACCCGAACGTCTTCGCCGTGGCCACCGGGATCGAGGAGCACAACCGCTTCGCCCTGGCCTTCATCGAGGCGGCGCGCCGCATCAAGGAGAGCTGCCCCGGGGCCAAGGTGAGCGGGGGCATCAGCAACCTCTCCTTCTCCTTCCGCGGCAACGACGGGGTGCGCGAGGCCATGCACTCGGCCTTCCTCTACCACGCGATCCGCGCCGGCCTCGACATGGGGATCGTGAACGCGGGCCAGCTGGTGGTCTACGAGGATATTCCCAAGGACCTGCTGGAGCGGGTGGAGGACGTGCTCTTCGACCGGCGGCCCGACGCCACCGAGCGGCTGGTGGAGTTCGCGGGACGGGTGCGCGGCGCCGGCAAGAAGCGCGAGATCGACCTCTCCTGGCGCGAGGTTCCGGTGGAGGAGCGCCTGAAGCACGCCCTGGTGCACGGCATCGTGGACTGGATCGAGGCGGACACCGAGGAGGCGCGCCAGAAGTACGAGCGGCCCCTGCACGTGATCGAAGGTCCGCTCATGGACGGCATGAAGGTGGTGGGCGATCTCTTCGGCGCCGGCAAGATGTTCCTGCCCCAGGTGGTGAAGAGCGCCCGGGCCATGAAGAAGGCCGTCGCCTACCTGACCCCCTTCATGGAGGAGGACAAGGAGGGCGGCCGCCAGGCCCAGGGCCGCATCGTGATGGCCACGGTGAAGGGCGACGTGCACGACATCGGCAAGAACATCGTGGGCGTCGTGCTGGGCTGCAACGACTACGAGGTGATCGACCTCGGCGTGATGGTGCCGTGCGACAAGGTCCTGGAGGCGGCCGCGGAACGCCAGGCGGACCTGATCGGCCTCTCCGGGTTGATCACGCCCTCGCTGGACGAGATGGTGCACGTGGCCCGGGAGATGCAGCGGCGCGGCCTCGAGCTCCCGCTCCTGATCGGAGGCGCCACCACGAGCCGCCAGCACACGGCGGTGAAGATCGCGCCGGAGTACGAGGGGTCGACCGTGCACGTGCTGGACGCCTCGCGCGCCGTGGGCGTGGTGGCCGGGCTCCTGGACCCGGAGCGGCGCGAGACGCTGGCGGCCGACAACCGGGCGGAGCAGGAGAAGCTGCGCGTCACCTACGGCGGGGCCCGGGAGCGCAAGCTCGTGCCCCTGGCGGAGGCCCGCGCCCGACGCCTCCCCGTCGAGTGGCGCCAGGAGGAGCTGAGCGAGCCGGCCTTCCTGGGGCGGCGGACCCTGGAGGACGTCCCCCTCGACGAGCTGGCCCGCTACATCGACTGGACCTTCTTCTTCGTGGCCTGGGAGCTCAAGGGCAGGTTCCCGCGCATCCTGGAGCACCCGAAGTACGGCCCGGCGGCCCGGGAGCTGTACGAGAACGGCCGGGAGCTGCTAACGAAGATCGTGGAGCACGGCTGGCTGCGCGCTGCGGGCGTCTACGGCTTCTGGCCCGCCAACGCCGAGGGCGACGACGTGGTGCTCTGGAGCGACGCCGCGCGCCGCACCGAGCAGGCCCGCTTCCCCATGCTGCGCCAGCAACGCGACCCCGGCGCGGGCAAGCCGTTGCTCTCCCTGGCGGACTTCCTGGCCCCGGCCGAGAGCGGTCTCGCGGATTACGTGGGCGCCTTCGCCGTCACGGCGGGCCTGGGCGCCGACGAGCTGGCGGCCCGCTACGAGCGCGACCACGACGACTACAGCGCCATCATGGTGAAGGCCCTGGCGGACCGTCTGGCGGAGGCCTTCGCCGAGTGGCTGCACGAGCGGGTGCGCCGCGAGTGGAGCTACGGGCGCGACGAGCAGCTGCCCCTCGAGGACCTGCTGGCGGAGCGCTACCGCGGCATCCGCCCGGCCTACGGCTACCCCGCCTGTCCGGACCACACCGAGAAGCGGCGCCTCTTCGAGCTGCTCGACGCGCCGGCGGCGGGCATCACGCTGACCGAGAGCTGCGCCATGTGGCCGGCGGCCAGCGTCTCGGGGCTCTACTTCGCGCACCCGGCCGCGCGCTACTTCACGGTCGGCCGGATCGACCGCGACCAGGTGGCGGACTACGCCGCGCGCAAGGGGATGCCCGTGCCCGAGGCGGAGCGCTGGCTGCTCCCGAACCTCGGCTACGAGCCGTCGCCGTGAGCGCGGATCTCGTCTTCGTCTCCGGGGCCTCGAGCGGGATCGGCCGGGCCCTGGTGGACGCGTGCCCGCGCCCGGCGCGCGTGATCGGGCTCTGCCGCAGTCCGGGGCCGGGCTACGAGCACCTGGCCTGCGACCTGGCCGGCCCGGCCGGCTGGCAGGCGGCCGCCGCGTGCTTCGCGCGCGAGAGCGCGGGGCTGGCGGGCGCGCGCCTGGTCTTCTTCCACGCCGCCGGCACGCTCACGCCCATCGGCTTCGCCGGCGAGGTGGACCCGGACGCCTACCGGCGCAACGTGGCCCTGAACGCCGCGGCGCCCTGCGTGCTCGGCGACGCCTTCCTGCGCGCGGCGCGCGCGGTGGACGCCGAGAGCCATCTGGTGATGGTCAGCTCCGGCGCGGCCCGCAGCGTCTACGAGGGCTGGTCCGGCTACTGCGCCGGCAAGGCGGCCCTCGACCACTGGGTGCGCACGGTGGGTGCCGAGCAGGCGCAGCGCGGGAGCCGCTGCCGGGTGGTGGCCGTTGCCCCCGGCATCGTGGAGACCCCCATGCAGGCGGAGATCCGCGCCACCCGGGAGCGCGACTTCCCGAGCGTGGCGCGCTTCGTGGCCCTCCACGCGGAGGGCGCCCTGCGCTCCCCCGAGGCCGTGGCGCGCGAGCTCTGGGCGCTCCTCGAGCGCAAGCTCGAGAACGGGGCGGTGCTCGACCTGAGGGACGCGACGCCGGAGTAGCGCCAGCGTCGCGTCAGGCCAGCAGCGCGGCGCCGCGCTCGATGCACCAGGAGGCGGCCAGGGCGCCGAGGGCGTACTCGGGGGCCCGCAGGCACCAGGCCGGGAGCCTGCCGAGCTGCGGCGCGAGCAGCGCTCGCGCGCCGAGAACCCCCGCCACGAAGGCGAGCTGGCCCAGCTCGATTCCCACGTTGAAGGCCAGCAGCGCCGTCGGGAGCTCCGCCTCCGGGAGACCGGCCTCCCGGAGCGCGCCGGCGAAGCCCAGCCCGTGCAGCAGGCCGAAGACCCCCGCCAGGACCCACGGGAAGCGGGGCGCCCGGGTGGCGGCCGCGCGGCGCGAGATCTCCACCGCCAGGGCGAAGACGCTCCCCGCGATGGCGAGCTCCACGGGCCCCGGCGGAACCCGCGCCAGGCCGAGCACCGCCAGGGAGAGGGTCACGCTGTGGCCCAGCGTGAAGGCGGTGAGGGTGGCCAGGAGGGCGCGCCCCCCGCGCACCAGGAGCAGCAGGCCGAACACGAAGAGCAGGTGGTCGAGCCCCGTGGCGATGTGCTCCACGCCGAGCGCCAGGTAGCCGCGGGCCACGCCCAGGCGCTGCGGGCGCGCCGGCACGGTCCAGGCGGGCTCCCGGGCGCGAAGCACGTGCTGCACCCGACGCCCGTCGGCGCGCTGCACCCGCACCAGCGCCTCCACGCCGGCCGCGTCGAGGCCCCGGACGGCGAGGCGCAGGCCCGCCAGGCCCGCGGCGCCGCAGTCCATCTCCCAGCGCTCGATCACGCCGCCGCCCGCGCGACGCGCGTCGGGCGAGCCGAGCGGGCGGCATGCGGAAGGCAGGACCGGCGCCAGCTGCGTCCCGGGAATGGCCAGCGCCGAGGTCTTCCAGCTCACCGCCACGCGACCGTTGCCGGTCTCGCGCAGCTCGAGCAGGGCCGGGGCCAGGGGATGGGCCGACGCCCGGGCCCCGCTCAGCGCCACCCCGAGCAGGAGACCCAGCACGACGCGCCGCCTCATGCGTCGCCCTCCCCGTCCCCGTGCGGCGCCTCCACGCGCAGCGGCTGCCGGCCGCGCAGCCGGGCCAGGAGCGCCGCCACGGCGGCGTCGCCCCGCTCGGCGCGCAGGCTCTCGCGCACCTGCCCGCGCACGCTCTCGAAGCGCGCGTCGCGTCCCGGCCGTCGCGCCACCACCTGCACGAGATGGGTCCCGTAGGGCGAGCGCAGCGGCTGGGACCAGCGGCCCGGCGGGAGCGCCAGCACCGCCGCCGCGAACGCCGCTCCGTAGAGCTTGGCCAGGTCACCCTCCGCCCGGCCCGGGTGCTGGTGGCCGAGGGGGAAGGCGTCGCCCCGTGCCACCGCCTGCTCGGGCGTCGTCTGCTCGGCGCGGAGCCGGGCCGCCAGGCGCCGGGCTTCGGAGTCGCGCCCCGCCCCGTCCAGGAAGACGTGCCAGAGGTCCACGCGCTCGGGCTCGCGGTAGCGGGCGCGGGTCGCCTCGAAGTGGTCGCGCAGCTCCGCCTGGCTCGGCTCCGGCGCCGCCGCCCGGGCCAGCAGCCGCAGCTTCTCCGCCAGGAGGCGCCGCACCACGGGGTCGTCGCGCTCCAGGCCCAGCTCGAGAGCCTCCTCCAGGAGCGACGCCTCGTCGCGGCCCGGGTCGTCGGCCAGGAAGCGCATCTTCTCCACCAGGCGCCAGCGGATGCTGCGGTCGTCCCGATCCAGGCCCAGGGCACGCGCCTCGCGCAGCAGGAGCTCCTCGTCGATGGTTTCCTCCAGGAGCGCCGCCAGATCGTCGGGGCCGGGCAGGAAGCCGGTGCGTCGCACGTAGTCCGCCCGCAGCTGGGCGACGCGGCCCGCGTCGATCACCAGGGGCTCCGGCGCGGGGACCTCGGCGCCGGAGCCCGGCGCGCGACCGTCGAGGGCGAAGATCAGCGCCCCCAGCAGGACGAAGTGCAGGGGCGGCGCCCGGAGCCAACGCTTCACGATGCGCCCTCGGGCCGGTACCAGATCGGCGAGGTCCAGGCCCGCTCCTGGATCGTCTTCGGGAAGGCGGGATCGCAGCAGGTCTCGAAGGCCGGCGGCACCGAAGCCGGGTCCCGGCAGTCCACCCGGAGCTCGTTGCACAGGTGGGTGCTCCAGCGGCAGGTCGGGTTCTCGAGCACCCGCGCGTAGTAGAAGGCGCGCTGGCCGCGCTCGAACTCCGGGTCCTCCCAGACCGTGCACAGCTGCCCGAAGCCCGTGCCGCGCGGCTGGCAGGTGGAGAGGTCCACGTCCGCCCCGTTGGCGGGATCGCCGGCCACGTCGAAGACCTTCTCCTGGGCGCCGCCGCCGGCGTCGAGCCAGCCCTTCACGATCTGGATGCGCTGGAGCGCCGTGCCGGCCTCGCCCGGGTCGCGCAGGGCCAGCACCGCGAAGCGCGGCGCCGGCATGCGCCCCCGGCCGCGCCCCGGCGGCGGCCCCAGCACGCCCCCCATGGGTACGCCGTGCTGGTAGCCCTGCTTCACGAAGTTCGGGTTCCGGCACAGGTTGGCCGGGAGCCGGAAGCCACCGAAGAAGCGCACGATGGGGCGCGTGCCGCTGGTGCCGTAGACCTCGCGCCGCCGCATGGCGGCGAACAGCGCGTCGCGGGAGTTCTCCTCCGCCCACACCACGGCGAGGCCGCCCGGGTTGGCCTCGATGCCGCCGATGGGCCGCCGGGAGAGCAGGAACTCGGGCGTGGCGTCCTGGGAGCCGAGATGGCCGATGCGCGAGAAGTCCTGCTCGTGCACGGCGCCGGGCGTGCCCACGTGCCCGTCCGTCGAGCCGATCAGCCCCAGGCGGAAGGGGTTCACGCCCAGGGCCTGCTCCTGCACCAGCCCCTCCTTGAGCACGTTCCGCACGAAGGCCAGGGGACCGAACGGGAAGCGCAGCAGCGAGTCCGGGTCGAGCTGGGCGGCCAGGTCGATGCGCCTCATCTTCTCGTAGGCGCAGAGCTCGTCGTTGCTGAGGATGCCCGGCCGGCACTCGGAATCGCCCTTGTGCTGGGTGATCTCCACCAGGGGCTCCAGGGCGGCCCGCACCGCCGCCTCCGTCGCATCGAGGGGCACGGGAGGCGTGGGCGGGATCGGGGTGGAGGGGCTCTCGGTGGCGAACATGAAGCCCTGGCTCACGTTCGAGTTGTGCGGAATGGCGAAGGTGTCGCAGCCCGGGAGCCCGTCCAGGCACTCGCGCTGCAGCCCCGCCCACAGCTCCTGGACCGTGTTCGCCTCCAGGTAGCTGATGGGCAGCTCCGGAACGACGGCGTTGCGGAAGATCACGTTGCGGTGCAGGTTGGCGAGCACGGTGCCGGCGGTCCACTCGTAGCCGACGAAGGTGGTGAAGCGGCAGGCGGCGGTGCGGTCGTAGAACTCCTCCGCCTGGTCCCGGGTGGCCCGCCAGACCAGGGACGCGGCGGCCCGGCAGCGCGCGCCGTCGGCGCCGCAGATGGTCGGAAAGCGGAACGGCTCGGGCAGCGTGGTGTAGACGAAGCCGAAGATGGTGGTGGCGCCCGTGGCGTCGATCGGCCCCGGCACCACGGTGCCCACTGCGCCCCGCATGCGCTCGCACTCCGGCGCGTCGGAGCCCGGCAGCCCGGGGCTGCGGCAGATGTCCACCTCGCCGAACTGCTCCGCGTGGTCGGTCACCACGGTGAAGTCCAGGGGCCGGCGCAGGCGGGCCACCCGGGTGGGTCGGCCCTGGGCGTCGAAGGGCGGCAGGGCGACCTCGCCGCCCTGGGCGAAACGGTAGGCGTCGCGCGGCTCTGCGCGCGTTCCATTGATGAAGGCGTCGAAGGAGTAGCGGGTGTGGATGTGGGTCTCGCCGAAGTAGGGGTTGCGCAGGGGATCGAAGTCCGCGCAGTCCTCCCGGGCCTCCGTGCGCTCGAAGGGGAGCCGGCGGGGCGTGGAGCCGGCCGGGGCCGCCGGGGCGGCGAGGAGCGCTGCGGCGAGCAGCGCGCCCCCCCCTGCCCGGCCCCAGGCGTCGATCCTCCTCATGAGCGGCTCCTCCCAGTGGCCGGCGGTCGTCTACGCTGCCAGAGAAAGCATCGTGTTTTCAAGAAGTTGTTCCGTAGGACCGGAGAAGCCGCTCGAAGCCAGGCGCAGCCCCTTCAGCGAAACGCCTGCGCCATCACGAGGATCGCCGCCGTGGTGGAGACGGCGAGGACGGCCCGGCGCGTCTCGCCCCGGTCCAGGCGACGGGCCAGGGGGAGCGAGAGGACGAAGCCCACCACCACGCCCGGGACGAGCACCGCCGCCAGTCGCAGCTCGCCCCAGCCGAAGCGGCCCACGAAGGCGAGTCCGCCCAGGGACAGCAGGGCCCCCACCAGGAAGTGGGCGGCCAGCGTGCCACGCACCCGGGCGCCCGGCGCGTCCTGGTAGACCAGAGCCAGGGGAGGACCTCCGATGGCGGAGAAGGTGCCCATGAAGCCGGAGAGGAGCCCCGCCCCGAGAAGCGTGCCCTGGCGCGGGGCGAAGCGACGGCCCGTGGCGCTCATGGCCACCGCCGCCAGCACCAGCGCGGCGAACAGCAGGCTGGTCTCCCGGTGCGGCAGCGAGACCAGGGCCAGGGCGCCGCAGGGAACCCCCACCAGGCGGCCCAGCAGCGCCCAGTGGAAGCCGTCCAGATCCACCGCACGGCGCTCGCGATGGGACATGAGCCCGATCAGGACCAGCGCGGCGGCGATCAGGGGCCCCGGCACGAGGCGCGGCTCGATCAGGATCAGCAGCGGCGCCGCCACCAAGGCGAGGCCGAAGCCCACGGATCCCTGTACCGCCGCCCCCAGCGCCAGAACGGTCCACGCCGCTCCCAGCTCGCCCGGGTCGAGACCGGCCAGTCCGCTCAACGGCTTGTGTAGGTGGAGTTCACGTAGTCGGTGAGCATGCGCTGGGCGCAGAAGCGCGGGCCGAGCGTGCGCAGGGAGGCCTTCACGCGGCGCACCCAGCCGACCGGCACGCCGGCCGCGTCCCGGTCGTAGAAGATCGGCGCCACCTGGCGCTCGAGCAGGTCGTAGAGGGCGGCCGCGTCGCGGGCGTCGCGTGCGTGCTCGTCCGAGACCGCCTCGTCCGGCAGCGCCCAGCCGTTCTCGCCGTCCCAGGCCTCCTGCCACCAGCCGTCGAGCACGCTCAGGTTGAGCACCCCGTTCAAGGCGCACTTCATGCCGCTGGTGCCGCTGGCCTCCAGCGGCGGCCGGGGCAGGTTCACCCACACGTCGCAGCCCGCCACCAGCGGCGCCGCGAGCCCCATCCCGTAGTCCTCCAGGAAGATCACGTGCCCCGCCACGCCCTCGGCCCGCTTCATGGTGAAGATGCGCTGCACGAGCCGCTTGGCCTCGTCGTCCAGGGGATGGGCCTTGCCGGCGATCACCACCTGGGCGGGGTGCGGGGGGCGCAGCAGGGCGACCGCGCGCCCGGGATCGTGCACCAGCAGCTGCAGGCGCTTGTAGGCGGCCACGCGGCGGGCGAAGCCGATGGTCAGCACCTCGGGGTCGAAGGCGTTGGCGGCCGCCTCCACGTAGGAGAGGCTCTCGTTGCGCGCCAGCCGGTCCGCGATGCTGCGGTCGCGCAGGAACTCCACCAGGGTCGAGCGCAGGGTGCGGCGAACGGTCCAGAGCTCCGCGTCGGGGATCGCCTCCACCGCCTCCCACACGGCCGGATCCGCCGCGCGCTCCTCGAAGCCGACGCCCAGGTGCTTCTCGAGCAGCGCCCGCATGGGCTCCGCCATCCAGGTGGGCAGGTGCACCCCGTTGGTCACGTGGCCGACGGGCACCTGCTCCGGGGCGCGCTCCGGCCACAGCCGCTGCCACATGGAGCGCGCCACCTCGCCGTGGCGGCGGCTCACGCCGTTGGCGGCGTGACTGGTGCGCAGGGCCAGGACGGTCAGGCCGAAGGGCTCGTCGCGATCCTCCGGGTGCACGCGTCCGAGCGCCAGCAGCCCCTCGCGCTCCAGGCCCACCTCCTCGGCCAGGCCCGGGAGGGCACTCTCCAGCTCCGCGGCGGTGTAGCTCTCGTTGCCGGCGGCGACGGGCGTGTGGGTGGTGAAGACGATGCGCTCGCGCGCGCTGGCCAGGGCCTCCTGCTCCGAGCGTCCCGCCGCCCGCTCCTCCCGGGCCAGCTCGAGGGCCGCCAGGGCCGCGTGGCCCTCGTTCAGGTGCACGAGGCCCGGCTCGATGCCGAGCGCCCGCAGGGCGCGAATCCCGCCCAGGCCGAGGGCCGCGTACTGGGCCAGGCGCATGTCCCGGGAGGAGTCGTAGAGGCGTGCCGTGATCCAGCGGTCGATGCGCGGGTTGCGCTCCCGGTGGGCGTCGAGGAGATACAGGGAGACGCGCCCGAGGACCACCCGCCAGATCCGGAACACCACCTCGTGCCCGCGGATGCGCACCGTCACCAGGCGCGGGGTGCCGTCGCTGTTCGAGATGCGCGCCAGGGGAAGCAGGTCGGGGTCCGTGCGGACCCAGTACTCGTGCTGCCAGCCGCTCGGATCCAGGCGCTGGTGCATGTAGCCCTGGCGGTAGAAGAGCCCGACCGCCGCCAGCGGGAGGCCCGAGTCCGAGGCCTGCTTGACGATGTCGCCGGCCAGGATGCCGAGACCGCCGGCGTAGATGGGCAGGCAGCGGTGGAGGCCGTACTCGGCGCACAGGAAGGCCACCGGCCGCTCGGCGGAGACGCGCCCGGTCTCCTGGAAGGGCCGCGAGCGAGCCTCGCGCAGCGAATCGCGCAGCCCCTCGGCCCGGGCCACGAGATCGGCGTTGGCGGCGGCCCGCTCCAGCTCCGAGAGGGGGGTCTCCAGCAGGAAGCGCACGGGGTTGTGGTAGGACGCCTCCCAGCGATAGGGATCGACGCAGCGGAACAGGTCCTCGCCGCCCGGCCGCCAGGACCAGGCCAGGTCGTAGGCGATCTCGGCGAAGACGCGCAGCGTCTCGGGCAGGCGCCCGGCCAGGAGCTCGATGGCCCGGGTCGTGTCGGCCTGCCCCGTCGGCTGCGTGGCGTGCCAGCGGGGGGCCGGGTGGTCGTTCGTCGCGGGGCGCACGGCGTCCACCCCCTCTCCTCGTTGCCCCATGTTACCACGGGGCTGCGCGCCGTCCGCGCCGCGGGGCTGGCGTGGCCTTGCCCGCGCCAGCGCCCTGGGGTTTCGTTGCGGCGCCATGCGCAGCGCGGCACCCGATGGCTCCAACGGACCGGGCGGGCTCGAGTCCGTCTTCGAGGCCCGCGACGTCTCGAAGGTCTACCAGGTGGGCGAGGTGGCGGTCCACGCGCTCCGGGACGTGGATCTCGACCTCTACCGGGGCGAGCTGGTGGTCCTGCTGGGCCCCTCGGGCAGCGGCAAGTCCACCCTGCTGAACATCCTGGGCGGCCTCGACGTGCCCACCCGCGGCCACGTGCGCTTCCTGGACCACGACCTGACCCGCGACGACGACCGCGCCCTCACGCGCTTCCGGCGCGAGCACGTGGGCTTCGTGTTCCAGTTCTACAACCTGATCCCGAGCCTGACGGCCCGGGAGAACGTGGCCCTGGTGACCGAGATCGCCGAGCAGAGCCTGGCGCCGGAGGAGGCGCTGCGCCTGGTGGATCTCGGCGACCGGCTCGACCACTTCCCGGCCCAGCTCTCGGGCGGCGAGCAGCAGCGGGTGGCGATCGCGCGCGCCGTGGCCAAGCAGCCCGACGTCTTGCTGTGCGACGAGCCCACCGGCGCCCTGGACTTCGAGACCGGCAAGCGCGTGCTCGAGGTGCTGGAGCTCACCAACCGGGAGCTCGGCACCACCACGGCGGTCATCACCCACAACGCCTCCATCGCCGCCATGGCCGACCGGGTGGTGCGCATGCGCAGCGGCCGCATCACCGAGGTGCAGCGCAACGCGCGCCGCGCCTCGCCGGCGGAGCTCTCCTGGTGAGCGGCGCGTGAAGGCCCTGGATCGCAAGCTGTGGCGCGACCTGCTCCATCTGCGCGGACAGGTGGTGGCCATCGCGCTGGTGGTGGCCTGCGGCGTCGCCACCGTGGTGACGACCCGCACGGCCTACGAGTCCCTGGCCATCTCCCAGTCCACCTACTACGCGCGCTACCGCTACGCGGACGTCTTCGCGCGGCTCAAACGCGCGCCCGAGACTTTGCGCTCGCGCCTGGCCGCGATCCCCGGCGTGGCGGCGGTGGAGACCCGCATCGTGTTCGAGGTGACCCTCGACGTGCCGGGGCTCTCGGAGCCGGCCATCGGGCGGGTGATCTCGATCCCCGAGCGCCGCGTCCCCATGCTGAACGACCTCCACCTGCGCCGCGGGCGCTGGCTCGAGCCGGGACGCCGGGACGAGGTGCTGGTCTCCGAGGCCTTCGCCGAGGCCAACCATCTGCGCGTGGGCGACGCGATCGGGGCGGTCCTGAACGGGCGCTGGGAGCGGCTGCACGTGGTCGGCATCGCCCTCTCGCCCGAGTACATCTACGAGATCCGCGGCACCGAGCTCTTCCCGGACAACCGGCGCTTCGGGGTGCTGTGGATGAGCCGGGCGGCCCTCGGGCCGGCCTTCGAGATGGAGGGCGCCTTCAACGACGTGGCCCTGCGCGTGACCGATGGCGCCTCCCAGGAGGAGGTGATCGCGCGTCTCGACCGGATGCTGGAGCGCTGGGGCGGGCTCGGCGCGGGCGGGCGCGACGACCAGATCTCGCACCGCTTCATCTCCGACGAGATCGCCCAGAACCGCGTGTTCGGGACGGTGCTGCCGCTGATCTTCCTGGGGGTGGCCGCCTTCCTGCTGAACATCGTGCTCTCGCGCCTCGTGGCCACCCAGCGCGACCAGATCGCCGTGCTCAAGGCCTTCGGCTACGGGAGCCGCGCCGTGGCGCTCCACTACCTGGGCTTCGCCCTGGCCGCCGTGGCCCTGGGGGCCAGCCTCGGGACGCCCCTCGGCCTCTGGCTCGGCGCCGGGATCAACGCCATGTACGTGGAGTTCTACCGCTTCCCGGTGCTGCGCTACGCGCCGGGGTTCACGGTGGTGGCGCTGGCCATCGGCGTCTCGGCGCTGGCGGCGGTGGCCGGGGCGCTCGGGGCCGTGCGCCGGGTGCTGGCCCTGGCCCCCGCCGAGGCCATGCGGCCGGAGCCGCCGGCCCGCTTCCGGGCCGGGGTGCTCGAGCGCTCCGGTCTGGGTCCGCGTCTCCCTGCGGCGGTGCGCATGATCTGGCGCAACGTGGCGCGCCAGCCCGGGCGGGCCGGGCTCACGATCCTGGGCCTCGCCCTGGCGGTCTCCATCCTGGTGGTGGGGCGCTATTTCGTGGATGCCGTGCAGTTCATGGCGGAGCTCCAGTTCCGCACCGTGCAGCGCGAGGACCTGACGGTGGCCTTCCACGAGCCCCTGCCCTCCCGGGCCCGTCACGATCTGGCGGCCCTGCCCGGGGTCCTGCGCGTGGAGCCCTTCCGGGTGGTGCCGGCGCGCCTGCGCTTCGCCCACGCCCACCGCCGGGTGCCGCTCTTCGGCCTCGACCCGGGCGGCGAGCTGCGCCGGGTGATGGGCTCGGACCGGCGGCCGGTGGCGCCGCCGCCGGAGGGCGTCCTGCTCACCACCAAGCTCGCCGAGATCCTGGGCGTCCAGGTGGGCGAGCGGCTGCGGGTCGAGGTGCTGGAGGGCTCCCGCCCGGTGCGCCAGGTGGTGGTGGCCGGGCGCATCGACGAGCTGCTCGGCCTGAACGCCTACATGGACCGCCACGCCCTGCATCGGCTGCTGCGCGAGCAGGGCTCCCTCTCCGGCGCCTTCCTGCGCGTGGACGGGGAAGCGCTCCCGCTGCTGAACGCCGAGCTCAAGCGCATGCCGGCGGTGGCCGGGGCCAGCACGCGGCTGGCGACACTCGGGAGCTTCGAGGCCACCCTCGCCCGCAGCTTCGGCATCTTCACCACGGTGCTCGTGGTCTTCGCCTGCGTGATCGCCGCGGCGGTGGTCTACAACGCGGCCCGCATCGCCCTCTCGGAGCGGGGCCGGGAGCTGGCGAGCCTGCGCGTGCTCGGCTTCACCCGCCGGGAGATCGCCGTCCTGCTGCTGGGCGAGCAGGGTCTGCTGCTCCTCGCCGCGGTCCCCGCCGGCTTCTGGATCGGGCTCCAGCTGTGCCGCACCATCGCCCTCCACTACCAGTGGGAGTTCTTCCGTCTGCCCCTCGTGCTGAGCGATCGCACCTGGGCCTTCGCCATCGGGGTCGTGGCGCTGGCGGCGGTGGGCTCCGGCTGGCTCGTACGCCGCCGCCTCGACCGCCTCGACCTGGTGGCCGTCTTGAAGACCCGGGAGTGAGGCCGGTGTGGTTCTCCCGGCGTAACGTGGGGCTGGCTCTCGCCGCGGGGGCGGGCGTGGCGCTCCTCTGGGTGCTGCTGCGGCCGACGCCGGTCCCCGTGGAGGCGGCCGCGGTGTCGCGCGGACCCCTCCAGGTGACCGTGGACGAGGAGGGCGAGACGCGGGTGCGCGAGCGCTACGTGGTGGCTGCCCCCACCAGCGGGCGCCTGCTCCGCATCACCCTCGAGGAGGGCGACGCGGTGGCGGCGGGGACGCTGCTGGCCCGCCTCGAGCCGGCGCCCCTGGACCCGCGAACCGAGGCCGGGGCCCGGGCGCACCTCGAGGCGGCCCAGGCCAACCAGCGTGCGGCGGGGGCCCGGGTGCGGCTCGCCGCGGCCGGCCTGGCCCAGGCCCGCCGCGACGCACGGCGCGCCGAGCGCCTGCGCGAGGCCGGGACGCTCTCGGCGGAGGCCTACGAGCTGGCCCAGCTCGAGGAGACGCGTCTCGCGCGCGAGCTCGAGGCGGCCCGCTTCGCCGCCAAGGCCGCCGACTATGAGGTGGAGGTAGCGCGGGCGGCGCTGCTCACGGCCGGCGGACCCGGGACCGGCAACTCCGGCGGTGGGACTCCTTGCGAGGGAAGCGTCGCGTGCGTGGACCTGCACTCCCCGGTGGCGGGCCGTGTGCTGCGCATCCCGGAGAGGAGCGAGCGGGTGGTGGTGGCCGGCGCGCCCCTCCTCGAGCTCGGCGATCCAGGCGCTCTCGAGATCGTGGTGGACGTGCTCTCGGCGGACGCGGTGCGGGTGCAGCCCGGCGCTCCGATCTGGATCGAGGACTGGGGTGGGGACGCGCCCCTCGCGGCGCGCGTGCGGCGGGTCGAGCCCTCCGGCTTCACCAAGATCTCGGCCCTCGGCGTCGAGGAGCAGCGCGTGAACGTGATCGCCGACTTCGCGGAGGCCGTGCCGGCGCTCGGCGACGGCTACCGGGTGGAGGCGCGCATCGTGGTCTGGGAGGGGGCGGACGTGCTCCAGGTGCCCGGCAGCGCCCTCTTCCGCCGTGGCGACGCCTGGCACGTCTTCGTGCTGGAGGCGGGCCGGGCGCGGCTGCGGCGTGTGGAGGTGGGCCGCCGGGCCACCTTCGAGACCGAGATCCGCGACGGCCTCGAGCCGGGCGAGACGGTGATTCTGCATCCGAGCGACCGCGTCGCCGACGGCGTCCGCGTGGCGCCGCTCTAGCCCTCGGGGAGAAGTCAATTCGTCAAGAACGTCCCCGGATTGCGGTGTGCGTCGTCACCCACGCGCGGCCGCAGGGGCTCGCGCGCCTGCTGGAGGGGCTGGCGGGCCAGCGCTTCCGCGCCGCGCCCGCCGGCTTCCGGGTGATCGTGGTGGACAACGCGCCCCGGCCCGACGCCGAGGCGGTCTGCGCCGGCTTCGCCGGGCGCTTCTCCGCCGGCCTGGTCTACCGGCGCTGCGCGCGACCGGGCATCGCCAGCGGCCGCAACGCCGCCCTGGAGGCGGCGGGGGACGCCGAGTGGATCGCCTTCCTGGACGACGACGAGGTCCCGGACCCCGGCTGGCTCGATGCGCTGCTCCAGGTGGCGCGCGACACCGGGGCTCCCGTGGTGACGGGCCCCGTGCTCGCCGCCTTCGAGAGCCCGCCTCCCCACTGGGTGCCGGCCGGCGGCTTCTTCTCCACGCCGCGCCGGCCCACGGGCACGCTTCTCCTGCGGGCCTTCACGGGCAACGTGCTGTTTCGGGGCGCGCTGCTGCGCGAGACCGGACGCCGCTTCGACCCGCGTCTCGATCGCACCGGCGGGGAGGACACCCACTTCTTCACGGCCCTGGGCCGGGCGGGCTACCCCATCGTCTGGGCGGACGAGGCCATCGTGCGCGAGACGGTGCCCGCGGAGCGGGTCGACCCGCGCTGGCTGGTGCGCCGCAAGTTCCGGAGCGGCCACACGGATGCCTTCGTGGCCCTGGATCTGGCGCCGGGCCTCGGCACGCGCGGGCGGCTCGCGGCGCGCGGGCTCGCCTGGCTCGCCCTCGGCACCCTGGCCTGTCCGGTGGGTCTCGTGCTGGGACGCCACTGGCGGCTGCGGGCGCTGCGCGGCCTGGCCTACGGAGCCGGCCTGCTGCGTGGCGTGACGGGCGGGGTCTTCGAGGAGTACGGGCGCACGCCGAAGCCCGAGGGCCCGGGCTGAGCGGCCGTCATGCAGCTCACCGTCGCCATCTGCACCTGGAACCGGGCGAGACGCCTGGACGAGGCCTTGCGCAGTCTGCACGCCCTGCGCGTCCCGCCGGGCCTGGACTGGGAGCTCCTGGTCGTCGCCAACGCCTGCACCGACGACACCTCCGCGGTGGCGGCGCGGCACGCCGCGCAGCTTCCGATCCGGCTGCTGTTGGAGCCGCGCCCGGGCAAGTCGAACGCCCTGAACCGGGCGGTGGGCGAGGCGCGCGGCGCGTGGCTGGTCTGGACCGACGACGACGTGCGCGTGGACCCCGACTGGCTGGCGGCCTATCACGCGGCCTTCCTGGGCCGGCCCGGGGCCAGCTTCCTGGGCGGTCCGATCCGCGTGCAGCTGGTGGGCGATCCTCCCGGCTGGCTGCAGCGGGCGCTGCCCGTGGTGGCCGACGCCTACGGCCTGCGCGAGCTCGGCCCGGTGCCCTTTCCCTTCACACCCCAGCGGCTGCCCTTCGGCGCCAACTGGGCCGTGCGCACCCGCGACCAGGCCCGCTATCCCTACGACCCGCAGCTCGGGGTGCGGCCGGGACGCGCCCTGCGCGGCGAGGAGACCGACGTCATGCGCCGCATGCTGGCGGACGGCGCCGAGGGCTGGTGGGTGCCGGACGCCGTCGTGCACCACCGGGTGCCCGCCGAGAACCAGACCCGCCGCTTCCTGCGCCGCTACTTCCGGGCGGAAGGCGAGTCGCTCGGGCGCCGCATGGGCGACCCGGAGCTCCCGACCCTGTTCGGTCGGCCCCGGGGCTGGTGGAAGCGCGCCGTCGCCTCGGAGCTCCGCTACCGGATCGGCGCCCTGTTTCGGAATCCGGAGGTGTGGAGCCAGGATCTCGTGACCTCCGCCCTCTACTGGGGCCAGCTCCGGGGCTACGGCCGCCGGTGAGCGCTCCGCTCGCGGTCTGCGCCCTCACCTACCAACGACCCCAGGGCCTGGAGCGCCTGCTCGCCGGCCTGGCGGCGCAGCGCTTCGCCGGGGCGCCCCTCGCCTTCCGCGTGGTGATCGTGGACAACAGCGCCGACGCTTCCGCGGCCGCCCCCTGCGCCGCTTGGAACCCGCGCCTGGCGGGACGGCTCGTCTACGTCCACGAGCCGCGTCCCGGGATCGCCGTGGCGCGCAACGCCGCTCTCGCCGCGGTGGCCGGCACGGTGGAGTGGATCGCCTTCCTGGACGACGACGAGGTCCCGGAACCCGACTGGCTCGACCGGCTGCTGGCCGCCCAGCGCGGCCACGCGGCGGACGTGGTGACGGGGCCCGTGCTGCCCCACTTCGAGTCGCCGCCCCCGCAGTGGGTCCTGGCGGGCGGCTTCTTCGCTCCCGAGCAGCGGCCCACGGGAACGTCCCTCGAGGTGGCCTATACCCACAACGTGCTGTTCCGGGCGGAGCCCGTCGAGCGCCTCGGGCTGCGCTTCGACGAGCGCCTCAACCTGATGGGGGGCGAGGACACGCTCTTCTTCCGCAGCTTGCGGCGGGCGGGGCTGCGCATGGTGTGGGCGGACGACGCCCGGGTGCGCGAGTGGATTCCCGCAGCGCGCCTGACGCGGCGCTGGCTCGTGCGCCGCATGGTGCGCTACGGCGTGGCCGACGGCTTCATCGCCCTGGAGCTGGCGCCCGGCTGGGCCACGCGCTGGGCGCTCTGGCGCAAGGGCGCCTGGATCATGCTGGGAAGCCCGCGCTGGCTGCTGCGGCGGCGGCCCTGGCGCTGGGTCCAGGGCCTGCGCAAGGCGGGCTACGGCTGGGGGCTCGTGCGGGGCGCCACCGGGGGCGTCCTCGAGGAGTACGCCCGGCGGCCGCGCTGACCTCGTCAGGGCGCCCCGGGCCCGGGCGTGCCCCGGGTTGCCCGATAGGCGTCCGCCACCTCGCCCATGGGGCCGTCCATCACCAGGCGTCCTCCCTCCAGCCACAGGCCCCGCCCGCACATCTCGCGCAGCAGCGGGAGCTGGTGCGAGACGAGCACGAGCGTGCCGCCCTCGGCGTGGAAGGCGCCGATCCGCTTCAGACACTTCTCCTGGAAGGCCTGGTCGCCCACGGCCAGCACCTCGTCCAGGAGCAGAAGCTCCGGGTCCGCCGCCAGCGCCACCGAGAAGGCGAGGCGCGCCTGCATGCCCGTCGAGTAGTACTTGAGCGGCGTGTCGAGGACGTCGCCCAGCTCCGAGAACTCGCGGATCGAGGCGTAGCGCCGGCTCAGCTCGCGACGCGGGATGCCCATCACCGCGGCGTAGATCGCCACGTTCTCGGCGCCGGTCAGCTCCGGGTGGAAGCCCGCGCCGAGCTCGAGGACGGCAGAGAGGCGCCCCTCCGTACGCACGGTCCCCGACGTGGGCCGGTAGATGCCCGCCACGAGCCGCAGCAGCGTGCTCTTGCCCGAGCCGTTGCCCCCCACCAGGCCCACCGCCTCGCCCCGCTCGATGCGCAGGTCCAGCGGGTGCAGGGAGAAGGCCTTGCGGCGTACCTGCAAGGGGCGCCGCAGCACCGAGCGGATGAACCACTCCCGCAGCGAGCGGGTGCGGTGCGCGTAGTAGTA
The DNA here is from genome assembly GCA_041611735.1 of Myxococcota bacterium. Lineage (GTDB taxonomy): Bacteria > Myxococcota_A > UBA9160 > UBA9160 > PR03 > JBFIML01. The sequence goes on along the minus strand of JBFIML010000032.1, from coordinate 7,616 downwards.
GAAGCTCTTGGTGACGTCGCGCAGCTCCACCGCCGGCGCCGCCACGACCTAGACGACCTCGGCGAAGACGGGCTTGCGCCGGTTGAAGAGCGCATAGCCGAGCCCGGCCAGGGCGGCGAAGGCGGCGCTCCGCCAGGCGAGCCCGGCCAGGGGCGGCGTGGTCCCGGCCCACAGGACCGCGTGGTAGAGATCGAGAAGCGCCGCCACCGGGTTCAGCAGGTAGAGCGGCTGCAGGGCCTCGGGGACCAGGGCCAGCGGGTAGAAGACGGGGCTCGCGTAGAAGAGCGCCGTCACCAGCGCGGGGAGCAGGGTCACCACGTCCGCGTAGAAGACCGAGATCGTGGCCACGGGCAGGGCCAGCCCGAGCGTCACCAGGAGCTGGAGCACGAGCAGGAGCGGAAGCCAGGCGAAGCTCGCCGGGATCCCCCCGTGGTGGAAGACGCCCAGGAGCACGAGCACCACGGCCAGCTCGATCAGGAACTCGACCCCGCGCGAGAGCACCGCGGCCAGCACCGTCACCTCCGCCGGGAAGGCGACGCTGCGCAGCAGCGCCTTGTGCTCGCCGAGCATGAGCGCCGAGGCATTCACGGACAGGCTCAGGAAGTTCCAGGTGAAGTAGCCGCTCAGCAGGAAGGCCCAGTAGTGCTCCAGGGGAATGCGCACGATCCGGGTGAACACCACCAGCAGGATCGCCACGGTCACGAGGGGATTCAGGAACGTCCACACGAAGCCGAGCATCGAGCGTTGGTACTTGACCCGCAGGTTGCGGGTGACGAGGCTCCACAGCAGCTCCCGCGACGTCCAGAGCGCTCCCGCCGTGGACAGGCGGGCCGTCGCCACCCTCAGTTCCTGTCCAGCACGGAGCGGTAGATGCTCTCGATACGGGCTGCGGCCTGCTCGGCCCGCAGGCGCATCTCCACGAAGCGGCGCGCGTTCCTGCCCAGGATGGCGGCCAGCTCGGGGTCGTCGAGCAGGCGCAGCACCGCGTCGGCGAAGGCCTTCACGTCGCCGTCCTCCACCAGGAGGGCGGTGCGTTCGGCCTCGAGCATCGCCCCGGAGCCCCGGAAGGACACGATCGGCCTGCCGGCGGCCATGTAGTTGAGGAGCTTCTGCGGGGTCCCGTCGCAGTGGGGGCGCGGGTTCAGCAAGACGGCCGCCTCCACCAGCGACTCCTGGACCGTGGCCGTGTCGGCGGGCCGGACCTCCAGGGCGTCGTCGATGCCGAGGGCGGCCGCCCGGTCCGAGTAGGGGCCGAGAGGCCCGTCGGTGACCAGCACCAGGCGGACGTTTCGGCGCCGCGTCCGGATCTCACGGAAGGCCTGGAGCAGGAGCGCGATCCCCTGGTAGGGGGCGAGGTTGCCGGTGAAGACCAGGCAGCGTTCGGTCTCCGCGCTGGGCTGCGGGCTGCGCGCCAGGCCCTCCAGCCACTCCGGCTCGACGCTGCTCGCCACCACGTCGACACGTTCGGGCTCGAGCCCCGCGGACTCGATCAGGTGACCTCGGATCGACTCGTTCACGGTCACCACGTGGGCTGCGCAGCGGGGCAGCGAGCGGTCGAGCCAGCGGCCGAGGGTGCGCTTCATGGGGCCCGTGAGCCCGAGTCCGTAGTAGGGCAGCTCCGACTCGAGCAGCGTGTGGGCGTCGTACAGGAAGGGGGTGCCGGTGAGGCGGCACACGGTGGAGGCCACCAGCAGTCCCTCGTAGTGGTGGGCGTGCACCACGTCGATCCGGTGGCGTCGCACCACCTGCAGAAGCTTGGAGCCGAGCAGGGGGTCGAGGACCAGGAGCTTGCGGTAGGTGGGGCCCGGCGCATGGACCCGGTAGCCGGGGACGGCCGGGATGCGATGCACCGCATAGGGGGCGGTCGTCACGTCGCCGCCCAGGTGGTAGGTGACCACGTGCACCTGGTGGCCGCGCTGGGTGAGCGCCTCCGCCATCTGCTGGATGCGCAGGGGCGTGCCGCGCGGCCACGGGAAGGGGCAGGCCGCCACCATGGCGATCCGGAGCGGCCCCGGGGCGGGCTTCGGGATCTCCCGGGTGGGGCTCAAATCCATCGCCGTGCCAACCTCCAGTAGCGGGCCGCGAAGGCATCGAGCGCTCGCACGGCCCTGCGCTCCACTCCAGACTGCGCGAGATTCCGGGTGAAGGGCATCGGACCTCCACGCAGGATCTCCCGATCGCGAGTCTTGCGATTGTCCTGCACGAGACGCCGTTTGTGCAAGACCAGTCGGAAGTGGCGCAGCATCCATCCCGCGGCGTGCAGCCACGGGCCGAGCCAGCCCCGCGCGAGGCATCCGGCCAATTGGAAGGCCTCGTACACCACGAGGGCGGGCAGGAACACGAGCAGCGTGCGACGCGCGTAGACCTTCAGGAGGATCTGCCAGCGGTTGCGGATCAGGCAGAACGTGCGCAACTCCGCACGCCGGCCGCCGGTGCGGTATGAAAGCCCCGCGGTGCCCTCCCCATGCCAGACTCGCGCCTCGGGCACCGCCAGGATTGCGCCGCCCAGCACACGCGTGCGCAGGCCGAGATCGTGATCCTCGTAGTTGAAGACGAAGGACTCGTCGAAAAGTTCAGCCCGGGGCCAGCGGCGCCGGTCCACCAGGAAGCAGGTGGTGACCAGGGAGTCGATGCGGGTCGGCGTGGCCGGCCCCCTGGCGTCGGGCTCCCCCGCCCGGCGCAGGATCATCAGGCCGAGGAAGTGGGCGTCGGCCCCTTCGTACTGGACGGTGCCGGGCTCCCGGGCGTAGAGGGTGCGGGGCACGGCCAGGACCGCCTGGGGGTCGGCGTCCAGGGCGGCGGCCAGCCCCCCGGGGCAGGCCGGGTCCAGGCGGGCGTCCACGTCCAGGAAGAGCACCCGGGGGTGGGAGGCCATCCGGTAGCCCTGGTTGCGCGCCACCCCGGGTCCGCGGTTCTCGGGCAGGCGCACCACCTTCACCGCCGGGAAGTGCGCCTCCACCCAGGCGGCGCTCCCGTCCCGGGAGGCGCTGTCTACCAGCAGAACCTCCCCGAAGGGCTCCGCAACGGCGAAGGCCGACTCGAGACACGCGGGCAGGTAGCGCTCGCCCTCGAAGTTGACGACGCACAGCGTGACCGCGCTCCTGGCGGACGCATCCCGGCTCATTCGCACCTGCCCGGGGGGGGGCCGAAAGCATAGCGGCCCCCGCCCGGCGCGAGCAGGCGAGCCACGGGCCGCCCCGCCGCTGGAAAACCCGAGATCCGCGCGGGCAGCCTGGCGCCCCCGGCAGGACTCGAACCTGCGACACGCGGTTTAGGAAGCCGGAAGGACACTAAGTAGTGTGGGCGCCTTGCGAGCGCGCCCCTGCATCTTGTGCCTACAGGGTGCAATCCGATGCACGCCGGACGGCAGCAGACGGCACCACCCGATCCTCCCCCGAGCCGGCTCCGTCGTGAGTGGGGCCAGGCCGGTGTGGCCGGTGCCTCCTCCTCTCGGCGCGGAGTACGCGGCCCGCGCGGTCGCGAGCGAACGCGGCCCGCCCGTCCGTGCGCGGCTGCACGGGTGCGGGAACAGGAACGAGAACCCACAGGGGGCGTGTGATGGCGAAGCAGAAACGAAAGACGGCGCCTCGGCGAAGACCGAGGACACCGCCGCCGAGGCAAGAAGCGAGCGGCTGGAGTCTCCCGCTCCAGACCGTCGTCGGGATGAAACGGGAAGTGGCGCGGCTCATGCGACGCGAAAAGAGCCTCGCCGACCGGATGAAGAGTGCAGAAGCGAACGGCCGCGACCGGATCCGGTTGCTTGCCGACGAGCTGGCGGCGGACCGAGCACAACGGATCGCACTCGAGGTGCGATTGCTCGGCCACCGCGAAACCATGAACGGAAAAGGAGCAGAACCATGCCCCGACTAGGAGCACTCAAGAAGAGCAAGTTTTGGCGAGCCGCCGACCTCGACGAGCGAGGCGTGACCTTGACCATCGACGGCTGGGAGGAGGTGCTGCTCGGCCCCGAAAAGGAGCCGAAGCACGTCCTCTACTTCAAGGAGGATTCCCGAGGACTTCCACTCAACGCGACCCGTGAGCAAGCACTATGCGAGGTATTCGGCTCGAACGTCGAGCTGGACGACCTGCTCGGCCGACGCATCCGGCTGGTGCTGGGAAAGACCCGGTATCAGGGAAAGACCGTCGACTGCATGGAGATCGAGGCAGCCGACAACGAAGTGTCCTTCTAACGCCAGGAGGGGCAGCCTCAATCCCGAAGGCTGCCCCTCCCACAGCTCCCGCACGCCCCGCGCAGGAACACGTTGACACTAACGAATCCTCTCCGCGCTGCCGCCCTCGCCGCCCGCGAACGCGGGCTCGCCTGCATCCCGACCAACCCGATGACGAAAGCGGCCCTCGTCGCCTGGCGCCGCTTCCAGAAAGAGCCGCCCACCGTCGGCCAGGTAGAGGGCTGGTGGGCCCGATGGCCCGGCGCGGCGCCGGCGCTCGTGACGGGCGCCCGCTACGGCCTCGTGGTCGTGGACGTGGACGACCTAGACCACGGCCAGGCGCTGCGCGTCTTCGGCGAGACGTGCCGCGTAGCCGCAACGCCCCGCGGCGGCGCTCACCTCTACTACGCCCACCCGGCTCAGGGACCGATCCCGTCGCGGGTGCGAGTACCCGGAGTCGGGATTCCGGTGGACCTTCGGGCCGAGGGAGCCTACGCGATCATCCCGCCGACCCGCGGGTATCGGTGGCTCCGCCGAGGCGACCTTGGCGCACTGCCGGCCTATCGAGCGCCCGCCGAGGAAGAACGCCGCGACGCGGTGCGCCAGCTTCCGACCCGGCTCCGCAGCCGGTGGGCCGGGCTCCTGGAGGGTGCCGAGGAGGGCCAGCGGAACATGGCCCTGGCCCGCCTGGTGGGCCACCTGGTCCAGGCGGGCATCCCAGGCGACCTCCACGAGCTGGTGGCCCTCGAGTGGGCCAGGCGATGCCGGCCGCCGCTCCCGCCCGCCGAGGCGGTGGGCACGGTGCGGCGCGTCCAACAGACGGCCACCCGGCGCGGCGACACGATCGCGCCGCCGCTCTTCGGCGACGAGAGCTGAGAATGAAGCGCGCGGCTCTTATCTTGCTTGGGTTCTAGTACTTGAAGACTACTGTTCTAGTACATGTCCAAGGCTTTGTCTTAGGCTTAGGTCCTGGGCCTGGTCTTGGTCCTAGGCGCTTCGTGAGTGTGATCTTGTGGACACGGCCCGGGTCGGCGCCGTGTTATCTGCGTGCCTGGTCCTCGCGTCCGGCCGGCGTCTTCAACTCCAGGCCTTTCTAGGCAGAGCGACTTAGCGAGGGGGATCTATGGGGATCTCAAGGGGTAGGTAGTCCAAGCAGTCTCCGAACAACTCGCCGCCGATCTTGCAGAAGCTCACGTCTCGCGCGCGAACGCTTGCATATCGGTTGCACGCTCGCTCGGTGCGGAGCTGAAAGGAGTCGCCGGTCGTGGTCGGGTAGACCGGGGCAGTTGCCTGCCCCGGCCCCCCACAGATCCGGACGTGCGCGATTGACGCATCCGGCTCCTCGGGTTTAGGGGTTCGCTGCACGACGGTAGACCGAGTGGACAACCACGGCGCGCGGGAGCGGATAGCGCTCGAGAAGCCGCGCGAAGCGGCTCCACAGCATTCCGCCCCGCTGAGAACGGCGGTTGAGCCACTTGTGCCACAGGCGCCTCACTTCCATCCCGAAGACTTGCAAGCGCCGAGCGTTCCCGGTGATCCCGTAGTACGCCCAGTGCCCACGCAGCTTCTGCGAGAGCGCCCGGTGTTGGAACGCAATCGACCTGTGTCGATGCCGGCGAAGCCAGAGGTTGATCGCCCGAAGCGCCCGGCGGAATCTGCCACTCGCCGTCTTCCGCTGGATCACCCACCTGCCCCGCCGGGATTGCCCCCACAAGTGGGTGAATCCCAGCAGGACGAAGGTTCCCGGACGCGCCCGACATTCGGCATCGACTCGACCCGCGCGCCCAGACCCCGGGGAAGATCGCGGGCGCTGGAATCGCACGAGTCGAGTTTTCTCCGGATGCAGGGTCAAGCCATACTTCCCCAGCCGCTTCGGCAACACCTCCATCACCCGCCTGGCGTCGTCCTCCCGAGCGAACACGATGACGAAGTCATCCGCGTAGCGGATCAAGAAGGCTCGACCCCGTATGCGGGGTTTGACCTCTCTCGTGAACCACTCGTCGAGAACGACATGCAGGTAGATGTTCGACAGCAGCGGCGAGATCACGCCGCCCTGTGGTGTGCCTTCCTCAACACGGCGAAGCTGCCCCTCCTCCAGCACACCAGCCTTCAACCACTTGTCGATCGCACGACGCAACACTCCGTCGCGCACCCTCTGACCAAGAAAGGTTCGGAGATGGTGATGGTCCAGAGCATCGAAGAATCCCTAGATATCGACATCCAGCACCCAACCTCCGCCCATCGCCATCGTCTCCCGCCACAGTGCGTCCAGAGCTCGATGTGCGGATCGTCCGGGGCGAAAGCCGTAACTGCAGTCCAGGAAGTCCTGCTCGTAGACGGCTCCCACGACCATCGACACCGCCCTCTGAAGGATCTTGTCCTCAAAGGTAGGGATGCCAATGGGACGGGTTCTCTTCCCGCCTCCCTTCGATATGTGCACCCGCCGCACGGCAGGCGCCCGGTACCGATCGGACTTGAAGCGGCCGAGAAGCGAACGGAGGTTGTCCTCCAGGCTCGCTGCGTACTCGTCCGCCGTCTGTCCATCGATCCCGACAGCACCGTCCTTGCGCGTTCGCCTGTACGCCTCGCGGAGGAAGTCGACGTCGATGTGGTGAGCCAGGGCGCTGAACGCCACCTCGGGCCTTTGCCTGGCCAACGCGGCTATCTGTTGAAGTTTCGTGGAGACGCTGTCCGAACTCCGTGTTTCGGGCATCTTTCCCCCCAACAGCTCCCATTCCCGGTGCCCCCTTCCCTCCACAGGGTCTCCTGGGCTGGATTCCCCTGCTTCCTCGGTACTACGAGGCACTCCGACGTCTCGCCGTCCGTCCCGCCGCACTTCGTTGCCTTCGCTTGGCGGTACCGTCCTTGCGTCCTGCGATTCGCTCCCCGCAGCGGAGGACGCGCCGCTGCGAGGCCTGGGGTTTGATCACCGGTCCCCCGACCGGCTTCGAGGACGGAGACGACGAGGCCTCCCAGGTTCCTGGGGGACCCCATGGTGTGCATGCCCTGCTCTTCGACCCCGACGGGACGGGAGATGCCAGGCCTCTCTCGGCACCCCCGCGCGGCCTTCCGCGAATTGAACCACGTCGGCTCCCGCCAGCTACCACTATTTCGAGGCTCTATCACACGGCCTACACACTCGCTGTCTACGCTTCGCAGCACGGGTCACCCCGGTGCCACGCAAGACTCGCTTCCGGCTGGTGGCCAACCTCTGCCGGGCGGGATTGGTTACCCGCTGGGCCCCTTCGAGAGGTTTCGAGCTACGTTCTCATGCTGTTCCCCTCTCCCAGGCTTGGCCTGGCGCACTCAACTGTTGTGGATTGAGGGCTACGCCAGCTCCTCCAGCAGTGCCTTCGCGTCCTTCAGGTCCTGCGTGTCGAAGCCTTCGCCGAACCAGTCGTAGATGGGGGCGAGGAGGTCGCGGGCCGCGGTGCGCCTGCCCTGGCG
>JBFIML010000031.1:0-49729 GCA_041611735.1 Myxococcota bacterium | reverse complement strand
GCTCATGCGTTCGACGAGGACCGGAAGCAGGTGGGCGGCTTCCTCGCGCTCGGTCACCAGGGCGCCCCGCAGATCGAGCCTGCCCAGGGCTGCGCCTGCAGCACGGCGCACGTTCTCGTTCTCGTCGGGGTCGTCATGGACCGCCGCGAGGGCCGGCCGCGCGTCTTCGGCCAGGGGGCCGATGTTCCCGAGGGCGCCGGCGGCACTTCGGCGCAGCGCGGGATCGCTGTCCCCGAGCAGCTCGATCAGCACCGGGACGGCGTCGTACCCGTGGTGTGCGAGCTCCTGGAGCGCGTAGGAGGCGGTGCCGCGCACCTGGGGGTGGGGATCGCGCAGCTGCCGGGCGATGGGCGCGGCGGCGCGCGCCGCGCCCGGGCCGATGTGGGCGAGGGTGAGAGCGGCGGCTCGACGCATGCGCGGCGACTCGTCGTCGAGGGCCTCGATCAGGGTGTCCACCGCCGGCTCCGAGCGAGGGCCGAAGCGGGCCAGGGTCTGGGCGGCGATCAGGCGCGAGTTCTCGTCCTCGGCGCGCAGCATGGCCACGAGGCCGGGCACCGCCGCGGCGGCTTCGGGGCCGAGGTTCCCGAGGGCCTTGGCCGCCATCGCGCGGACGATCGGATCGCTGCTTCCCACCAGGGGCAGCAGCAGACGCCGCGCGAGGTCGGGGTGAAGGAGGATCGCGCACTTGAGACGATCCCAGATGGCGATGCGCATCGGGTCGTCCGGTTGCGTCAGGATGCCCACCAGCTGGCGGAGGGTCCGCGCCGTCTCCGGTGAGCGCTCGGCACAGCCGAGCGGGAGGCGCGGCGGATCCTCGGCGTCGGTCCCGTGCGCGGCGGGCGCCAGGCCGGCGCCGAGCGCCAGCCCGACGAGCAGCGCGCAAAGGGTCGATCGAGCCATCCAGCCCCCTCTCGGCGAGCCCCCGGTGGGAGCGTGAACGTCCTGGATCGGTCGTCCGTGGAAGGGGCTGAACCGGGAAGATCACGCGGCGCATTCCGTCGTCCTCCCCTCTACCAAGGACGAGGAACCGATGAGCGGACTCTGGATCTGGCTGCGAGCCGCGCTCCTATACCTCTGCTTCCGCGCCTGGTACGACAATTGGCGTCGCCCCCCCCTGCGCGGCTTCCTTCCCGTGCTGATCCCCCACGCCGGCCATCCAGCCATCCATGCCGGGAAGATCGGGGGCTACCTCGATGCGTGGAACGTCGAGCCGGATCCCGGCTGGACCCTCACGGGGTACATCGCTACCGGAGTCGGCGCGACATGATGGAGCTGGCCACGCATCCACGCTTCGTGGCGGCTCATCGCTTCAAGTCTGCGGCCATGCCTGTCACGTCGTCGTTCCCCACCGCCCCGGGCTTCGGCCTCTACGTGGGTCCGAGGATCTGGGTAGGGCTCGTGTTGGCACTCCTGGCGGCCCTGGCGCACCTGGCGCGGCCCGGCCTCGCCTGAGTCATGGGCCGGCGCAGCAGGGGCAGCCGCCGCCGCCCGCCAGCGCGGCGCGCGCCGTCGCCAGGTCGAGCGGACGCAGGAGCGTGCGCTTCGTCAGCGGCGAGGGCGGGGTCGCGGTGGCAGCGGGCGCGGAGCCCCGGAAGACCGTGGTCGCATCGGGCCGGTAGCCGGTTCGGATCTCGAACACGTGGTCCCCGACCTGCGTCTCGATCTCGATCGCGTCCGGGCCGAGCGCCGTCCAGGCGCCATAGGCCGCGCCGTCTCGCCACACCGAGACGGCGGCGCTGTCGGGAAGCCGCGTCACACGGAAACGGGTGGGGCTTCCCCGCTCACTTCGGGTCGCCACGTAGGTCTCGAGCTCCAGTACGGCCTTCGCCGGGTCGTTCCAGGCCGACGCGAGTCCGATGCGCGGGTAGTCGACGCCCTCGATGCTCGGCGCTGCGAACTTCCCCGCGTCCCACTCGTTGAAAGCCCGCCACCAGTCGCCCTCGCCGTCCAGCAGGTCGCGCAACATCAGGAGCGCGCTCTCCTGGCCCCGGGGCCAGGGCTCGCCGTAGCGGAAGAAGAAGCCGAACTCGTCCTCGTCGTCACCCTTCCCGGCGTCGAAGAAGCGCCCGTTCTCGAAGCGGCGCAGCCTTCGCGTGAGGCGTCGCGTCGTGGTGTGGTCTCCGAACTCCCGCGCCATCAGCAATGCCAGGCTCAGCATGCGGGGCTCGCCGCCGGGATTCAGGACGGGCAACCAGCGCCGGTCCCAGCCGACGGAGGCCACGCCGGCCCGGTACAGGACCTCCCCGAGCGCGCGGTCCTGGGGCAGGACGTAGAAGGCCGGGGCGAGGCCCGCGGCCCGATGCCGCCCGTGCACGCGGTCCAGGAGCGGGTCGTAGTAGAGGCCGACCCAGCGGAGGTTCCCGCCCGCATCGAAGCCGAGGTACTTCTTGCGCAGGTAGTCCCGCACCCACGGGTCGTACACGGCATGGGTCCTGGACCCCGTGGTCAGATCGGTGATCCGGAGACCGAGGCCGGCGGCGGAGAGACAGTAGGGCCACACCTTGGTGTTCTCGCAGTGCGGACCGTGGGGCACCTTCTGCCATTGCTCCGACAGGAACGAGGCGATCCCTGCGTGGGTCCAGGGGAAGGTGCGGTCGTCGAGACCGACCACCTCGAAGGGCTTCTCCCAGGTCTTCTCGCCCGACACCGCCCGGTGGATGCCGAGCATCAGCGTGAAGAAGCCGCGAAAGAACAGGTTGCCGTCGGATCCGATCGGGTCGGGCTGAAGGCCCCAGGGCTCGACGCCGTTCGCCGTCCAGCCCGGCACGTCGTACTCGCCCCACAGGTCCTCGGGGATGAGGCGCCGGTAGCGCTTGGGATAGCGCGCGCGGTCCGGGTCGGGGCCGATCTGCGTGAGCCAGTCCACCGCCGCCCAGAAGGTCACGTGTCGCCGGACCAGCTCGTCCAGGATCTTGGTGTAGACCTCCCGCCAGGCGGGGGTCTTGCGCGCCATCAGCAGCAGCCCGTAGGAGGATTCGGACAGGTCGAAGCGCGCGAAGGAGAGCATGGGCGCGACGCTGTAGCGGTCCCACCAGGGGTGCGGCTCGCCTGCGCGGGACCAGTCGTCGGGCTTCATGGCCTTGCGCCAGAGATGACGCAGCCAGCCGCGCACGCGCGGGTTCAGGCGATGGGACGGCGGGGCGGCCATGGCGTGACTCCCTGGTGGAGCCACGTTAGCCGAACCCCTGGCTTCCGGAGGCCCCCGGGAGCGGGCTCGCCGCCGCTCAGTCGCCCGCCCACTCGTCCAGGCGCTCCATGGTGTCCGCGTACTCCTGGACCAGCTCCTCCATGACGCTGCGCACCGACTTCACGTGCTTCAGCGATCCTACGATCTGGCCCACGAAGTAGTTGGCGAGCTGGGCGGCGCCGGGAGACTTGTGGGCCGTGTGCGCGATGCGCGCCTGGGCCTCGCGCACGAGCCGCGGCTGCAGGGGCATGGGCAGGGGATCCGGGTTCGACGGGTCGTCCCAGGCGTCGGTCCAGGCGCTACGCAGCATGCGCGCAGGCTTGCCCGTGAGCGAGCGGCTGCGGACGGTGTCCCGGGAGGAAGCCCGAAGGAACTTCTCCTTCACCACGGGATGGGTCTCGGCTTCCTCGGTGGTGAGCCACAGGGAGCCCATCCAGACGCCCTGGGCGCCCAGCGCCAGCGCCGCGGTGACCTGGCGGCCGTTGCCGATGCCGCCCGCCGCCAGCACGGGAAGCGGATCCACGGCGTCGACCACCTCCGGCACCAGCACCATGGTGGAGATCTCGCCGGTGTGGCCGCCTGCTTCGTAGCCCTGGGCCACCACGATGTCGACGCCGGCCTCCACATGGCGGCGGGCGTGCTCCACGGTGCCGGCCAGGGCGGCCACCTTCACGCCGTGCTCGCGGCCCATCTCGATCATCCACGGGGGCGGCGGCCCGAGCGCCGACGCGATCAGGCAGATCCGGTGCTGAAACACCAGCTCGATCACGTCGCGTTGTTTCTCGTAGCCGACGCTGAACTCCGCGGGCACCTTCGCGTCCGGGGGCAGCGGCGGCACCTCGTGCCGGGCCAGCAGGTCGTCCAGGAAGCGCCGGTGCGGCTCCGGGATGCGCGCGTCCAGCTCGTCGGCGTCGAGCCCGCCGCGCTCGCTGCCCACGAAGCGGGTCGGCAGCAGCAGATCGACGCCGTAGGGCTTGTCGCCCACCTCCTTCTCGATCCACGCGAGCTCCATCTTCAGGTGGTCGAGGGAGTGACCGGCGACGCCGAGCACGCCGAGACCGCCGGCCTTGGAGACGGCGGCCGCCACGTCGCGGCAGTGGGTGAAGGCGAAGATGGGGAATTCGAGCCCCAGCTCCGCGGCGAGCTTCGTACGCATGGGGTTCTCCCGGCGGGCACGCGACCCTGGGGGGTCAGCGCCTGGTGAAGCGCGTTCCGGGGGCCGGCGGGTCCTCGACCGGCCCGGCGAAGCACTGCGCGATCGACATCCAGCGGTGGGCCACCTCGCCCTCCACGCGGAGCTTCGTATCCGCAACGTTGCGGACCTGCGTCACCACCTGGCAGAACTCGGTGGCGCTCCCATCGACGAGGTCGCTCTGCACTTCGCCATTCCATTCCCAGATGGCGCCCGACGGGGCCTCCAGGCGGACGTGCGGGACCGGCGCGGGAACCTCGAGCTTGCGGTTCACGAAGGTCCAGGCGAAGGTGTGGACACCCAGGTGGGCGATGTTCCGGATGCGGTCCGTGTCGACGCGTTCGACGCCCAGGAGATCGTAGACTTCCTGCCCGTGGGCCCAGGTCTCCATGAGCCGCGCCGTGATGCTCGAACGAACGCTCATGTCCGGGCCGGCCCAGGGAACCCGGGCCCGGGGATCCGCTGCCGCGAAACGTTCGGTCATCTCGGGATAGAAGGCCCGCCAGAGATCGAGGACCTTCTGGCCGCGCGCGCCCTCGAGCCACTGGTCGGTCAGCTGCACGAGGGTGCGACCCTGGGCGACGCCGGCAGCGAGCTTCTTCCAGAAGGCCCGGAAGGCGTCCCCGTCACGCAGGGCGAGGTCCGCCGCCCAGTTCCAGATGTGGAGGTGGGCCACCACGTCGTGGATCGACCAGTCCTTGAACTGGGTCCTGCGCCCGAAGTCGGCGTCCGGGAGCGGCTCGAGCAGCGCATGGAGCGCATCGCTCTCGTCGCGGAAGTCGTAGGGCTGTTGGAACATCGCTGCTCCCGGGGCGCGGGCGCCCCTGGCTAGGCGGCACGCAGCTCCTCCAGGTAGGCGCGGCGCTCCGCATCGGTCGCGTAGGGGAAGGTGCAGAGCACCCGGTCCATCACCCCCCCGAAGCGCTGCTTCAGGGCGCCCACCACCCGGTCCGGCTCGGCGACGATCGCGAAGTGCTCCAGCATCTCGTCGCTGATGCGCTCCCCCATGGCCACCCACTCGCCTCGCTTCGACATCGCGTTCAGCTCGGGCTGGAGATCGCCCCAGCCGTGGAGCTCGAGCACACCGCGGTAGGCGGGCGTGGAGCCGTAGAAGGCGATCTGGCGGGTCACGGCGGTGCGGTTCTGCGCCCACTCGGCCTCGTTGCGGCCCGTCACGACGAAGGCCGGGTAGCAGAGCTGGAAGCCCTGCCGGACGCGCCCGCCTTTGGCGAAGCCACGCTCGAGGGCGGGAAGCGTCACCTCCTGGAGGTAGCGCGGGGTCGTGAAGCTGTGGACGAGCATGCCGTCGGCTACCTCCCCGGCGACCTCGGTCATCCTGGGGCCGACCGCCGCGAGGATCACCGGAGGTGCGCCGTGGGGGTTCTTGGCGGGCGTGAACATCGGCGTCATCAGGGTGTGGGTATAGAACTCGCCGCGGAAGTCGAGCTTCTGGCCGCGGTGCCAGCAGTCCCAGATGGCGCGCAGGGCCAGGATGAACTCGCGCATGCGCGCCGCGGGCCGCGACCAGGGCATGCTGAAGCGCTTCACGATGTGCGGCGCGATCTGCGAGCCGATCCCCAGCAGGAAGCGCCCCTTGGAGTAGGCCTGCAGATCGTTGGCCTGGTAGGCGAGGGTCATCGGGTTGCGCGCGAAGGCCACGGCGATCGAGGTCATGAGCTCGAGGCGTTCGGTGTGCTGCGCCGCCAGCAAGAGCGGGAAGAAGGGATCCGAGCCCAGCTCGGCGGTGATCGCGCCGTCGAAGCCCTGGGCCTCGAGCGCCTGGGCATTCTGGGGCACCTCTTCCAGGGCTCCCATCAAGGCGGCATCGATCCTCATCGCGGTCTCCTCGTTGGCGGAAGTCTACCCGTCGTCGTCGTCCGCCCAGGCCGGCTTGCGCTTGCCCAGGAAGGCGGCCATGCCCTCGCGTCCCTCGTCGCTCCGGAACAGCTCGGCCGAGAGCTGCGCCGTCCACTGGAAGGCGTCCTTCGGCTCCATGCGCGGCACCTCGCGCACCAGCCGCTTGGCCGCGCCCAGGGCGTTCGGCCCGGCCAGGCGCAGGTCGGCCAGCACCTCCTCCACCGCGGAGTCGAGCTGGTCCCGCGGCACGGCACGATTGATCAGCCCGAGCTCGGCGGCGCGCGCGGCCGGGAAGCGGTTCCCGCGCAGGAAGGTCTCCATGGCCTCGCCCGGTCGCATCTTGGGCAGGCACACCACGGAGATGATGGCCGGTGCCAGGCCGAGGCGGACCTCGGTGAAGCCGAACTTCACGTCCTCGGCGGCGATGGAGATGTCGAGGGCCGCTGCCAGCCCGTTGCCTCCTCCCATCACGTGGCCCGCGATGCGTCCGACGACGGGGGTGGGCGAGCCTTGAAGCGACTGCAGCAGCTCCTCCAGGCTCACGCTCGCGGCGGTGCTGGGCCGGACGCCGGAGCGCTCCTTCAGGTTGGCGCCGGCGCAGAAGGTGTTGCCCTCGTTGGTGAGCACCACGGCGCGCACGGTCGGGTCGAGGTTGGCGGCGCCGAGGGCCTCGTGGAGGCCCTGGATCAGGGCTCCGCTCAGGGCGTTGCGGTTCTCCACGTCCGCCAGGGTCACCGTCATGATGCCGCGCTCGGTCGTCAGCTGGATCGGGTTCATGGAATCCTCCACCAAGGCCCTCTCACCGGATGGTACATGCGCTGGCCGTCTGTCAATGCGCACGGTCCCCGGGATCGGTTCGGCGCTTGACATGGCACGTGCGACCATGTTGAGATGCAGCTTCGTCACGTCCGAACCCGCATCGGCAAGTAACCGGTAACACCATGCGCCAGGTGAAGGACATGTGGAAGCGGCAGTTGCCTGGGAGAGCCCGGCTCCGCTTCGGCGTGGGTGCCGTGGCGATCGCGATGCTGCTGGCCCCGCCGGCGGAGGCAGGCGCGCACCGTCCCGACGCGCACCTGACGCTGACATGCGCCGCGCCCTTCGGCGGGCTCGGCTACGTAAACGAGAGTGTGGATCTGGTGACCGGAGCCCAGGACGTGGTGCTGTCCTGCGGCGGTGCCCGGGACTTCACCGCCGTCTCGGACGCCCCCCTGACCGCCGAGGGTGAGCTGGTGGACCCCGACGCTCCCTTCGACTTCCACCTGCTGACCCGGCTCGGGCCGACCGAGAGCAGCGGGTCCGTCCGTCACGAGCATCGCGGCGTCATGCCGCGCGACCCCCAGCTCGACCCGGTCTACCAACAGACCGCGGCCACGCACGTGTTCAGCGTGCCGCCGTCTCCGAACGCGGACGTGCGCCCGCTGGTGCTGCGAATCACCGAGGACAGGCAGGGGGCGGCGACGGCCAGCAACGTCGATGTCTTCTCCATCATCGACCTGATGCGGGTGACCCCCAGCTCGGGACTCGGGGATTGCGATCCGGCCTGCAGCTTCCAGGATGCGACCGGGGAGTTTCCGCTCAGCCTGGAGGGCGGCGCCAGCTACCTGCTGGACAGCAACGTCTCGAGCTCCTACGCGGATCTCGGTCCCGCGAGCCCCGAGGAGCCGATGTTCGAGCGCAGCGTGACCCTGGAGGTCCGCCTGGGAGCGCCCTAGCCGCAAGGTCCCCGCCTCGGCGCTCCTGGGTTCGCGGGTAGGTAATGATCATTGACAAATATTATCTAACAGGTTACCTGTTCGCTCTCAGCGCATGAGCAACGGACCATGCAGCCTCTCCTCGGCCCTCCCATCCGCTCGCGCCTCGATCCCCGCGCGCCGGAGTTCGCGGAGAACCGGGCCGCCATGCTCGAGAGGCTCGAGAAGATCGACCGGCTCCTGGACGAGGCCGAGGCCGGCGGCGGCCCGGAGCACCACGCGCGCCTGGCCACGCGCGGGAAGCTTCCGGTGCGCGAGCGCCTCGCGCTGACGCTCGACCCCGACAGCCCCTTTCTCGAGATCAGCCCCCTGGCCGCCTACAACTCCGACTACACCACCGGCGGCGGCGCGATCATCGGGATCGGGGTCATCGCCGGGGTCGAGTGCGTGATCTTCGCCAACGACCCGACGGTGCTGGGTGGGGCGCTCACGCCCTACGTGGCCAAGAAGTGGATGCGCGCGCTGGAGATCGCCCGCGACAACCGCATCCCGTACGTGAGCTTCGTCGAGTCGGCGGGCGCCGACCTGCGCGTGCGCACCGATGGCAAGCGCTCGCCCGGCGCGGGCACCTCCGCGCGGCTCCAGCACTTCGCGGAGACCGGGCGCTTCTTCTACGAGATGATCGAGCTCTCGAAGCTGCGGATCCCGACGGTCTGCGTGGTCTTCGGCTCGTCCACCGCCGGCGGGGCCTATCAGCCCGGCATGTCGGACTACAACATCGTGATCAAGAACCAGTCGAAGATCTTCCTCGCCGGCCCACCCCTGGTGAAGATGGCCACCGGCGAGGAGTCCGACGACGAGACCCTGGGCGGCGCCCGGATGCACGCCGAGATCTCGGGGCTCGGCGAGTACCTGGCCGAGGACGAGCCCGATGCCTGTCGGTTGTGTCGCGAGGTGATCTCGCACTTGAACTGGCACAAGCCGGGGCCTCCGCCCCTGGAGCCGTTCGCCGAGCCCGTGCTCGATCCCGAGGAGCTGCTGGGCATCCTGGATCCGGAGCTGCGCCGGCCGGTCGACGTGCGGGAGGTGATCGGTCGGACCGTCGACGGCTCGCGCTTCGAGGAGTGGAAGCCGCGTTACGGCACCACGCTGGTCTGCGGCTGGGCGCAGATCCAGGGCTACCCCATCGGGATCATCGGCAACAACGGGGTGCTGAACCCGGAGTCCGCCGAGAAGGCGGCCCACTTCATCCAGCTCTGCAACCAGATCGACGTGCCGCTGCTCTTCCTCCAGAACCTGACCGGCTTCGTGGTGGGCAAGGACGCGGAGCAGGCGGGCATCATCAAGAAGGGCTCGCAGATGATCAACGCGGTTACCAACTCGACGGTGCCGCACCTGACGCTGATCATCGGCGCCTCCTACGGCGCTGGCACCTATGCCATGTCGGGCCGCGCCTTCAACAACCGCTTCACGTTCCTGTGGCCGACCGCCAAGATCGCCGTCATGGGCGGCAAGCAGATCGCCGGCGTGATGTCGATCGTGCGCCGCGCCCGGGCCGCCCGGAAGGGCGAGCCCTTCGACGAGGAGGCCGACGCGAAGATCCGCGCGGCGGTGGAGGCCATCCAGGAGGAGGGCTCGATCGCGCTGGAGGCCACCGGCGCCATCAGCGACGATGGGATCATCGATCCGCGCGATACGCGCACGGTGCTCGGGATCTGCCTCTCGGTGGTCCGCAACACGCCCATCGAGGGCGCGCGCGGCTACGGGGTCTTCCGGCTGTGAGCTTCTGGACGCTGCTGGTGGCGAACCGCGGTGAGATCGCCCGGCGCGTGATGCGCAGCGCCCACGCCATGGGAATCCGCTGCGTGGCCGTCTACGTCGACGCCGATGCCCACGCGCCCCACGTGTCCGAGGCCGACGAGGCGGTGCGGCTTGCGAGCTCGTACCTGGACGGCAAGGCCATCCTGGAAGCCGCTCGCACGACTGGCGCCCGGGCGATCCACCCGGGCTACGGCTTCCTGGCGGAGAACGCCGGGTTCGCCGCGGACGTCGTCGCCGCCGGGCTGGCCTGGGTGGGGCCCTCGCCCGAGGCCATCGAGCGCATGGGCGACAAGCTGGCTGCCAAGGCGCTGGCGCAGCAGGTCGGTGTCCCGATCCTTCCCGGGTGCGAGGACCCCGGGCAGGCCGACGAGGTCGGCTATCCGCTGCTGGTCAAGGCCGCGGCCGGCGGCGGCGGCAAGGGCATGCGCGTGGTCCAGACGCCCGCGCAGCTGGACGAGGCCCTGGCCGCTGCGAGGCGCGAGGCGGCCAGCGGCTTCGGCGACGCCCGCGTCTTCCTGGAGCGCTACGTCCCGCGCTGCCGGCACGTGGAGATCCAGATCCTCGGTGACGCCCACGGCCAGATCGTACACCTGGGGGAGCGCGAGTGTTCGATCCAGCGGCGCCACCAGAAGATCATCGAGGAGTCGCCGTCGCCGCGGGTCGACGCCGCCTTGCGCGAGGCCATGGGCGACGCCGCCCTGCGGCTGGCGCGCAAGCTCGGCTACCGGTCGGCCGGCACCGTGGAGTTCCTGCTGGACGACGAGACCGGCGAGTTCTTCTTCCTCGAGGTCAACACGCGCCTCCAGGTGGAGCACCCGGTGACCGAGGCCGTGACTGGGATCGATCTGGTGCGCGAGCAGCTGCGCATCGCCCAGGGCGAGCCCCTGGGCTACCGCCAGGACGAGATCCGCTTCCGGGGCGCGGCGATCGAGGCCCGCCTCTACGCCGAGGACCCGGCCGCGGACTTCCTGCCGGCCACGGGCACGCTCGTGGCCTTCGAGCCCGCCGCGTCGCCGGAGGTGCGCTGGGACTCCGGCGTGGTGGCGGGATCGGTCATCGGCACGCACTTCGACCCCATGCTGGCCAAGGTGATCGCGTACGCTCCGACGCGCGCCGAGGCGGCCGGACGCCTCGCCCTGGCGCTGGAACGCTGCCACGTCGGGGGCGTGGTCACGAATCGGGACTTCCTGGTCGCCACCCTGCGCACGCCCGTGTTCCTGGCGGGCGACACCACGACTGACTTCATCGAACGCGTGGCTCCGCCGCGCCGCCTCGAGCCGAGCGAAGAGGAGCTGGAGCAGACCGCGCGGCTCGCCGCGCTCTGGCTCCAGGGCGCCAACCGCGCGGCCGCCCGAGTCCTGGCCGCTGCCCCGAGCGGCTGGCGCAACGCGCGACTGCCCGACCAGGAGGTGGTGCTCGTGCACCGCGAGCGCGAGCTCCCGGTGCGCTACCGCCGGCTTCGGGACGGGCGCTTCCGCTTCGGCGACGGGGCGCACGCCCGCATCCACGCCTGGAGCCAGGGCGGGATCGATGCCGAGATCGATGGCCGCCGCGGCCGCGCCCGGATCAGTCGCTTCGACAACCGGCTGCTGGTCCAGGGGCGGCGGGGGGATCTCGAGTTCGCCCTGAAGCCGCGCTTCGAGCTGCCCGGCGCCGCGGTGACCTCGGGAGGGTTCGTCGCCGCCATGCCGGGCAAGGTGATCGAGCTGCGCGTCCGGGTGGGCGACCGCGTCCGGGCTGGCGAGACGCTGGTGGTGCTGGAAGCGATGAAGATGGAGCACCCGATGCGTGCTCCCGAGGACGGCGTGGTCACCGAGGTGCGCGTGTCCCGTGGCGACCAGGTGGAGGCTGGCACGCTGCTGCTGATCGTCGAGCCGGGCGTCAACGAGGAGGGGTCGTGATGGCCGAGCCGATCCGCATCGCCAACTGCTCGGGCTTCTTCGGAGACCGCCTCTCGGCGGCGAAGGAGATGGTGGAGGGCGGCCCCATCCACGTCCTGACCGGCGACTGGCTCGCCGAGCTCACCATGCTGATCCTGGCCCGCACGCGCACGAAGTATCCGGGCGGCGGCTATGCGCGCACCTTCGTGACCCAGATGGAGCAGGTGATGGGCACCTGCCTCGACCGCGGCATCAAGGTGGTCTCCAACGCCGGAGGCCTGGATCCCGACGGCTGCGCCGAGGCCGTGGCCGAGGTGGCCGAGAAGCTGGGCCTGCACCCCCGGATCGCCTACGTGCGCGGAGACGACCTGGTCCCGCGCATGAGCGAGCTGGTCGCCGCCGACCAGCTCCGCCACTTCGAGACCAACGAGCCGATCAAGGACGTTGCCAGCTTCCTGACCGCGAATGCCTACCTCGGCTGCTGGGGCATCGTGGAGGCACTCGACCAGGGCGCGGACATCGTGATCACCGGGCGCTGCACCGACGCGGCGGTGGTGTGCGGACCGGCAGCCTGGCACCACGGCTGGAGCCGCACGGACTGGAACGCACTGGCCGGTGCGGTGGCGGCTGGCCACGTGATCGAGTGCGGCACCCAGGCCACGGGCGGCAACTACTCCTTCTTCACCGAGGTCCCGGGCATGGCGCGGGTCGGCTTCCCCTGGGCGGAAGTGGCCGAGGACGGCTCCTCGGTGATCGGCAAGCACGACGGGACCGGGGGCGAGGTATCGATCGGCACGGTCACCTCGCAGCTTCTCTACGAGATCGCCGGCCCGGAGTACTTCGGCCCCGACGTCACCACCCGCTTCGACACGATCCAGCTCGAGCCGGTGGGACGGGACCGCGTGCGCATGCACGGGATCCAGGGCGAGCCGCCTCCGAGCACGCTCAAGGTGTGCATCAACCGCCTGGGCGGCTTCCGCAATGACATGAGCATCTGCCTCACGGGCCTCGACATCGAGGCCAAGGCCGCACTGGTGGAGGAGGCCTTCTGGCGGGCCTGCCCCTACGCGCCCGGGGACTTCGCCCGGGTCACGACGCGCCTGGTCCGCACCGACAAGCCGGATCCCGAGACGAACGAGCAAGCGGTGGCGATCCTGAAGATCAGCGTCAAGGACCCGGACGAGCAGAAGGTGGGCCGGGCCTTCTCCAACGCCGTGATCGAGCTCGCCCTGGCCACCATCCCGGGCTTCTTCGGAGTCGGCGGGGGGCCGGGCCCGGGGCGCCCGTTCGGCGTCTACGAGCCGGCCTGCGTGCCCGCGGAAGCGGTTCCCCAGCAGGTGGTGGTGCTGGGCGGCGAGACCCGCGAGGTCTCCTCCGTGATTCCCTCCGCTCCGCCGGTCTCCGTCACACCCGCGCCGGGACCGACGGCGTCCCCGCCCACCGGTCCCACCTCCCGCGTGCCCCTCGGGCAGGTCTTCGGCACGCGTTCCGGCGACAAGGGCGGCGACGCGAACCTGGGCGTCTTCGCCCGCAGCGACCCGGCCTGGGTCTGGCTCGACGGCTTCCTGAGCGTGGAGCGCCTGCGCGAGCTCGTGCCGGAGGTGGCGAAGCTCCCGCTGGATCGCCACCGGCTCCCCGCCCTCCGCTCGCTCAACTTCGTGATCCACGGTCTCCTGGAGGAGGGCGTCGCGGCCTCGACGCGCCAGGACCCCCAGGCCAAGGGCCTGGGCGAGTGGCTGCGCGCGCGGCTGGTGGACCTCCCGGAGGCGCTGCTCCCTTGAGCGTGCCGGAGACCCGTCCGGAGCAGCGGCTGCGCTTTCCGGGCGTGCTCCCTCCGAAGCCCCTGCTCCATCCAGAGAGCGAGCGTCGGCTCACCGCGCGACAGCGCGAGATCCTGGACGAGCTGGAGAAGATCTTCGCCGTGAAGGGGTTCGCCGACCTCACCATGGCCGAGATCGCGGCCCAGGTGAACTGCTCGCTACGTACCCTGTACGGCATCTCGCCCAGCAAGGAGGAGCTGGTCCTCGCCGTGGTGGACCGGCGCTTGCGCCGGATCGGCCGCGCGGCCATCGAGCCCCTGCGCGCCTCCATGTCTCCGCTGGAGGCGCTGCGCGCGTACCTCCAGGCCGCCAACCAGGCGGTGCAGCCCACCACGGTGGCCTACGCCCGGGAGCTGGCCGACATCCCCGGCGCCAGCCGGCTCCTCGATGCCCACGAGAGCTACGTGATCGCAGTGGCGCGAAGCCTCCTGGACCGCGCGGTGGAGCAGGGACAGATCCCCCCCGTCGACACCGCCGCGGTGGCGCACGTCCTCGGTGGGCTGGGTCGCGAGTTCGCGCGCCCGGAAATGGCCGAGATGGCCGGCGCATCGCCCAAGGCCACGGCGGACGCCATCGCCGAGATCATCCTGCGGGGCCTGGAGCGCGGCTGACCCGCGCCGGGCCGAGCTGGCTTCGCCATCGGCGATTCGGTCGCGCGGAACCAGGCGTGGAGCGCTTTCCGCGCGGCCGCTGAGCGGCGGAGCCGCCGCGCGCTACCGGCCCGAGAGCGAGGCGTGCGAAGTCAGGAGCTCGTCGCGAGCCCAGAGGTCGAGCAGCTTGGCGAAGCGCTGGGCAGCCTGCTGGGGCGGAGCGTTCGGGGGCTGCCGTTCGAGCAGCCTCTCGCCGAGTCGCGCGAGGGTGGCGCCTCCCGAGGCCAGCACCTCGAGACAGCTCTCTTCGTCCCCCGGCAGCGCGCGGTGGAAGACGGCGAGGCCCTTGCGCCAGACGCAGATTCCGGAGCTCTGCTCCTGGCAGGTGTCCGGCGGGTCGTCTGGCTGCGCGTCGCCCCCACCGTGGAGGTGTCTCCAGAGCCTCAGGACCGAAGCGTCAGCGCGAAGAAGGCGAGCGCTCGGGACGAGCCGCAGCGCGAACGTCTCCGGCGCGGACGCTCCCCCTTCCAGCAGCGCCTGGCGAGAGAGCGGCGCCGCATCCGCCTCGTCGAAGACGTCCACCCGCGCCCACTCGAGCCGGGCGAGATCCGAGAGCACCGGGAACTCGCGGGCCAGCGGGTGAGTGCCGAGAAAGTCCGGTAGCGCACGGCCCAGCTCCCGCAGCGAGAAGTGGGTAGACGGGTGCGCCAGCAGGTAGTCGGTCACCAGGTTGTGGAAGCGCGCTGCGCCGATCCGCGCCACGACCTTGGGGAAGTCCTCAGCCAGGCAGTCGCGCAGGCGGTAGAAGTACATGTCGGCGTAGATGTCGAGGCGCGCGACCGGCCCCAGCCTGGCGTCGGCGTGCACCAGGAAGGCGAGATCCTCGGACTCGAGCTCCCCCGTGCGACGGAGCTCCGCCACGCCCTTGCGCACGCCTTCGGGTGCCGTGAGGAGCCGCCAGAACAACGACTGCAGCTCTCGTAGGTCGGGAAAGCGCTGCACCGTCAGGTGCTCGGGCACGGGTCGGCGAGTGCCTCGCGCTGTACCTCGCGTCCCCGCAGGCTCTCGGCCTCGAGGGTGTCCCAGTCAGGGATGTCCTCGTCCCACTCCACCAGGCTCGCGACCGCGCCCATGCGCCGGGTGGCGAAGCGGTAGAGCTCCCAGACCTCCTGGCAGACGCGCCGGCTGTGGGTGTCGAGCAGGTGGCTGCCCCGGTCGACGTGGCCGGCGAGATGCATCTGCCAGACCCGCTCGGGCGGCAGCGCCCGGAGGTAGCCCTCGGCGTCGAAGCCGTGATTCGCGGCGCTCACATAGACGTTGTTCACGTCCAGCAGGATCCCGCAGTCCGCCCGCGTCGCCAGCTGGGACAGGAATTCCCATTCGGACAGGGTCGAGCCCGCGAAGCTGAGATAGGTCGAGGCATTCTCGAGGGCGATGCGCCGGCCCAGGTGCTCCTGGACCGCCTCCACGCGCGTGACGACGTGGTCGAGCGCCTCCTCCGTGTACGGCAGGGGCAGCAGATCGTGCGCGTTGTGCCCGCCGACGCCCGTCCAGCACAGGTGGTCGGACACCCAGGCCGGCTCTACCCGCGCTGCCAGCTCCGCCAGGCGGTCGAGGTAGTCGCGGTCGAGTGGATCGACCGTGCCGATCGAGAGACTCACCCCGTGCAGGACCACCGGGTAGTCGCGTCGCACCCGCTCGAGGACGTGGAGCGGGCGCCCCCCTTTCACCATGAAGTTCTCGGAGATCACCTCGAACCAGTCGACCTGCGTCGGGCCCGAGAGCACCCGCTCGAAGTGCTCGCGCCGCAGACCCACGCCGTGTCCGAGATCGGGAGTTCGCATCACCGGCTTCGCCGCACGGCCCTCGTTGGCCGGGGCAGCGAGGAAGGCTCGGCCCGCGCCCTGTGAGGGGCGGGCCGAGCTCTCGTGAGCGCCTCTACTGCTCGAGAACGGTGCCGCCTTGATCGGTGCACTCCTTGGCGGAATCGATGTGCACCCAGCCCTTGCCCTTGCAGCTGTTCTTCCCGCCACAGTCGTGGCTGCCGTCTGCCGCGGCGCACTCGCCCTTGCCGCCACAGCTGTTGATGCCCGCGCACTTCACCTCTTCGCCCTGCACCTCACCGGCGCAGCTCACCCCGCCGGCAAGCAGGCCGAGTGCGGCACTCGCGACCAGGATTCCTCGAAGCTTCATTCCCCCTCCTTCGATTCGGACAGCCCTGAATGGGCGCCCCGGACCGTCGTCCGCGGAGCCGTCCCGCACGCCTCCCCTTCGACACACTCTACTACACGTTTCGGGGCGCCGCGGTTACAGCCCCTCGGCCTCCACTGGCGCAGGGTTCTCACGACGGTCGCAGTGCCTGTGCGCGGTCCTCGCTCCTGCGGATGCGTGCCAGCCACCACTCCAGGGAGCCCCGGTAGTCCACCCGCTCCCAGGCCAGGAGCACCACGTGCCACAGCAGCACGTTGCCGAGCGCGAAGACGAGCACCGCCCAGACCACGCCGTTCCAGCCCGGGCGCGCCGCGTCGAGGGCGATCCGCACGGCCATGGCGACGATGCCTTCGAGCATGAAGACGGTCAGGCTGAGCCGACCGAATCGCAGGACCGGGCGGAGCCAGCCCGGGCGCCACGCGACCCGCCCCGATCCGAGCGGCGGGTCGAAGGCCGCCAGCAGCCCGATCAGCAGCCACGCGAAGAGGCCGAGCAGCAGGTAGGCCAGGGAGGCGAAGTACACTGGGGACTGGCCCCAGATCCCCTCGCGCCCCGCCACCACCACGCCGCCCAGGGCGTAGAGGCCCGCTCCGCCAGCGATCAGGAGGACCAGGCCGGACAGTCCCATCAGCCGGTAGAGCGGTCTGCGCGGCTCGCCACGCGCCAGCGACGCGCCGACGATGGCACCGAGCAGCCCGTAGGCGAAGAAGGGGAACACGGGGTTCGGGTCGTTGACGAGCAGCGCCGGCAGGATCGCTGCCAGGATCGACGCCCCACCCTGGTGGACCAGGGTCATCATCGGCTCGAACAGCAGCGCGCGCAGCACGGGCGTCGCCGCCAGGACGAAGGCCGCCAGCCCGAGCAGCGAGCGCGCCAACCCGTCCCCCTGGCGCGGCGGATGGCGACGATACAGCCAGCGCAAGGTCAGCGAGACCAGCAGCACGTTGGCTGCGATCATCCACAGGGCGCTGGCAAAGACGTAGTTTTCGGGGTGGATGCGAGGAAGGAATCCGTAGTACATCAGGCCGGGCACCAGCGTGACCCGCAGGGTCGGATCGTCGAGATCCTGGGTGACGGCGGAGTTGGCCACCACGAGCGTCCAGATCCAGTGCAGCACGAAGACGATGACGAAGGTCTGTAGCGATCCGGCCACCAGCGAACGGGGGTATCGCCAGGGCACCGGTGCGCGGGCTTCCTCGCGGGCAAGCCGTCTCATCGCGGTGGTGGCATTGGCCGCCCCGGAGACCAGACCGAAGAGGCCGGCCCAGAGCAGCAGGAATCCGAAGGCGACCAGCCACGGCGGGGGAGATTTCAGGGCGTCCTCGAGCTTCGCAAAGTGGAAGGCGCCGTTGTGCAGGAAGACCATCCCGATGATCGCCAGGCCCCGCAGGATGTCGAGCGTGACGACTCGCTCGACTCGGACGTCGGTCACCGCCTCTCTCCCTCTGCCGGAGCCGGGGAAGCATATCACCCCACTCCGCTGGAACTCGGTACCTTCCCCTGGGTGGGTGGCGCTCTCCGGGAGCCCGCGATGACCGGAACATCGGAGCCGACGGTGCCCTGGCCCTCGATGCGGGGCGGCTTCGCGAACCTCGGGCGGGCGCGGGTGTCGCCCGAGCCGCGAGGCTGGCCGATCCGCAGCTTCCAGACCGGGGGGCCGGTGTTCTCGACCCCGGTGATCGGCGCCGACGAGCAGATCTACGTGGGATCGGCCGACCGCGGCTTCTACCGGCTGGATCCGCAGCGCGGCCAGGTGGTGTGGCGGGTCGCGACCGGCGAGGTCATCGACTCGGCGGCGTGCATCGGACCCGATGGCTCGGTCTGGGTGCCCGGGGGAGACGGGCGCATCTATGGCTTCGATGTCGATGGCAAGGAGGTGTGGCGCTACGACCGGATGCTCGACCGGACGCGCGTCACGCCCTCGACGATCTACTGGTGGGAAGGCAACGTCGTCCTCGGCCCCAATGGCTGGCTGTACGCGGGCAACGACGACTTCTACCTGTACGCGATCGAGCCGTTCGTGGGCGTGCGCTGGGCCACGCCGACGGGCCTCCACATCTGGGGTGCGCCGGCTTTCGCGGACGATCTCGTGTTCGTGCCGTCGTTCGACCGCTGTCTCTACGCGCTCGAGCTGCAGACGGGCCGGGTCCGCTGGCGCCGCAACCTCGGCAACTTCATCGCATCCTCGCCGGCCGTGGCGGACGGACGGGTGATCGTGGGCAGCTTCGACCACCACGTGATGGCGCTGGACGCGGCCAGCGGACGCGTGGTGTGGCGCACGGCGACCGGCGGGCCGATCTACGCCTCCGCCGCGGTGGACGGTGACCAGGTGGTGATCGGGTCGGCGGATGGCGTGGTGTACGCGCTGGAGCTGCGGACCGGCGCCGTGCGCTGGACGCGCTGGCTGGGGGAGGCGATCCGGGGCTCGGTGGCGGTCGGGGCGCACCTCTACGTGCCGGGCGGGGACGGATGGCTGACCGCTCTGGAACGCGACGGGACGCCGCGCTGGCGCTACGACACGCGGCAGCCCGGGACGCTCTGCAACCTCAACGCTTCGGTGGCCCTGGGGCGACACGGGCTCGCCACGGCCTCGGCGAGCGGAGCGGTGGTCTACGTTCCGTACGGCGCCGTTCCGGAGGCCGAACGTGCGACGTCGCAGCCCGACGGCGGGCGGCTCGTGCTCTGCAGCCCCGGAGGTGCGGCCGGGGAGCCGGTGGGCCCGGGGGACGCGGTGGGCGTACGGGTGCTGCACACCGAGGGTGGGGTGACCCGCCCGGGACGCATCCGGTCCGCCAATGCGCCCGTCTGCCCGGACGGCAGCCAGCTGCACGTGCTGGCGGATCCGGTGTCCGCGGTGCGGGTGCGGGGCACCTACACGGTCGGCGAGGCAGAGCACGCCTTCGACCAGGAGCTGGAGATCCCCTGGATCGCGAGCGAGAGCGGACCGCTCCCGGAGGGCTTCCGCGCCACCCGGCTGGCCGTGCAGGCGCCCTCGATCGTGCCGAGCTTCGACCAGATCGGACTGGCGAGCCTGTCGATCGACGTCGGGATCCTGAAGCGGGACGGGGAGTACGTGATCGCCTGGGGTGTGCAGCGCTTCGGAATGGATGCGTCCGGGAACGCAGTGGGCGTTCCGGATCCGCGCATCCTCTACTACGCATTCGACGGCACCTGGCGGGACGGCACGCTGGTGCTGGAGTCCGGGGACTGCCTGTTCGAGATCACCGCCTTCCCAGTGCCTCTCACGCGGCTGCGGCTGGTGGCGCATCGCCGCGGAGACGGGCTGGTCGGCGGGAGCCTGCTGGCGGAGGCGGACGGTCGGGCGGCGCTGCGCGCGTTGCCGTCGTCCATGCGAGGGGGGACCCTGAGACGCTTGCGCGGCTGGTTTCCGGAGCGACCGCGCTGGAGGGATCTCGGAGTGCTCGCCAGCATCGGCTGGCGGACGCTGGCGCTGGCAGTGGCACTGCTGCGGGGGATGTGGAAGCCGTGGGGGCTGCTGGACGAGAAGCTCAAGTTCCAAGGGGTCGGCAGCTTCCAGGTGGCGGAGGCGTCCGAGCGCACGAGCAAGCTCGAGCTGGTGGAGGCCCGGGTGGAGTCGGGCCGGGTGGTCGCTCGCTGGCGTGGAGGCGACGCGGCCGACGCGCCGGGGATCCTGCTGCTTCGCGGCGGGCGGCCGGTGGCGTGGCCCTACTCTCGGCGCCTGCAGACCCGACGCGAGGGCGGGGTGCCGGTGCGGTCGGAGCTCGACGTGCGGGGAGCCGAGTGGGACGAGGCGTGGGTGCTTCGGGACCACGATCGGGTCGCCCGGCTGCCGCGCCGTTGAGTGCGCGAAGGGCACTCCATGAGCCACCCGATGTAACGAATCGGCCTCGCGGGCGTCTTTCTCTGTAGGAGCAAGGAGGGAGCCGGACCATGGACGACCGAACCCGGGAGATCATCGCCATCGGGGCCTCCGCCGCGGTGAATTGCCAGCCTTGCCTCAGGTATCACCTTGCCAAGTGCGAAGAGCTCGGGATTCCGCGCGAGGAGGTGGCCGCCGCGGCCGAGGTGGGGATGACCGTCAACCGGGGCGCTGCCGGGCAGACGCGGCGCTTCGTGGCGGAGCTGCTCGGCACGCCCGCGCAGGAGACCCGCAGCGGCGGCTGCGGCTGTGACGGCTGAGCTACCCTCCGGGCTCAGGAGGCTCCACGTGCCTCTGGACGCCGAGGCGGCCGAAGGCCTGCGCCGCCAGATCCTGGCCTTCCTCACCCCGCGCGTGGGCGAGCCCGCCCTGGCGGAGGATCTGGCCCAGGAGACGCTCGTGCGGGTCTTGCGTGGACTGCCCGGCTTCCGGGGCGACGCGCCGCTCTCCGCCTGGGCGCGACGCATCGCCCTGAACGTCTGGCGGGACCACCTGCGCCAGCGCACCACGGAACGGTCCCAGGCCGCTCCAGACGCCGAGCCGACCCCGTCGTCCTTCGACCGCCCGGACCGCAGGGCCACCCACGACTGCGTCCTGGAGGCAATTGCCGAGCTCCCCCTCGAAGCCCGCCGTGTTCTGCTGCTCCACGAGTTCGGCGAGATGTCGCTAACTGAGACTGCCGCCGCGCTCGGCTGCTCGGAAGGCGCCGCCCGCGTGCGCCTGCACCGGGCGCGCCGGCGGCTGGCCCAGGTGTGCGGCGACGAGTGCGTGCGCGAGCTCACGCCCGAGGGAAGCCTGCTCTGCACGCCGAAGCCTACGAGTTGAGCATGCGCTGCACCGCCTGCGGCACCGAGCTGATCCCGGGCAAGAAGTTCTGCCACGCCTGCGGCGCGCCGGCCGGGCGGGCTTGCCCGAGCTGCGGCGCCCCGAGCCATCCCCAGTTCCGCTTCTGTCCGGACTGCGGCGCGTCGATCGAGACGCGCGATCTCCCCGGCGAGCGCAAGCGGGTGACGGTGCTCTTCTGTGACCTCGCCGGCTCGACGGCAGCCGCCGAGCGGCTCGATCCCGAGGAGTACCGTGAGCTGCTCGACCGCTACTTGGAGCTCTCGTTCGCCCAGATCCGCCGCTTCGAAGGGATCGTGAACCAGCTGGCGGGCGATGGCTTCATGGCGCTCTTCGGCGCGCCTGTCGCCCACGAGGATGCGCCCGAACGCGCGCTGCGCGCCGCACTGGCCATTCGCGATGCGCTGCGAGGCTTTGCATTGCAGCCGCGCATCGGTGTCCACACCGGCATGGTCGTGGTGGGAACCGTCGGCAACGACTTCAAGATGGACTACACCGCCATCGGCGACACCACGAACCTGGCGGCCCGTCTGGAGGCGCTGGCCGAGCCGGGAACCATCCTCGCCAGCGAGGCGACCCAGCGACTGGTGCGTGGGCGCTTCCGCCTGGAGCGGAAGGGCCCCTTCCCCGTGAAGGGCAAGCGCGAGACCGTGACGGCCTATCGGGTGCTCGCCGTCTCCGACGCGCCCGGGGAGACGCGTGCGCTCACGTCCTTCGTGGGCCGCGCCCAGGAGCTGGCGCACCTCCAGGCCGCCTTCGAGCGCGTTGCGAGCAACCTGGCGCAGGTGGTGGCCGTCGTCGGGGCTGCCGGGAGCGGGAAGTCCCGCCTCGTCCACGAGTTCCAGAACTGGCTCGCCGGGCGTCCGGTGGAGCTCTTCGCCGCGCGCTGCTCCTCGCTCAAACGCGACGTTCCCTATGCCCTGTGGGTGGACATGATGCGGCGCTACTTCGGCATCGAGGCCGGAGAGGCGCCGGAGGCCGCGCTCGAGAAGCTTCGCGCCAAGGTCGACGAGGACCTCCTGCCGGGGTTTCGCCGCGTCCTCTCGCTGCCGGGCGCCGACGGCTCCGCCAACACCTTCGAGGCCGTGGATCAGCTCGTCTGTCGCGCCAGCCGCGAGAAGCCCGTGGTCATGATCGTCGAGGACCTCCACTGGATCGACGACGCCTCCCGCGAGGCGCTCGAGCTCGCCATCTCGGGCTTCGGAGCGGAGCGCTGCATGATGCTCGTCACCCACCGCCCCGACTTCGAGGCCCGCTGGCAGTCCGCGGCGGTGACGCAGCTCCAGCTGCGTCCGCTCCCCGACGTGGATGCGGTGGAGATCGTGCGCGAGCTGGCCGGCGGGACGCTCCCGACGGAGCTCGAGGCCCGCATCCTTCGACAGGGCGTGGGCAACCCCTTCTTCCTCGAGGAGCTCACGCGCGGCCTCGTCGAAGACGGAACCCTGGTCGGCCGGGACGGAGCGGTGGAGGTCACCCGGCCGGTCCACGAGATCCGCATTCCCGACTCCCTCCAGGAGCTGCTCAGCGCGCGCCTGGACCGCCTGGAGCCGCGGGCCAAGCGCGTCGCCCAGGTGGCCGCCGTGCTCGGTCGCCAGTTCCGGAGCGACGTGCTGGGCGCGCTCCTCCAGGAGGACGCGGGCCCCTCGCTCAGCGAGCTCGAGCGGCGCGGGATCGTGCGCCGCATGCCCGGCGGCGAGTTCCGCTTCGGCGAGAGCCTGACCCAGGAGGTCGCCTACCAGGGCCTGCTGCTGCGGGAGCGACGGCGTCTGCACGGACGCGCGGCGCAACTGCTGGAGAAGGACGAGAAGGCGCTGGTCGCGCATCACTGGGCTCGCAGCGACGATCGCGAGCGCGGCGTCGAGCTCATGCTCGAAGCCGCGCAGCAGGCCGAGCAGTTGCCTTCGTACGGTGACGCGGTCCGCCTGCATCGCGAGGCCTGGGAGCTTGCCGAGGCTGTTCTGGCCGAGCGCCCCGACGACGAGCGCCTGCGCCGCTTCGTGCTGCGCGCCGTCGAAGGCGTTTGCCGGGTGAGCGTGCTCTACGGCACGCCCGAGGGTCTCGAGGAGGATCGCGCCGCCCGCCGCGGCGAGGAGCTGGCCGGTGCGCTCGGCGAGACCGAGTCCCTCGCCAACCTCTACGCGCTCCACGGCATGCTCCTGGTCGGGGGCTCGCGCGAGCGCTTCGAGCAGGGCGTGTCCCTGGTGGAGAAGGCGCTCGCGACCGGGCGCGAGGCCGAGTCGGACACCATGCTGGCGCGGCACCAGCGCGGCCTCGCCTGGGCCTATCTCCTCGACGGTCGCTTCGCCGACGCCCGCCGGACCATCGACGGGTCGCTGGCGGTCTTCGAGAAGCTCGGCGAGGCGCAGGCCGGCTCCGGGGTGTA
Organism: Myxococcota bacterium; assembly: GCA_041611735.1. Lineage (GTDB taxonomy): Bacteria > Myxococcota_A > UBA9160 > UBA9160 > PR03 > JBFIML01. Next base: position 26,350 of record JBFIML010000031.1, on the reverse strand, counting down.
CATGGGCACCCGCTTCCTCGCCTGTCAGATCACGCACCACTCCGACGACGTCGCCGCGGCCGAGCAGGAGACCCGGGAGACCCACGAGTTGGCGCGCCGCATGGGCAACCGCACCATCGAGAGCGCGAGCGGCTCCATGCTGGCGAGCCAGCATTTCTTCACGGCTCGCTACGACGAGGCCGATCGCCTGGCCAAGGAGGCGCTCAGCATCGGCGAGGAGATCGGGAATCTCGTCACCGTGCGCAACTGCACCGCAGTGCTGCTGGCGGTCGGCTGCGAGCGGGGTGACCGGAGCGCCTCGGCTTCCGAGCTGGAGCGGCTCGAGCGGGGTCTGCTCCGGGGCGGTGACTTCGCGCTGAACCTCGACCAGATCGTGGACGTCCTGCTCGAGCTCGGGCAGATCGAGTCCGCGCGTCGCGTCGCCGAGGGCGCGGTCTCGCGCTCCGGGGCGTACCTGCGTCGCACCACCAGTCTGCTCGCGTTCGGTTCGGTCTCCACGCGCCTCGGCGCGAACCATTGGAGCACCTCCCAGCGCGCGCTCGGCGAGGCCATGGCCCTGGCCCGGCGTCTGGGCGCGCGCACGCCGCTGGCCAAGGGTCTGCTCGGCCTCGCCGGGCTGGCGGCCGCCCAGGGCGAGCCCGATGCGGCGCGCCGCCACGCGGGAGCGGCATGCGACCTGTTCCGCGAGCTCGGCCTCGCCCACTACGAAGTCCGAGCGGAGCGGCTCCGTTCCAGCGCCCGGTAGCCGACTTGAAGCGTCTGGTGCTCGTCGCGGCCGTGGGCCTGGCCGGGCTGCTCGGGATCGGTCTCGGGATCGCCGTGGCCCTGCGGCCCCCGACCCTCCCGGTCCCCGAGCGACGCAGCTGGGTCTTCCGGGACGTCGTACTGGTGGAGCCCGGTCGCCCGCCCCGCGCGGGCACGCTCCGGGTCGCGGACGGCAAGATCCACTCCATCACGGGATCCGCCGGCGCGTCGGAGAGTGCGGAGGAGGCCCACGACCTGGCCGGGAGCTTCGTGACGCCCGGCCTCGTGGACATGCACGTCCACTACCCGCCTGCCGTGGCGGTGGGAAACGCCGAGCTGTGGTCGCTCCTGTTCCTGGCCCACGGGGTGACTTCGGTCCGGGAGATGGGAAGCATCGATGGCAGCATCTTCGCCGTGCGCGAGCGGATCCGCGCCGGCGAGCGGCCGGGGCCCAGGATCTTCGCGTGCGGAGCGATGCTGGACGGCCAGCCCCCCTCCTTTCCCACCAACCGAGTGGTGCGCACTCCTGCCGAGGCGCGCGCCGCGGTGGCGGAACAGGCCGAAGCCGGCGCAGACTGCGTCAAGGTCTACAACATGCTCGAGCCCGAGGTGCTGGCGAGCATCCGCACTGCCGCAGCGGAAGCGGGTCTGCCGCTCGTGGGCCACGCGCCGCACTCCGTGCGCCTGGAGCAGGCTGGGATCGCCGACCTCCAGCACGGCACCGGCGCCGTGCTCGTGGATCTCGCCCAAGTGGATGGCCAGGACTTTCGTCCCGAGGACTGGGCCAGCGTCGACGACGCACGCATCGACCACGTGGCCCGGGTGTCCCGGGAGCAGGGCATCGCCCACACGCCCACGCTGGTGAATGCGCGCATGCGACTCCTCGTGGGGAGCGGCTTCGACGACGCACGGGTCGCCCGCGACACGGGACTCCGCCATCTGCCACGCTTCTGGGCCGGCGTGTGGAAGCTCCTCTGGGCCGCGCCCTTCGCGGCCGGCGACCGGGACGCAGAGCGCGTCCACCGTCGATTCCGAGCGCGCCAGGCGGCGCTCGCTGCGGGCCTGCACCGGGCCGGCGTTCCGGTGCACGCGGGCACCGATACGCTGATGCCGTACGTCGCCCCGGGCTCGAGCCTGCACGGCGAGCTGGCCGAGCTGGTGGGAGCGGGCCTCTCCCCGCGAGACGCGTGGGGAATCGCGACGCGAGAGGCCGGCGCCGCGCTCGGCGCCCCCGGCCTGGGAACCCTGGCGATCGGTGCCCCGGCCGACCTGATCTTCCTGGACAGCGACCCGCGCGGCGACCTTCCGGCGCCGACCCGCTTGGTGGCGGTCCTGGTCGATGGGCGGCTCTACCGCCGCTCGGACCTCGAGGACGGCCTCGCCCGCTTCGATGCCCACTTCCACGGGCGACTCTACGAGACGGTGATGGGCGCCGTGGCGTCCCTCTTGCAGAGCGGGTTCGCACCGGAGCGCGACAGCGACGGTTGACCGTTCTTGCGCCTTCCTCACAGCTGGCTGACCCTTCTCCTTCTCGGCTCCATCCCAGGAGTGCCGTTCGAGGAGACCCGATGGACCTGAGCTACGGCCCCGAGTACCAGGCCTTCCGCGCGGAGATCCGCGCTTTTCTCGCCGAGCAGGGCGACCGCGCGCCCCGGGCCGGCATGGGCGTGGCGGCCGGCAAGGCTGGCGAGGCCCTGCGCGTCTGGCAGGCGCTCCTGATCGAGCACGGCTATGCCGCCCGCACCATCCCCAGGGAGTACGGTGGCTACGGGGCCGAGCCCGACCTCTTGAAGCAGGTGATCCTCGAAGAGGAGCTGAACCGCGCCGGCGTCTCCCGGGGCATCGGCGGGCAGGGGCCCGAGATGCTCGTGCCCACGCTGCTCGAGCACGGGAGCGAGGAGCAGAAGCGGCGCTGGATCGGACCGACCCTGCGCGGCGAGGTCGTCTGGTGCCAGGGCTACTCGGAGCCCGGCTCGGGCAGCGATCTCGCCAGCGTCCAGACCCGCGCCGTCGAGTCCGGCTCGGACTTCCTCGTCACAGGCCAGAAGATCTGGACCACCACGGCCCACGCGTCCGACATGATGTTCGGCCTGATCCGCACCGAGCCCGGCGCCTCCAAGCACGGAGGGCTCAGCTACCTGCTGATCCCCATGGACATCCCCGGCATCGAGGTGCGGCCCCTGGCCACCATGACCGGGGAGGCCGAGTTCAACGAGGTCTTCCTCAGCGACGCCCGCGTCCCCCAGGCCAACGTGGTCGGGAAGCGCGGTGAGGGTTGGAAGATCGCCAACACGACGCTCCGCCACGAGCGGAACATGCTCGCCTCGAGCGCAGTCCTCGACGGCACCTTGCGCAGCCTGGTGGCGCTGATGCAGCGCGAGACTTCCAACGGGGTGCGCGCCATGGACTCGCCCGTACTGCGCGACCGCCTGCTGCGCCTGCAGTCGCGTGTGCTCGCCATGAAGTACCACGCCCTGCGCATGCTCACCGCGCGGGTCAAGGGGGAGAGCCCGGGCGTGGCGGGGCTGGTCACCAAGCTCGCGGGCTGCGAGGTGAGCCACCAGCTGAACGCCCTCGGCCTCGACGCGCTCGGCGAGCTCGGCACCCTCTACGAGGGCTCCCCGCACGAGCGGGACGGCGGGCGCTGGCAGAGCCAGCACATGTTCACCCTCGGCCTCATCATCGGCGGTGGCACCGCCCAGATCCAGAAGAACATCATCAGCGAGCGGGGGCTCGGCATGCCCCGCGAGCCGAAGCCGCAGGCCCGGGAGTAGCCGCCATGGACTTCGCCCTCTCCGAGGAGCAGAACCTCCTGGCCCAGACCCTGCGGCGCTTCCTCCAGGAGGAGTGCCCGGTGACGCGGGTGCGCGAGCTCGTGGCCCGGACGCCCGGGGGCGACGGCGGCACCTGGAAGGCGCTGGCCGAGCTCGGCGTGGCGGGGCTGCTGATCCCCGAGGCGCACGGCGGGAGCGGGCTCGGCCTGCTGGACGCGGCCGTCGCCGCCGAGACGCTGGCCTGGGGCGTGGCCCCGGCCCCCTTCCTCGGCAGCGCGGTGATGGCGCCGGTGGCGCTGTGTGCCGCCGGGAGCGCCGAGCAGCAGGCGCGCTGGCTCCCGCAGCTCGCCACCGGCACCTGCCGCATGGGCATCGCCGCCACCGAGCTCGTCTCCCGGCGCGAGGGCGCCGGCGTCGAGCTGCGAAGCGGACGCCTCCACGGCCTCTCGCTCATGGTCCTCGATGCCGTGGGCGCCGACCGCTTCCTCGTCCCCGTGGAGGACGGCCGGAGCCTGGTGCTGGTGGACGCCGAGGCCGCCGGGCTTGCCTGCACGACCCTGCGGACGATCGACCGCACCCGCGGCTTCGCCGAGCTCGCCTTCGACGGTGTCGAGGTCACCGACTGGATCGGGAAGCCGGGTGCGGCCGGAGAGGCCACCGGGCGCATGCTCGACGCGGGCCGCGTCATCCTGGCGGCGGACATCCTCGGGGCGAGCGCACGGGCGATCGAGCTGGCGGTGGCCTACGCCATGCAACGCAAGCAGTTCGACCGCGTGATCGGGTCGTTCCAGGCGGTGAAGCACCTGTGCGCAGACATGGTGGCCGAGCTCGAGCCGGCCCGGTCCCTGGTCTGGTACGCGGCTCATGCCTTCGACGCGGTGCCCGAGGAGGCCTCGCTCCTGGCGAGCCACGCGAAGGCCCACCTCTCGGAGATCGGCCCCTTCGTGGTGCGCACCGCCACCGAGGTGCACGGCGGGATCGGCTTCACCGACGAGCAGAACCTCCACTACTGGTTCAAGCGCGTGGGCGTCGATCGGCAGCTGTTGGGCTCGCCCGAGCCGCTGCGCGAGGAGGCGGCGCGGATCCAGGGCTGGATCGACTGACGGGCGCGGGGCGGCGTCGAGAGCCAGCCGGGTCTAGCCGGGCTCGGGCTGCCCGTTGGAAGTGCCCAGCACGGCCCCGAGGGCCCGCGACAGCTCCCGGGCCGGATCGGCGACCGCTCCCCGGGCGCGCCAGGCCACGTGCTGGTCCGGCCGCACCAGGAGCGCTCCCTGCGCGTCGATCCCCGCGACGTCGAGCCACCGCTCCAGGTCGGGCACCGCGGCGGGAGAAAGCCGTCGACCCTCCAGGGGGACGGCATCGATGGAGGCGAGCGCGTCGACCCAGGGCTGGCCGGCGGGGCCCGCCAGCAGCACGAAGCGATCCAGGGGGACCCAGTCGAGGAGCGAGGCACGGGCGCCATGCTCCTCGACCCAGGCGTGCGGCAGGCGCGCGCCGGGGCAGCCGGACGGGGTGAAGCGGCGGACCTTGCCCAGGGCGGGCGGATGCTCTGCGTCGGCTCGCAGCAGGGCGCCCTGCTCGTAGCAGAAGCCCAGCTGGAGGCCCGGCATGTCGAAGTGCTCGGCCTGCCGAGCGATGGCGGCACGCACGCGTTCGAGCGCGGAGGCGTCCGCGAGCGCCTGCTCCATCCTGGCGTGCGAGGCCTCCGAGAGGTCGGTCACGCCCAGCGCCTGAGCCACCTCGACGAGCCGCAGCGCATTGCGCAGGCTCTGGTCTGCGTTCGTCCGGGCAACCGGGCGGCGCTCGGTCTCGAAGGTCTCGAGCAGCGACTCCGGTGCCCATCCCTGGAGGACGGCTGCGAGCTTCCAAGCCAGGTTGTGGGCGTCCTGCACCCCGGTGTTCAGGCCGAGACCTCCCGTGGGAGGGAAGCGATGGGCGGAGTCGCCGATCAGGAAGATGCGACCCTGGCGGTAGTGCTCCGCCACCTGGGCCGTCATGCTCCAGGAGCCGATGGTCTCGATCGAGAGCCCCGGAGCGGGACCGGCCATGGCTTGCCGCACCAGATGCTCGCAGCGCGCTCCGTCGTAGCTCGTTTGCGACTCGCGCTCGGGATCGAAGGGGTGCATGTAGACCGCCTCCCGATCGAGGTCGTGGATGACGAACACGCCCCCGCCGGCGGCCGGATCGCAGACGAAGAACAGCGCCCCGGGCGGGATCTCGGGAGTCCCGCGCAGGTTCGCCAGGAAATGGATCGTGACGAAGCTCTGGATGCGCTCCGGCCCGACCACGTCGATACCGAGGGCCTTCCGGATGGGGCTCCCTGCGCCGTCTGCAGCGATCAGGTAGCGGCTGGCGACCTCGTGCTCCCCACCCGTCTCGAGATTCCGGATCCGTGAGCGTACGCCGTCGGCGGTCTGGATGGCCGACTCCCATTGCCATCGCCAGCGGGGGACCCTTCCGCCCGAACGCCGCAGCGCCTCCAGCAGGATGGGCTCGAAGCGGTTCTGGGAGAGGTTGCGCAGCGGCGTGGGGGTCAGCTCTCGCTGGTCGTCGCCCTGACGCTCGAAGGGGAGCCGTCCGAGCACGCGGCCGCCGAGCTTCGTGACCCAGTAGACGAAGCCGGCGTCGGCGGGATCCCGGGCGGCGTCCGCCAGGGCCTTCGCGTCCACACCTGCGGCGCGGCAGATCTCGAGCGTGCGCGCGTTGACGACGTGGGCGGCGGGCGCGCGCCCGGGCCCGGCGCGACGCTCCACCACCAGGGTCTCGACGCCGAGCTGCTCGAGGAGCAGTGCCGCCATGGTTCCCGACGGTCCCGCCCCGACGATCAGCACCGGGGCCTCAGTGGGCGCCACGGGCGCCCTCCCGCGCGAGACCGAAGCGGAGCGCGACCCACACGCCGGCCATGATGATCGAGAGCACGCTGAAGACGAAGACGTTCTCGTCGACACCGAGGATGGAGGTGTGGATGCCCGGCACGGTGATCTCCCCGTCGTAGATGGGGGTCAGCAGGTAGGCCACCCAGAAGCCGCCCAGGTTGCAGCTCTGCCAGCCGGCGGAGAGCCAGAGGTTGCGGACCTCGAAGGGTCGCCGCAGCCAGACCAGGTAGAGATTGGCGAGCCCGGAGAAGAGCATGAAGCCGAGCAGCCAGACCAGGTGGACCCGGGCGTGGCCGACCCACGTGGGGTTCAGGGCGTGGCTCCCGGAAAAGTCCCGCAGGATGGGTCCGAAGAACTCGAGGGCCGTGACCGTGAGTGCGATGCGGAGCGCCAGAATCCGGGACTTGTGGCTCATGTGAGACCTCCTGCGTCCCCGCTCGAGGCCGCATCAGGGGCCCGCGCAGGGATCGGGATGCCGGGCCGCGCCGGGGGCCAGCACGCCAACGATCTGGGCCCCGAGGCCGTCGATGCTCGCTCGCATGCGGTCTCCCGCCTCGAGATAGCCGCCCGGCCCTCCCGATGCGGCGCGCTCGAGCTCTTCCAGACGGAACTGCTCGAAGGGGCTCCGCAGGCGCAGGAGGCCCCGGGCCAGGAGCGCCAGCGGGACCGGCGCCTGGAGCGCGACGCCATCCGGCGTGCCGGTGAGGACCAGGCTCCCGGCCGGCAGTCGGGGCGCCTGGGCGTCCACCGCCAGCGGATAGTGACGCGCACGGCCGTCCCGGAGTACGGGCATCGGCGTGCGCAGGCCGCCTCGCCGGATCTCTTCCGCGATCTTCCCGAGAAACTCCAGGGGATCGAGGATCATCGAGGCGGTGCTCGCGTCCTGCCGGACGCGAAAGCCGTCGCCCTCGTCGACGGCCAGCCGGATCCCGAGCCCGTCGGCGCCGCAGGCGGCGAGGGCCGCGAAGAGCTCGGTGCCCCGCACCATCCAGGGACCCAGCGGCAGGAACCCGGGCTGGCCCTTGGCCTCCACGAAGCCGGTCCCCGGACCCCGCAGGGCCTTGTGGCGGATGATCGGCTCCCGGTCCGAGACGTCGTTGGCGACGAAGAAGGCGGCCTTCCCGAGGAATTCGTCCCGGGAGGGCAGCGCGCGCAGGTCCACGTCGGCGAGCAGCACGAAGCCGAGCTCGACCTCGTAGTCCAGGAGCGTCACCCCGTCGGGCGCTACGACCTGCCCGTAGGGGGCCGTGGGCGCGACGGGCTTGGGAAACAGGAAGACGTCCCCGCCGCCGGCCTCTTCCGCGTGGGCGGCGTAGTTGAGGCCGGCGGCCACCACGACCCGCTCTTCGGCGTCGATCTCGGCCTGGGGCAGGTGGACGGGCGCGCAGACCCGGGACTCGAGCTCGTCGTCGGAGATCTCCCAGACCGTGGCCTCGCCCTGCGGCCCGGCCCGCCCCGCGCGCTCGAAGACCGCCGCCAGGTGGAAACCGTCTTCGGCGAGGGGGACGAGGGCGGTGGGGATGCCTCCCGCCTCGGCCACCACGCGGGCGTAGACCCGGCGGCCATCGGGTGCCAGCACCCGCGCCACGCGCGGGAGCCCGCGCTGGTCGAGGCAGCGCTCGATCTGCGCGGGAGGCTCCGCTCCTCCCGGGGCCGACACCGACACCGCGACGAGCCAGACAAGGATGGTGACGATGCTTCCCATGCCCGAGTGTCGTCGCCGCGGCTCGTCACCCACGGGTCGTTCAGGACGGCTCGAAGGAGGGGGGCGTCTTGCCGATCTCGTCCAGGCGCGCCTGGAGACCCCGGCGGTCCAGGGACTCGAGGCTCAAGCGCGTGAGGAGTTCGATCCGCCGCTCGAGCTCCCGGTAGACGCGACGGAAGAGCCAGCGCCGTTCGGGCTCCCGCCCTTCGAAGGCGGCGGGGTCCGCGACGCCCCAGTGGGTGGTCACGGGCCGGCCGGGCCAAACGGGACACGCCTCGCCGGCGGCGTCGTCGCAGACCGTGAAGACGAAGTCGAGGCTCGGGGCGCCCGGCCCCGCGAACTCCTCCCAGCTCTTGCTGCGGAGGCCCGCGGTCTCGTAGCCCCGTTCGTGCAGCAGCTCGAGGGCCATCGGATGTACCCGGCCCTTGGGGTGGCTGCCGGCGCTGTGGGCGCGGAACCGCCCGGCGCCGAGCCGGCCGAGGATCGCCTCCGCCAGGATGCTTCGCGCCGAGTTCCCGGTACACAGGAAGAGGACGTGACGGACCTTCTCGACCACGGGGCTTCCTCCGTGTCTCAGACGCCGAAGGCGGCGCGCAGCCGCGTCCCGGCCCAGTCCACCGCCTCCTTGGCCCGGTCGATCATGTCGGTCAGGGCGAAGAAGCCGTGGAACATGCCGTCGTAGCGCCGGAGCGCCACGGAGGTGCCCGCATCCCGGAGCCGCGCGGCGTAGGCCTCACCCTCGTCGCGCAGGGGATCGAACTCGGCCGTGATCACCGAGGCCGGCGGCAGGCCCGTGAGGTCGCGGGCGAGCAGCGGCGACGCGAGCGGACTCCGCGCGTCCTCGGCCCGCGCCAGGTAGTGGTCCGCGAACCAGTGCATCATCGCCCGGGTCAGGAAGTAGCCCTCGGCGTTCTCGACGTGGGATGGCCAGGGCGTCTCGAAGCTCAGGTCCGTGACGGGATAGATCAGGAGCTGGTGCACGAGGCCGGGCCCGCCGCGGTCCCGCACGAGCTGGGCCACCACCGTGGCCAGGCTGCCGCCCGCGCTGTCCCCGCCGACGGCGATCCGCTCGGGATCGGCGCCGAGCGTCGCCGCGTGCTGCGCGGCCCAGCAGGTGGCGGCGTAGCAGTCCTCGGGTGCCGCCGGGAACTTCGCCTCGGGGGCGAGGCGGTAGTCCACCGAGAGCACGGCGCATCCCGCGGCGTTCGCCAACAGCCGGCAGCTCCCATCGTGGGTGTCGAGGTCGCACAGGACGAAGCCCCCGCCGTGGAAGTAGACGAGCAGCGGGAAGGGCCCGTCGCCCAGCGGGCGGTACGCCCGCACGGGGATCTCGCCGGCGGGACCCGGCACGCGCCGGTCCTCCACGTGCGCCACCTCGGGCCCGCTGCGCGTGGCGGCCAGCGCGCGGTAGCCCGCGCGGAGCACGGCGGGGGTCAGCGTCGAGGGATCCCGCGGGACCGTATTCAGGAACTCGAGGATTGCCTTCGCCTGGGGGTCGAGGGGCATCGACGTCTCCGGGTCACGGTCCGGGTATCCTAGCATCGACGCCGGTGGCCTGGACTGCCGGCCGAGGGAGGACAGCGTGTCGGAGCTGACGGCCGAGGTCGCCAAGGGAATCGAGCGCCTGATCGTCCGGTCTCCCTACGGCCGGCTGCTCGGGATGGAGCTGGTGGAGGCGGCGCAGGATCGCGTCGTGGTGAGGCTGCCCTACCGCAACGAGGTGACCACGATCGGCGACACGGTCCATGGGGGCGCCGTCGCCGCGCTGGTGGACGTGGCGGCAACGGCGTCCTTCTGGGCGAGCCCCCAGGTCGGGACCGGCGCGCGCGGCACCACCATCGGCTTCTCGGTGAACTTCGTGGCCGCCGCCCGGGGCAAGGATCTCGTGGCCACGGCATCCGTGCGACGCCGGGGTCGGGAGATCTCCACGGGCGAGGTCTCCGTGTGCGACGCCGAGGGCCGCGAGGTCGCAGTCGCCCTGGTGACCTACAAGCTGTCGAACTCCGGATGAACGCCGCTGGCTAGGCGCCAAAGAGTCCCTGGACCACGGGGTTGCGGACCAGCATCCACACCCCTACCAGCAGCACCAGGATGCCGAAGGCGCGTCGCAGCAGGGCCTGCGGGATGCGCCCCGCGAAGTGCGCCCCGCACCAGGCGCCGACCACGGCGGCGGCCGTGAGCGGCGCCGCCAGAGCCGGGCGGATCGTCACGTGCCCGAGATGGCCGCCCAGGGCGGCCAGGGCGTTCAACGCGATCACCACCAGCGAGGTGCCCACGGCACGCCGCATCGCCATGCCCCCGAGCAGGGCGAAGGCCGGTACGAAGAGAAAGCCGCCCCCGGCGCCCACCAGCCCCGTGACCGCTCCGATACCCGCTCCCTGGAGCGCGAGCGCGAGCGCCCGCGCGTGGCCGCCGGACCCGGCACCGATCGGCACGGGCCGCAACATGGCGCCGCCGGCCGCGAACAGGAGGCCCGTGAAGACCAGGAGCAGCAGCTCGCCGGCGAGCCACTCGGCGGCCCGGCCTCCCACGTAGCCGCCCAGCGCCGTGCCCGGGCCGAACAGCGCGGCGGCTCGCCAGTCCACGTTGCCGGTGCGCGCGTGGGCCACGGCGGCCACGGCCGCTGTGGCCGCCACCACCACCAGCGACATGACGATGGCCGGCTTCGGCTCCACGCCGAGGAGCAGCAGGAGCGGGAGCGTGAGGATGGTGCCGCCCCCGCCCAGGAAGCCGAGCGACGCGCCGACCGCGAGGCCGCCCAGGGCGATCAGCAGGAGCCGCAGCATGGTGGACCGGACCGCCGGCGGACCGCTTGAGTTCTGTTGCGTCCGGGAGTATCAGGAAGCCGGGCGGTCGCCCCGCCCGGAGGACGTCGATGATGCTGATCCTTCACGACCTCGAACCCTACCACTGGGCGCTAGCGGGTTTCGCCATCGGCGCGATCACCCTGCTGCTGCTCTGGGTCACCAACCAGCGGCTCGGCATCTCGACGGGCTTCGAGAACCTGTGCGCGCTGGTGGTCCGGGTGCCGTACTTCCAGCGCGGGGAGATCAGCGGATCCCAGGGCTGGCGGCTCCCCTTCCTGGGCGGCCTCGTGCTGGGAGGCGCCCTCTCAGCGGCCACCAGCGGAGGCTGGGCGCCCTTCTGGGACCTCGGGCGCTTCGACACCGTCCTCGGCTGGGGTCCGGCTGGGAAGCTCGCCTGGATGTTCGGCGGCGGCCTCCTGATCGGCTTCGGCACCCGCATGGCGGGAGGCTGCACCAGCGGACACGGGATCTTCGGGATCTCGAACCTGGAGCGCGCCAGCGTCGAGTCGACCCTCGCCTTCCTGGCCGCCGGCATCGTCACCTCGAACCTGGTCTACCGCCTGGGAGCGATCTAGCGTGAGCATCCTCCTCTACGCTGCGTTCGGCACCGCCTTTGGCTGGTTCCTCAGTCGCAGCGGCGCGGCGGACTACGACATGATCCAGGGCATGTTCCTGCTGGAGAGCTTCCAGCTCTACGGCATCATCGGAACCGCCGTGGGGGTGACGGCGCCTGGCCTGTGGCTGCTGAAGCGCTCGGGCCGTACCGCCTTCGGAGCGGCGTTGCGGGTGAAGCCGAAGCCACGCCATCCCGGCAACGGGGTGGGTGGGGTCCTCTTCGGGGTCGGCTGGTCCATCACCGGCATGTGCCCCGGACCGATCCTGGTCAACGTGGGCGAGGGCAAGCTCTACGCCCTGGGGGCGCTGGCCGGCGCCCTGGCCGGCGCGGCGCTCTTCGGCGTGCTGTACGAACGCTTCCCGGCGTCGCTGCGGCTGCCGGCACTGCGCGTCGGCACCGGCGACGGATAGTCCCGGACTCAGCGCGTCCGGGGCACCCCCGTCTCCAGGGGATGGCCCGCCTCCTTCCAGGCCCGGATCCCGCCGTCCAGGGCGATGGCCCCGTGGAATCCCATGGCGTGCAGGGTTCCGGCTGCGATGGTCGATACCTTGCCGAACTCGCAGTAGGCGAGGATGCGCACGGTCGGGTCCGGGAACGCGGAGTCGACGCGCAGTTCGAGCTGCCCGCGTGGCAGGTGGATCGCGCCCGGGATGTGCCCCGCCGCGTAGGCGTCCGCCTCCCGCACGTCCAGGATCGCGATGCCCGGCCGGCCGCTCTCGATCCGCCGCCGCAGCTCGTCCATGGTCATGAAGGAGACCCGCTCGGCCGCCTCCTGGATGATCTGGGCCACGGGCTTGCCGCCGGTCTGGTTGGTGCGCAGCGCCTCCGTCAGGTGCTCCGGCATGGCCAGGTCCAGGCTCTTCATCAGCTCCACGAACTCGGCGCGCTCCTTCTTCTGCAGGCGCGGATTGGTCTTCTTCTGCTCCCAGAGCGTGGTGGGCGGCAGGTTCTTGTAGTTGTGGGCCGGGTAGACGAGGAGCGAGTCGTCGAGAAGCAGCAGTCGGTGGAAGAGGCTCTCGTAGAGGGCCTCGGGATCCCCGGTGGGCAGGTCCGTCCTCCCGGTGGCGCCCAGCAGCAGGGTGTCGCCGGTGAGCACGCGATCCGGCAGGACCACGCACAGGGAATCCCCGGTGTGCCCCGGGGTGTGAAGGAGGTTCAGGCGCAGCTCCCCGACGATGATGGTCTCGCCGTCCTGCACGTGGATGTCGATGAAGGGGGCCTGGCTGCTGCGGTGCATGATCGAGGGGGCCCCGAGCCGCTCCCGGAGCTCGCGCACTCCCGAGAAGTGGTCCGCGTGGGTATGCGTGTCGAGCAGGGAGTGGATGCGCATGCCGCGGGCCGAGAGCAGGGCCTGACAGCGGTCGATCTGCTCGAGCCCGGGATCGATGACGATGGCTGCACAGGTCTTCTCGCAGCCGATCAGGTAGGACATGCAGCCCCTCTCGGAGCGGATGGCCTCGAAGTACATCGCTTCCCTCCCTGGCTCGCCGGCAGGATACCAGGGTGACCGTCGTCGCCCGCCTCCCTCGTGCCGGGACTCGCATTGACAGCCTCAGCCGAAAAGAGAGATCCTCGCAGCCGAGCGCCGGACACGCTGCCGTCCATGCGGGGAAAGGGTCATGGCCGAGATCACCGGGGGAGAGCTCCTGGCGCGCTGCCTGGCGCAGGAGGGGTTGCGCTTCGTGTTCGGGCTGCCGTGCCCGGAGGTCGATCCCCTGCTGGCGGCGCTGGAAGGCAATGGGATCCGCTTCTTCCCGGTCCGTCACGAAGCGGCGGGCGCCCACATGGCCGAGGGTCTCTACAAGACCACGGGGGGAGTCGCGGCGGTGCTCGGCAACCCCGGCCCCGGCTCCGCGAACCTGCTGCCCGGCGTGATCACCAGCCGGCACGAGGGCGTGCCGCTCCTGGCGGTGACGGCCCAGCACCGGCTCGGCCTGGTCTATCCCTCGCCGCCCTCCACGTTCCAGGGTCAGGATCAGCTCGACGTCTTCGGGGCCAGCGTCAAGTGGGGTGGGCCGGTCCTGTCCTGGGAGCGGATCCCGGAGGTGGCGCGCCTGGCGTTCCGGGAGATGTGGTCCGGGAGGCCGGGGCCCGTGCAGCTCGAGATCCCCGCGCCGGTGATGTACGCGACGGGCGACCCGGCGAGCGTGCGCGTGCTTCCGCCGGAGCGCTACCGCCCGGCGCTCCCCCAGGCCTCCGAGGCCCAGCTCGAGCAGGTGGCGGAGCTCCTGGCGGCGGCCCGACGTCCCGCGGTGGTGGCCGGCTCGGGAGTGGACCGCGCGCAGGCCAATGCGGCCCTCCTGCGGCTCGTCGAGCTGCTCGGCTGCCCGGTGATCCCGACCCTGGCGGGTCGCGCGGTGGTGCCGCGCGACCACCCCCACTGCATCTACGGGCTCGGCCTCGGCGGCGACCTGGTCCGGCGGGAAGCGGACGTGGTGCTCGTGGTGGGGTCCCGGCTCGGCAACCTGGACCTCCCCTACGACAAGTACTGGGGAGACCCGGAGCGCCAGAAGATCGTTCAGATCGACGTGGATCCCCGCCATCTGGGCGTGACGCGACCTCTCGCCCTGGGGATCGTGGCCGAGGCTCGCAGCACCCTGGAGGGCCTGGTTCAGCGGCTCGAGAAGCGGGGTCTCCGCCCCGAGCAATCCGGGGACTTGGTGCGCTATCGCGACACCGACCGCGCCTGGTGGGAGGAGCAGTCTAAGGGGGTACGGGATTGGCCGGGGCCGGGCCTGCACCCCGCCCACGCCATGCAGGCGATCGGCCGCGTATTCGGTCGGGACACCGTGTACGTGACCGACGGCGGCAACACCTCCCTGTGGGCCCACTGGTTCCTCCCGCCCACCCGGCCGCGCTCCTATCACAGTATCCTGGAGCTCGGCATGCTCGGAACCGGAATCCCGTCCGCCATCGGGGCGAAGCTCGGCGACCCGGAACGCCAGGTCGTGTGCGTGACCGGCGACGGGGCTGCCGGCTTCCACTTCATGGAGATGCAGTCGGCGGCGCGCGAAGGGCTCGACGTCACCGCGGTGGTCTTCGCCGAAGGCTCCTGGACCATGGAGGAGCCGAACGAGCGCCTGCTCTGGGGCCGGACCTTCGGTACGGAGATGGGCACCGTGCGCTGGGACGTGGTGGGCGAGGGTCTCGGGTGCCGCGGCTTCCACGTGGAGAAGCTCGCGGAGCTCGAGCCCGCCCTCGAGCGGGCCAGGACCACCCAGGGCCCCAGCGTGGTCTGCATCCGCACGGACCGGGATGCCAACCTGTCGGTTCCTGCGGATCCGCTCAAGCGCTTCGTCGAGGTCTATCAGGGTCCGCTGGGCTGAGGAGGCAAGCGTGGGTGGCCGCCGGGCGCTCGTGTTCCTGATCGGGGCGACGGCCTGCGGCTCCGGCGAGCCGGGCGAGGTCGTGCGCACCCCGGACGAGCGCTTTGCGGATCTCGCCGGCTTTCCCTTTGAACCCCACTACCGGGAGATCCGGGGGTTGCGCATCCACTACGTGGACGAGGGCCCGAAGGACGCGCGTCCGGTCTGGCTCCTGCACGGCGAGCCCACCTGGAGCTACCTCTACCGCAAGATGATCCCGCCCATCACGGCGGCCGGCTACCGGGCCATCGTGCCGGATCTGGTGGGCTTCGGCCGCTCGGACAAGTACGTGCGCCGCGAGGACTACTCCTACCAGATGCAGGTGGACGTCATGGCGGAGCTGGTGGAGCAGCTCGGGCTCCAGGGCGCCGTCTTCTTCGGCCAGGACTGGGGTGGTCTCGTGGGCCTGCGCGTGGTGGCGGAGCACCCGGAGCGCTTCGACGGCGTGATCGTCGCCAACACGGGCCTGCCGGCTCCCGGGCCCGACACCCGGGTGCCGGTCCCCTTCCGGGTGTGGCGCGCCTTCTCGCGCTGGTCGCCGGTCTTCCCGATCGGCCGGCTCCTCGACCTCGGGACGCAGACGAAGCTCCCGCCCGAGGTGCGGGCCGCCTACGAGGCCCCGTTCTCCAGCCGCCGCCACCTGGCGGGCGCGCGCGCCATGCCCTCGCTCGTGCCCATCACGCCGGACGATCCCGCGCTGCCCGCCAACGAGCGGGCCTGGCAGGTCTTTCGCCGCTGGCAGAAGCCCTTCCTCACCGCGTTCAGCGACGGCGACCCGATCACGCGCGGCCTGGAGCAGACGTTCCAGTCGCGGATTCCAGGCGCCAAGGGCCAGCCCCACGTCACCATCCGCGGCGCCGGCCACTTCCTCCAGGAGGACCGCGGCGAGGAGCTCGGCGCGCTGGTGGTGGAGCTCGCGCGGCGCCTGGATGCCGGTGCGTGAGCCAGGCCGGATGGCCCGCGTCCCCCACGCATAGCCGCTCCCGGAGCATGCGGCGGATCTCCAGCCGGGCGACGGCATCCGCCGGGAGGCCGCGCTCGGCCAGGGTCGAGCTCCGGCCCCGCGGGACGTAAACCGATCCTCCGGCCCCGGGGTCTCAACCGGCGTATGCCCAATTCGTCCCAAGGAGGATTTCGATGAAGCGTTCACCGGCAGGTCGTTGGGGGGTAGCGGCTCTCGCGCTGGTCGCGGGGCTCGCCGTGGCGGGCGGTGCCCTCGCGCGGGGGCCGCACGGAGGCGGCTGCCAACACAAGGAGGGCCACTTCGGTCCGCGTGCCGAGCGCCTCGAGCAGCGCATCGAGGCCCTCGACCTCCAGACCGAGACGCGCCAGGCGGTCTATGCGCTGCTCGACGAGGCGCGCGAACAGCGGCGCGAGTTCCGCGGCGAGATGCGCGGGGCCCACGAGCAGATGCGTGCCCTGCTCGACCAGGAGAGCCCGGCTCCGGAGGCCGTCCTGGCCCAGGCCGACACGCTGGGTGCGCTTCACACGGAGGCGCGCAAGGCCGAGCTGCGCACGCTGCTGGCGGTGCGCGAGCTGCTCACCCCGGAGCAGTGGCAGACGCTGCGGGAGCGGCCGGAGCGCGGGCCCGGCGCACGGTCGCCCTACTAGGAAACGCCGGGGGGGCGGCGGGGGAGGCTCGGGGCCTCTTCCGCCGCTTGCGCTCGCGCGCCGGTCCGCTGGTCGCTACATGGGAGGAGCGCATCGGAGGCCCGGTCGGACGCTCGGATGGGGACGCGGATCGATGACCTCGAAGGAGCGAGTGGCGCGGTGGACGCGGACCGGGAGCGGCGCTTCGCCGCCTTCGTGTCGGAGCACCGGAGTCGGGCGGTCGGCCTGGCCTGGCGCCTCGTCGGTGGCGACGGGGCCGCGGCCGAAGACGTGGCCCAGGAGGCCTTCGTGCGCGCCTATCGTGGCCTGGATCGATTCCGGGAGCAGGCGAGCCTCTCGACCTGGTTCTACCGCATCCTCGTCAACGAGGCGCAGCGCCATCGGCGCTGGCGCTGGGTCCGGCGTTCCGTGGGCGGCGACGTGCCGGAGGACCTCCCCGATCCGCGTCCGGATCCGCCCGGCGATCCGGCCCTCCGGGCGCGGGTGCGGAAGGCCCTCGGGCGGCTGCCGCACGGCCAGCGCGAGGTGTTCGTGCTGGTGCATCTGGAGGGCTTCACGGTGGGGGAGGCGGCCGAGATGACCGGGCGGGCGACCGGCACCATCAAGTCGCACCTGCACCGGGCGCTGGCAGCGCTGCGCTGGGAGCTGGCGGACCTGGGCCCCGCGCGGGAGGTGGCGTCGTGAGCGCCAGGCCCCCCGAGCGCATCGATCTCACCCCCGAGGAGCAGGCCTTCGTGCGGCGGGTCGACGAGCTCTACGCGGCGCCCGAGCTGTCGGCCGAGGAGCGCGTGGCCTTCCAGGCGAGGCTCGACGCGCGGCGGTCGTCGCCGCGGCGCGGTTGGGTCCCCGCCACGCTCGCCGGGGCGGCCGTGGTGGCTGCGGGGAGCGCCCTGCTCGTCCTCACGTTCACCCGGGCCGAGCTGGCTGACGACGAGGCAACCCCCCGCATTGCCCGGCAGGAGGCCGCGACGACGCTCGCCGCGGCAACGCCCGAGGAAGCGCTCCTCGCCCTGGCCACGGAGGGCGTGGCGGATGCGGACGAGGGGCTCCCCGAGGACTACCTGGCCATCGAAGGCGTCCTCCTGGGTGGCTAGCCGGAGGCGAGGAAGCTGCCGATGACCCGAATCGTTCCCCGGCTCGGCTGCGTGCGGCTCGGGGGGCTGCTCCTGGCGGCAGCCGTCGGGCTGGCGTCTTCCGCTTCCGCGGGCGACGAGATGGGGCCGCCCGGCACCCGGCGCTTCCACCGCGGGCCGCCGCCCATCGAGCGCATGCTCGAGCGCCACGCGCAGCGACTCGGGCTCGACGGGGCCACGCGGGCGGAGATCCGCCGCATCGCGGAAGCGGCCGAACCCCAGTCCCTGGAGCTCCACGAGCGCCTGCGTGAGCTCCACGGGGAGATGCGGCGTCTGCTGGGCCAGGACGCGCCGGACGTGGCGGCCGTGATGGGGCAGGCGGAGCGGATCGGCGCCCTGGAGATCGAGCTGCAGCAGCACCGCCTGCGCACCATGCTCCAGGTCCGCGCCCTCCTGACCCGGGAGCAGCGTCAGGAGCTCGTGCGCATCCACGAGGAGATGCGGGCGAAGCGGCGTGGCTTCCGTGGCGGCCGCGAGGAGCCGCCGTCCGAGCCGCCCGTGGAGCCGCGCTGAGCCGGACGCCGCTTACTCTCCGGTCTCGGGGGCGAAGCCGCGCCGCACGGTGTTCTCCGTGATGGTGCGCGGCCAGCAGAACTGGAGCAGGTAGTCGCGGCCCCCGGCCTTGGAGCCGATCCCGCTCATGCGAAAGCCTCCGAAGGGCTGCCGCTCCACCACGGCTCCCGTGATGCCGCGGTTCACGTAGAGGTTGCCCACCAGGAATTCCCGGCAGGACTGCTCGATGTGGCGAGGCGACCGGGAGTAGACGCCTCCGGTCAGGGCGTAGGGGGTCCCGTTCGCGATGCGCAGGGCCTCGTCGAAGTCGCGCGCCCGGATCACCGCCACCACCGGGCCGAACACCTCCTGCTGGGCGAGAGGATGCTCCGGGGGCACGTCCCCGAAGACGGCCGGGGCCACGCCGTGCCCGGGGGGCGTCTTGCCCTCCGCCAGCAGGGCCAGCCCGTCGCGGCGTGCGCGCGCCACGTAGCCGGCGATCTTCTCCCGGGCCCGGGCGTCGATCACGGGCCCCACGTGGGTGCCCGGCGCCTCGCTGCTGCCCACCGGGAGGTCGCGCACCGCCTCCCCCAGCCGGGCGACGAGGGGCTCGTAGACGTCGCCCACCGCGACGACCCGCGAGCAGGCCGAGCACTTCTGGCCCTGGTAGCCGAAGGCGCTGTGCAGGATGCCCTGGATCGCCTGGTCCAGGTCCGCGTCCTCGTCCACCAGGATGGCGTTCTTGCCGCCGAGCTCGCAGACCAGCCGCTTGAGCTGCGGCTGCCCCGCGCGTACCTGGCCCGCCGTGTGCATCAGCTCGAGCCCTACCTCCAGGGAGCCGGTGAAGGCGATCAGCGCCACCCCGGAGTGCGCGGCCAGACGCGCGCCGACGGTCTCGCCCGGACCGGGCAGCAGCTGGAGCACGCCGGGCGGGAGGCCGGCTTCCTCCAGGATATCCACCAGCTGCGCCGTCACCGCCGCCGACTCGGGCGCCGGCTTGAGCACCACGGGGTTGCCCAGGACCAGGGCCGCGGTGGTCATGCCGGTGGGAATGGCCAATGGGAAGTTCCAGGGCGTGATGACGGCGGCCACGCCCCGGGGCTCGTAGACCCGGTCGTTGGTCTCGCCGTCGATCTCCTGGGTGCGCTGGGGGGTCCCCAGGCGCAGGGCTTCGCGGCCGTAGAACTCGCAGAAATCGATGGCCTCCACCACGTCGGCGTCGGCCTCGCGCCAGGCCTTGCCCACCTCGAAGACCTGGAGCGCCGCCAGATCGAGGCGTCGGCACCGCATGCGGTCGGCGGCCCGGAACAGCACGGCAGCGCGCTCGGCGGCCGGGGCCCGTCCCCACGCCGAGCCGACCTCGACGGCCCGCGCCACCGCCTCGTCCACGGCGTCCGCGTCGACGGTGTGGATGCGCGCCACGACGCGGTCCGGATCGTGGGGCATGCGGGTCTCCACCAGGCGTCCCGTGGTGCGACGCTCCCCGCCGATCCGCGCGGGGACCTCGAAGCCGAGCCGCTCGCGGGTGCGCTCCAGGGCGGCGGCGAAAGCCTCGCGCCGGTCGGCGCGGCTGAAGTCGAGGGTCGGCGTGTTCACGAACGGGCCAGGCGCCGCGGCGTCGGTCAGCCAGCGCTCGGGAGGCGGCTCGTAGCGGGGCGCGCTCGGGTCGACGAGCCGGGCCGGGTCGCGCAGCAACTCGTCGGCGGAGACGTGCTCCTCGAAGCGCTGCACCAGGAAGCTCTCGTTGGAGGTGTTCTCCAGCAGGCGTCGCACCAGGTACGCCATGCCGGGCAGGAGGTCCCCGATCGGGGCGTAGACGCGCAGGCGTTCGCCGGTGGCCGCCACGGCGCGGTGCACCGGCTCTCCCATGCCATAGAGCATCTGGATCTCGAGCGCGCCCGGCCCGAGGCCGGCGCTGCGCGCCTCAGCCAGGGACGCCGCCAGGCTGCGCAGGTTGTGACTGGCGAAGGCGGGCCGCACCTGCGGGTAGTGGGCGCAGAGCAACCGGGCGCAGCGCTCGTAGGCCGCATCGGTCTCGGGCTTGGTCTCCCAGACCGGAATCGGCCAGCCGCGCTGGCGGGCCCGGATCGACTCCGCGTCCCAGTAGGCGCCCTTCACCAGCCGGACCGTGATGGGCGTGCCGCGACTTCGGGCCCAGGCGCAAAGGCGCTCCACGTCGGCGTCGGCGCTCTTCAGGTAGGCCTGCACCGCGATCGCGGCATCGGGCCAGTCCCGGAACTCCGGATCGTCGCAGGCACGCTCGAAGACCGCGAGGGTCAGGTCCTTGAGCTCGGACACCTCCATGTCCACGTTGAGCGCCACGCCCGCGTCCCGCGCCGCCCGGAAGATGGGCCGCAGGCGTCGCACCAGCTCGTCCACGCTGCGGTCCCAGTCCAGGGGATCCGCATGCGGATACAGGGCCGAGAGCTTGACCGACACGTTGGCCCGCGGGATCGGCCCGGCGGGCGTCTCGTGCAGTCGCGGCCGGGCGGGCCAGTCGGCGCTGGCGCTCGCCAGGGCGGGGATCAGCTCGAGGTAGCTGCGGGCGAAGGCCTGGGCCTCCGCCTCGCTGAGACACGCCTCCCCTAGCACGTCCAGGCTGAAGGCCAGCCCCGCGTCCCAGAGCTTGCGCAGGCGGGGCAGGGCGTCGGCGGCCGCCTGGCCCACGATGAACTGCTGGGCCATGCGTCGCACCTGCCGGGCCATCTGGGCGGCCACCAGGGCTCGCACCGGCCCGCCCCGCAGACGGGCCAGGAGCTGCTCGACGGGCGGAGGCGTCCGGTGGGCCTCGGGGTCGAAGTACTCCACCACGTGGCGCTCGACGGCCTGCCGCGTGCGCAGGGCCGGCAGCACGTCCACGAAGCGGAAGAGATCGGTCTTGAAGCGCGGGTCGCGCAGGGCCCAGTCGAGGATGTGCTGCGTCCACCAGGCACGCGAGAGCGTGGTCGGGTGCGACTCCTGCACGCGGGCGAAGAGCTCGCGCCCGATGCGTGCGACGAGGTCCTCGTCGACGGCGCCGGCCATGGCGCTCCTCCGCCTGTGCCCTAGCGGGCGGACGCCAACACGCGGGTCCCGGCGGGCGCGTCCGGCTCGATCTCCGCGGTCTCCATCAGGCGCGCCAGCATCATGTAGTAGCCGACGGCGACCACCAGCTCGACGATCTCCTCGGGCGAGAGGTGCGGCCGCAGGGCGTCGAGGGCGGCGTCGCTGGGCTTCACGTCCCTCACCAGCTCGGTGGTGAAGCGCAGGACGGCGCCTTCCAGCTCGTCGAAGCAGGGGGCGTCCAGACGTTCCGACTCGATCGCCTGGATCTGTGCGTCGCTGGCGCCGGTTGCCCTGGCGATCTCCACGTGCTGGATCCACTCGTACTCCGCTCGCGAGAGGTGGGCCACGTGCAGGATCGCGAGCTCGCGGAGGGGCGCGCGGAGCTTCTGCTGGACCAGGATGGCAGCGCCGAGCCGGAGCAGCGGCCGAAAGCAGGTGGTGGCGTTGGCCATCAGACGGAAGACCCGGAGGTCCGGCAGTGCGGCCAGGGCCTCGCGCACCGGCTCCGGGGCGGTCTGGGGATCCAGGTAGGGGAGGCGAGGCATGGCGATTCTCCCGGTCAGGCGGCGGGCTGCAGCCGATAGCGGATGGGAAGGCGCTTGGGGCCCCCCACGAAGCTCGCGTGCAGGCGCTCGACGGGGCCGGCCAGCTCGAGCGACTCCACGCGCTCGGCGAACTGGCGGAAGAAGACCCGGAGGTCCATGCGCGCCAGGTGGGCGCCCAGGCAGAAGTGCTCGCCCACGCCGAAGCCCAGGTGGGGGTTGGGCTCGCGGTCGATGCGGAAGGCGAAGGGATCCTCGAAGACCTCCTCGTCGCGGTTGGCCGAGGCGTAGAAGAGGGCCAGGGAGTCGCCCGCCCGGACCTTCTGGCCGCGCAGCTCGCAGTCGGCGACGGCGGTGCGCACGAAGTGGTTCACCGGCGTGGTCCAGCGTACGATCTCGTCGGCGGCCGTCTCGACGAGATCCGGGTTGCGGCGCAGTTTCTCGAGCTCCTCCGGATGCTCGAGCAAGGCCAGCAGCCCCCCCGAGATGGCGTTCCGGGTGGTGTCGTGGCCGGCCACCATGATCAGGTAGTAGAGCGAGAAGAGCTCGAACTGCGGCACGGGCTGGCCGCGCAGGGTCGCCTGGGCCAGCACCGTGGAGAGGTCCTCGCGCGGGTTCCGGCGGCGCTCCTCCGTGATCTCGTTCAGGTAGGCAAAGGCCTCGGCCAGGAAGCCGAGCACTTCCTCGCGGGTCTCGCCCTCCCGCTGGAAGTCCGGGTCCTCGAGGCCGAAATTCTCGTTGGTGACGCGGAGGACGAAGTCCTCCTTCTCGCGCGGGATCCCGAGGATCTCGGTGATCATGCGCAGGGGCTGGCGGGCGGCCACGTCGCGCACGAAGTCGCACTCCTGGCTGCTGCCGTCGCGGGCCAGCTCGTCGAAGATCTCCCGGGTGATGTCCTCGAGGCGGGTCTGGAGACGCTGCACCGCACGCGGCGTGAACCAGCCGCTCACGAGCCTGCGGTAGTCGCGGTGCTCGGGCGGGTCCATGTTCACGAGCATGCGAAGCGGCGGATCTTCGGCCAGGTCCGCGACCCCCGGAGGCGGCTGCGGAAACAAGAGGAAGCGGCCTGCGCTCTTGAAGCGCGCGGGCTGCTTGGAGATCTCGATCACGTCGGCGTGCCGGGTCACGGCCCAGAAGGGCTTGTAGCCCTCGGGCTCGAAGCGGTGGATTGGCGACTCGCGCCGCAGGCGCTTCCAGGCCTCGTGGGGATAGCCGTGCTCCCCGTAGTACTTCGCGGTGATGACGTCGAGCTGGTCGAGGGGGAGATTGCGCAGGTCCACTTTCCGCTCCTTCGGCGCCGAACCTCGGCCCGCTCCGAGCTTCGCACGCGATGCTGGCGTCGGCTAGTGCCCGCTCCGGGTCAGGACGGCGACGCGCCCTGGCCCCCGTAATGACGGATCACGTCCGCCGTGAGCTCGACCACGCCGTGCTGCCCCTCGTCGCCCAGCGAGAGGCCGAGGCGCACGACCACGAGCTTCGCGGACGGCACCACGATCACATACTGGCCGCTGTGACCCCGCGCTGCGTACAGGTCGGCGGGGAGCGCGGGCCAGGGACGCCGTCCGGGCTGGCCGGGCTCCCCGGCGTTGAGCCACCAGTGGGCGCCGTAGCGGCCCTCGGGCGCCGCAGGGGTCGGCGCGGTCACGTAGCGCACCCAGCCTTCCGGAAGCACGCGCCGGCCGAACCACTCCCCGTCGCGGCGGTGCAGCTCACCGAAGCGGGCCCAGTCGCGGGCCGTCATGAAGGCAAAGGACGAGCCGATGAAGCTTCCCGAGGCGTCCGGCTCGAGGAAGGCGGTGGCCAGCCCGGCCGGATCGAACAGGCGCTCCCGGGACCAGCGCACCAGGGCCGTCAGGTCGCCCTGGAAGGCGTCGCGCAGCAGCCGCGCCACCAGGTTCGAGGTGCCGCTCGAGTAGCTCCAACGCGTGTCCGGGGGGGCAGCGAGCGGGAAACCAGCCGCGAAGGCGCCGGTGTCCGGGCGGGTGAAGAGCATCACGGAGACGTCGTTGGTGGGCCCGTAGGTCTCGTCGAAGGCGAGACCGCTCGACATGCGCAGGAGCTGGTCGAGGGTGATGGCGCGGCGCGGGTCGTCGGACGCCTGCCACTCGGGCACCGGCGCCGGCTCGCCCAGGGCGAGGCGGCCCTCGGCCACGGCCAGCCCGACGAGCGCCGCCGTCACGCTCTTGGCCATGGACCAGGAGAGCATGGGCGTCGCCGGCCCGTACCCCGGGGCGTAGCGCTCGGCGACGAGGCGCCCGGCGTGGACGATCACCACGGCGGTGGTGTTGCGCACGGCGCCGGTGGCCGGGTCGGGCTCCCGGAAGGCGCGATCGATGGCGGCGGAGAGGGCTCGCGGCACCGGCGGGCGGGGGCCGGCGTCGCCCCGGGGCCAGGCGGTCGCCCGGTCCCGGCCCGGGCGGGGCTCGACCAGGCCCTCGGGCAGGGCGAGGCGAGCCTCGCTCGCGTCCGGCACGAGTGTGCAGCCGAGGCCCGGCCGATGGATGGCCCGGGCGCGGCCCACGCCGAGCACCCGGGCCTCGACGGCGTCCTCCCGGAGCCGGACGTCGAGGGCCGGCCCGAGGGGTGCCACCTCGGGCAGGACGTAGCGGGCGAGCGCGTCCTCCGCTTGCTGCCCGGAGTTGAAGACGAGCGAGCAGGTCACCTTGGCCGCGTAGCCCGCCCCCACGGCGGTGGCAACCCAGAGCCATCGCCCGGCCAGCGCGAGCGCCACGACGAGCACGAGCAGTGCGATGCGAAGGGCGACCCTCAGCGCTTCCACTTGAGCAGCAGGTCGAGCATCCTCCGGTGGCGCGGCCCGTAGGGCGGGTAGAACATGTGGAGCAGCGAGAGGCGCGGGTTCTTGAAGACTGGCCGCAGCTTGCTGAACTCCACGAACCCCTCCCAGCCGTGGTACTGGCCCATCCCGCTGGCTCCGACGCCGCCGAAAGGCAGGTCGTGCTGGGCCACGTGCATCATGCAGTTGTTGATGGTGACCCCCCCGGAGACGGTGCCGTAGAGCAGCTTCTCCTCCCGCGCCTTGTCGTTGGTGAACACGTAGAAGCCGAGGGGCCGGTCCTTGGCGTTCACGTAGGCGATCACCTCGTCCAGGCTCTGGTAGGTCTTCACCGGGAGCAGCGGGCCGAAGATCTCCTCCTGCAGGATCGTCATCTCGTCGGTGGCGTCCAGCACGAGGTACGGCGGGATCTTGCGTAGCTCGTCGTTGAACGTGGCCCCGGGCACCAGCGAGACGATCTTCGCCCCCTTCTCCGCGGCGTCGTCGAGGGTTGCTCGCAGGCGCCGGTACGATTTCTCGTCGATGACCGAGGTGTAGCTGCTGTCGTTCGGGTCCGGGTAGCGATGGGGCAGGAGCTTCTGGGCGGCCGCGACGAAGCGGTCCACCGCGCCCTCGGGCAGGAACAGGTAATCCGGCGCCAGGCACGTCTGCCCGGCATTCACGAATTTCGCGTACAGGATGCGCGAGGCGGCCTCGTCCACGTCGAAGTCGTCGCACACGATGGTGGGGGACTTGCCGCCCAGCTCGAGGGTCACCGGCGTCAGGTTCTCGGCCGCTGTGCGCATCACCGTGCGCCCGGCGTCGGCGGATCCCGTGAAGATCAGGTGGTCGAAGGGCAACGTGGAGAAGTCCTGGGCGCGCACGCCCGGCAGGACGGCGACCGTGTCCTCCGCAAAGGCGGCCCGGAACTCCTCCGCCAGCAGCCGGCACAGGTTCTGGGAGTTGCTCGCCATCTTGATCATGGCGCGGTTGCCGGCGGCCAGGATGCTGGTGAGCGGGCTCACGGTCAGGAAGAGCGGGTAGTTCCAGGGAGAGACGACGCCCACCACCCCCTTCGGCTGGGGGATGAGCCGGTTCGAGCCCGTGGCGAACAGGACCGAGACGTGGCGGCGTTGGGGCTTCATCCAGCGTGGGAGCTTCTTCAGGGTGTGGCGGATCCCGTCCACGCACGTGAAGAGCTCGAGCATCTTCGACTCCTCGACGCAGCGATGGCCGAAGTCCTCGTTGATGGCGTCGGCGATGGCGTCGGCGTTCTCGAGCAGGATCCGCTCGAGCGCGCGCAGGCGCTCCCGGCGCTCGTCGAGGCTCGGGTACGGCGCGTGAAGCCAGGCCTCGCGTTGCAGCTTGAAGATGCGCTGGGCTTCGTTCTCCGCCACGTCGATGCGGCGGAGCTGGGCGGTCTGGGCCATGGGGGGCCTCCCGGAAGGAGTGGGATTGCTGGATTCTCGCCCCGTGCGGGGAGCAGTGCAAGGGAGCGGGGTCCCGGCGGCCCGGGGCCCCGCCCGATGCCTGGCCCTTCTCCCGCCAGTCTCGGATCAGGCTCCTAGGGAGTGATCTCGCCGTAGAGGCTGGTGGACAGGACGGTCCGGATCTCGGCGAGCCCGGCGATCACCTGCTGCCACTCTGCGTCCTTCTCCATCTTGCCGCTCGCGTCGGCGAAGGCGGCCAGGTTGGCGAACTCGAGGCCCACCACGACCGTGCCCGTGGCGTCGCCGGCCAGCGTGGCCTGCCAGACCCGCACGGGCACCTGCACCCGGAGACGCTTCAGGATGCCCTGGAGCTGCTGGACGCGGGCGAGGTAGGCGTTCAGCTGGCCGGGATTGACCCGCACGGCGACGACCTGGAG
>JBFIML010000030.1:0-53802 GCA_041611735.1 Myxococcota bacterium | reverse complement strand
TTCGTGTAGCGCCAAACCCTGGGATCGCGATGGAAAACGCAGGCCGGGTTCGGACAGAACGGCGGCGGACGCGACGGAGCCGGGCGCGGCATCCCCGCACCTCAAGCACATCCCGTGCCAGACCCAGAAGTCGCACCACAACCGAGGAGCTGCTCGGCGGCGCGGATCCCCGACACCACCGCCCCCTCCAGCGTCCCAGCCACCATCCAATCCCCCGCCAGATACAAGCGACGCCCGGCCCGCTGGCGGTCCTCCAGCACGCGCCTCAGGCGCGCCAGCGCCCGGTAGCGGCCCACCTCGAAGCGCGGCCAGGCGCGCGCATGACGAGCGACGGAGGCGGCGGCCTCGGGCTCCCGGGACGCGCCCAGCAACGCCATGAGCTCCGCAGCGAGCTCCTTGGCGAGGGTGTCGTCCGGGGCGTCCAGACGCGCGCGGGCCCAGGCGTCGCGCATCACCAGGCTGGCGCGCACGCCCGCGGATTCTGCATCCGGGTCGGCAGGCTCGAGGGTGACGCTGGCGAGCGCGCCGCCCCGGGCGCGTGGAACGCGCACCCGGGTGGCGTGGCGAAGCCGACGCTCCGGAAGCGCCACACTGCAGGTGATGGAGGCCGCATAGCGCACCGCGCCGAGGAGCGTGCGTTCGGCGTGGGTCCAGACGGGGTCCGCCATGCGCAGGGCCTCGTCGGCGGGAAGTGCCAGCAGCAGCGCGTCCGCCTCCAGGGACTCGCGACCCTGGGGTCCGCGCACGCAGAGGACGAAGCCGCCTCCCGCCGGCGACGCCACGCCCTCCACCCGGCGCTCGAAGCGCACTTCCAGGCCACACGCGAGGGCCTCGGCCAGACGGGCCACCGGCGCGCGCAGGCTGCCCGGCGGCGCCCCGCCCTCGACGGCGTGGCGCAGCAGGAAGGCCACGCGGCTCGTCTCGCGCTCGTCGTCCGGTGCCGTCTCGGCCAGGGCGGGCTCCATCCAGCCGGTGACCAGGCTGGTACCGAAATAGAGCCTCCCGAAGTCGGCGACGCTGCGGTCGTCCAGGGGCGCGGCGCGCTCGGGATACGCGGGGTCCAGGAGTGGCGCGTAGCGCCGCATCAGGCGGGGCAGCCGTCCGAGTCGCCAGGCCTCGAGCCGCCGCACGCCGGGCAGGGCTGCGATGCCGCTGCGGTCCACGGGGTCGATGGGGACGAGTCCATGGCGGCCCGGCTGCGCAAGCGCCAGGAAGCGCAGGGGCAGCATGAGCTCGGCGAGACCCGCCGATTCCACCAGCGCGAGCAGGTGGGCATCGGTCGGAACGACGCGATGGACCAGGGAGGCGGGCGGGACGGCCACGGCGCGCCCGCCCGGACGCGAGGTCGCCTCCAGCAGCGACACGGCGAGGCCCGCCTCGGCGAGACGCCGAGCGGCCACGAGCCCGGCCAGGCCGGCCCCCACGACGACGACCTTTCGCGGCTGCATGGCGCCGCGCCAAAGTAGCAGGGGCCCGACGGCGCGGCCTAGGAGCCCGACAGGTGCGCCAGCAGGCGCTCGAGTGCGGCCCGCACGTCGTACAGGGTCTCGAAGTGCTCGAAGCGCATGGCCCGCTCCGCGAGCGCCTCGGCCAGGGAGTCCTTGGCGAACACCACGTCCGCCGCCAACGCGCCGCACAGGTCCGAGACGCGCCCGTTGCCGATGTGCACGATCACGACGTCCGGGTACTCGCGGCGAAAGGCCTCGATGCGCCCGCGCTTGCAGGTCCCGGTGCCGCAATCGCAGGCCGGGTTCGGATGGGCCGCCTCGATGCGCCAGGCCTCGGCCTCGTAGCGCAGGCGGTTGGCGTCGTAGTCGAAGCGGATGCGGTGGAGCTCCTGCAGGCGGTCGAGGTTGCGGTCGAAGCCGTCGGACAGTACCCGGAAGGGCACGCCTTCGTGCTCGCACCAGGCCACCAGCTCCCGCGCCCCGGGATCGAGCTGCACGGTTTGCAGGAAGGCCTCGAGCTCGACCTCCGGAAGCGGAAGGCCGTCGAGGAGCTCCAGGTTGTACTCCCAGGCAGTGAGCTCGCCGCGGGTGAGCCGGTCCCAGAGCGCCGCGCGGCGTGCGCCGGCGTAGCGGCGCGCCAGGGTCGAGCCGACGTCCTGGACCGCGAAGGTCCCGTCGAAGTCGCAGAAGACGGCCAGCGGGGGAAGCATGCGCAGCCGGTAGAGCACCGCCTCGTGCGCATCCAGCTCCACGGCCAAGTGCCCCTCCTTCCATTCGCCCGGGGGCGGGGAGTCGAGCAGGGGCTCGGGCGCCGCGTCCGCGGGCTGGAGCCCGAGCGCGCGCACGTCCACGTCGCGGCGCACGCGTTCCTCCCCGCCGTTGAACAGGGCGAGCCAGCCATCCCGCGTCCCCCGGGCCACGGCGCCCGCCGCCACGTCGTCCTCGAGCAGGGCGAGCGGCCGGCCGCCGCCGGCCCGGTCCAGCCGGCGCGCCAGCTCGATCGTGCCCGCTGCGAGCGCACGGCGCTCCGGTGCCAGGGCCGGCAGGTCGTCCGAGAGCACCAGCATGCCACCGGTGGCCGCCGCCGCCACGGCCAGCGTGCGCACCTCGGCCGCCGACAGCTCCGTGTCGGACCCGCGGGTCATCAGGCAGTCGGGATCGTTCTGCCACAGCCGCCGGTGCATCCAGGCGCGCGCGAGCGTGTTGCGAAGCGCATTGCGGGCGGCCGGCAGGGTCGGCTCCAGTCCGGGGATTCGCAGGGCCTCCACCGTATCCCAGGCGGGCGCCGTGTCGGGGCCGATGCGCATGCCGTCCACCACACCCACCGCCGCACCGAGGGGACAGCCGCAGCCGAGCAGGAAGGCGTCCTCCCCGGCGCCGGCGCGGATCGCGTCGAGGCCGCGGCGGAGCCGGGCCACCCGCGACAGGGTCGGGTCATGGGCGCGGGCGGTGAGCGCCGCCGTGTACAGGAAGTCGAGCTTCAGGTACTGGAAGCCGAGCGCCACGAGGGCGGCGGCGGTGCGCAACAGGTGGTCGCGTGCGGGGTCGTGGGAGGGGTCCAGCACGTGCACCCAGCCCTCGCGGCTCCACTGGCCGTGGTACAACCCGCGCAGGAGCCCGTCCTCGGCGCGCAGCAGCCAGTCCGGGTGGGATGCGAAGAGCTGGCTCTCGGGCACCACGCAGAAGGGAGCGACCCAGATGCCGGGCACGAAGCCCGCGTCGCGGATCTCCGCGGCGAGGGGAGCCAATCCGCGGGGAAAGCGTGCGTTGGTCTCCAGCCAGTCGCCCACGGCGCGCTGATAGCCGTCGTCGAGCTGCACCACCTCCACGGGGATCGTCTCGCGGGCGGCCGCCAGCGCCTCCAGGTTGCGCAGCAGGCTCGCCTCGTCCACCTCGTGGAAGAACTGGTACCAGCTGCACCAGCCGGGCCGGAAGGGCGCCCCGTTGCGTGCCCCGGCGCGACGCCCGTGATCGGCGGCGTGAGCCTCGAGGAGCCGCTCCGCCTCTGCGCCCAGGGCGACGCGCACCGCTTCCCCCTCGAGCGTCGCCCCCGGTTCGAGGGGGCGCTCCCACCACTGCTCCAGCTCGAGCCGCACGCTGGCGTCCTCGCGACGCAGGAAGACGACGCCGAGGGCGCGCCCGCTCTCGAGCACACCGGCGCACACGGCCGGGCCGCCCGGGGCGGCGGCCACGGCGGTGACGAGGTCCGCTTCGTGCCAGCCGCTGCGGTCCGACGGCACGCGAGCCAGCCCGCGGTGGAAGCCGCGCAGCCACGGACCCGAGGGGAACGGGGGCTCGCCGACCTCGTCGAGCGGCCAGCCGCCGGCGAAGGACCAGGACTGCCATCCCTGCCGCAGGAAGCGGGGGGCCGCCAGGCGCGGCGGACGCCAGCGGAAGCCGAGCCCCAGCGCCTCGAGACGCAGCGGCCGCTCCGCCCCGTTGCGCAGGGAGAGCTCGTAGGTGGCACACTCCCCCTCGATGTCGCAGGCCAGGCGCACGCGAAAGGGCCCGACCTCCTGGGTCCCCGGCCGCAGCCAGCCTTCGGCGAGTCGCGGCTCGGGGGCATCGCCCCGGGGAGGCGTGTCGGAGTCGCGGTAGCGCAGGAAGAGGCGCACCGGCTCCAGGCGGCCGGCCTCCGCATGACGCATCACGGCCGCGTGCCGGTTCATGAGCGCGTCAGTATACCGGGGCCCGGAGCGCGGGAGGGAGATGGCGAGGAGCCACGCGGCGAACGGGCGGGGGGCGGAGCTGCCGGCGCGACTCCGCGCCGGACCGCCCCTGCTCCTGGACGGCGCCACGGGCACCGAGCTCGAGCGGCGCGGCGCGCGCACCGGGCTCCCGCTCTGGTCCGCCCATGCCCTGCTGGAGCAGCCGCAGCTCCTCGAGCGCATCCATGCCGACTACGCGGCAGCGGGGTGCGAGGTGCTCACGGCCAATACCTTTCGCACCCAGCGCCGCACCCTCGCCACCGCCGGGCTGGGAGAGCGCGCGGCGGACCTGACGGCCCTGGCGGTGACGCTGGCCCGCCGCGGCGCGCGCTGCGCAGCTTCCGCGACGCCCCTGGTGGCGGGCTCGCTGCCGCCCCTGGCCGATTGCTACCGGCCCGACCGGGTCCCCGAGGACGCGGCCCTGGATCGCGAGCACTCGGAGCATGCGGAGCACCTGTGCGCGGCCGGTGTGGACCTGGTGCTGATGGAGACCATGAACACGGTCCGGGAGGCGCGAGCGGCGGCGCGGGCGGCTTGCGCTGCAGGGCTGCCCTTCTTCGCGAGCTTCGTGTGCCAGGGGGCGGCGCGGCTCCTCTCCGGGGAGCCGCTGGCGGCGGGGCTCGACGCCGTGGCACCGTTCGGCCCCCTCGCCCTGCTCGTGAACTGCCTGCCCCCCTCGGCGGTCCCGGAGGCGCTTCGGGTGCTGTCCGGCGCCGGCCTCCCGTACGGCGCCTATCCGAACCTCGGAGCGCCGAACGACGAGACCGGCTTCACGCGCAGCGAGGACTGCCCGCCCGACGCCTTCGCCGCGCTGCTCGCCGGCTGGGCGGACGCCGGAGCCCGGGTCCTGGGCGGCTGCTGCGGCACGACGCCGGATCACCTGCGGGCCGTGGCGACCCGCCTCCAGCGCACGCGCCTTCGCGGGTGACGCATTTTGGGTCACCCACGTCGGGCGGAGGAGCGGAGCTGCCGCCCCGCTGCGGACGGCGTGCCGGCAGGCTGCCTTCCCCTTGCCGGCGGGAGACGGGAGCGGGGTCGCCGTGGAGCGGGCACGGAGCTTGCTTTCTCCAGGGGCAAACCTCGCGATCCAACGCGCCCGGGCCGGCTACCCCTCCCCTCGTACGAGAGTACGAGGAGCCGGTCCGGGCGCCTATTCCGCGCGGCGCCCAGCGCCCGGCGGGCCCGCCGGGCCCCGGGTAGACTCGCGCCCGCATGTCCGGCCAGCGCGCCCTTCCCCCCCTGCTCCCCAAGCCGCGTCGCGCCGAGCGGCGGCCCGGAGCCGTGCAGCTGCGCGACGGTCTGCCGATCGTGCTCGGTCCCCAGGCCGACGATGGGGACTTCGCCAGCGCCTGCGTCCTGCGCGACCGGCTGGCAGACGCCTGTGGGGTTCGGCTCGCCGTGGAGACCCACGCGCACGACGAGGATCTCGGGGCGCGGATCGTCCTGCGGCGCGAGGGGGACGACGGCCAGGCCTATCACCTGAAGATCACCGCAAGCGGGGTCGCGGAGGCGGTGGCTTCGGGACCGGCGGGCCTGCGCTACGCGGTGGAGACCCTGGGCCAGCTCGCCGACCCGCGCGGACGACTGCCCGCCTGCCGCATCGAGGATGCGCCCGACTTCGCGTACCGCGGCGTCATGCTCGACGTCTCCCGCGGGAAGGTTCCCACCCTGGACACGCTGCGCGAGCTCGTGGACCACTGCGTGCGCCTCAAGCTGAACGTGCTGATGCTCTATGTGGAGCACACCTTCCGCTTCCGGCGCCACCCGGAGATCGGGGCCGGCTGCTCCCCGCTCGACGCGGAGACCCTGCGTGCGCTCGACGCCTACGCCGCCGCTCGTCACGTACAGCTCGTGCCGAGCCTCCAGTCGCTGGGACACCTGGAGCACGTGCTGCGCCTGCCCCGCTACGCGGAGCTGGCGGAGAGCGAGCTGCGCTGGAGCCTGGCGCCCACCCACCCGGGCAGCTACGCGCTGCTCCGCGACTGGTACGACGAGTACCTGCCGAACTTCCGCTCGCGCCTGTTCAACGTCAACTGCGACGAGCCCTTCGATCTGGGCAAGGGACGCTCTGCGCAGCGGGCGGCCGAGGTGGGGCGCGGGGGACTGTTCGTGGAGCATCTGCACCGGGTGCGCGAGCTCGCCGCGGCTCACGGGCGGCGCTGCCTGGTCTGGGCCGACTTCGTGCACGACCATCCGGAGCGGATCCCCGAGCTGGACCGGGAACTCGTCCTGCTCGACTGGGGCTACGAGGCAAAGCACGACTTCGACCGGGTCGCCGCCTTCGCGGAGCTCGGCTTCGAGTTCTGGGTGTGTCCGGGGACCTCGAGCTGGAACGCGCTGTTCCCGCGCATCGAGAACTCGCTGCGCAACGTGGAGGGCTGGGCCCGGGCGGGCCGCCGGCACGGCGCCGCCGGGCTGCTGATGACCGATTGGGGCGACTTCGGCCACTACAACCTGCAGGGCGTCTCCTGGTTCGGCTACGCGTTCGCTGCCCAGCAGGCCTGGTCGGGCGAAGTCGATGCACGTCACTTCGATCGGGCCTTCGGACGCGCGCTCTTCGGCGACGCCAGCGGCGAGACGGCGCGCGTGTACCGGGAGCTGGGAGCCGTCGGCGACGCGGGCTTCGCGATCTTCAACGGCTCCCCGATCCAGTTCCTGTACTTCGACGATCTCGACCGCGCCTTGTTCCTGGGCGCGGCTCGCCGCGCGCCGGTGCGACGCAGCCTGGCCCGCCTGGAGCGGGTGCGCACGCAGCTGGCCCACGCTGCGCAGCGCTTCCGTCACGACACCCTCACCCACGCGGAGCTCCGCCACGCGGCGGACGCCTCGGCGCTGGCGCTGCGCAAGACCCTGGCGGCGTTGGACTGGCTCGACTGGCGCCACCGGCCCGATCGCCTGCCGGCCCGCGGCCGGCGTCGCCTGGCCCGCACCCTGGCCGCGCTCGCCCGCGAGCAGCGCGGCCTCGGGCGGACGCTGCGGCGCTTGTGGCTCGCGCGCAGCCGCCCCTCGAACTTCGCGTGGACGGGCAAGCGCCTGGCCGCGTCCATCCGCAGCCTGGAGCGCGCCGCCCGCGCCCTGGAACGCAACCGCCCGCCGCCGCCGCCGCCGCCCCACGAGGGCCTCGCGCCGCGGCGCGTGCTGACGGCGCTCCGGGAGTCCACGGGCCTCGCCTAGGGGCCGGTCCGTCTACGGCGCGGAGCCGGCCCGGCGCGCCAGCGGAACGTCGTGTGGGTCGACGGGTCCGGCGAGCACGCGGCGTGCGATGCCCGCCAGGTAGACGGAGCCGGTCGCGCAGAGCAGCTCGTCCGGCGCCAGGGACTCGCGAGCCGCCCGAACCGCCCGGAACGGGTCCGGCACCGCGTGCACGGGCACCCCGGGCGCCGCGGCCCGGACCGCCGCGGCCACCTGGGCCGCCGCCAGGGAGCGGGTCGGCTCCGCGCGGGTCACGGTGACCTCGTCCGCCTGGGGGAGCAGTGCGGCGAGCATGCCGGCCAGGTCCTTGCCGCCGGAGACGGACAGCACGAGCCGCCCACGCCGGCGCGGGATGCGGGCCAGGACGGCGGCCAGCCCGCGCGCCGAGACCGCCGTATGGGCGCCGTCCACCACCACCCAGGGCCGCCGCGACAGCACCTCCACGCGGCCGGGCAGGCGCACCCCGGCGAGGCCGTCGCGGGCGGCGGCCACCAGGGTGGCGTCCGGGTGGGCCCCGAGCCGCCGCACGCAGGCCAGGGCGAGGGCCGCGTTGTGGGCCTGGTGGGCGCCCAGCGTGGGCAGCTCGGCCTCCAGGCGCAGGGCGCCGTCCTGGTAGCGGAGCCGCAGGCCCGAGAGGTCCTCGTGGACGAGCTCCACCGCGAACTCGTGCCCCAGACGCGCGAGCGGCGCTCCGCACTCGGTCGCGCGTCGCGCGACCACCGCCTCCGCCTCCGGCGCGAGGGCTCCCACCACCAGCGGGCGGCCGGGCTTCACGATCCCCGCCTTCTCGCCCGCGATGGCGGCGAGGGTCGTCCCGAGCCGATCGGTGTGTTCGAGCTCCACGCTCGCAATACAGGTCACGGCCGGGTCCACCACGTTGGTGGAGTCGAGCCGCCCGCCGAGGCCCACCTCCAGGAGGGCGCGGTCCACCCCTGCGTCCCGGAACAGGAGCAGGGCGGCGGCGGTGGTTGCGTCGAAGAAGGTAGGGGCGCGCTCCGGGTCCTCGCGGCGCAGGGCCTCCACGTGGGGTCGCAGGCGCTCCACCGCCGCGGCGAGCCGTTCCTCCTCCACCTCGGCGCCGTCGATCCGGAAGCGTTCGGTCCAGCGCTCCAGGTGGGGCGAGGTGAAGCTGCCCACCCGCTCCCCCGCCGCGCGCAGCACCGCCTCGGCGAGCAGGACCGTGGATCCCTTGCCCTTGGAGCCGGCCACGTGCACCACGGAGAGCTCGCGGTGGGGATCTTCCAGGCGGGCCAGCAGCCGCCGCACCGCGTCGAGGCCCAGCCGGCGGTAGGGGACGTCCGGGCGCCGCTCGATGTCGAGCAGGCCCTCCAGCCAGGCGGCGGCCTCCGCCAGGCTGCGAATGGGCCGGGCACGGGAGCGGGGGGGCACGGCGCGAGCATAGCTCCGGCGCGGCGCCTCCAAACGAAACGGGGCGGCCGCAAGGGCCGCCCCGGGTCGTCGCGTGCTTGCGCCGGTCTACTGGACCAGGTAGCGCTTCCAGCTGCGGTAGTCCTTCACCGCGGAGTTCGTGGCGCCGGACGCCGGGAAGAAGAACTTCACCGCGTGACCGCACACCTTGCAGATCTTGTAACAGAACTTGAAGCCGTCGATCTCACGCATGGATCCGACGGTCTCCCGGTTCTCGTCGATGCAGCAGCGCCCCGGACTGGGCGGCGACACGATACGACGCGGGTACTCGTTGAGCGGCCCCTCCTCGTCCGTGTAGCGGATGATGTTCTTCATCAGCCGATGGCTCTTCGCATCGGAGTTCTGCTTGCGGATGTTGCTCCCGATCCTTCTCAACTGGCCTTCCTCGCCACTGGGCCTCCCGGCCCGGACTCTCGCGAACGGTCGAGCTCGAGCAGGAGGGGGGTGAAATCCTGGTAGGCGGTGGAGCACGGCGGCCCCTCCGCGTGGAGCAGCACCGGCCCGGCGGCGCCGAGCCGCAGGAGCGTGGAGCTGCGCGTGCCGTAGCGGCCCGCATGCACGCAGGCGGCGCCCAGGGGGCCGTCGCCGGCGTGATCGCGGCAGATCGTGGCGAGCTCGTCCAGCACCCGGTCCGGGGCCGCCTGGGCCGCCGCCTCGGCCCGCCCGAGCATCCGGTCCAGCTTCGGGACCGCGCGCGCGTTCGGATCGGCGTTGCCGAGCACGTGGACGCCGGGGGCGAGCCGCAGCCGACGCGGTCCCGCGTCGTAGACCACCGCGTAGGCGTCCTGCGCGTCCGCCACCAGCAGGTTGAACGGGTTGTAGGCCCGGGCCGGCAGGCGAAGCAGCGCCGCGGCGGCGGCGCGAGCGCTCGGGAAGCCAAGGGCGTCGAGCACCAGCAGCCCGCGGGAGCGACGCCGGGGGTCCGGTGTCTGCGTGGCCCGGTTCGTGAGCGCCGCGAACAGGCCGCTGCGGTTGACGGCCAGCCAGCTGCCCCCGGCCCGCACGTCTCGCGGGGCCACCAGGGGGCCGCAGGCCGAGCTGCGCAGGGCGGGCGGCTCGGCGGGGCGGTCCAGGTACTCGTCCCGGTTCGCCGCAATCACGAGATGGGCGTCCGGCACGCACCGGTGCAGCGCGATCAGGGTGCACATGGTGCCGGGCCGGGGCCCACGGACAGGGCAGCGCGCGGGCCAGGTTGGCTCAGGGGGTTGCACATGAAGCGCGGGTAGTTTACCAGATGCTGCCCCGCGGGGCAAGCCCTCTCAGGCTCGCTCCGAGCCCACCAGCCGCAGCCGCGGCGAGCGGGGCGTCGCGGCGCCGGGCTCGTCGTCGGTGCTGCGCCAGCCCTGCTCCGCCCGCACCTTCTCGGCCCGGCGCCGGGCCGCCGTGCGGCTCATCTCGAGGCCGTAGGACGAGAAGACCTCGTTGAGTGCGTCGAAGTTCTGCTCGATCGTGCCGCGCACCGACTCGAAGCCGTGCTGCACCGCCGCCTGCCGCTTCCAGAAGGCCAGCGGATTGAGCCCGAAGAAATCCGCATCGAGCTCGCGAGGCTCGATCAGCACGATGTCGCCCTGGAAGCGATCGTCCGCCAGATAGGTCTGGAGGCCGAGCTTCAGCCGCGAATGGAGCAAGGTGCGGAACACCTGGTTCAGCACCAGCTTCATGCCACGGTCCGCCAGGTAGCGACCGTTGGCGAAGTAGTGCGAATCGCCGCTCTCCAGGTCGACCCGATTCAGGAACGGCCGGAAGGGGTTGTAGCAGATCACGAGATCCGCCCCCTTCTCGATGGCCACGTCCAGATTCGCGGTGCGGCGCACGCCGCCGTCCACGTAGTCCACCCCGTTGATGCGCGCCGGGCGATAGAAGAGCGGCAGCGCCGTGGAGGCCTGGACGGCCTGGGAGATGGTCAGCTCGCAGTTCTCGTCCGGTCCGAACAACACGCGCTCCGCCGTGTCCAGGTCGCAGGCGGTGATGTAGAGGTCGCGCTTGCGCCGTCGCTGGAATGCCCGGAAGTCGTTGGGCAGGTGCATCTGGTCGAGGCCCCGGGACAGCCAGCGTTCGAGGCTCCCGTTCTCGAACAGGCCCGAGGGGATGTGGTTGGTGAGGGCCGGGATCTCGCGGGTGGGCGAGACGTGGTCGCGGAGCTGAAGCGCCAGCCGCTCGAAGTTGTGATAGCTGGGCTCGCGCAGGAAGGCGGCGAGCGCCGCCCCCACGGCCTCTCGAAGGTGTGGCAGCGCGCTCAGGAAGTCGAGCGCCACGCCGGGCAGGTAGGTGACGAGGTCGTAGGTGAGCTTGGCCGGCCGGCCGAAGAACTCGCGCCAGTTCGGGTTGTAGAACTCGAGGGGCCGCAGCTGATCCAGCTTCTTGCTGGTCCCCTCCAGGACCTTGATCATCTCGCTGGGATTGATCCCCGACGCGAGCGAGACCGCCAGGATGGAGCCCGCGGAGAGCCCCACGTAGACATCGAGATCGGTGATCTTGCGGCCGACCAGGAAGTCGTCGAGGGCCTTCAGGCCACCGACCTTGAAGGCACCGCCGGTGACGGCGCCTCCCGCCAGGACCAGGGCGACGCGCGGCTTGCGCTTGCGCGGCCGACCGCGGCTCTTTCGAATCAAGGTCAGGCCCAAGCCGTCCCTCCATCTCCCGGGCCGCCGCTCCGCACCCTCCATACCAGTAGGTCCATCGGCAGATCGGCGGGTCCGGACCAGCCCCCGGGGAGGTACGTGACCAACTTCACGCTGCAGCGCGTTATTGTACCGCGCCGGCAAGGGCGAGTCGACGGTGTAATGTCGGATCGATCCCTGCGGGAAGCGGACGGCACGGCGGAATCGGCTTCTAAATCGGCTTCTCTGGTGGAGGCGGGGTCTGAGCCCGACCCCGGGGGAGCAAGGACCTCCGTTTGGGACAGACTGCCGCGCTGCGTCGAGGACGTCTCGGCGCCGGGTCCCGCCGTGGGGCGGACGAGCCGAGTGTGGTAGAACGGAGTCGGTCTTCGCGGACGGGGGAACCCCCATGTCCCGCCCCTTTGCGGTTTCGCGCGTGCGTCTCCTGCTCCCGCTGCTGCTCGGGATGGGTCTGGCCTGCGCCACCTCGGGCACGGGCTCCGGCCCGGCGCCCGACCCGGACCCCGGCCCCAGCGCCGGCTCCCAGACGGATCCGCCGGCCGACCCCCAGACCGATCCGGGCCCTTCGGGCGGCGACCGGGCGCGCAGCGCCGTCGAGGGCATGCTGATCGGCGCCATCATCGGTGGCCAGGCGGGCCCCATCGGGGCCGCCGTGGGCGCCACCACCCTGCTCGTCTACAGCGCCATCACCGGCGAGGTGCCCTTCCAGGGCGCATCCGGTGGAGGAGGCAGCGGGGCCGGCTCGGAGGCGGCCCGGGAGCGGGCCCTCGAGGAGGAGCTCGAGCGGCACGCGTCCCTGGAGGAGGCGATCCAGGAGGAGCTCAAGCGCCAGGAGGACCTCCTCCGGGATCTCGACCGGGAGGAAGCCGCCCGGGCCGCCGGCCCGAAGGGCGGGGATGCGACTGCGAGCGAGGAGGAGCTGGCGGAGCGCGCGGACCCGCGGGCCGCGCCGCGCGCGCCGAAGCCGCGCGACCTGCCGCCGGCGATCTTCGAGGAGGAGCGGGTCAGCGTGGCCAAGGGGACCTGGGGCAACGCCAAACGCGTACGCGCCGTGAAGAAGAGCCTCGACGCGGACCGGGACGGCAAGCCCGAGGAGGTGCGCTGGTTCGACGAGGAGTCGGGCTACCTGATCCGCCAGGAGCAGGACCGCGACTACGACGGCCGCGGCGACGCCTGGAGCCGCTACGAGTGGGGCGAGCTGGTGGAACGCCAGCTCGACGAGGACGGCAACGGAGAGCCGGACGTGTGGGAGCGGTACGCCGGTGGGCGCATGATCGGCCGCGAGATCGACCGCGACGGCGACGGGAAGCGCGATGCCTTCTACCGCTACGAGGG
Organism: Myxococcota bacterium; assembly: GCA_041611735.1. GTDB lineage: Bacteria > Myxococcota_A > UBA9160 > UBA9160 > PR03 > JBFIML01. The sequence goes on along the minus strand of JBFIML010000030.1, from coordinate 41,070 downwards.
AGATTCGCTCGTGGAGGAGCGCCACGACCCCAACGGCGACGGGAACGTGGAGCGGGTGCTCTTCTACGAGCAGCGCCGCCTGGTGAGAGCCGAGGAGGACCGCGACGGGGACGGCCGCACCGACACCTGGACCCACTACCGCGAGACGGGCGGCAAGGACGCGGTGGCCCGCATCGAGAAGGACTCGAAGGGGGACGGCCAGGCCGACGTCTTCGAGACCTTCGAGCAGAAGGACGGCAAGACGGTCCTGGCCAAGCGCGAGGAGGACATGAACGGGGACGGGAAGGTGGACGTGACCTCGCTCTACGAGGACGGCAAGCTGGTGCGCCGGCAGATCTCGGATCCCGCCCTGCTGCCGCTCTAGGCCGGCTTCGCCCGCCCCGCTCAGGGGGCGGCGGGCGGTCCCACCTCCAGCTCGAGCTCCTTCTGCTCCCGCCGCCGGAACTCGTCGATGCGTTGCCGCTCCTTGAGCAGCAGCAGCTCCTTGTTCATGCGCCGGATGCGCTCGAGTTCGAGAGCGAGCTCCCGGTCCGTGAGCCCGCTCTTGTGGAAGTCCAGATCGAGGACGACGCTGCCCCGCGTCCCGTCGGAAGCCAGCGCCGTGATCCGCACCCGGTTGTGGCCGTCCCGCACCGGGACGAAGCCGAAGAAGCTCCCGTCGGGATTCAGGCGCACGTCGGTCGAGAAGTCGCCGGTGGTCAGGTTGGTGAAGACCACGTCCTCGATGTTGGCGAACGAGACGCCCTGCAGGAGCGCGATGATGTCGCCCGGGTTCTGGACCGGCGTATAGGTGCCGAGCGTGACCCGAGCCATCTCCGTGGTGGCAAGCGGATAGGTAAGCGCACCGGGGCCGATGGCGTAGGTGTTCACCGTGATGCCCGCCTGCTGGGCCAGCTTCGCGGCGTCGATGGCCGCCTCCACGTCTCCCTCGTCGGAGACGGCACCCTTGCCGATCGGGAAGGTGGGCACGCCATCGGTGAGGAAGAGGATCACCTTCTTGGCGGCCGGGTGCGGCGTGCCGACGTGACCGGGCAGACCCGCCAGCTCCACGATGGCGAGCCGCACGCCGGCGGCGAAATTGGTGGCCCCCCGCGGTCCGCGCGCCAGCACCGCTTCCAGGGCGCGGCGCACCTTGTCGAAGTCGTCCGTGAGCGGGACCTCGAGCCAGGCGTCCTGCTGGTCCAGGCGGCGACGCTCACCGGTGCGCCGGTCCACCTCCCCGGCGAAGGTCAGCAGCCCGAGCCGCACGCGGCGCCGGTCCAGGCTGCCGAGCAGGGCCCGGGCGGCGGCCACCTCCGCGTGCAGGATGGTGTCCTCCGGGTCGGTGGAGTAGACATCGTCGGGGTAGGCGCCGGGCGGAAGCAGCTCGAGGCGCGGGTTCACGCCCACCACCCCGTCGCCGTCCACGTCCACGCCGCTGGCGGTGCGGGTGGACTCGGAGACGTCGATCGCAAGCATCACGTCGAACTCGGCAGGCCGCTCGCCCTCGGCGACGGCGCTGCCCTGGATCGACGCCTGGTGGACGCGGTTCTCCACCCGGGCGCCGAACGAGGGCTTCTCGATCACGATGCGGACCGGCGGCTCCCCGGCGGCGCGTGCCGGCGCGGCGCCGAAGGTCGCGAGGTCGTCCGGCGTGGCGGACGACCCCGCGACCTCCGGCTGGACGGCGGCCGCCGGCGGCGCAACGAGCCCCAGGAGGGCGAGCAGAACGCCGGTCGACAGGGCACGCATGACCGTCCGGGGTTCCGCCTAGTAGCGGGCCCCGCTACTCCCGCCGCCCTCGCGCAGCCGCTCCTCGATCGGGACGATCTCGATCTCGACGCGGCGGTTCTGCTGGCGTCCCTCGGGCGTTGCATTGGTGGCGAGCGGGAACTGCTCCCCGAACCCGAGGGCGGTGATGCGGCTCGGGCTCACCCCCTGAGCGATGAGGTAGTTGGCCACGTTCTGGGCCCGGCGCTCCGAGAGCTGCTGGTTCAGGGTCTCGGAGCCCACGGAGTCCGTGTAGCCCTTCACGACCACCCGGGACTCCGGGTAGCGCTTCAGGGTGTCCGCCAGCTGGCTCATGCGCTGCTGCGCGCCGGGCGACACGTTTGCGGAGCCGGTGTCGAACAGGAGGTCGCCCCCGAAGGTGACCACCAGGCGGTCTTCGCGGCGCTCCACGTCCGCGTCGGGAATCGCGTCGAGCTCCTTGGCCTGGTTGTCCAGGTAGCGGCCGATCAGTCCGCCGGCGAGGGCGCCGGTGGCGGCACCGATGGCGATGCCCGCGGCGGCCTTGTCGTGGCCCCCGATGGCGCGGCCGGCGGCGGCCCCGGCCAGGCCCCCGAGGACGGCCCCTTTCTTGGTCTTCGTGTCGAGCACCTCGTTGGTGGTGGCACAGCCCGATCCCACGAGGACGAACGCCAGCCCCAAGCAGGCTGCGCTACGCAAACCCGGAACCCGTGCAAGACGATCCATTGGTATTCACCTCCCCTTCTCGGACGTGGCGCATCGCGTCACGCGCGATTCTGTTCCACGACGAAACGACGGGCCAGGAGGCGGCGCACACCCGCCCCGGCCTTCGATCGGATTGGACCGAGTATAGGCCAGAATCATTCGCCCTCTGGCAACCCCTCGGGGCCGGGCACGGGCTCTGCAGGCTCCGGCGGCGCGGTTTCCGTGGGCCGGCTGGCGGCGGGAAGCGGAGCCGGGGGCTGGACGAAGCGGTCCACCTTGCGCAACAGCGCGGACACGTCGGCGAGCGCAGCCAACGTCACGTCCCCGACCGCCTGAAGGCTCTCCGCGGAGCAGGGCCCGAGTTCCCGGGCGGTCTCCAGGGCGGCAGGTGCGCCCGCCGCGTCCGCGGGTTCCGGCGGCGGCTGCGCGCCCACCAGCGCCAGCACGGAACGGAAGCCAGAGGTGAGGAAGGCCCGGTGACCCGCCGGCGGCGACTCGAATTCGCGGCTGGCGGGAAAGATCGCGCCCTGCCCGATTCGCCCGGCCACCCGGAAGAAGCGCTCCCGGTAGGTGCGCTGGGAGTAGAGGTCGCGCGCGACCACGAGGTCCCGCTCGCCGAGGCCCGCGAAGAAGACGGCGAGACGCACGCGAGCGATCTCCTCGGAACGCGCCAGTGCGAGGCCCAGCTGCGCACTGCCCCGCATCCGCGCCAGCGGGCCCTGGAGGTCCGGGTCCGCGGCCCGCTCGTCCAGGAACGCGAACCAGACCGCGTAGGGAAGCGGCTCGGCGGCGAGGGATCGAGCCAGCTCGAGGAGCAGGCCTGCGCCGGACTTGCCGTGGGTGGCCGCCTCGCACGAGCCGGGAGCCCCGGCGCCCCAGCCCCCGGCGTACGGCGCGACCAGCAGGAAGGCGTCCGGGGACTCCAGGCCCGGGAGGCGGGCCAGCACGTGGATTCGGGAGGGCTCACCCGCTTCCCGGGCGGCCGCCCGTTGCGCCTCGTCCAGAAGCTGCTGCGAGTCGATCTCCTCCACCGGGAGCCCGAGCTCCTCGAGCCCGCCGCGCACCCGCTCCCGCGCGGCCTCGGCGGCTCCGCTCTCGGATCCAACCAGCGCCGCCAGCTCTTCGGCCTGGGCCAGGGCGCGGGCCCCCGCGAGCCCGGCCTGCACTTCCGCCGGAACCGGCGCCCCCTCCAGCTCCACCACCTCGGGTGCACTCTTGCAGCCCATCCCGACGAGGGGGGCGGCGGCCAGCCCGACGAACGCGGCCGCGGACCGGACCCTGGCGCGGAAAGAGCTCTGCATCCGGTCTTCTCCAGCGTCTTCTGCGGGGGGCGGCGCGAGTATGCCAGATCGCCCGGGGCCCGCTCACGGACCGATCGGCACGCCGCGCGTGCCACCCAAGCGGCTCCCACGCCCACTCCCTAAGCAGCGGGAGCCCTCCGGGCTCTCCGAAAAGGGGCGAAGGCAGGGCCACGGAGGGACCGCCCCGGGGTCCTGCCTTCCACCCTTCCCCACGACTCCCGCCTCCCCCGCCCGGTTCCCGTCGGAGCTTCGATGGCGCGCGTGCTCGGTGCAGCGCTGTTCGGCGTGGACGGCGTTGCGGTGGAGGTCGAAGTGCGTCTGAGCTCGCTGCTGCCGCGCGTCGACCTGGTGGGACTTCCCGAGGCGGCCGTGCGCGAGAGTACGGCGCGGGTGCGTGCGGCGATCGTCGCCGCCGGTCACCGCTTCCCGGACCGTCGCGTGACCGTGAATCTGGCGCCCGCGGGGCTGCGCAAGGGAGGAGCGGGCCTCGACCTCCCCATTGCCATCGGCATCCTCGCCGCCTCGGCGGCCGTCGCTTCCGAACGCCTGGGGGGCCTGGGCCTGGTGGGTGAGCTGGCCCTGGACGGCCGCCTGCGTCCCGTGCGCGGCACCCTGGCCCTGGCGCTCGCCCTGCGCGACGCCGGCTGCCGGCGCGCGGTGGTCCCCGCCGCCAACGCGGCCGAGGCGGCGCTGGCGCCGCGGCTCGAGGTGTATGGGGCGGTGGACCTGGCTGCGCTGCTCGCGCACCTGCAGACCGGACGCGCCCTCCCCCGGGCGCAGCCTCCGCCGCTGGAGAGGCGTTCCACGTCGGGAGCGGACCTCGCCGACGTACGCGGCCAGGAGGGCGCCCGCCGCGCCCTGGAGGTCGCTGCCGCCGGAGGCCACGCCCTGCTCCTGGTCGGACCGCCGGGCTCGGGCAAGACCATGCTGGCGCGCCGCATGCCGGGCCTGCTCCCGGCCCTTGCCTTCGACGAGGCCGTGGAGGTAACGCGCATCCACGGGGCCGCGGGCCGTCTCGCCGTGGCGCAACCGCTCGTTGCCGAGCGACCGTTCCGCGCCCCGCACCATGCGGCGAGTGCGGCCGGGCTGCTGGGCGGCGGCAGCCCGCCGCGACCCGGCGAGGTATCCCTGGCCCACCGGGGCGTGCTGTTCCTGGACGAGCTGCCGGAATTCGAACGGCGCTTGCTCGAAGCGCTGCGGCAGATCCTCGAGGAGCGGCACGTCCTGCTCGCCCGCGCCGGCGGAACCTTCGTCTTCCCGGCCGATTTCCAGCTGGTGGCCGCGGCGAACCCGTGTCCGTGCGGCTGGCGGTTCAGCCGCTGGCGCGACTGCCGCTGCGAAGACGCCGCCGTGGCGCGCTACGCGGCGCGCGTCTCGGGTCCGCTCCTCGACCGGATCGATCTGCACGTCACGGTTCCGGCGCTGGCGTGGCACGAGCTCGACAGCCAGCGTCCGGGAGCGAGCAGCACCTGTGTGCGCGAGCGGGTGGCGGCGGCGCGGCGCCGGCAGGGGGAGCGACTGGCGCGCTTCGGCGTGCGCACGAACGCGGAGATCCCCGACCGGGCGTTGGACGAGGCGGTGGCGGCCAGCGCCGAGGCGCGCGCGTTGCTGGGCCGGGCGCTCGAGCGCCTGCGCCTCTCGGCCCGGGGCGCACGGCGGCTCCTGCGCGCGGCGCGCACCATTGCAGACCTGGCGGGCGAGGCGCGCGTCGGGCCCGACGCCATGGCCGAGGCGCTCGGCTACCGGCGCAGCGAGGACGGACCGCCGTGACCGGGCGGCCACGGCCGACGCGGGGGCGGAGCGTCCGAAAATGGACACCCGGGGCCCGAAAATCGTCACCGGGACGGCGGCGGGGCCGGCACATCCCGGCGGGGACCCAGCAAGTTCGGGGGGTTGGAGCGAAGCGTCCCGACCCCATCCGGCATCTCGTGAATGGCACGCATCCTGCTTCGTCCCTTCGGCGGGAGGACGTCGTCATGACCGCCGTGGCCCCGGCCCGAGTTCGCGCCGCCCTCGAGGGCTCCGGAGAGGTTCGGGTGGACACGACCCTCCTCGAGCTCGTCTGGGCGATCGGCGAGGTCACCGAGGACGAGCGCGAGGTCATCGCCGCGGTGGTGGCGCTGATCCAGAGCGGTCGCGTGCGCCTGCGGGGAGCCTTCCGCGACAAGCCGCTCTCCGTGCTGCGCTGACCCGTCCCCCCGTCCCGCGCACGCACGGCTCTCGCCTCGCCGCTGCTTGACCGCTTCGCCCGGCAGGGGGATCCTCCCGGCGTCGAGGGGGGTGAAGCGTCCATGCCGGACCAGGAGAAGTTCGTCTTCGCGTCCCCCGCGCCGGGGGGCGGGGCGGGGCGGCCGCGACGCCGTGCGCCGGCCCGAGCGGGCGGGCGACGGCCCCGGGAGCGCAAGCGGGGCCGGAAGCCGGCGCCGGGCGCGGCGGAGCCGGTCGCGCACGACCCGGCCCCGGCGCCCGAGGGCGGCGGCGGCCGGCGCTCCTCGGCCGTCGAGCTGGCGCGCCGCCAGCGCGACATCTCCGTCTCCGAGTTCTTTGCCAAGAACCGCCACCTGCTCGGCTTCGACAACCCGAGCAAGGCGCTCCTCACCACCGTGAAGGAGGGCGTCGACAACGCCCTCGACGCCTGCGAGGAGGCCGGGATCCTTCCGGACGTGCGCGTCGAGATCGCCCAGCTCGACGAGACCCGTTTCCGGATCGCCATCGAGGACAACGGCCCGGGCATCGTGCGCGCCCAGGTCCCGAAGATCTTCGGACGGCTGCTCTATGGCTCGAAGTTCCACCGCCTGCGCCAGAGCCGGGGTCAGCAGGGCATCGGGATCAGCGCGGCGGGCATGTACGGACTGATCACCACGGGCAAGCCCATCGTGATCACCACCCGCACCGGCGCCAAGAAGCCGGCTCACCACTTCGAGCTCGTGATCGACACCCAGAAGAACGAGCCCCGCGTCAAGCGCGACGACGTCGTGGAGTGGAACCGCGCCCACGGGACCCGCGTCGAGATCGAGCTGGAAGGCAACTACCGGGGCGGCCAGCACTCGGTGGACGCCTACATCCGCCAGATCTCGCTGGCCAACCCGCACGCCCAGATCACCTACGTTCCGCCCAAGGCCGAGGAGTACGGCGCCGAGCACGCCTTCCCGCGCGTGGCCAGGACGCTCCCGCCCGAAACCGCCGAGATCAAGCCCCATCCGTATGGGGTCGAGCTCGGGGTCCTCATGCAGATGTTCCGGGACAGCCGCTCCCGCAACCTGCGCGGCTGCCTGACCGGCGACTTCTCGCGGGTCTCCCCGCGCATCGCCGACGAGATCTGCACGCGGGCCAAGGTGTCGGCCTCGCGCCGGCCGTCCGAGACGACCCGCGAGGAGGCGGAGCGGGTCCATCGCGCAATCCAGGCCACCAAGATCATGGCGCCGCCCACCGACTGCATCGCACCGATCGGCGAGGAGTTGATCGAGCGGGCGTTGCGGGCGGAGGTCGAAGCGGACTTCTTCGCCGCCTCGACACGGCGCCCGACGGTCTACCGCGGCAATCCCTTCCTGGTGGAGGTGGGCCTCTCCTACGGGGGCAAGCTGTCCGCCGAGGAGTCCATCACCCTGTACCGCTACGCGAACCGCGTGCCGCTCCAGTACCAGCAGGGCGCGTGTGCCATCACCAAGGCCGTCAACTCCACGGACTGGAAGGCCTACGGGCTCCAGCAGCCGAAGGGCGCGCTCCCCATCGGACCCATGCTGCTCATGGTGCACGTGGCGAGCGTCTGGGTGCCCTTCACGTCGGAGAGCAAGGAGGCGATCGCCCACTACCCGGAGATCGTGAAGGAGCTGCGCCTGGCGCTCCAGGACTGCGGGCGCAAGGTCTCTGCCCACATCCGCCGTCGCCGCCGCGAGGCCGAAGAGGCCAAGAAGCGCGGCTACATCGAGAAGTACATCCCGCACCTGGCGATCGCGTTGCAGGAGATCCTCGGCTTCGACGAGCGCGAGAAGGAGCGCACCATCGAGACCCTGACCGACGTCCTCGAACGCAGCAGGAAGATGTGATGGCCGCCCGCAGGAAGTCCGGCTCCGGCAAGTCCGCCCCGACCCGCCGCGTCACCCGCAAGGCGGCGCCTGGCGGGGCCGGCAGCTACGAGAAGCGCGTCCAGGCCACGGACACCGAGACCCGCCGCCAGATCGACCAGACCGCCGAGCGCGTGCACCAGACGATCCGCAAGCGCGGCCGCCCAGACCTGCGGCTGCCCGTGCGCGCGCTCTCCAACGTCTCCTACAGCAACGAGCAAGGCTATCTCGAGATCGGGCGCCAGATGAAGGTGCGCACCCTCTCGGTGAACACGGTCAAGAACTTCGCCCAGACCCTGCGCATGATGGCCCTCTCCAAGGAGCTGATCCAGAACAGCGATTTCGCCACCAAGCGGGAGGCCTACTACATCTCCAAGAACTGGGAGGAGTGCAAGTTCGACGAGCAGGTGGAGTCGGACACGGTGATGGACGACATCGAGGCGCTTTTCAGCGTGCACCAGGTGGCGCGGGAGCAGCTGCGCTTCTACCCCGAGGAGCACGGCGGGTCGGTGTCTGGCCCGCTGGTGGTGGTGGACCGGGACTCCACGGGGCGGGTCTCCCGCATCGACTGCACGGCCTTCGGCTCCGGCGCCTACTCGGTGCCCTCCTCCGTGGAAGGGCTCGACTTCGAGACGACCGCCGCTTTCGTGCTGCTGATCGAGACCGGGGGCATGTTCCAGCGCCTGCAGTCGCACCGCTTCTGGGAGCGCGCCAACTGCATCCTGGTCGAGATGGGGGGCGTCCCCACCCGCTCCGTACGACGCTTCGTCCGGCGTCTGGCGGACGAGCACGGTCTGCCGGTCTACGCCTTCGTGGACTGCGACCCGTACGGCATCGCCAACATCTACCGCACCATCAAGGTCGGCTCGGGCTCGGCGGCCCACATCAACCGCTTCTTCTGCGTACCCAGCGCGCGCTTCCTGGGGGTCACTCCCCAGGACATCGTCGAGTACGAGCTTCCGACCCATCCGTTGAAGGACGTGGACGTGAAGCGGGCCCGGGACGCGCTCAAGAACGATCCCTTCTTCCAGCGCCACAAGCCGTGGCGGCAGGCCCTCGAGCAGCTGGTGGGGATGGGCGTGCGGGCCGAGCAGCAGGCCCTCGCCAAGTGGGGGCTCAACTACGTGATCGACGAGTACCTGCCCCGCAAGCTCCAGCACCCCGGCCGCTTCTTGCCGTAGGGGGACGTTCTTGACTGATTGACTTCTTCTCGCTCCGGGGTCGGTTGTCGGGTCCGCCTCGGAAGAAGTCAATGAGAACGCGCCCGCCTAGAAATCCTCTTCCAGCTCGATCTCGTCGTTGTCCTTGCCGCGCAGGACCTTGCAGGGGGCGCCGCAGTAGGCGCAGTACACCTCCTCACCGGTCTTCTCGTCCCCGGAGAGGGGCATGTCCGCCTGGCAGACGGGGCAGGAGAGGTCCTTGGCCACGGCCAGGAGATCGGAGCTCGGGCCCATCCGCTTGAGCCCCCTGCGGCGGCCTTCCGGTAGACTGGCGCGCCTGTCGCCCCGGGAGGAATCGACGTGACGAGAGCCAGGATCCTCGCGGCCCTGCTGGTGGCCTGCCTCGGCGCTGCCGGCTGCGGCTACAACCGCATCCAAGGCGCCGACGAGCGGGTGAAGGCCGCCTGGGCCGAGGTCGGGAACCAGTACCAGCGCCGGGCGGACCTCGTGCCCAACCTCGTGGCGACGGTGAAGGGCGCCGCGGACTTCGAGCGCGAGACCCTGGAGGCGGTGGTGCAGGCCCGGGCGCGGGCCACGGGCATCCAGGCCGGGCCCGAGCTCCTGGACGACCCCGAGGCCTTCGCAAAGTTCGAGGCCGCCCAGGGCGAGCTCTCCCGCGCCCTCGGCCGGCTGCTCGTGGTTGTCGAGCAGTACCCACAGCTCTCCGCCACCCAGTCGTTCCGGGATCTCCAGGCGCAGCTCGAGGGCACCGAGAACCGCATCGCCGTGGCGCGCAAGCGCTACATCGAGGCCGTGGAGGAGTACAACAAGCTGGTGCGCTACTTCCCCACCAACCTGACCGCTCGCTTCCTGCTGGGCGCCGAGGTCCGGCCCGGCTTCGAGGCCCGGCCGGGCACCGAGGAGCCCCCGGAGGTGCGATTCTGAGCACCCGCCGCTGGGCGGGCACTCGGGCGGCGCTGGCTGCCGCCCTGGGACTCGCCGCGCTCGGGGTCGCGATCCCGGCGCCGGCCACCCTCGAAGTCCCGAGCCTCGAGGGGCGCGTCAACGACACCGCCGGCGTCCTCGCGCCCGCGCGCGCCGCGGCCCTCGAACGACGCCTCGAGCAGTTCGAAGCCGAGACCACCCACCAGATCGTGGTGCTCACCGTGCCGACCCTGGCCGGCGAGCCCATCGAGGAGTTCGCCCTGCGCGTGGCCGAGACCTGGGGCATCGGCCACGCGGGGCTCGACAATGGGATCGTGGTCGTGGTGGCTCCCGACGACCGGCAGGCGCGCATCGAGGTGGGCTACGGCCTCGAAGGGGTGGTCCCCGACGCCATCGCGAAGCGCGTGCTCGAGGACGTGATGTTCTCGCACTTCCGTTCCGGCGACCTGGCGGGCGGGATCGAGGCCGGAGTGGATGCACTCATGAAGGCCGCCCGGGGCGAGCGGATCCCCGCGACGCGGCGGCCCCGGGCGGATGAAGGGCCATCCGCGGACCCGGCCACCCTGGTGGTCTGGACGTCGGTGCTCGCCTTCCTGGTCGCAGCCCCCTTCCGCCGGCGTCGGGTCCAGGGCGCCGTGGCGGCGGGCGCGGTGAGCGGCGTGGTCACCTACGTCGTGCTGCGCGTGCTGGCGTGGGCAGGGGTCGCCTTCGCCCTGGGCGCCCTGGTGGGCTGGTTCGCCACCTCGCCGGGGACGCTGCGGCGCGGGCTCGGGCGATCGGGCTCCGGCTGGGACGGCGGCTGGAGCGGAGGAGGCGGCGGCTTCGGGGGCGGCGGGGGCGGCTTCGGGGGCGGCGGCGCCTCGGGACGCTGGTAGCCGGTGCGACCCTCCCGACTCCTCGACCCCGCCGACCGCCTGCGCATCGAGCGTGCGGTGCTCGAAGCCGAGCGCGACACCGCGGGCGAGATCGTCGTGGTGGTGGTGCACGCCTGCGACGAGTACGGAAGCGTCGGCTGGCGCCTCGGGGTGGCACTGGCCGCCCTGGCCTTCGTCGGACTCTGGCTGTTCGCTCCGCCGCTCCCCGCCTGGGTCTACCTGGCGGCCCAGGCCGGCGCGCTCGCGACGGGCCACGGGCTGGCGCGCCTGGAGCGGGTGCGACGCGGGCTCCTGCCGGCCGCGCTGGTGGGGGAGCGCGTGGCCGAACGCGCCCGGCGCGCCTTCGCCGAGCACGGACTCGCGCGCACCGCGCATCGGACCGGGATCCTGGTCTTCGTGACGCTGCTCGAGCGCCGGGTCGTGGTGCTCGCCGACGAAGGCATCGACCGCGCGCTGGTGGCGGGCGAGAGCTGGGAGGAGATCGTGCGCCTGGCCGTGGCGGGGCTCCGGGAGGGGCGACCCGCCGACGGTCTGGAGGCCGCGGTGCGGCGCTGCGGCGCCATGCTCGCCGCCCACCACCCGCCGCCCGCCGTGGACCGCGACGAGCTTCCCGTGGCCCTCGTACTGGAGGACTGAGGGCCTCGCCCGATCTCGGATACACTGGCCGGGTTGCGCCCGAGGAGACCCCCACTTGGCGACCGAACTCTCTCCGAAGCACCCCGTCCCCAACGACTCCGTGCGGGCCGCGCTCAATGCGGTCTACAACTGGAACTACGAGCCCGAGATCGACGAGCTCCGCACCCTGTACGCCAACGCCCTGGAGCGGCAGTGGATCGCGCTGCGCGACCTCGACTGGACCCGCGAGATCGACCGCGAGGGCTTCTCGCGCACCTTCTCGGTGGGCGGCCTCCCGATCCAGAAGACGCGCTTCTGGAGCTCGCTCCCCGCGGAGACGCGCTGGGAGGTCTCGCGACGTAGCGCCGCCTTCCTGCTCTCGAACTTCCTGCACGGCGAGCAGGGGGCGCTCATGGTGGCGGCCCAGCTCGTGAACGCCGTGCCGCACATGGACGCCAAGTACTACGCCTCGACCCAGACCCTCGACGAGGCGCGTCACGTGGAGGTCTTCGCGGCCTACATCCGCAAGCTCGACGAGGTGCATCCGATCGCGCCGGCGCTGAAGGGCCTGCTGGACGCGGTCCTCGCCACCGACGACTGGATGCTCAAGGCCGTGGGCATGCAGGTCGTGACCGAGGGGATCGCCCTCTACAGCTTCCGGGACATGCGCAATCAGAGCGACGAGCCGCTGCTCCGGGACCTCCTCACCCTGGTCTCGCGCGACGAAGCGCGCCACACCGGATACGGCATCAAGTACCTCTCGGCCGTGGTGCCAACGGTCTCGGACGCCAAGCGCGCCGAGATCGAGGACTTCGCCTTCGAATCCGCGCGCAAGCTGGTGGACTCGCGGGGCGGCGTCTCGATGCGCGACAGCGTGCTCGAGATCTGGAGCCTGGCAGGGATCGACGTCCAGGAGGCGATCCAGAAGATCCAGGGCGAACGGGACGTGATCTTCGCCGAGCTCCAGCGCACCGGAGGTCGCCGCGGTCCCGTGCGCGGCTTCGTGATCCCGACGCTGCGCGCCATCGGGCTCTTCAGCCCACGCATCGAGGCGCACTTCGATGAGATGTTCCAGGCGAATCTGGGCGCGCTCGCAGGCCGCATCGCCGACGACCACTACGAGCTCCCGGAGGATCTCGAGGCCTGGGTGGAAGAGGGGGCTTGAGGCGGCGGCGCGGCCACGGCCTCGAAGCGCGTAGCGGCGCGCCAGCCGGAGGTCTCCCAGCGGCGCCCCTCGGCGAGCAGAAGCGCCTCCACGCCGGGCTGCGCCTCCAGCAGACCGAGCGCCTCCGCGGCGGGCAGGATGAGCAGCGCCTTGGCCAGCGCCTCCGCTCCGGACGCGCGGGGGGCGACCACCACCGCCTGGGCACGCCGCACGAGCGGGAGCCCGGTGCGTGGATCGATCACGTGTCCGTAGCGACGTCCCGCGATCTCGCTCCACTGGCCGAGGCTGCCGGAGACCGCCAGCGCCTGGTCGCGCAGGGTCACCAGGCCCGCGTAGCCGTCGGCACCATCGCGCACGAGCAGGCGCCAGCCCTCGGCGTCGGGCGGCGCCCCGAGCGCCCACACGCTGCTCTGGCCGAAGGAGAGCAGCGCCCGCCCGTGGCCCGCCGCCCGCAGCTGCTCGGCCAGGCGATCGAGGGCATAGCCCTTGGCGATCCCGCCCAGGTCCACGCAGGCCCCGGGCCGGCGGATCTCGGCCCGGCGCGGCGGGGCCGCGTCGAGCCCGTCCGCCCCGACCAGCGCCCGGGCCCCGGCCAGCTCCGCCGGCGTCGGCGGCGCGCCGCGGCGGGCGGCCTCCTCCCATAGCCGAACCAGCGGCCCCACGGTCACGTCGAAGCTCCCGGCCGTGGCCCGCGACCACGCGATCGACTCGGCCAGCAGGCGCGCCAGGTGCGGATCGACCGCCTGGGGTCCGGCGCCCGCGTGGCGGTTGAGCCGGGCCAGAGCGCTGTCGGGGCGCTGGCGGCTCAAGAGGGCGTCGAGACGCGAGGCCCGGGCGAAGACCACGTCGAGGGTGCGGCGGGCCGCGCTCGCATCCGGCGCGTCGGCCAGGGTGATCTCGAGCACCGTGCCCATGACGTAGCGGCCGTCACTCGCCGCCGGCCCGGCCAGGGCCGGGACGGGCGCCAGCCCCGCCCCGAGAAGCAGCGCCGCGAGGCGCACCCGCGCCCTCACCCGCGCGGGTCCTCCTGCCCGGGGACGTCCGGCTCGCCGCTGCGATATTCCTCGGCGCTGCCCCGGAAGATGGCCCAGAGGGACACCCCCACCAGCACCGCCAGACTCGCCTGGAGCAGCAGGAAGCCCGCGATCTTGGCCCACGCGAAGGCCGGGTGCAGGAAACGGACCCCCCAGCCGGCGCCCTCGTCGAGCAGCGCCGCCGCGAAGGGAACGACGATCAGCCCGAGCTTGGTGGCGTTGGCGACCGGGACGAAGAGCATCACGTGGGTCAGCACCAGCAGGAGCAGGCCCATGGCGAAGAGATGGAAGTGGGCGATCTCGAGCATGGCCTGGGCGCTGCGCGGCGTGAGGAAGCGCTCCTCCGAGCCGAGGTAGTACTCCACCACCGACGCATAGGTGAGCCCCATCTTGCCGAAGTAGAGCCCCACGTTGGTCCACCAGAGCGCCACCACGAAGACGAGGTAGAGCAGGACGATCCCCTGCAGCAGCCGATTCCGGCTCCACTCCCCGGTCACGATGAAGCGCACGCTGGCCTCACTCGCCGCCCGCCACCACCACCTGGTAGAGAGCCAACACCCGCCGCACCGCCCGGGTCACCGCCTGGGCCGACAGCGTGGACCCCGCGATGCCGTGCACCTCGCGCTGGAGGCGCAGGCGCGCATCCGCGGACCGGCCCTCGAACTGCTGGAGCCAGCGCGGGGGCGGCAGGTACTCGGGCGGCTCGTGGAAGGCGAGCACCCGCAGGCTGCGTACGGAGCCATCGGGGGCGAGCACCACGAGCAGCGCCTCCGGGAGCGTCCGCACCGTGTGGAGGTCCAGGAAGGCGTAGCCCAGCACCGCGTCCCCGCGGCGGCCCACGTGGACGGTCACCAGGCGCGAGTCCAGCGGCGCGCGGGCGATCCGCTCCACCTCCGCTTTCTGCGCCTCGCTGAGGAAGTGGTGCTCGGCCTCCACCCGCTCCGCCTGGGGAAAGGCGGCGGCCAAGGCCTCCTCCCGGCTCGCGAACACCTTGGCGCGGGCCGACGGGGCCAGCCCGCCTGCGAGCACCAGGGCCAGGAGCGCTGCGCCGATGCGCCTAGAAGGCAAAGCCCATGCCCACGCTCAGCTCGTCGGGGATGTCGCCGGAGCGGGCCTGGAAGTTGCGGTACTCGGCCTTCAGCACCACGTTCGGATGCGGCTTGAAGGAGAGTCCCGTGGTGGCGAGCCAGAAGGCGCGGTTGCGGTTCGCGGTGAAGCCGCCGGGCACCTCGTCCTGGGTGTCCACGTACTCGACGCGCAGGAAGGGCGCCAGGTACTTCTCCGACTCGAACAGCCACGGCCAGACGTCGTAGGCCAGCTCCAGGTAGCCGCCCAGCATGCGCTCGGCGATGGGCGCGTCGGCAGGACGAGCGAGGGCGAGGTTCAGGTCGTCGGCGTTGGCAAGCCGGCCCAGGCTGAACAGCGCCCGGGTCTCGAGGCCGCCCCGGCGATACTGGCCGTGCAGCTCCCACAAGGTGAAGCGGGCGCCGGGCAGCCGGACGCCCGCCGGGGTCTCCAGGTCCTGGCCGGACTTTCCCGTGTACACGGATCCGCCGAGCAGCCATCCGGGCGTCGGCGTCCAGTCCAGGCGCGCCACGAAGCCGAGGTCCTCGGCGAAGGCGCGGTTGCCGTTCTGGCGCCCGTCCCGCACGCCCCGGTCGGTGAAGAGCGAGCCGGCGAAGCCGTTCACCACGTAGGCCCGGTACTCGAGGTCCTCTCCCAGGTGCCCGAAGACGCCTGCCCCGTTCTCCCGCCAGGTGCTCGGGATGATGCGGGTCTCCACCTCCGGCCGCTGGACGCCGTGGAAGAAGGGCGGCTCGTGGATCTCGTTCAGGAAGCCCATGGGCAGCAGCAGAAGCCCGGCGCGGGCGTTCACGGCGTCGTGCAGGAAGAAGTCGAGGGCGGCCAGCTCCACCGAGACGCTGCCCTCGCCGGCGCTCGCGCTGGCGCCGCCGGTCCTGGCGTGCTCGAACTCGATCTCCGAGTTGAAGACGATGTTCTCGCTGAACTTGTAGCCCACGTAGAGGACGAGGCGGAGCAGGTCGGTCTGGTCCAGGGCCTCGCTGGCAGCGAGCGCGGGTCCCTTCTCGGTGCGATCCGGGTCGGCACCGGCTCCGTCGTCGTGCAGGAAGTTGGTGTAGTAACCCTCGCCGTAGCCGCCGAGGGAGAGCCCGCGGGTCAGACCGTACACCTTCGAGGCGGCGGGCGCATAGCCGTAGCGGGCCGAATACCCGCTCGGCTCGCTGGGCACAGCCGCCTCGGAGCGCACCCGTTCGAGCTCCTCGGTCAAAATCTCGACCTTGCGCTCGAGATCCGAGATGCGGTCCTCCCGGGCGAGGTCCGCATCCGACTGCGCGCCGACGGGCGCTCCGGTGAGCATCAGCAATCCGACCAGGACTCCAGCGTGCGTGGCCCGAGCCATCGCCACCTCCCTGCCTCGCGGCGGTGGGGCTCGGGGATCGCGTCCTCTGGCCTCAGGAATCGGACGGGGTTCAAGGCAGGGCTCCGGCGCCGAGCGGGGGCTCGGAACCCTCCCAGGGAACTACCACGTGTCGCTTGCAGCGCCGGCAGCGCAGCTCGACACCGCCCGGCACGATGCGGGCCAGGAGGTTGCCGCACAGGCAGCGGCAGTCGCCGGCGGCGGGAGGGCGCGGCGGGCGGGCGGGGGCGCAAGCTGCGTCGCGCATGGGGGAGGGCCTTCCGACGTCCGGGGCCGCACGGCTCCAGAAATTGAAATTCAATTTCGATTGGAGCCTAAACGACCGCGGCCCGGTCTGTCAACGCAGCTCCGGCGGCCCCTCGCCCTGCCGGCAGCAACGGCCTCTATCCCCTCGACTCTAGAAGGCTCCTGGGCGATGCTGGAATCCCTCTGGCTGCCGGGGGGCAGGTGGTCAGGAGCGCGACGACCTGGGCCCGAGCCGTAAAGGAGGCAGAGCATGACGCAGCAGAGCTATGGCGCCGGAGCGGGGGGCGAGGCGGGAGGAGCGCCGGGCCCGCGCACCTTCGTGGAGCGGCTCGTCGGAGCCCTGAAGCTCGACGCGACCGTGTACGAGGAGGTGGAGCACGACAAGGACGCCATCGGCCAGGCGGCCGGCGTGGTCGGCCTGGCCGGGATTGCAAACGCCATCGCCGCGATCGGAACGCTCGGCGCCGAGGGCATGGTGGCGGGCCTCGTGGGCTGCTTCGTGGGCTGGCTGGCCTGGACCGCCGTGGTGTGGCTGATCGGCGTGCGGATGTTCGGGCACACCTCGGATTTCGAGGAGCTGCTGCGGACGCTCGGCTTCGTGTTCGCCCCCCAGATCCTGCTGGTGCTCGCCCTGATCCCGGTGCTGGTGCTGCAGGCGATCCTGGGCGTCGCCGTGCTGGCCATGACGCTGGTCGCCTTCATCCGGGCGGTGCGCCAGGCCCTGGACGTGGACACCGGCCGCGCCTTCTTCGTGAGCGCGGTGGCGGTGGTGGCGTATCTGCTGGTCGGCCTGGTGCTGCGGGGGCTGGCCGGGCAGTTCGCGTAGGAGCCTGACCCGGGGCCGGCGTGGCGAGGGCCCGGGCGCCGGTCAGGGGTGCGCGCCCAGGTCGAGGACGCGCCCGTCCAAGTCCGGGGGCGCGGGCACGGCGAGCCGCGCCGCCAGGGTGGGCGCCACGTCCACGGCGGAGGCCCGGCCGCGCACCCGGCCCGGCCGGACGCCGGCGCCCCAGAAGACCAGGGGAATCTCCCGATCGTAGAGATAGGGCGAGCCGTGGGAGGTACCGGTCGGAAAGGGCGACAGCAGGCAGTCGCGCACCGGCTGCACCGCCAGGTCGCCGGAGCGCTCCGGGTCGAAGGCTCGCTGGTAGAGCGGCGCGAAGGGCGTGGGTCCGCGGCCCGCGCGCCGCTCCTCCACGCTCCAGGTGCGCGCGACACCAGGCTCCGCCGTCAGGATCTCGCCCGCCGCCTGCGCCACTCGCGCTGCATCGACGCCGCGCGCGGCGGCGAGGGGCCGGTTCACCGAGAGCTCGAAGCCCGCCTGCAGCATCCACGTCGCGTGCTTCAGGCCGGGCTCGCCGAAGCGCTCGGCCAGGCGCTGCTCGAGCCGGGCCCCGAGGGCCCGGGCGTCCACGCGGCCCCCGGGCACCGGGCATTCGCCACCCCCGGTGGCGGCCCCCCACTCGGGCAGCTCGAGGACGCCGTGGTCCGAGGTGAGCGCCACCAGCAGCCCGCCCCCTGCGGTGCGCGCCTCCAGGAACTCGAGCAGCTCGCCGAGCCAGGCGTCGAGACGCTGCAGCAGGTCGTGCACCTCCTGGCTTCCCGGCCCGTAGAGGTGGCCGACGCGATCCGTGGCCGAGAGGGAGAGCGCCAGCAGGTCCGGCGTCGCATCGGCCCCGAGCGCTTCCTCGGCCACCAGCACCCGCGCCAGGTCGAGGGTTGCCCGGTCCAGGAAGGGCGTGAAGGACAGCGTCTCGAGCGTCTGCCTGCGATCGAGCCCGAGCACGGGATGTCCGCTGGTGCGCCCGAAGAGCGGCGCTTCGCCCGGGCTGTCGTCCGGCCGGGCACCGTTTGCAGACGAGCCGTCCGCGTGCTGCCAGCGCGCCGGCAGGCCCTCCCACAACGCCACGGCGTTGAAGCGCTCGAGCCATGCGGGCAGACGCGCCGCGTAGTAGCGGCTCGTCGTGAAGCCCAGGGCTTCGGGCTCGAGCCAGAACGCGCCAGCGGGCCGGCGGCCGCCCAGGGGGATCGCGCCGCGGTCCTTGCCGGAGACGGCGTGGACGCGGCTCTCCGGCCGGGCGGCCCGCAGCCAGTCGCCGAGGGCGTCGGTGCGCAGCAGCCGGGGTGAGCGTCCCAGGCGGGTGCCGAAGGTGTGCGCGTCCGCCGCCGGATCCTCCACGCACCACACGAGCGCGCCCCGGGCCGCATCCACCCACTGGTTGCCGGGGATGCCCACCCGTCCCGGGTGCCGCCCGGTGGCGATGGCCGCGTGGCCGGGGCACGTCTCGGTGGCGGCGTGGTCCAGCAAGGCGTCGACGAACACCCGTCCCTCGCGGGCCAGGCGTCCGAGGCCCCCCGGGCGGGCCGGGTCCAGCGCCTCGGGGCGGAGCTGGTCGACCACCAGGAGCAGGACGAGGCGCGGCGGCGCCTGGGCGGCGGCGCCGGCGGCGCCGGCGGCGCCCAGCAGGGCCGCCAGGGCCGCCAGCCCGGCGAGCCGGCGTCCCGTCACTCGTCGCGGCAGCGGGAGCAGTGCCCGTACAGCTCGTGCCGGTGGCGCAGCAGGCGGAAACCGTACTCGCTGGCGATGCGGTCCTGGGCAGACTCGATCATCTGGCACTCGAACTCGACGATCTTGCCGCACCGCACGCACACCAGATGGTCGTGATGCTCGTGACGGATCTCGTAGCGAGTGAGGCCGTCGTCGAAGTGCCGCTCGCTGGCCAGGCCGGCATCGCACAGGATCTTCATGGTGCGGTAGACGGTGGTGTACCCGATGTGGGGGTGGCGGTCCCGGACCCGCTGGTGAAGCTCGTCGCTCGTGATGTGACCCGTGATCTTCAGGAATACCTCGAGGATCGCCTCGCGCTGCCGGGTGCGCTTGAGATTGTGCTCTTCCAGGTACCGGGCCAGGGTCTCCCGCTCGATTTCCTGAGCCATGCGGGAAGTGTAGAATAGGGATGGTGCGACGTCCGCTCACAGCCGCGCCAGCACCGCCTCGGCCGCCTCGGCCGCCGCGTCGTCGAGCCCGTCGGCGAGCATGCGCAGCTGCCCGCGCAGCCCCGTGCCGGCCTGGAAACCGTGGTTTGCCACCGCGTCCTCGAGGGCGCGCAGCATCGTCACCACGACCTCCGCGTCCCGCGCGTCCAGGAAGGCGGAGATCAGCCCGGCATCCCGGGGTGGTCCGAGCGCCTCCAGGTAGGCGCGGCACGCGTCGGCGAGGCCCGGCGTCCCGTGGGCGTCGCGCACGGCACGCGCCAGGGCTTCGCCCTCGCGGCCAGCGGGGTGCTCGGCGAAGAGCTCGTCCTGCATCTGCTTCAGGTACTGCCGGGTCGCATCGCGGGCGCGGGCCTCGGCGGCCGGGCCGCGTGGCTGCCCCTGCCCCGAGGCGCGCTCGCGCGGCCGGTCGCGCATGCGGTCGATCTCGCGCCAGGAGCGTCGCGGGCGCTCGTCGCGGTCCCGGTCGTCGTCGTCGCCGCTCACGGTGCGCCCGCCGCGGCTTCCGCGGCGCGCAGGTTGGTGCGCGCAGCCCGGTTGTCGCAGTCGAGGTGCAGGGCGCGGCGGAAGGCGGCACGCGCCTCCCCTTCACGCCCGTCGGCCCGATAGGCGAGGCCCAGGTGGTTCTGGATCTCCGAGGCGTGGGGGGCCAGCTCGGCCGCCCGCTCCAGGGCGACGATCGCCGCCCGGGGATCGCCTCGCTCCAGGGCCTGGCTGCCGCTTCCGTAGAGGCGCGCCGCCTGGAAGCTCGCGCAGCCCAGGGCCAGGGTCGCCGCCAGCCCGGCGGCGGCGAGGCGGATCGAAGCCCCACCCACGAGCCCCTTCTACCCGCTGGCGCCGCCGGCGGCAAGCTGCATCCTTGCGGGCGTGCGGCGGCGGGCTCCCGCGAGGGCCGAGCCGGGCAGGGAGGCAGCATGGGCAAGTGGGGAGCGGCCATCGGCATCGTCCTGATCGTCCTGGGGGGCGGGCGCAGCGTGGCGGCGCAGGGGGACCTCGCATCGACGCCCTCCATCACCGTGGCCGGTGCCGGCGAGATCGCGGCGCCGCCCGACACGGCGACGGTCCGTGCCGGCGTCGTCACTGAAGCGAAGACGGCGGCAGCGGCGGTGGAGCAGAACAGCCAGGCCATGCAGCGGGTGCTGGCCGCCCTCGGCGAGGCGGGAATCGCCGGCAAGGACATCCAGACCGAGCAGTTCGACGTGTCTCCCCAGTACCGGCCGGACCCGGAGCAGCGCGACGTGCCGCGCCTCGTGGGCTACCAGGCGTCGAACGTGGTGCGCGTGCGGGTGCGGGAGCTGGAGGGGATCGGCAGCGTGCTGGACCGGCTCGTGACGGCCGGCGCCAACCGCATGCACGGGATCGCGTTCTCCGTGGGCGAGCCGACCGCCCTGCTGGACGAGGGCCGCAAACGGGCGGTGGCCGACGCGCAGCGCAAGGCCGAGCTCTACGCCCAGGCGGCGGGGGTGAGGCTCGGGCGGCTGCTGCGGCTGGAGGAGGCGGGGGCTCCCGGGCCGATCCCGGGCCCGTACTTCGCCCGGGCCGAGGCCATGGCCCAAGTGCCGGTGCAGCCCGGGGAGCTCGAGCTCAGCGTCCGCATCACGGCGACGTTCGCGATCGAGTAGCCGGCGCCGTGGCCCCGAGGGCCGTCTGCACCGCGGCGAGCAGCGTGCACGCCGTGAAGGGCTTCGACACGAAGCCGGCCCACCGGGCCGCCCCCCGCTGCGCCACCCCGGCAGAGGGATGCCCGCTCACCAGCAGCGCCCTCACCTCCGGGTGCACGGCGCGGAGGGCGGCCAGCGTCTCCTCCCCGCCCATGCCGGGCATGGTGAGATCGAGCAGGACGAGGTCGAAGCCTCCCGCCGCCCGCAGGCACCGCAGCGCCCCGCTCCCATCCCGAGCCGTCGCGACCTGGTGGCCCGCCTGCTCCAGGATGCGCGCCGCCGCGCGTCGCGCCGTCGCCTCGTCGTCCACCACGAGGATGCGCCACCGCTCGACGGCCGGGAGCGCTGCGCGCGCCACCGGCTCCGGCTGCGCCGCTCCGCCCTCGGCCGGCCAATAGACCTGGAAGGTGGTGCCAACCCCCGGCTTGCTCTCCACGCGCAGCGCACCGCCGTGACGGCGCACGCTTCCGAGCACCCCGGCCAGGCCGAGGCCGCGGCCCGTGAACTTGGTGGTGAAGAAAGGGTCGAAGATGCGGGCCCGGGTGGCATCGTCCATGCCGCGACCGTCGTCGCGAACCTCGAACAGCACGTGCAGGCCCGGCCGCCAGCCCGGCCCCGTCTCCAGGTCGGCGGTGTCCTCCGCGGCCAGCGACTCGGCGGCGGTGCGCAGCCGCACGGCGCCCTCCCCCGCCCCCACGGCCTCGATCGCGTTCAGCAGGAGGTTCATCACCACCTGCTGGATCTGGGCCGCATCGGCCCGGATCGCCGGCAGGGTCTCGTCGAGCTCGAGCTCGAGCTGCACGCCGGGCGGCAGCGCGGAGGCCAGCAGCCTGGCCGTCTCCCGCACCCGCTGCGAGAGGTCCGTGAGCTGCATGCGGGTGGGCGCCCGTCCGGCATAGGCGAGCAGCTGCCCGGTGAGCAGCCCCGCCTGCGTGGCGGCGTCCACCACGTCGCGCAGCATGGCTCGCGCCGCGTGATCCGGCGCGAGCGTCTCCGCAGCCACCTCCGCGTTGCCGAGGATGCCCGTCAGCAGGTTGTTGAAGTCGTGGGCGATGCCGCCCGCCAGCAGACCGAGGCTCTCGAGCTTCTGCTTCTGGAGCAGCTGCTCGTCGAGGCGGGCGCGCTCGCGTTCCGCCTCGTCGCGCGCCAGCACCAGGCTGGCCAGATGGACGGCCGTCCCGAGCAGGCGGCGGTCGAAGGACGTGGGCGGGCGTCGCTCGGGGCCGAGGAGAGCGACGAGGCCCGCGCGACGGCCCCCCGGCAGCAGGATCGGCTCGCACCAGCACCAGCGCAGATCCGGAGGGGCCGCCTCCGGGGCAAACGAGGCCAGGCCGCAGCCGTTGGCCGGAATGGCTCTCGAGCGAAGCTCCGGCAGGCTCGGCGCCGCCGCCACGCGCAGCGTCTCGCCGGGCCCCCCCAGGAGCAGCGCGCAGCGTTGCCCCGGCGCGGAGGCTTCCACGAGCTCCGCCAGGGCCTCCAGGGCCGGGTCCCGCCCGAGCCCGCGGGCGATCTCCTGGAGCAGCGTCGTCTGGCGCTCCTGCAGGAGCTCGAGGTGGCGACGCTCCGTCACGTCCCGGGAGACGGCCACCGCACGCGGCTCGCCGTCGGCGCCCCGGTAACGGCGTCCCCAGCTCTCGAACCAGCGCCACGAGCCGTCGGCGTGCTGGCGGCGGAAGAGGGCGTACTGGGCCTCGCCGCTCCCACGCCCACGTTCGATGGCCTGCCCCACGGCGGCTCGGTCGTGCGGGTGCACGAGCTCCAGGAAGGAACGGCCGCGCACGGCATCCGGGTCGATGCCGAGCACGCGGCGCAGGTTCGGGCTGGTGTGGAGGACGCGCCCCTGGGCGTCGAGGGTGCCGACCAGGTCGTTGGAGTGCTCCGCCAGGGCCCGATACAGCTCCTCGAGCTCCGCGCAGCGGCGGCGCAGGGCATCCCGCTCGGCGCGGAGCGATCCCTCGTGTCGCGCAGAAGAACGAAACTCCGGTCCGCTGGCCGGGAAGCGCCCCCTCACCCCGGCGCCGATTCTACGGGCCCTCAGCCCGCCGCGCCACGAAGCACGGGCTTCGGGCAGGCGGCGGCGGGCTCGGGCGTGGCGAGACCCCGCTCCGCGAGCTCGCGACGCAGACCCCTCCCGGCCGGCGAGCCTTCGCGCCAGAAGACGGCGGGCTCGCCCCGGGGCGCGCGCACGGAGGCCCAGGAGCCGGCCGAGAGCGATCCGTGGGGGCAGCCGGACCACAGGTGGACCCAACGGCCCGCCGGCAGATAGGCGGTGACGGCGCTCTGTCCGGGCTCGAGGACCGGCGCCACCAGCAGCTCGGGCCCCAGCAGGAACTGGGTGGCCGGCAGCGTCCACGCCTGCGGGTCGTCGGGAAAGTGCAGGAACAGCGGGCGCACCAGGGGCAGCCCCCGCCGCGCCGCCTCGCGGACGAGCTGCCTCCGGTAGGGGGCCAGGGCCGCGTACAGGGTCGCCATGCGTGCGAAGTGGCGCAGCGTGCGGGGGTCCGAGTCGAACTGGTGGTTCAGCTGCGGAATCAGGCCTTCGTGGGTGCGGAAGACCGCCTCGAACGCCGAGAGCTCCGCCCAGCGCTGGAAGAGCTCGCGGCTGCGGCGGATGGTGAGGATCGGGGTGCGCAGCGTCGTGTAGCCGCCCACGTCGCTGTGGTTGAGCGTGAAGCCCGACAGCCCGCCGGACAGGAGCCCCGTCAGCGCCGAGGCCAGGCCGTCGTGGCGATCCCAGCTCACGAGCTGGTCCCCCAGCCAGAAGAGCGTCGAGAAGCGCGGGCTGTGGGTAAAGCCGGAGCGGGTGAAGAACACGATCTCCTCGCCGAGCCCCGCCTCCTCGATGGCCTCCCGGTTGACGCGCGCCCAGAGCTCCGGGTAGCGATTGTGCCAGTGGGGGCCTCGCGTGCCGTCGGACATCACCGCATCCCACGGCAGGGCCTCCCCGAAGTCCGCCATCCAGCCCGAGGCGCCCACCCCGAGCAGCTGCTCCCGGAGCACGCCCTTGATCCAGTCCCGGGCCGCCGGGTGGGTGAGGTCGAGCAGCGCCGCATCGAAGTCGGAGTTGCGCACCCGGGCCGGCGCGCCGTCCGGTGCACGCACCAGGAGCCCCGCGTCGCGCGCCTCCGCGAAGAGGTTGCGGCGTGCGTTGGGCTTCTCGATGGCGTCCACCAGGAAGACGTTGACGTAGGTGAGGACGCGGACCCCGTCCCGCCGCAGGTCGGCGACGAGCTCCTCCCAGCCGGGGTAGTGGTCCCGGTCCAGCTCCCAGTTCCACCAGAGCTGGCTGCCGAAGGACGTCTGGCGCCGTCCCACCCAGTCCTGGAGCCAGAAGGCCGCCACGGGGACGCCCGCCGCGCGCAGGATGCGGTGCGCCTCGCGCACGCGCTCCGTCCCGCCTTGGAGGCCCACCACGGCCCCGCGTCCGATCCAGTCCGGGAGCGGACGCATGCGCCCCGCCCACTCGGTATAGGTCTCCAGCAGCTCGAGGGGGCTGCGGCCGTGGAGGATGCGGCCGGCCATGCCGTTGGCGAACACCTCGACCGCCACCCGGCCCGGCGCCCGCAGGTCGAAGCGCGCGAACTCCCCGTTCTCCAGGGTCACGGAGCGCAGCCGGCTGGTCAGGTAGTGGGGGGCCACGGCGTAGGTGCTGGCCCAGTCCCCTCCGGCCCCCGCCACCAGGTCGACCAGGAAGGTGAGGGGCTGGCGGCCGCGCCCGATGCCCTGCTCCTGGACCAGGATCGGGACGCGCCGGCCCGTCACGTCCAGGTGGCTGAACTGCTCCCCGAAGCCGTAGAAGCGCTCGTCCCGCTCGGCGGACCACACGAGCGCCACCCGGTCGAACTCCGGGCGTCCGAGCCGCAGCGCGAAGCGCAGCTGGGCGCCGGACTCCGGCAGCGGCGCGAAGGAGAGCGTCCAGTCCAGGGGACCCGAGGCGCAGCGCAGCGTCCCCGACACCTCGAGCGCTGCGCCGACGCGACGCAGGGACGCGACCCGCTGGCCGCCGCAGCGCTCCAGGAGATGGTCCCGAACGCGGAAGTGCCCGTACGCCTCGCGGACCTGCTCGCGGCCCCGGCCGGCGCCCACGAAGGCACGCCCCGGAGGCGTGCTCCACAGGACGCGCTCCGGCTCGGCGGCCGCCACCACGCGCAGACGTCCCGTCTCGGGTCGCTCTCCCTCCCAGGACACCACGAAGTCGCCGATCGCGTGGCGCTCGGGCCGCAGGGCGGGGCCGAGCTCGCGCAGCGGCGCGGCCGGCGCCACCCCCGGGTCCCCGCCGCCGCAGGCGGCGAGGACGAAGCCGAGGCCCGCGAGGGCGCTCGGGAGGAGGCGGGAACGTCGCGGGCGCGCACCCATGGGCGGCCCAGTCTAGCCGCGATCGGCGCTGCTTCCCGGCCGGCGCGGTGAGGCCCGCGGGTGCACGAGACCGTGCTTGCGCAGGCGGTAGTAGACGGCTCCGCGGCTCAGCCCCAGGCGCCGTCCCACCTCGGCCAGGTTGCCGGCGCACTCGCGCAGCAACCCCACCAGACGGTCCCGCTCCGAGTGCCCGCGCCGCTCGCGCAGCACCCGCAGCGTCTCGACGGACTCGGCCAGGACCTCCCCGATCCCGCGTCCCGCCACCGCCCCGTCGCGAGCGAAGGCCACCGCGCGCTCCAGGACCGCCACGAGCTCGGCCACGTTTCCGGGCCACGCGTGAGCGCGCAGGCGGGCCACGGCGGAAGGTCGCATGCGCACGCCCGGGTGACCGAGGGCGGCGGCGACGCGCGGGGTCAGCGCGCGCACCATCTGCGGCAGATCGGCCTTGCGGGCGCGCAGTGGGGGAAGCTCGATGGAGAAGCGCGCGAGCCGCCGGGCCAGGGCCGGATCGAAGGCGCCGC
Source organism: Myxococcota bacterium (assembly GCA_041611735.1). Lineage (GTDB taxonomy): Bacteria > Myxococcota_A > UBA9160 > UBA9160 > PR03 > JBFIML01. The sequence goes on along the minus strand of JBFIML010000030.1, from coordinate 15,263 downwards.
TGCGGGCCAGCGCTGCGAGGTCCTGGCTGGTGGAGGCGTAGAGACGGAAGCCTCCCCGCGAGCCTGCGTCCGCGGCAGCCAGCCGCTCCGCCCAGCGGCGCCCGGCCTCGCGCGGATGACGCCCCACCTCGTCCAGGTAGACCGGAGCGTCGAGCCGGGCGCTGCGCGGGTCCCCGGCCGAAGGCGCCTGGGGCCGCAGCACGACGAGAGCGGCGCCGCTGCCGGCCAGGTCGTGCAGGGCGTGCACCAGCGTGTCGCGACCGCTCCCGGGCTCGCCACGCACCAGCACCGGCACCCGCAAGGGAGCCAGGGCGTGCAGGCGTTCGCGCACGCGCCAGCTGGCGACGCTGCGTCCCGGGAAGAGCTCCGCGGCACGCACGGCGTCGGCGTGCCGCCCGCAGCCTGCGACGAGCTCGCGCGCCCGCGCCACCAGGCGGTCGAGCTGCTCCGGAAAGAGCAGGTACTCGTTGGCTCCGCCCTGGAGACCCGCCACGGCGGTGGCCACGTCGGCGCGCGCCGTCAGCAGGACCACCGGCACGGCGGAGACGGAGCGCACGCGCCGCAGCAGCTCGAGGCCGTCGCAGCGGGGCATGTGCAGGTCGGTGATCACGAGGTCCGGCCGGGCGTCGCGGAAGCACCGCCAGCCCTCCAGGCCGTCGGCGGCCAGGCAGACCCGCAGACCCGCCGCCTCGAGCGGCTCGGCCACGAGCGCTCGCACCTCGCTCCGGTCGTCGACCACCAGCACGGTCGGCATCTCGTCTCGCGCCGGACGGCCCGGCGGCGCGACCCTATCACCGGCGTCCGCGCCCGCGCGCGCGGCAGCGCCCCCGAAACGCGTCGCGGGGCGTGCGGGAGCGTGCGCGCGGCCGAAGCGGCGTTCCCCTGCGAGCCCGGCGGTGGTAGAATCGAAGTAGCTAGCTGGGCCCGCCCGGCGAGGCGGGCTGGGGCGCTGCTGCTGCCGCGGACCGGCCGCTGCCACCCGTTGCCCGCGTAGCCTGGACCTCCCGCCCGCTCCTCCCCAACCGCCCTCCCGGCGTCGCCCGCAAGCGGGGGAGGGTCGAGTCATGGACCGAGGGGAAGTGCTCACGTGGCTGAACGAGCATCCCGAGGCGGTGCACGGACGGCCGGAGGAGATCCTGGAGCGCTGCGAGCGGGAGGTGTCGCGGCAGACCGGCGAAGCGGCCTGGCTGCATGCCCGGGCGATCGCCCAGCAGCGTACCCGCGACTTCGAGGAGCAGTGGGGCTTCCACGCCAGCGAGGCCTTCGTGGCCCGCGAGGTGTGCCACGACCTGGCGGGCGATCTCCGGCACCTGGAGCCGCACCCGCGCCCGGGAGACGAGGAGCGGCTGCTCGGGCCCTCCATGCTGGCGGCCCTCGAGCCGGAGGCGCGCGAGCGGCTGCGGCCGTGGCTCCACGAGCTGGCGGAGCGGGAGGAGCATCGGGTGTGGCTCGAGATCGTGCGCTTCACGAACGCCCGCGGTCGCGAGCTGGTGCAGCAGGGCGCCATGTCGAGCGAGCTCGACTTCGAGCACACCCACAACTATGCGGCCACCGCAGCACGGGTGACGCGCATCCTGGAAGAGGACTACGCGGCCCACGCCCGCCCCGGCCGGCTCTGAGGGCCCCGGGGCGCTGCTCGGAGCCTCAAGCGCCCGCCCCGTCCCCTCGATGGTCGGGGGGCGATGCGCATCGTGCTGGCCGCCGAAGGAACGCGGGGCGACATCCACCCGCTGCTCGCCCTGGGCACGTGGCTCACGGCCCGCGGCCACGAGCCGGTGGTGTGCGCACCGCCGGACTTCCGGGGAGCGGCGGAGAAGCGCGGCCTCGCCTTCCACGCGGTGGGGGTGAGCATCCGTGATTTCCTGGAGGCCCACGCCGACGTGGTCACGGGCCGCGGGGTGGCCGCGCTGCGCATCGGCGCCCGCTTCGCCCGGGAGAGCCTGGCGCGTCAGTTCGCGGCCCTGCCCGAGGCGGTGGCCGGGGCGGACCGGGTGCTGGGCGCGGGAATCCAGCTCGCCGCCCGCTCCGTGGCCGAGCGCCTCGGCGTGGCGTACCGCTACGTGGCGTACTGTCCGATCATGCTCCCGTCCGCGGAGCACCCACCCTTCGTGGTGCCGCGGGGCTCGCTCCCGGCCTGGGCGAACCGTCTGGCCTGGCGGCTCAACCGCCCGCTGCACGACGTGCTGTTTCGGGGCGAGCTGAACCGCCAGCGACGCGCCCTCGGTCTCCCGCCCGTGCGCGACGCGTACGGCCACCTGCTGACGGAGCGGCCGCTGCTCGCCGCAGACGTGGAGCTCGCCCCGCCGCCCGCCGACGCCCGCCTGCCCTGCGACCCGGTGCCCTGCCTGCACCCCAGCGAGGGCGCGCCGCTCCCGGCCAAGCTGCGCCACTTCCTGGAGGCGGGGCCGCCGCCGGTCTTCTTCGGCTTCGGCAGCATGACGGATCCCGACCCGGGCCGGACCACCCGGGAGGTGCTCGCGGCGGTGGAGCGGCTCGGGTGCCGGGCGCTGATCGGCCGCGGCTGGGCGGGGCTCGGCGCCGGTCCGCTGCCGGGCAACGTGCAGGTGGTCGGGGCCGTCTCCCACTCGCGGCTCTTCCCGCGCCTGGCCGCCGTGGTGCACCACGGCGGCGCGGGGACGACCACCACGGCGGCGCGGGCCGGCATCCCCCAGGTCGTGGTTCCCCACGTGGCCGATCAGTTCTACTGGGCCCGGCGGGTGCAGCAGCTCGGGCTCGGGCCGCCCGCCCTGTCGCGCCGACGGCTGCGGGCGGACCGCCTGGCCGCCGCCCTGGCTGCGACCTTCGACAACGAGGTGCTCTTCGAACGCACCCAGGCGTTCGGGGCGCGCCTGCGCGCCGCGCTGCCGGCGGGCCTCGACCGTCTCCCGGGCTTGCTCGGCCTCTCCTAGCGGCCCACGTACGGCTCGTGGAACGTGACCGGCGCCACGCGCCGCCTGCGCAGGCGCAGGTTCAACATCTCCACGAAGACCGAGAAGGCCATGGAGAAGTAGATGTAGCCGCGCGGGATGTGCAGGTCGAAGCCGTCCGCGATGAGGGCGGTGCCCACCAGCAGCAGGAAGGAGAGCGCGAGCATCTTCACCGTGGGATGCCGCTGCACGAAGTCCCCGATCGGGCGCGCGAAGGCCATCATGAAGCCCACGGCGAGGACCACCGCCAGCACCATGATCGCCACCTCCCGGACCATGCCGACCGCCGTGATGACGGAGTCCAGGGAGAAGACCATGTCGAGCAGCATGATCTGGAGGATCACGCTCTTGAAGGACACGGATTCCCGGGCGGAGAGCTTGGCCTCGTGCCCCTCGAGCTTCTGGTGGATCTCGTGGGTGCTCTTGCCCAGCAGGAAGAGACCGCCGGCGATCAGGATCAGGTCGCGACCCGAGAACTCGTTGCCGAACACCGTGAAGAGCGGGGCGGTGAGCCGGATGATCCAGGCGATCGAGAGCAGCAGGGCGATCCGCATCAGCATGGCCAGGGCGAGGCCGATCCGCCAGGCCCGCTGGCGCTGGCCAGGCGGGAGCTTCCCGGCCAGGATCGAGATGAACACGATGTTGTCGATGCCCAGCACGAGCTCGAGCGCCGTGAGCGTCAGCAGGGCGATCCACGCCTGCGGATCGGCGATCCATTCCATGGCACGTCTCCACGCGACGAGGGGTGTCGCAGCGGCGGGAGTCTAGGTGAGACGTGCCTCGCGGCCGAGTCGGAGCTGCTCCGCGTAGGCGTCGAAGACCTTGCCCACGTAGCGCCCGGGCAGCGAATCTCCGCCATCCAGGCGGCGGTCGATGCGAGTCGGCCCCCAGTTGTAGGCGGCGAGCGCGGTCGGAAGGTGCCCGTAGCGGTTCCGGAGCTGCTCCAGGTAGGCGATGCCCAGGCGCACGTTGGCGATGGGGTCGAAGAGCGTCTCCTCGCCGCTCCACTCGATCCCGAGGCGCCGGGCCAGCGCCTCGCCCGTGGAGGGCAGGATCTGCATCAACCCGTAGGCCCCCGCGCGGGAGATCGCGTAGTTGTAGAAGCTGCTCTCCACCTTCATGACCGCGAGAACGAGCTCCGGCTCGAAGCCGCGCCGGTTCGCCTCGCGCACCAGGGTGCGCGCCAGGCGATCCACGGCCGGGCGCCGGAGACCGGTGCGGTGGCCTGCCAGGCGGCTCGCGATCGAGCGCACGCGCCGGTCGGCGGAGCGCGGCGGCTCTGCGACCGCCGCAGCCGCGAGGGCCGGCGCAAGCGCCACCGCCGGCGGTCGGGGCGGGGCGGAGGCCAGCCCGGGCGCTGCCAGGCTCAGGGGGCAGGAGACCGCAAGCGCGGCCAGGAGGGCCCCGCGTGCGCAGCGGCCCGCGGGCCCACGGGTTCTGTCGGTGGCCGACGGCAAGGGACGGGAGGATAGACGCGTCGCGTCAAGAATCAAGCCCTTTCTCGACGCATCGCGGCAGGAAGCCCGGCCCAGCTACCCTGACGCTCCCATGACCGACCCCACCGCGCCGAATGCCGCCCGCTTCGCCCCGCTCCCCCCCGAGCGGCTCGAGCGCTGGGCGCGCTTCCCCGCCGCGGAGCGCGTGATCTTCCCGAGCTTCCTGGGCCTGCGCCTCGAGGAGGTGCGTACGGACTACGCGCGCATGCGGCTGCCCTACCGGTCCGAGCTCGAGCAGCCGGCGGGCGTCGTGCACGGCGGTGCGCTCGCCACCCTGATCGACACCACCGTGGTGCCGGCCATCGGCTGCGCCTACCCGGAGCGCCGCGACCTGTTCACCATCAGCCTGCAGCTCCAGTACCTGGCGCCGGTGGCCCGGGAGGACGCCATCTGCGAGGGCTGGGTCGAGAAGCGCGGTCGCTCCACGGTGTTCTGCCGCGCGGAGGTGCGCGGAGCCTCCGGAACCCTGACCACCACCTCGTCGGTGATCTACAAGGTCGCGCGCCCGCGCTGAGGCGTGCAGGGCCAGGCGTTTGACCCAAGACTGGGCGCGACGTCCGGACGCCGATCCATCGCCGCGGCCCGCGTTGCGCTCCCTGCACCGTAGCGCCGCCAGGGCTCGGTCGCGCGCCAACCAGCGCGGGCGCGCCTGCGCTCGGCTACGCCTCGCTGCGCGGCGGCATGCCGCCTTGCCAGCTCATTCTTGAGCCAGGCTCCTAGTCGAACGCGACGCGCGCCACCACCGGCAGGTGGTCCGAGGCCCGGCGCGCCGCTGCGGTCCGGTGGGCGCGCACCTCCACCACGTGGGCGTTGCGCGCGTAGACGCGGTCCAGGGGCAGCACCGGGCGCGCCGCGGGGAAGCTGGCCGGCCAGCTGATCTCTCCCCGGCCGCGCAGCTCCGTCTCGAGGTGGCGCGTCGCCCGGCAGCGGCGCCAGGTGTTCATGTCGCCCAGCAGGATGACCGGCCCGGCTTCGAAGTGCGGGTGCTCGAGCAGGTGCCGCACCTGTCGGTGCCGGGTGCGGTCCACCAGCGCGAGATGCGTGGCCATCACGGCCAGCGGGACCTCGCCCGCGTGCACCTGGGCCGCCACGGCGCTGCGGCGTTCGATGCGTGAGAAGGAGAGGTCGAGGAGCGACGCGCTCGCGATGGGCCAACGCGACAGGATCGCGTTGCCGAGCTCGCCGAGGCGGTGGACCCGCGTGGTCACGAACACGAGGTGCAGGCGCAGGGCGTCGGCGAGCCGCTCCAGGGGGTCGTCTCCGAAGGGCCGCAGCACCTCCTGGAGCCCGATCACGTCGGCGTCCAGCTCGGAGATCACGTAGCCGGCCCGGGCGGGGTCCGGCTCCCGGCGCCCGTTCAGGCCCGTCCAGCGGTGGACGTTGTAGGTGGCCACGGTGATCTCGCGCCGTGCGCGCGGGAGCGAGGCGGCCTGGGCCGGTGCACGCACCAGCCCCAGGTAGGGGGTCTGGGCGGCCAGCGTCCGGCGCCGTTCGTTGGTCCGGGCCCGATGCTCCCGGCGCTGGGAGCGGCGAACCTTGCGCGTGGTGGCCATCGGCAATCCATCGTCACGGGAGTTGGGAAAATCAAGGTAGCAGGCGGCATCGGGGGAACCCCGGAACGTCGGGAAATCCCCCCGGGATCCCAGCGCTCCACGGAAGGCGCCCAAGCGGGACGCCGGGTGGGCCGATAGCATTCGATCATGGCCCAACGGCGCCATCCGAGCCCCCTCGACCCCCTCTCGGGCACGCCGGCGGTGCGGGAGGCGGCCGCGGCCCTGCTGGACGCCGTGGCCGAGGAGGCAGCCTGCCGGGCCCTCCCGCCCGGCCGCTACCAGCGCGCGATCCGGGAGGTGGAGCGCCTGCGGGGACGCCCGCTCCTCCTGGCGGCGATCTCCTCGGGGCTCGGCCGGGGAGCCCGGGTGCGCCTGGCGGACGGCACCTGGAAGCTCGACTTCATCGGCGCCATCGGGGTCTACGGCTTCGGGCACGGCGACCGCGGCCTGCTCGAGACCGCCGTGGTGGCCGCGGCCAGCGACGTGGTCTTCCAGGGCCACCTGGTGCCGGGGCCCGAGTACCTGCGCCTCTCGAAGGCCCTGCTGCGGCACGGCGGCAAGCGCCTGCGCCACGTCTTCCTCTCGCTCTCCGGGGCCATGGCCAACGAGAACGCCCTCAAGATGATCCTCCAGAAGCACCACCCGGCCGACCGGCTGGTGGTCTTCGACGGTGGCTTCGCGGGACGCACCACCACCCTGGCGGAGCTGACGGACAAGCCGGGCTTCCGGGAGGGTCTGCCCCTGCGCGGGAACGTCCTGCACGTGCCCTTCTTCGACCCCTTCGACCCGGGCTCCACGGAGCGCAGCCTGGCCGCCCTGGAAGCCAACCTGCGCCGCCATCCCGGGCGCGTCGCCGGCATGCTGTTCGAGCTGGTGCAGGGCGAGGGCGGCGTGCGCACCGCGCCCCGTGAGTTCTTCGCGGCGCTCATGGCGCGCTGCCACGAGGCCGGCGTCGCGGTGTGGGTGGACGAGGTGCAGACCTTCGGGCGCACGGGCGAGCTGTTCGCGTTCCGCACCCTCGGCCTCGAGGAATCCGTGGACGTGGTGACCGCCGGGAAGATGCTCCAGGGCAGCGCCGTGCTCTTCAGCCGCGCCTACGCGCCCCGACCGGGGCTCGTCTCCGGCACCTACGCGGGGGCCACGGTGGGCATGGCCGTGGGCGCGCGCATCGTGGAGCGGCTCGAGAGCGAGGGCTACCTGGGCCCCGAGGGCCGCGTGGCGGTGCTGGGCCGGCGCGTGAGCCACCGCTACGAGGCCCTGGCGCGACGCCTGCCCAAGGCAGTGGGACGCTACGAGGGGATCGGCGCCATGCACGCCTTCGTCCCCTTCGACGGCTCCGCCGCCGTGGCGCGGGCGGTGCTCGAGGCGGCCTTCGAGGAGGGTCTGCTGCTCTACACGGCCGGCTCCGAGCCGACGCGCATCCGCATGCTGCTGCCCGTCAACACCACCGACGAGGAGCTCGAGGCCGGCTTCACCATGCTCGAGAAGGCCCTGGCGCGGGTGGCGGAAGGCCGGGCGCTCTCGTGCTGATCCTGCGGCCGGTGGCCGAGCGCGATCTCGACGCGCTCGTGGGGCTGGCCCGCCAGCTCGACCTCACCAACCTGCCTGGCGACCCCGAATTCCTGGCCGCCCGCATCGAGGTCTCGAGACGCTCCTTCGCCGGCGACCTGCGCGATCCGAGCGAGGGCGTGTTCGTCTTCGCCCTGGAGGACCTGGAGAGCGGCCGCTGCGTCGGGACCTCCGCCATCCTGGCCAAGCACGGCACGCCCGACTCCCCCCACTACTGGCTGGAGGTCTTCAGCGAGGAACGGCGCAGCGCCGAGCTCGGGCGCCGCTTCGTGCACACCAAGCTGCGCTTGCGCTCGAGCATCGACGGCCCGACGGAGATCGGCGCCCTGATCCTGGACCCCGCCTACCGGGGCCACCCGGAGAAGTGCGGCAAGGCGCTCTCCGTCGTGCGCTTCGCCTGGATCTCGGCCCATCCGGATCGCTTCGAGCGCGAGGTAATCGCCGAGATGCTCTCGCCCTTCGACGCGCCCGGCAAGAACCGCCTGTGGGACGCCTTCGGGGCCCGCTTCACCGGCCTCTCCTTCCGCGAAGCGGATCGCTTGTCGCTGCGCAACAAGCAGTTCATCGCGGACCTCTTTCCCCGCGACCCGGTGTACGCGACGCTGTTTCCGAAGCCCGTGCAGGACATGATCGGCCAGACGGGGCCCTCCGCGCAGGCCGCCCTGCGCATCCTGGAGAAGGTGGGCTTCCGCCCCCTGAACCAAGTGGACCCCTTCGACGGCGGGCCCTACTACGGGGCCGCGCGCGACGCCATCGTCTCGGTGCGCGAGCGGCGCGAGCTGGTGCTGCCGGGGCTGCCGTCCGCCAAGACCGCCCCCCTGCGCGGCGCCCTGGCGCTGCTCCTGGCGGAGGGCAAGCTCGGCTTCCGGGCCACGGTGGTGCCCCTGGACGAAGAGGAATCGCCCATCGTCTCCGCTACGTGCCGCGACGCCCTCGGCGTGCGGGCCGGCGACCGCGTGGCGGTGACCCCACTCCCCTAGAACCGTGAGCGAGATCCTCCGCAGCATCTCCCCCGCCGACCCCGCGGATGAGCTCGGGCGTTTCCCGGTGGCCGACGCGGCGGCGCTGGACGCCGCCGTGGCGCGGGCGCAGACCGCCTTCCCGGCCTGGCGCGACGCCGGCTTCCAGGCGCGCGCCGCGGTGCTGCGCCGCTTCGCCGACGTGGCCCGCGAGCGCCACGAGGAGCTCACCCGCCTGCTGGCCCGGGAGGTGGGCAAGGCGCTCTGGGACGCCCGCAGCGAGGCGGCGCTCCTGCCGGCCAAGGTGGAGGCCACCCTGGGTGAGGGCATGCGCTTCGTGGCGCCCATCGAGGCGGACGCCGCGGCCCGGGCCGAGTTCGGGCCGCGCGGCGTGCTGGCCGTGCTCGGGCCCTTCAACTTCCCGGCCCACCTCCCCAATGGACACGTGGTGCCGGCCCTGGCCACCGGCAACACGGTGGTGCTCAAGCCGAGTGACCGGGCCCCCGCCGTGGGCGACTGGATGACCCGTGCCTGGCGGGAGGCGGGGCTGCCAGAGGGAGTCCTGCAGCTGGTGCAGGGAGGTGCCGAGACCGGGCGCGCGCTCGCCCTGCACCCGGCCGTGGACGGGATCCTCTTCACCGGCTCCTGGGCGGTGGGACGCGCCCTGGCCGAGGCCACCCTGGACTCGGGCAAGCTCCTCGCCCTGGAGATGGGCGGCAAGAACGCCATGATCGTGCTGGCCGACGCGGACCTCGCGCTCGCCGTGGCCGAGGCGGCGGTCTCGATCTGCGCCACCACCGGCCAGCGCTGCACGTCGCTCTCGCGCCTGTTCGTGGCGGAGGCGGTCTTCGATCGCTTCCGCGAGAAGCTCGAACGCGTGCTCGGCGGCGTGCGCGCGGGGTCGCCGCTCGACGAGCGCGTCTTCATGGGCCCCCTCGTCTCACGGGCCGCCTTCGAGAAGGTGGCGCGCTACCGGGCCCTCGCCGCCGAGGCGGGGGGCGAGCGCCTCTTCGTGCCGGACGCCGGGCTCCCGCCGCCCTGGATCGGTCCGGGCCTCGTGTGCTTCGACGAGCTGCGCCAGGCCCATCCCTATCAGCGCGAGGAGATCTTCGGCCCCGAGGCGGCCCTCTACCCGGTGACGGACCTGGACCAGGCGATCGCTGCGGTGAACGACGCCGACTACGGCCTCGCCGCCTCGGTCATGACCCGCGACCACAAGCGCTTCCGGCACTGCGTGGGGCGCGTGCGCACCGGGATCCTGAACTGGAACCGGGGCACCGTCGGCGCCAGCGGACGCCTCCCCTTTGGCGGCGGCCGGCGCAGCGGCAACGACCGTCCCGCCGGCATCCTGGCCACGGTCTACTGCACCGTCCCCCAGGCGCGCCTCGAGTACGTGGGCGGCTTCGACCCGGACACGCTCCCGCCCGGAATGCCGCGCCCTTGAGCGCCCGGGCGCAGCCCGGCGCGGCCCCGAAGCGCTGGGTGCGCGCCATCCTGATGGGCGACCCCACGCACTTCAGCGTGAAGGGCGGCGCAAACCCCCACACGCGCACCCGGCTCGGCACCCGGCGACGGGTGGACCGGGAGCTTGCCATCCGCCAATGGGGGCGCCTGCGCGACGTGCTGCGCGAGCTCGGCGTGCGCATCCTGGTGGTGCCGCCGGATCCCGCCCAGCCGGGGCTCGTCTACCCGGCCAACGCGGGCTTCCTGACCGAGCTGGACGCGGAGAAGCCGCCCGCCGAGAAGACCTTCTTCCTCTCCAACCTGATCGAGACCCGCGCCGGGGAGCGGCCCCACTACGAGCGCGTGCTCAGGGAGGCCGGCTATCGCCTCGGCTCGGTTCCGCCGCGCTACCGCTTCGAGGGCGAGGCAGACTTCTTTCCCGTGGGCGACCGCTACCTGCTGACCCACGGGCGCCTGGAGCGGCAGCGCTTCGTGCCGCGCCTCGGGCTCCCGCCCTGGCGACGCGTCTACGGCTTCCGCACCGCCGCCCGCGTGCGGGAGGTGCTGGCGCCCCGGGTGGCGCCCCGGCGGGTGGTCGCCCTCGAGCTGGTGCGCGAGGCCCACTACCACGGCGACACGGCCCTGTGCGCCTTCGGACCGGGGCGGGAGCACCTGCTGGCCTATCCCGCGGCGCTCACGCGCGAGGGCTGGGCGCTCGTGTACGAGACCTTCGGCCCGGCCGTGATCGAGCTGGCCGAGGCCGACGCCGTCCGCTACGCCGCCAACTCCTTCACCCTCGACCGCGGCGGCGAGAGCTTCCTGGTCATGCCCGACGGTCTCTCGGAGCGCCTGCTCGGCCAGGTGCGCGAGCGCGGCGTCGCGCCCGTCTGCGTGGACGTCTCCGAGTTCCTCAAGAAGGGCGGCGGCTCGGTCAAGTGCATGATCGGGGATCTGGGTCCGGTGGAGGACGGGGTGGAGCTGGGTTCCTTCGAGGTTGCGGGGAGTTCCGGCTCCGCGGGGGAGCCGGCTCGGCGCTCCGGGGCCGCCGGGGGGCCGTCCACGGCCGCCGCCAGCGCGTCGGCGAAGCCTCGGAGTTCGGTGGGCATGAAGTGGCCGTAGGTGGGGAGCAGCAGCTTGGCCGGGGTCCAGCCACCCTGCTCCTGGATCCACTTGAGGGGCGTCCCCCGGGCCATGTGGAGGGAGGCTCAGCATGGGGCGAGAAGCGGCGCCCGTCGCCCAGGGCCCTGCGCACGATCTCGTCGAACACCTGGTTCCGGACGTACTCCGGTATCAGCATCCCCCGGAGAAGTTCGGGAAGACCGTCGCCCCGTACTCGATCTCGTGGATGCTGCGACTTTCCCACCACGAGAAGTGACCGCCCGGCCGAGGCCAAGAGCGGAATCTGACCCATCGGCGATCCCTCCCGGTGGCATCGGTGGAATCGAAAAGCGCGGACCCGGGCCGTATCCGTCCCCAGGCCGCTGGCATCGGACTCGACGTGCCGTCGCCCCTCGTACGGGTTCGTCCTGGAAGATCGCCGCGATCGTCACCGCCACGGGGTCGCCGTCCTGGTCCGTAACGCCCGCGATCGCGATGTCCCGGAACGCACCATTCGGCGGCCAGATCTCATCCGGCTCGGCGCCCGGCTCCCGCGCAATCCGGCGCGTTGTTGCAATCGTCTGGAACACCATTCCAATCATCGTCCGGGATGGCGCCGCCCGGCGCGCGGCCCCCGGAAGTTCTTGCCCACCTGGAGCGCACGGTGATCGGGCTCGCGCTGGCCGGGCCCACCTGGGGCCCCAACCGCCTCGCGGTCCAGCTCGCGCGCCAGGGCAGCGCGATCGCACCGAGCACGGTCTACCGGACGTTGCGGCGCGCCGGGCTCGGGACGCGGCGTGAGCGGCTCGGCGTGCTCGATCAGCACAGCGCCCGTCAGGCGGGGCTTCTGACGGAGCGGACGCGAGAGCGCTTGCGCCGGATCCGTCGGAGCGAGCGTCACGTCGCGGCCTCGGTGCCCGGCGAGCTCGTCTGCCTGGACTGCTTCTACATCGGCAAGCTCAAGGGCGTGGGGCGCGTCTGGCAGATCACGGCCTGCGATGCCGCGTCCTCCTACGCGACGGCCCACGTCGCCGTCCTGGTCCAGCCCACGGCCGAAGCCACGGCCCGCTTCCTGCGGGAGGTCCTCGTCCCGCTCTACCGCCGCGCCGGCTGGCCCCTGAAGCGGATCCTGACCGGCTTCGTCGAGCGCCTCCAGGGGCACGATCCTGCACGAGCACTGGCGCGTGGAGTTCCGACGCCGCTACTTCACCCACGCGGCGCAGCTGGAAGCCTCCCTGCAGCGCCACCTGCGCTTCTACAACGAGCAGCGGCCGCACCATGGCTACCGGCTCCGGGGCCGCACACCGGCCGAGCTCGTCTGCGGAGCAGCGCGATGAGAAGAACAAGACTGTCTACGCCTTTACGAAACTGGACCCTCTAGTCGTCGCTGTCGTCGTTGCGCCGCGCCCGCGGGAGCGCTCGCGAGGACGCCATGTCGGCCGCCGCTGACCGCTCGACGTACGCGGTCGCGGCCCCGTGCCGATAGACCAGCTCGCCTCCGCTGTGCCCCACCGAGGCGCCGGCGCCGAGCGCGGCCAGGGACGCCCCGAGCGTGAGCGCACGCGCCGCGCCGCCGAGCCGGCCCCCCAGGAGGCCGACCGCAGCGAGGGGGAGCCCGAGACCCACCACCCAGAGAAAGCGCTCGGCCGCCTCCTCGTGGGCTTCGATGTAGCGCTCCGCCACGATTTTCTCGACGATCTCCTCTTCGGGCTCCCCGGTCTCCACGGCGAGCCAGGTGGAGGCCAGGAGCAAGGCCTGGAGCGCCACCACGGCGAGCCAGGCACGCCGGGGCACCCGGCCGGAGCCCACGGCCCAGAGCGCCAGGGCGGCCAGGGGCGGGAGCAGCACCGCCAGGACGATCGGAAAGTGCACGACGGCCGGATGCAGCGGATCGGGAAGCATGACGACGAATCCTCCTTGCGGGCGTCGGGCCCGCACACAAGGAAGGATCGGGGCGTCGCCCGCCTTCGGCCATCCGGCGGATGTCGCAGGAGCGCGCTCCGGGGGTCGGCTGGATGACCCCCCCGACAGATGACGTAGGCCTGCGCTTCCGGATCGGTCTCTCCCTCCTGCTCGTCGCGATCGCCGCCTGGGGCGCCGTGGACCTGGCCCTCGACCGGCCGGCGACCTGGCGCTCCTTCCACGTCCTCTTCGAGGTCGCCTTCGTAGGCCTCTCGCTGGCCTCGGTCCTCTACCTCTGGCTCGGCTGGACGCGCGCCCGGAGCGGGCTCCGGGCCGCCCGCGAACGGCTGGCGGAGCAGGCGCTCGAACGCGACCGCTGGCGAGCGCGCGCAACCCGGCTCCTCCAGGGGCTCGGCGCGGAGATCGACGCCCAGTTCGAGCGTTGGTCGCTCACCCCCACCGAGCGCGAGGTGGCCCTGCTGCTGCTGAAAGGGCTCGGACACAAGGAGGCCGCTGCGGCGCTGGGGCGAAGCGAGCGCACCGTGCGCCAGCATGCTGTCGCCGTCTACCGCAAGTCGAACCTCGGCGGACGGGCCGAGCTGGCGGCCTTCTTCCTGGAGGACCTGCTGCTTCCGGGCGAGCGCCCCGCAGGCCGAGATTCCCCAGGGGAATCCGATGCGGCGCATGCCGGCGGGGGTCCCGGGACTTCCTGATTCCAACAACCGTCGGCTTCTCGCATCGATCGGGTACATGCGACGATCCGCTGGCGGCTCGCCCTTCCGAGGAGCGGCAATGCCCAGGTCCACCAGGAGCCGGCTTCCCTTCGATCTGCTCGGCAGTGCTCGCGGGACCGAGGTTCCAGAGGGGGGCCGATTGGGAAGCTGCTCGCCGTAGGTCATGGAGGTCGGCGAACCGTCACGCGGTGGGCGAAGCAGTACCCCCCTCCTGAGCGAAGAGAGCGGGAAGGAAGCTCGCAAGATGATTCATCTCCTCCGCGCAGTGGACGAAGAGGTCGCGGCAGAGTCGCTCGGGCATCATCGTCTTTCGAACCAAGCGTATCGCAAGGATGCGGTCGATCGGATTCCCTTCGGGCAAGGTTCGGAGGTGCACTTCGCCGAGCCAGAATCTGCTGCGCATCTCGCAACCCTGTGCAGTCTCGCGAATCAGATGGATCAGGTAACCCGTCTCGAACGGCCGGTCGCTCAAACCGACACGAGCACAGATCGCCGTGCTGACTCCGGCAGCCTCGAAGCGGTCTTCGGCGAAGCCGAAGTCTCGAGGCTCACAGAAGCGGATCGTGAGCCGGAAGACAGCCGGGCCAATGTATTCATCGACGTAGGACGTATTCCCGACGTATTTCTGCCGTGCGGTCAGGCCGGGTCGGGTGCGCTCGTAGCGCATCTGGGCGAAGAGGTGGGCTTGCGGATGCCAGAGCTTGTAGCGCTCGGTTTCGAGTCCATGCCAGCCGAACCACCAGTCGATCATTTCACCGGTCGCCCCGGGAAACCGGGTGAGAACCGCGGCGTGGCTGGTCCCATCGGGTAGGGTTGCGAAACCAGTCTCGAGCGGAAGATACCCGGGATCGAGCAGGCGGTTGACCTGGGTTCTCGGAAGAACGTCGTCGGTACTGGATTCCCCGTGTTGGAGCGCTCGTTCAACATGCTCGGGCAGGGCACTCATCTCCCAACGAAAATGCCGCTCGTAGGACCTACCCCGCAGCTCGTTCCGAAGGATCCCCAGGTGGACTCGGCGTCGACGATCGAGCGGAAGCGCTTCTTCCTGCACGGACAACCTCACCGAGAAGTCAGGGGAGTTGCGACCAACCGCACGGCGGTCCTGGTGCGCGCCGTCACCCGGAGGGCTCCACGCACGCCGTCGATCATAGCGAGGGCGTCGGCCGGCACCTGATCTGCTCGCCAGGCCACTTGCTCGTCCGGGCGCAGGAGTTGCGCCCGCGCCGGGTGGGCCCTCAGCGCGCTCCGAGCCGGAACAGGTAGGCCTCGGCAACGTTCCCGTTGCGCGGGCGGCGCCCGTACTTCTGCTCGTAGGCGTCGCTGAAGCGGTCGAACTCCTGCTGTCGGTCGACGCGCGAGGCCACCAGCTCATAGATCGAATCGTTCACCCGCAGCCGGACCTCCGGGTCTGCCTCCATGTTCTCCACCCAGGTGCTGCGATTGGCCCCGGCGTGGACGTAGAGGTTCTCGCCCATGGCGATCACCCAGATGTTCACGGAGTAGGGGTCGGCGGGAAGAGTCTCGAGCTGCACCGTCTTCACGGCCTCCGTGAAGGACCAGCTGTCGGGGATGGGAGCCGTCG
>JBFIML010000029.1:0-54199 GCA_041611735.1 Myxococcota bacterium | reverse complement strand
CGGTAGACGACGTTGAAGTTGTGGAAGTCACGGCCGGCGGCGCCCAGGACCAGCGTGCGGCGTCGCTCGGTTCCGTCCACCGGATCCTCCCCTGCGGTGCCGGTGCCAGGCCGCCGGCGGGCCGCAGTCTATCACCCTGTGGAATACTGGATGATCAGGGAGCGATCCCGTGAGCGAGTTCGAGCGCGAGTTCCAGGCCCTGCGCGCCGAGTACCGCAAGCGTCTTCCCGGCCTCGCCGCGGAGCTGGTTCGCCTGGTGGAGGCGGCGCGGCCGGGCGAGCCCGGGGAAGCGCTCGAGCGGGCGCGGGGGCTCGCACACCGACTCAAGGGCACCGCCGGCTCCTACGGCTTCGATGCGGAGAGCCAGGCCTTTGCAGCGCTCGAGGACGCCCTGGAGTCCTGTGCCGGTCCCGAGCCGGAGGACGCCTGGCGGGCCGTGGACGCGGCCCTGGCCCGCCTGCGCGGCGGTGCGGCTCTGTCCTGACGGGGCTTCGGAACGGGCTTCAGGCCGGCCGCCCCCGCAGCAGCCAGCCGCGCACGCGCGAGCGCAGCAGCGTCGGCTTGAAGGGTTTGGTCAGGTAGTCCGTGGCGCCGGCCCGGAAGGCCCGAACCAGGTCCTCCTCGGCGAGCAGGGTTCCCGTCAAGATCAGGATCGGCACGTCGCGCAGGTGCGGATCGCGCTCTTCACGGAGCCGGCGGCAGACGGCTAAACCGCTCTGGACCGGGATCTGCATGTCCAGCAGGATCAGGTTGGGGCGCTCCTCCCGGGCGAGCTTCAGCGCGGTCTCCCCATCGCCGGCGCCGACGGTGCGGACTCCGTCGGCCTGCAGCGTGACGCGCACCAGGCGCGCCATGTCCGGATCGTCCTCGACGACCAGCACCGTGACGGGCCCGGGCCTGCCGCGCTCCGCGACCAGCGCAGTCTCCTGCGGACCGATGGGCCGCCGGGTCGAGGGCTCGCGGCGCGCAAGCGGGATGCTCAGGCCTTCGCGGGCCGCGAAGACCTCCAGGGCCGCCCCGGCGACTTCTCCCACCCGCCGGCGGGCCAGCTCCTCCAGCCGGTCCACGCGGTCGTCGTCACGATCCGGATCGTGATGGAACAGGGCGAGGCGCCGCGCGCCGGAGCGCAGCGCGTAGTCCACGCTGCGCTCCACGGGGCAATGTCCCCAACCGGCCTTCTCGGGGAACTCGTCCAGCACGTACTGGGCATCGTGGACCAGCAGGTCCGCGCCTTCCAGGAAGCGCACGTGGCGCCGGTCTTCGTGATGGACGGGCTCGGCCGCGGGCGGCGCCTGACGCGGATGGAGACTGTGGGGCTCGTGGTCCGTGGCATAGACCAGCACCACGCCGTCCGCTTCCAGGCGATAGCCGAGGGTGAGGGCAGGGTGGTTCAGATACTGGGTCGTGACCCGGATGCCGCCGGCGTCGAAGTGCCCCTCGGTGAGGTCGTGGAAGCGGACCGAAGCCGCGAGGGCCTTCAGGGTGACCGGGTGATAGTCGTAGGACATCTGCGCGCCCAGCGTGGCCTCGATGGGCCGGTCGCGGCCTCCCGGCGCATAGACGCCCCACTGGCCATGGTCCTCGAACAGCGGCGCGAAGAACGGAAAGCCCTGGATGTGGTCCCAGTGGGTGTGGCCGATCAGGAGGTGACCGCGCGGAGGCGCACGGCCGGAAGCGGTCAGCGCGCGGCCGAGCTCGTGGATCCCCGTGCCGCAGTCGAGCACCACGAGCGTCCCATCGTCCGCACGGACCTCCACGCACGACGTGTTTCCGCCGTAACGAAGGGTGGTCGGCCCGGGTTTGGGAAGGGAGCCCCGGGTGCCCCAGAATCGGACGCGCATGCCCCGTCTCGCTCCGTCGGCCCGCGGGGCGACGCCGGCCAGCCCCAGTCTCGGCGGGTGCGTCGCGCCGTGTCAAGCCGCTCCCGAGGGGCGAATCCGCTCCGAATCCCCTGCGTCGAAGCCGGGTCGAGAGCGTGGCACACTCCCGAGCGAACGTGCGGCTCCGAACCCTCTTGATTGCGCTGCCTCTGGCCCTGCTGGGGCTCCTGCTGTTCCTGACCGTCCAGGGGCGGCGAGACCTCGAGGTGGGCCTGGCGGCCACGCGGGAGCGGCCGGCGCGCATCCTCTCGCTGCCCCTCGAGCTGCGCCCGGGTGCCGACCTGGAGCGGAGCGGCCTGCTCGAGCACCTGCGCGGGCTCGGCTACCGCCAGGTGGCGGGAGCGCCGCGGCCCGGCGAATGGGCGCGGGACGGGGATCGGCTACGCATCGTAGGCCGGCCGTTTCGCGGGCCGGACGGCGCCCCGACCGCTGGAACGCTCGAGCTTCGCCTGCGCAAGGGCCGGCGCATCGATGCCCTCCTCGACGAGACGGGGCGGCGGCTGGCGCAGACCTGGATCGAGCCCCTCGTGCTGGCGGAGCTTCACGAAGAGCCGCCCCGGGCCCGGGAACCCACCAGACTGGAGGAGATGCCGCCCCACCTGGTGGAGGCAGTGCTGGTCGTGGAGGATCGGCGTTTCTTCGATCACCCTGGCGTCGATCTGCGGCGCGTCCTCGGGGCTGCCTGGGCCAATCTCCAGGCGGGACACATCGTGCAGGGGGGCAGCACCATCACCCAGCAGCTGGTGCGGAGCCTCGTCCTGACCCGCGAGCGTTCCTTCGCGCGGAAGCTGCGTGAAGCAGAGCTGGCGTTCTGGCTGGAGCGGAGCCGGAGCAAGCAGGAGATCCTCGAGGCGTACCTGAACGAGGTGTATCTCGGCCAGGCAGGCGGCGTGGGTGTGCACGGCGTGGGCGCCGCCGCGCGCCACTACCTGGGCAAGGCGGTGGCGGAGGTGGATCTGTCCGAGGCGGCGCTCCTGGCGGGGTTGATCCAGGCGCCGAGCCGCTACGACCCCTTCGAGCGGCCGGACCTGGCCCGCGTGCGTCGCAGCCGCGTGCTCGACCTGATGCACGAGGAGGGACGCATCTCGGAGACGGAGCGCGACGCGGCCAAGGCGGCGCCCCTGGGTCTGCGCGACGAACGTCCGACGGGACGCCGCCTGGCGCCCTGGTTCGTGGAGCGCCTGCGTCAGGATCTGGCGGCCCGGCACGACGCCGCGGCGCTGGCGCGCGACGGCCTGATCGTCCTCTCCACCCTCGACCCGGGGCTGCAGCGCCACGCGGAGGCCGCGGTGGGGAAGGGTCTAGAAGCGCTCGAGGCCCGCCATGCGCGCCTGCGCGAAGGAGACGCGGCGCTGGAGGCGGCGCTGGTGGCCCTGGATCCCCGGAACGGCGAGATCCGGGCGCTGGTCGGCGGGCGGGATTGGGGCCGTAGTCAGTTCGATCGCGCCACCCAGGCTCGCCGGCAGCCCGGCAGCGCCTTCAAGCCGATCGTGGCGCTGGCGGCACTCCTGCCCGACGGCGGGGGCGAGCCGGCTTTCACCCTGGCCTCCCTGCTGGAGGACGAGCCCTTCCAGATGATGGCCGGGGACGAGGCCTGGGAGCCCGCCAACCACGACCGCGCCTTCCGAGGCCTCGTCACCCTGCGCCACGCCCTCGAGCAGTCCCTGAACGTGCCCTTCGCCCGCCTGGGTCAGCAGCTCGGACCGGGCCGCCTCGTGCGCACCGCCCAGGCGCTCGGCATCGAGAGCCCGCTCGCCGCCGTGCCGAGCCTCGCGCTCGGAGCCTTCGAGGTGAGCCTGCTCGAGCTCGTGGGCGCGTATGCCGTGCTGGCGAGCGGCGGGGAGCGCGTCGCGCCCCACTCCCATCAATTCGTGCTGGGTCCCGACGGAGCGGTCCAGGCGGGGATGCTGGCCCCGCGGGCCATGGTGGCGGATCCCGCCACCGCCTTCCTGGTCACGTCGGCCCTGCAGGGCGCCGTGGAGCGGGGCACGGCCCACGGCGTGCGTCGCCTGGGCGTGCGCGGCGTCGTGGCGGGCAAGACGGGCAGCACCAACGACTACCGGGACGCCTGGTTCGTGGGCTACACGCCCGATCTGGTGGTGGGGGTGTGGGTCGGCTTCGACGATGCGCGCAGCGTCGGGTTGTCCGGCGCCGCAGCCGCCCTGCCAATCTTCGCGGACTTCCTGCGGCGGGCCGGTCCGCCCGCGGGCGCCGACGACTTCGCACGGCCGCCCGGCCTCACCCAGGTGTCCGTGGACCCGGGCACCGGACTGCGCGCCGGGCCCCGCTGCCCCGGCCAGCCGGAGTGGTTCCTGGAGCACACGGAGCCCCGCGCCACCTGCCCGGCGCCGCGCCGAGGCTGGCCCGACCTCCTGTTCCCCTGGCGGATCGCGCGCCGCCCCGGGGATGCCAGCGCTGCGGAGGACGACCGCTGTCGCATCCAGGTGAGCGGCCTGGCCTCCCACGACCGGCTCCCCGATCGCTTCGAGATCACGTATCGGGTGACTGGAGAGGCCGGCAGCGCGGCGGTGGCCTGGCTGGCGGCGCGCATGCCGGGAGGCCGTTACGTGTCGGGGCGAGGGGTGCGCGTGGCGCCCGGACGCTTCCGGGAGCGCGTCTCGCTGGTGCTACACGAGCCGCCGGAGAAGGTGCTGGCGCTGCTCGAGGTGGGGGAGCGCCGCTGCGCGGACCATGCCCGCCTTCCGGGTAGCTAGGCCTGGGGTTGCGATGGGAGAGGGCGTCCCCGGACCGCGGTGCCAGGGGGATACCACCCCCTACTGCTTGAGCCGGACCTTGTAGTTGCCCCGATCCTCGTCGAAATCCAGCTCGATCAACCCCCGCTCCGCCGCGTCCTCCAGGAGATCCGAGAACGTCCGGTAGCCGTGATAGCTCTCGTTGAACCCCGGATACACGCGCCGCATGCTCTGCTTGACCAGGGAGCCCCACAACGGGTCGTATTCGGTCTGGAGCGAACGCACGATCTCGAGCAGGCGGTCGATGGCCTCCTGCTGGCGCCCCTCGCCTCGCTTTCCCTTCTCCCGGACGGGCCGGGTCTCCTTGGCGGCGCGGATCAGGTCGTCGTAGTAGATGAACTCGTCGCAGCCCGCGATCAGCAGGTCCGAGGTGGACTTCCGGACGCCGCAGCCGATCACGCGCTTCTCGTTCTCCTTGAGCTTGCCGACCAGGGGCGAGAAGTCGCTGTCGCCGGAGAGGAGGGTGAAGGTGTCGATGTGGTCCTTCGAGTAGCAGAGGTCCATGGCGTCCACGACCATGTGGATGTCGGCGCTGTTCTTGCCGCTCACTTTGCCCTGGGGGATGTCCACCATCTCGATGCCGTGGCCGTGGAACTCGCGCACCTCTGCGCGGTAGCGGCTCCAATCGCAGTAGGCGCGCTTGAAGACGATGCGCCCCTTCTCCAGCAGGCGCTTGAGGATCAGCTCGATCTGGAACTTGCCCCAGCGCATCTCGCGCACGCCGATGGCCAGGTTCTCGAAGTCGATGAAGACGGCGATCAGCGGCTCTTCGGCCATGGATTTGCTCTCCCGGGCACGCGGTTCAGAGATCCACCTCGTCCTCGGCCAGGGGCCGGACGCCGACCGGGTGGGGCGCGTAGTCGGGCCCGTCGTCCCAGCCGGGGAGCTTGCGCGCTTCGGCGAGCCAGGACTCCGCCAGGGCCTCGTCGAGGACCACCGAGGAGCCGTCGAAGCCCTCCGTGATCCCGTCCCACAGCTCCTGGCCCCCGCTCTCCCACCAGGTGCGGGAGGGGTGCTCGAAGTCCACGGACAGTCGGACCATCATCTCCCCTCCGCAAGGAGCGCCCGCTGCGCCGGGTTGCCCTGAACGCGACAAACGGTACGGGTTATGCTGGGCTTCCGCTAGACGCGGAGGAGGAGGAAGACGATGCATCGAGGCCTCGGGAGTTCGGTGCTGTTGGCGGCGAGCCTCGCCATGGGGTGCACCGTCGTGGAGGACGGTGAGGTGGGGGTGACCAAGCGCTTCGGCCGCATCAACGACCAGCCGCTTCCCCAGGGTGTGGCGCTGCGGTTGCCGGTGGTGCGCGAGGTGGAGCGCTGGAACGTGAAGCTCCAGGAGCACAAGGAGCAGGCCCAGGTGCCGTCCTCCGAGGGCCTGATCGTGGGCCTCGACACCTCCCTGCTCTACAGGGTGGACCCGGAAAAGGCGCCCACGATCCGCAAGACCATCGGAAGCAAGTACCGGGACGTACTGATCATCCCCTACTTGCGCAACGGGGTGCGGGACGTGGTGAGCGGATATCCGGTGAAGGGAATCTACACCGAGAGCGGGCGCAAGGAGATTGCGCTGAAGGTTCGCGAGTACCTGATTGAGAACCTGGAGTCGCGCGGAGTGCTGGTGGTGGACGTACTGCTTCGGGACGTGCAGCTGCCGCCGCGCTTCAAGGAGAGCATCGAGGCCAAGCTCACCGCCGAGCAGCGGGCGGAGCAGAAGACCTTCGAGCTTCAGCAGGCCGAGAAGGACGCCGAGATCGAGGTGGCCCGCGCCAAGGGCGCTGCGGAGGCCCAGCGCATCATCCACTCCACGCTCACGAGCTCCTATCTGCAGTACCTGTGGATCCAGACCCTGAACGAGAACCCGAACGTGATCTACGTGGCCACCGAGGCCAACCTGCCGATCTTCAAGCCAGTGGGGCCGCGTCCCCGGCCCGAATAGGCCCGGGAGACCTCCCGTCCAAGGAGCGCCGGGAAGCCGGGAGGAGCATCTGCATGGGAGTCGTCGAGACCATCGCCCTCACCATGGGGGTCGGCTGGGCGAGCGGGATCAACCTCTACGCCGCAGTCTTCATGCTGGGCCTGCTGCAGACCACCGGTCACATCACCTTGCCGGCGGAGATGGCCTTCGTGGCCGATCCGCTCGTGCTGCTGGCTGCCGGCTTCATGTACTGCGTGGAGTTCTTCGCCGACAAGGTGCCGGGGGTGGACACGGGCTGGGACGCGATCCACACCTTCATCCGCATCCCGGCCGGAGCCGTCCTGGCGTCCCAGGCCGTGGGCGACGTCAGCGCGCCGCTCGCGCTGGCCGCGGGCCTGGTGGGCGGCACCCTGGCGGCGGGAAGCCACGCCACCAAGGCCGGCACGCGTGCCCTGATCAACACCTCCCCGGAGCCGGTCACGAACTGGAGCGCCTCCCTGGCCGAGGACGCCATGGTGATCGGCGGGTTGTGGACGGCGCTGCATCACCCGCTGGTGTTCCTGGCGCTGCTCGTCGTCTTCGTGCTGGTGGCGGCCTGGCTGCTGCCGCGCATCTGGCGCGGCCTGAAGCGGGTCTTCGCGTTCCTGGCCCGCCGGGTGCGCGGGGCGCCGCCGCCGCGCGGCGAACGGACCCCCGGCGCGCCGCAGCGTCCCCCGGGCGGAGAGCCGCACGGAAGCGCCTGATCAGCGACCCGATCGCTTGCGACGGCCTGCGGGGGGGACGAGCAGGATCGGGGTGTGCGCCTTGCGCAGGACCCGGTCCGCCACGGACCCGATCAGGAGCTTCTCGGCCAGGGTGAGGCCGCGGTTGGACAGCACGATCAGGTCCGCCCGGACCTGGTCGGCATAGGCCAGCAGCTCGCGGCTGGGCTGGCCCACCAGCACGTGGGTTCGTACGGTGACGCCGGCGGCCTTGGGGACGAAGCGCTCCAGCTCCCCGCGCGCGGCGTCGAACTCGTCCTGCTGGAGCTGGGCCACCACATCGCGGTTCTCGCGCGAGAAGGGCACGGCCGGGTCGATCTTGTGGGCCACGTGGATCACGTCCACCCGCGCCTTGAGGCGTCGCCCCAGATCCAGGGCCCGGTGCATGGCCTGGCGGGAGGGCTCCGAGAAGTCCACCCCCACGACGATCACCCGGTAACGGGCGGCGGGCATGCCGGTCCTCCGCAGCGCAGTCCGGTTGCGCGCAGGGCCGCAGACTGTGGCAAAGCGTGCGGTGCGGGGCAAGCAGCCGCTCGGCGCCGCGCGCGACGTCCCGACGCCAACACGCGGGCCGCGACGAGGGTCACGGCGACGCCCGCTTGCCACCCGGAGCGTGGGCACCGGTGCCCCGTAAGCGGCCGGGACGGCGCGATCGAGCCGTGTCGACGAGCCCGGGTCGCGGATCTCAGCGGGGCGCAGCGGCGCCGGCGCGGCGGGCGCGCAGGCCCCGTAGCCACCAGGCGCCGAGCAGTCCGACGCCGAGCAGGCACACGGTGACGTGGGCCGGCGGCAGGTCGAGGCGGTGCGCCAGCAGGAAGCCGAGCACCGCGCCCGCCGCCGCCACCAGCGGCGAGACCCACAGCATCGGGCGCACCTCGCGACACACGTTCTTCGCGATCAGGGCCGGCAGCACCAGGCACCCGAACGTGTAGAGCAGCCCCGCCACGCGCAGCGAGAGCCCCGCAGCTACGCCGAGCCACACCGCGGTGGCGCCGGCCCACAGGGACCGGCGCAGGCCCACGGCCGCCGCCATCTGTGGATCCAGGGTGAGCAGCAGCAGACGCTCCCAGGTGTGCGCCACCCCGATGCCGGTGGCGAAGGCCAGCAGCAGGAAGACGCCGAGGTCCGTGCCCGACGCGGTCAGCAGCGTCGAGAACATCAGGCGGTGCACCTCCTCGAGTCCATGCGGGCTGTGGGCCAGCATGAGGACGGGAAGGCTAGCCGCCACCAGGAACACCCAGCCGGTGATGGATTCCTCGCTCTCGAGTCCCGCGTCACCGCCCCGCGCCGCCAGCCAGGCAGTGGCCACCGAGCCCAGCACGGCCAGGCCCGCGGGCACGGCGTCCGAGTCCAGCCACGCGAGCGATGCCGCGGCCCCGGAGCCAGCCAGCCACAAGCCCAGCGCCACGCCGAGGGTGGAGGCCTGGGCCACGGCCGCCCCCAGGAAGATGTGGTCCCGGGCCACCAGCCAGACGCCCACCGTGGCCAGCAGCACCGCCGCGAGCAGGCCCACGCCCCAGGTGACGCCGAACAGGCTCCAGGCGGCGAGGAACTCCGCCATCAGGAGCTCTCCTTCCCGCCCAGGGCGGGGCCGGCGGCCGCACCCAGGTCGATGGGGACGCCGAAGACGCGCTCCACCTCCGCGGGTCGCAGCACCCGCTCCCGGGGGCCCGCCAGCACGCGGCCGCCCTCGAACAGCGCCACGTGGCTGGCGTAGCGGACCGCCAGGGCCAGCTTGTGGGTCACGAACAGCAGCGTCAGCCCCTCGCGCCCTTGCAGGTCCACCAGGGTGGCGAGGAAGGCCTCCTCGGAGGCGATGTCGAGGCCCTCGCTGGGCTCGTCCAGCAGGAGCAGGCGGGGTCGCCGCACCAGCGCCCGGGCCACCAGCGCCCGCTGGCGTTGTCCGCCGGAGAGCGACCAGTAGTCGTGCCTGCCCAGGCCACCCAGGCCCGCCTGGGCCAGCGCCTGGGCCAGACGGGCGGGGCGCTCCGTGCGCCCGACGCCCGAGCCCACGAAGCCGAGCGAGACGAACTCGCGGACCGTGGTGGGCAGGGTGGGGTTCAGCTCGCAGCGCTGGGGAACGAAGCCGAGCCGCGCCCGCGCCGCCGCCTCGGGATCGCGCTCCAGAGCGCCCGCCCGCGGAGCCAGCAGGCCCAGCAGGCCCTTCAGGAGCGTCGTCTTGCCGGATCCGTTCGGCCCGATCAGGAACCAGGATTCCCCGGGACGCACCTCGAGGTCGACGCCGACGATCACGCTGCGGGCGCCGTAGCCCAGCGCCAGACCGCGGGCTCGCAGGACCGGGCGCGGCGTCACCCCCCGGCTCCCCGCTCGCCCAGGGCTCGCAGCACCTCGCGGACGTTGTAGGCCACGGTGGCCAGATAGTCGTCGGTGCCGGGGCGAGCGCCGGGCTGGTGGGCCATGCGTGCCACGCGCGCCCCCGTGCGCTCGGCGACCCAGCGCGCGTGGCGGGTGTCGAAGTAGGGGCTGGAGAGGATCAAGGCGACGCCGTCCGCGCGGACCCGCTCCACGACTTCGCCCAGCTGCCGGGTGGTCGGCGCGATGCCCGGCCGCGGTTCCAGGGTGGCCACCAGGACGAGCCCGAAGCGGCGCGCGAAGTAGGCCCACATGCGGTGGTCCTCCACCGCGCGCTGCCCGGAGAGCGGGCGGGCGGCGGCGAGCCAGCCGCCGAGCCGGTCCTCTTCGCCGTGCTCGCGCAGCCAGGCATCCAGACGCCCCCGCTCCACCAGCTCCGCCAGCCGCTCCGGCTCCAGGCGCTCCGCCAGCGCCGCGCCCGCGAGCCCTTCGGCCAGGCGCGCCGCGAAGACCCGATAGCGGGCGTCGAGGCCCGGCTTCGCCTCGGGGCGCAGCGCGCCCAGCGCGTCGCGCAGACGCCGCGCCACCCGCAACCCGTTCAAGGGGTCCGTCAGGTAGTGGGGGTTTCCGTAGGGGTGCACGTCGCCCGCGGAGCGATCCAGCGTGCCGGCGGGAACCTCCAGGGGGTCGATGGCGGTGGAAGCGTCCAGGAAGGCCGCGCCGCCGGGCTGGATGCGCGGGTTGCGTGCGCCGCGCAGCAGGGTGGGAATCCAGCCGATCTCGAGGTCCATCCCCACCTGCACGAACAGATCGGCGTCGTGCAGGAGGCGGATGAAGCTCGGGCGGGGCTCGATGAAGTGGGGATCCTGGGGTCCTTGCGCCAGGACGGTGACCGAGACCTGGTCGCCGCCGATCTCGCGCGCCAGGCTGCCCAGGTCGGTGAGTGTGGTCACGACCCCGAGGCGACCGCCCGCGTGGGACGGGGGCGCGAGCGCCGCGGCGAGGGCGCTGATCAGCGCCGGGACGAGCGCCAGACGGAGGGCACCCACCGCGGCGTCTCCTAGTAGCCGTGGGCCGGGTGCGAGCCGAACAGGAACTCGATCCCCGCCCACAGCGAGTGCGCGTCGTTCTTCTCCAGGAAGTCGGCGCGATCGTAGTTGTACTGGAGCCGGAGCCGGGAGTACTCGGAAGGATGGAACGCCAGCAGCGGCGCGATCCGGTGACGGTCGCTCCGGAAGGGGTCTTCTTCGCGGGAGACGGACACGAACGCCTCCGCGTCGTCGTCGAAGGACACGCCGGAGCCGCTGCCCGTGGCGTACTCGTAGCGCAGGCCCGCGGCCCAGCCGCGCCGGAACCCCCACAGGAGCTGGGCGTAGCCGCCCCAGTCGCGCAGCACGTCCTCGGGCAGCAAGGCCGCCGCCACGGGACAGCCCGCCGTCCCCTCCTCCACCGGGCAGCCGAGCCAGGCGTCGGCCTGGTAGCTGCGACGGACGAGCTCCGACTCGAACACGACGAAGGGCCAGCCGCGGTCGCCCCGGAGCGGCCGCCACTTGACCACCAGGTCGGCGCCGTACACGAAGGAGCGCGCGTCGGGGCCCGTCGCGTTCGGCCCGTGCAGGAAGGAGAGGCCGAGCTGGCCGCTCCAGGTGTCGGAAAGATCCAAGGCGTTCACCCAACGCACGAGCTGGAGCAGGTCGGCGAAGCTGGACGCGCGGCGGTCCGTGAAGGGGCGCCCGCCGACCGGCCGCTCCTCGAACACCTCGTCGTTGGCGAGGAAGCTCACCGCGGTCTCGCCGCTCGCGTTCTGCAGGCCGAGGTGCAGCTCCGAGAACCACGGCAGGGGGGTGAGCCAGGCGAGCCGCACGCCCGGGGCGCGCAGGCCGTCCTCCCCGAACAGGCGGCTCAGGATCACGGGCTGGTCCTGCCAGTGCCACGCGTGGGGGTGGCGCGGGTTCAGCCGCCCGAACTCCGTGAAGAAGTGTCCGGCCTCCAGCTGCAGACCGTGTTCGGCCAGGCCGAAGGGGAGGCTCTGGCTGGTCACGAAGGCCTCCTCCAGCTCGAAGCGCGACTCGCCCTCCGGATCCAGGAAGTAGATCAGGTGGGCCTCACCGGTGAGGAAGGGATCCACGGCGCCGAGCAGCGAGAGCTCCACGTTCTGGAGGGTGAAGCCCCGCTGACGGGGGTCGTGGTCGCCGCCCTGGAGGAGCACGAGCTGCTCATCCTCGGCGCTCGACCCGCCCGCGGCGGCCACGACGTCCAGGGAGACGTCCAGGAGCTGCAGCCGTGCCGCGCCCGGGGCGCCGGAGGAGAGCAGCGCTGCGTCGCGCGCCGGAGCGGCGCCGACCGCCACGGCCGGCGGCGCGCTTCGCTGCTCGTCGAGAGCGTCGTGGGCGGCGCGAGCCGCATCCTGGGCGTCGCGCACCTCGTTCGCCAGACGCTCGAGGGTGCGCTGCATGGCCGTGTTCTGGGCGGCGAGGGCCTCGACCTGGCGGCGCAGGGCGTCGACTGCCTCGGATTCCGCGTACGCGGGAGCCGCCGGGGCGAGAACCGCCAGCAGGGCGAGTGCCGTCAGGTGCCGGCGGCCTTCGGGCGGATGCGCATGCATTCGAAGCCCCCCTCCGCCCGGCCGGGAAGCCGGGCCGGTGGTCGGGCCCGGCGCGCGTTCGGGGGCGCGGGGCTCGCAGGGTTCGCAAAGAGACTGGAGAGCCTTGCGGGGGCCGGCTCAGACCCGGGGAGGAGCGCGCGGCTCGGCCCGGTGGGGCTCCGGCGCCGCGTGCAGCTCCGGATCCCGGGGCACGTCCAGCGGAGCGAGACCAGGGCGCTCGCCCGGGCGATCGCTGCCCTGGCTGCGCGCCAGGCTGCGCGCCTGGAGGCGCAGGGCGCAGCTGTCGCAGAGGCGCTCGCCGGCCCGGGGCGCGGCGTTCTCCTGCATGCGTGGGCCGGGAGCCTCGGGCTCGGCAGCGGGGCCCGGCGCGTGGAGTGTGGGTCCGGGGTGGACGCTCGGCACGACGAGCAGCGCCAGCAGCGCCCAGAGCGCCAACGGTGCCAGGGGTGCCCAGGGGCCGCAGGGCGAGGCAGGCGGGCCGGAGCGCGGCGAGCTCACGATGGGCCTGACCTACCATGGCCCCCGGCTCCTCGCAAGCCTTTCATCCTGTTCCTGGCGGCTATGCTGACGGGCAGCGGCCGACGGGGAGGACCACCGCATGCCCACCGATTCCGCCGACGCCGGGCATCCGGCGCCCACACGCGAGGAGACGGATCTCCCGGAGCGTTACGCGCGGGTGCGGGCCGCCAGCGAGGGCCTGTGCGAGCCGCTCTCGCCCGAGGACTGTGTGGTCCAGTCCATGGAGGACGCGAGCCCGGTCAAGTGGCACCTGGCTCACACAAGCTGGTTCTTCGAGACCTTCGTGCTGGAAGACCAGTTCTCCGGTTATCGGCCCTTCCGACCGGAATTCCGCGTGCTGTTCAACTCCTACTACCAGAGCGTGGGCGTCCAGCACCCGCGTCCGCGACGGGGCCTGCTGACGCGGCCCGCCCTGGCCGAGGTTCGGGACTACCGACGCCACGTGGACCGGCACATGGGTGAGCTGCTGGAGAAGCCGGGAGCTCTCGACGACGCGGCGGCTGCGGTGGTGGAGCTGGGCCTGCATCACGAGCAGCAGCATCAGGAGCTGATCCTGACCGACGTGAAGCACCTCCTGGCCCAGAATCCGCTGCATCCGGCCTACCGCCGGGCGCCCGCGCCGCCGCCGGTCCCGGAGCCGCCTCTGCGCTGGCACGGTCACTCGGGCGGCGAGGTCTGGATCGGCCACGCCGGGGCCGGCTTCGCCTTCGACAACGAGGGTCCCCGCCACCGCACGTGGCTGCTTCCCTTCGCCATCGCCTCGCGTCCGGTCACCAACGGCGAGTTCCTGGCCTTCGTGGAGGACGGCGGCTATCGGCGCCCGGAGCTCTGGCTCTCGGACGGCTGGAGCACCGCCCAGCGCCACGGCTGGGGAGCGCCCCTCTACTGGGAGGAGCGCGAAGGCGTGTGGGAGACGCACACGCTGAACGGCCGGCGCGCGGTACGCTCGGCGGAGCCCGTCTGTCACGTGAGCTACTACGAGGCGGACGCCTATGCGCGCTGGGCGGGCGCCCGCCTGCCCGGTGAGGCGGAGTGGGAGGCCTGGGCGGCGCAGGCGCCGCTGACGGGACGCTTCGTGGACGCCGGGCGCTTCCACCCGGAACCGGCGCCGGACGGGGACGGCCCGATCCAGCTGTTCGGCGACGTGTGGGAGTGGACGGCCAGCTCCTACGCGCCGTATCCGGGCTACCGGCCGCCGCTCGGTGCGCTGGGCGAGTACAACGGCAAGTTCATGTGCAATCAGCTGGTGCTGCGGGGAGGCTCTTGCGCGACGCCCCGCTCCCACGTCCGCGCCACCTACCGCAACTTCTTCTATCCCGATGCCCGCTGGCAGTTCAGCGGCTTCCGGCTGGCTCGCGACGCGAGCTGAGCTCCAGCCTCAGGCCTCGGGGATGGTGAGCACCGGGCAGGGGGCGTGACGCAGCACCTGCTCCGTGGTGGTGCCGCGCAGGGCGTCCAGGAAGCCCTCTCGCCCTCGGGTGGTCATCACGATCAGGTCCGGGCCGAATTCGTCCGACACGCGTAGGATCTCGTCGGGCGCGCGGCCGCTGCGGGTGATGCGCTGCCAGGTTCCGCGCCGGGGCTCCGGGATGCGGATCGTCGGCATGTCGCCGGGTTCGCCCACGTGGAGCACCACGAAGCGGGAATCTTCGCCTCCGAGGGCGCGGCCGAAGGCCGCAGCCACGGTGATGGCCGGCTGGGCGCGCGGCTCGTGGTCCACCGGGACCAGGACCCGTTCGAGCGTGACGCGGCCATCCTCCACGCCCACGAAGCCTCGCACGCCGTGGGGCACGAAGAGCGTCATGAGATGCACCTTGCGCGCTACGGGCTCCGCCACGGCCCGCTTCAGCCAGCGGGGCAGGCCCTCCCGGCCGTGGGTGGCGAGCACCAGCAGCTGGGCCGGATGGTCCTGCAGGTAGGTGACGATCGAGGCGAGGGGGTCCGGGCCGTGGCCCGAGATCTTCTCCACACGAATACCGAGTTTCGCCACATCCATTCGCGAGCTCTTGGCGGGAAGCAGCTTCCAGCGCTCCAGCGTGCCCCGCACCGGGGGGAAATCTTCCCAGCGGGGGGAGGACTCCCGGTCGGGCCGCGCGTGGAAGATGGCCAGGGAGCCCTGGGACCGGAGGGCGATCTGGAGCGCGTGGGCGAAGGCGAGCTCACTCGCCTCGGTCAGGTCCGACGGGTGGAAGATCGAATCGATCGGCAGGGTGGCTTGCGGTGCGTCGGCCACGTCGACCTCCTCCGGGATGCGGTTCCGGACGGAAGGTACGCACAACGGCTTTGCGAAGACAAGCGCCCGCGGTCCGTGCGGCGAGTGCCCGGGCGCCGGTTCAAGAAGTCGGCGCGGGGGCGCTCCGGGCGTGCGGCGGCGGCCGGCGCACGTCCCAGACGAGGCGCAACCGCTCGAGGCCCCAGACCAGGTACCAGGTGGGATCGAACTCCCACCAGCGGAAGCCGAGGCGTGCGCTGGGCGAGAAGTAGTGGTGATTGTTGTGCCAGCCCTCGCCGGCCGTGAGGAGCGCCAGGAGCAGGTTGTTGCGCGAGGTGTCGGTGGTGGGGAAGCGGCGGCGGCCGAAGCGGTGGGCCAGGGAGTTGATCGAGTAGGTGCAGTGCCAGAGCACCACGGTGCTCACGAAGAAGCCCCACACCAGGGCGGGCATGCCGCCGGCGAGGAAGAGGCCGGCCGCCAGCGCGATCCCCGGCACGGCCCAGTTGCGGTTCAGCCAGCGCAGCTCCGGGAAGCGGGCCATGTCCCGGATCACGTGGGTGGGTGTCGCCTCGAAGCGTCCGGACAGCAGCCAGCCCGTGTGGCTCCAGAAGAGGCCACGGCGGGCCGGTGAGTGGAGGTCCTCGGCCTGGTCGGCGAAGCGGTGGTGGTTGCGGTGGTTTCCGGACCACCAGAGCACGCCGCGCTGCATGCTGGTCTGGGACCAGAAGGCCAGCAGGAACTGGAGCGGGCGCGAGGTGCGGAAGCTGCGATGGGCGAAGTAGCGGTGGTAGCCCAGCGAGATCCCGATCAGCCGCACGTAGAAGGTCGCGAAGGCGAGTGCCAGCTCCCGCCAGCTCGGAAGCCAGATCACGGCGGCCCCCAGCGCGAAGACATGGAAGGCCAGGTAGCGGGCGTTGCCGAGCCAATCGGGCTCGTCCCCGGGGCGTGCCGGCAGCCGCTGCAGGACCGGCGGCGCCAGGGTCGGAAGCGTCGGATGCTCCGGCGGCGGGGAAGGGGAGACCGCAATCGCTTGGGCGGCGGGCATGCTGGCCATGTGTCGGCGCAGCCTAGCCCGCGCTGAAGGCCCGCCCCGTCAAACTTGTGTCAAAGGGGCGTCGGGCGGGCTTCCGCCTCCTCCTGGAGGCGGTAGCCGTAGCCCCGCACCGAGACCAGTCGCGCGGGTCGGGCCGGGTCGTCCTCGATCAGCTTGCGGAGCCGCAGCACGAAGGTGTCCACCACGCGCGTCTGGGTGTCCGGGTGCAGCTCCCAGACCTCCTCCAGGATCTCGCCCCGGCTCACGGCCCGGCCGCGGCGCTCGTGCAGGAACTGGAGCAGGCGCAGCTCCTTGGCCGTGAGCGGGACCGTCTCGCCGCTCCGCTCGAGCTCGAAGCGCTCCGGGCGCACGGTGGCGGAGCCGATCCGGAACGACGCGGCAGGAGCCTCGTCCCGGGGGCGCGGAGCGCGCCGCAGCAAGGTGCGGACCCGCGCCAGCAGCACCGGCAGGGAGAACGGCTTGGTCAGGTAGTCGTCGGCGCCGTGGTCCAGGCCCTCGACGATGTCGTGCTCCGAGTCGCGTGCCGTGAGCAGCAGCACGGGCGTGCGGTCCCCGTCCTCCCGGAGCCGGCGAAGCAGGTCCAGCCCCGAGATGCCGGGCAGCATGACGTCGAGCACGACCAGGTCCACGGGGCGGCTCCGCTCCGCCAGTCGCGCGAGGCCGTCCTCGCCGCTCTCCTGGACCTCGACGTGGTAGCCCTCGCTGCCCAGGTTGAAAGCGAGGCCGCGCGCGATGTTGTGCTCGTCCTCGACCACCAGGATCGAGGGTTTCAAGCCGCGCTCCCCGGCAGGCGCACCACGAAGCGGCTGCCGCGTCCCGGCCCCTCGCTGCGCGCGCGCACGGAGCCCCCGTGGGTCCGAACGATGTTGCGCACGATGGACAGCCCGAGCCCGAGACTCCCGCGCGCCCCGCCCCCGGGTCCAACCTGGTGGAAGGGCTGGAAGATGCGCCGCAGCGCCGCGCGCGGAATGCCGACCCCGTGGTCCCGGACGCTCACCTCGAGCTCCCGGGCCCCCGCGGAGGAGAGCGTCACCTCCACGGGGGCCTGGCTGCGGGCGTGACGGATGGCGTTCTCGAGCAGGTTGCGGAACACCACCCGGAGCTGCTCGGCGTCGCCTCGCACCCAGGCGCGCTCCGGCAGCAGGAGCCGCACGCGATCCGACGCGAGCGCGTGGCGCGCGGTCAGCTCGTCGGCGCACGCCCGTAGCAGCGGCACCAGGTCCACGGCGGCGCGAGGGCGGTGCTGGGGATCGGTGCGGGCGGCGCGCAGCACGTGGTCCACCAGCAGCTCGAGACGGGCCACCTCGTCGCGCATGATGCCGAGGAACTCGTGGCGGCCCGCCTCGGCGAGGTCGGGCTTCTCCAGCGTTTCGAGGGAGAGCCGCAGTGAGGCCAGCGGCGTCTGGAGTTCGTGGGTGACCGCATCGACGAAGGCCTGCTGGCGTTGGTTGGTACGGATCTCGCGTACGAGCCAGACGGTGAGGAGCAGGCTCGCGGTGATGATGGCGCAGAAGAAGAGCGAGCCGATCACCACCAACACCCAGTGGATCGCGGTGAACCCCTCGGCCAGCGCCCGGAACTCCCGGGCCACGAGGATCTGCCAGCCGATGGTCAGGGTGATGGTGAGGGCGATCAGGACGGAGCTGACGCTGATCGGGACGGAGATGCGCGGCCGTCGCATCGAAACCAGAGGATAGCCGGGCCGGGGCCCGGCGCCCCGCTACTGCAGGTCGGGCGGCGTGACCTGCTCGAGCCAGGCCCGGTAGCTGCCGCCGTAGCCGACTGCACGTTGGCGCTCGCGCACCCGGGAGAGCACCCGCTCGAGCGCCGGCGGCGCATGCGGCGGGGCGGCGCGGGTGGCCTCGGTCACCGCCGCCGCCACGCGGGCCGCAGCCTCGTGCTCCCCCTCCAGGAGGGCCTCCTCGCCCGCATGGCCCTCGGCGCCGAGGCCCAGGAAGCGCTCGATCACGTGCTCGGACACGCGGGTGGCGTGCTTGCGCGACGCCACGATGTTGCCCTTGCCGGTGACCACGTTGCCCGCGGAGAAGACCGTCGGGTAGCCTTCCAGTCGCCCGAACTCCCAGTCCGTGAAGCGGAACAGCTCGCCCTTCATCTCGATGCCCGGGATGGGCGCGGGGATCGAGCCGATCGAGCTCACCACCCAGGGCCCGCGCCGCTCGAAGGTCTCGTCGATGGGGATCACCTTGCCCCCTTCCACCCGGGTGCGGCGGAAGCGCAGCCCCACCAGGCGCTCGCCTTCGACCAGGAGGGCGTCCGGCGCCGCCAGGGCCTCGAAGCGAAAGCGGTACTTCTCCATGGCCTTCTCCAGCAGCTTGCGCCGCGCTCCCTCCACCTTGGCGTGCCGCTCCAGGGAGACGTCCGGCGGCATCTCGACCAGCGGCATGTCTTCGGCGCGGCGCCGGTAGAAGAGCGTGCAGCCCGCCAGGCCGAGGTCCTCCCAGCGGAGCCCGTGGGCGGCCAGCAGCTTCGGAATCCCCTTCACCTCGAGCTCCAGCATGGGGACCGCGATCCCGCGTGCGGCCAGGGCGGCCCGCGCGGTCTCGATCATGAGCACCTTCACCACGTCGATGGAGGCGAGCCCGCCGCCCACCACCAGGACGCCGTCGGCGGGCTCGAAGCGCGGACCCGCGTAGGCCGCCTCCTCGGCGTGGTTGAACCAGATGATGAAGGGGTTCTGATAGACGAGGCCGCGACCCAGCCAGGCGTCGGCGCCCTCCACGGCAAGCGGGCGGTCGCGCCAGGCCCCGCACGCCAACACGACGGCGTGGAAGCCCCAGCCGCGCACGAGCTCGGCGAAGTCCACGTCGTGGCCCACCCCGGTGCTCGGCACGAAGTGCACCGTGGGTTGGTCGAGCTTGGCGTTGATGGTCTCGTACTCCTTGCGCCGCAGGGCCACGTGCCAGCGCGGGAGACCGTCCTCGATCTTCCCGTAGGGCCGCAGGTTCTGCTCGAAGACCACCACCTGGGCGCCCCGCTCGGCGAGGCGTCCGGCGATCTCGGCGCCAGCGGTTGCGCCGCCGATCACGGCGACCACGTGGGCGGCTCGGGGCGCGGGGGAAGGCATGGGAGACCCCCAGGATGGCATCTCCCCGCCGGGCACTCAACCGCGGGCCGCTCCGGACCGTGAGGCGTCCGGTCTCGTCGTGCGCGTACTGCCTCACGAATGCGACAGGATGGCGCACTCCGGCCGGGCTCCCGGTACCGGGCGGGCTCGGGAGGCTCCCCCCCTGGCACGCGGGATGCAACTTCGTTCAGGGCCATGGCGCGTCGCTGGACCTGTATCGACGGCAACGAGGCGGTGGCCCGCATCGCCCACCGGCTCGCCGAGGTGATCGCCATCTACCCGATCACTCCCGCCTCGCCCATGGGCGAGTGGGCGGACGCCTGGAGCGCCCAGGGGCGGCCGAACCTCTGGGGAGTCGTTCCCGAGGTGGTGGAGATGCAGAGCGAGGCCGGCGCCGCCGGCGCCCTGCACGGCGCCCTGCAGAAGGGGGCGCTCGCCACCACCTTCACCGCCTCCCAGGGCCTGCTGCTCATGCTGCCGAACCTCTTCAAGGTGGCGGGCCAGCTGCTTCCCGGCGTGGTCCATGTGGCGGCGCGCACCGTGGCCACCCACGCGCTCTCGATCTTTGGCGACCACAGCGACGTCATGGCCGCGCGCACCACGGGCTGGGCGCTGCTCGCGAGCGCCTCGGTGCAGGAGGCCCAGGACCTCGCGCTGGTGGCCCACGCCACCGCCCTGCGGGCGCGGGTTCCCTTCCTGCACTTCTTCGACGGCTTCCGCACCTCCCACGAGATCAACAAGATCGAGCCCCTGAGCGACGCGGACCTGGAGGCCCTGCTGGACGAGCCCGCCATCGCGGCCCATCGCGAGCGGCGCCTCACCCCGGACCGCCCGGTGCTGCGCGGCTCCGCCCAGAACCCGGACGTCTTCTTCCAGGCCCGGGAGGCCGCCAACCCGTTCTACGCCGCGGTGCCCGGCCTCGTGCAGGAGAGCTTCGACTCGCTCGCCGGGCGCGTGGGGCGGCGTTACCGGCTGGTGGACTACGTGGGCGCGCCGGATGCGGAGCGGGTGCTCGTGCTGATGGGATCGGGCGTCGGCGCCGCGGAGGAGGCGGTCCATGCGCTGTGTGCGCGCGGCGAGCGGGTCGGACTGCTCCAGGTGCGGCTCTTCCGGCCCTTCCCGTCCGAGGCGCTCCTCGAGGCGCTGCCCCGGAGCGTGCGCGCGCTGGCCGTGCTCGACCGCACCAAGGAGCCGGGCGCACCGGGGGAGCCGCTCTACCAGGACGTGGTAACGGCCCTGGCCGAGGCGGCGGCGGAGGGCGCCTTGACGGACGGTCGCCTGCCCAGGGTCGTGGGCGGGCGCTACGGCCTCGCGTCCAAGGAGTTCACGCCGGCCATGGCAAAGGGGGTGCTGGACGCCCTCGACCTGGCGTCGCCGCGCAACCACTTCACGGTCGGCATCGTGGACGACGTGACGCACACCAGCCTTGCGTGGGATCGCGACTTCCGGGCCGAGCCCGAGGGGGTGCGGGCGCTGTTCCACGGCCTCGGCAGCGACGGCACCGTGGGCGCCACCAAGAGCTCCGTCAAGATCATCGGCGAGCACACGGACCTGTACAGCCAGGGCTACTTCGTCTACGACTCGAAGAAATCGGGCGCCGTCACGGTCTCCCATCTGCGCTTCGGCCCCCGGCCGATCCGCTCCACCTACCTGATCGACCGCGCCGAGTTCGTGGCCTGCCACCACTTCGGCTTCCTGGAGCGCCTGGACGTGCTGGGCCGCGCCGCGCCGGGCGCCACCTTCCTGCTGAACAGCCGCCACGGGCCCGAGGCCGTCTGGGACGCCCTGCCCCAGGAGGTCCAGCAGCAGATCCTGGACCGGCAGCTCGCCTTCTGGGTGATCGATGCGGATCGGGTCGCCCGGGAAGTGGGCATGGGCAACCGCATCAATACGGTGATGCAGGCCTGCTTCTTCGCCCTGGCCGGCGTGCTCCCCCGGGAGCAGGCGATCCGGGCCATCCATGGCTCCATCGAACGCGACTACGGCAAGCGCGGCCCGGCGGTGGTGGAGCGGAACCGGGCGGCGGTGGATCGCGCCCTGGAGGCGCTGCACCGGGTGGAGGTGCCCGGAGCCGTGACGTCCAAGCGTCGCATGCGTCCCCCGGTTCCGGCGGACGCGCCGGACTTCGTGCAGCGGGTGACCGCGCGGCTGATGGCCGGGGAGGGGGACCTGCTGCCGGTGAGCGCGCTGCCCCCCGACGGGACCTTCCCCACCGGCACGGCGCGCTACGAGAAGCGGCAGATCGCCACCGAGATCCCGATCTGGGACCCGGCCATCTGCATCGACTGCGGCAAGTGCGCCGCGGTGTGCCCGCACGCCGCGATCCGCATGAAGCTCTACCCGCCCGAGGCGCTCGCCGACGCCCCGGGGCGCTTCCCGACCAAGGCGTTCCGATCCCGGGAGCTGCCCGGACTCCAGCTCAGCATCCAGGTGGTGCCCGACGACTGCACCGGGTGCGGGGTGTGCGTGGAGGTGTGCCCCGCGCGCAGCAAGGAGGAGGTGAAGCACAAGGCCATCGACATGCGGCCGGCGGCGGAGCACTGGGAGCAGGAGCGCGCGAACTTCGCCTTCTTCCTCGACATCCCCGAGCTGGCGCGGGAGCGCGTGTCACCCCACGTGGTGAAGAACGCCCAGGCGCTCGAGCCCCTCTTCGAGTTCTCCGGCGCCTGCGCCGGCTGCGGGGAGACGCCCTATCTCAAGCTGCTCAGCCAGCTCTTCGGGGATCGCATCGTGGTGGCGAACGCCACCGGCTGCTCCTCCATCTACGGGGGCAACCTGCCCACGACCCCCTGGGGCACGAACCGCCAGGGGCGCGGCCCCGCCTGGGCGAACTCGCTCTTCGAGGACAACGCCGAGTTCGGCTTCGGCATGCTGCTCGCGCTGGAGCGCCACGTGGCGGAGGTGCGGGCGCTGGTCGAGCGGCTGGCCCCGCGGCTGGGGGAGCAGCTGGCCCGGGAGCTGCTGGAGGCCCCCCAGCACGACGAGGCCGGTCTCGCCGCCCAGCGGGCCCGGGTGGAGGCGCTGCGCGACCGCCTGGCGGAGCTCGGCGGTGCGGATCGGGACGTGCGACGCCTGCTCGGCCTGGCCGACGAGCTGGTGCGCAAGAGCATCTGGATCGTGGGCGGCGATGGCTGGGCCTACGACATCGGCTCCGCCGGTCTGGACCACGTGCTGGCCTCGAGCCGCAACGTGAACGTGCTGGTGCTCGACACCCAGGTCTACTCGAACACCGGCGGGCAGGCTTCCAAGGCGACGCCGCGCGCGGCCGTCGCCAAGTTTGCCTCCGGCGGCAAGACCGTGCCTTGCAAGGATCTCGGCATGATCGCAAGCGCCTACGGGAACGTGTACGTGGCCCAGGTGGCGCTCGGAGCGGACGACCAGCAGACGCTGCGCGCCTTCCTGGAGGCGGACGCCTGGCCGGGGCCGTCGCTCCTGGTCGCCTACAGCACTTGCATCGCCCACGGCATCGACATGACCCGCTCCATGACGCACCAGAAGGACGCCGTGCGCAGCGGCTTCTGGCCCCTGTGGCGCTATCACCCGGGCCTCGACCCGCACCAGCACCCGCTCCGGCTCGATTCCCGCAAGCCCACCCTGCCGCTGCGGGAATTCGCGGCATCGGAGGCGCGCTTCGCCATGCTCGAGCGCACCAATCCCGCGCAGGCGCGCCGGCTGCTGGCGCTGGCCCAGGCGGACGTGGACGAGCGCTGGCGGCTCTACGAGCAGCTCGCCCGGGTCGAACGCACCGTACCCCACGCGCAAGCCCCGGCCGTGCCGCCCACGGGGGAAGGAGACGGAACGTGACCGACCTGGGCACCGACTACCTGGGGCTCGCGCTACGCAGCCCCCTGGTGGCCTCCTCCTCGCCGCTCACCGGCGACCTCGACGGCCTGCGCCGCCTCGAGGACGCCGGCGCCGGCGCGGTGGTGCTGCCCTCGCTCTTCGAGGAGCAGATCGAGGCTGAGAGCGTGGAGATCGACCGGCTGCTCGAGACCGGCGCCGGGAGCTTCGGGGAGGCGCTCTCCTACTTCCCGGAGCTCGACGACTACAACACCGGCCCGGACCACTACCTGGAGCTGATCGCCCAGGGCAAGCGCTCGCTGGGGATCCCGGTGATCGCGAGCCTGAACGGCACCTCGCCCGGGGGCTGGACCGAGCACGCACGGCGCATCGAGCAGGCCGGTGCCGATGCCCTCGAGCTGAACCTGTACCTGATCGCCGCGGACCCGGAGCTCTCGGCCGAGACCCTGGAGCGTCGCTACCGGGAGCTCGTGGCAGCCGTGCGCGGCGCCGTGCGCATCCCGCTGGCCGTGAAGATCGGCCCCTATTTCACGGCCCTGGCGCACTCGGCTCGGGAGCTGGTGGAGGCCGGGGCGGACGGCCTCGTGCTCTTCAACCGCTTCTACCAGCCCGACGTGGACCTGGAAACCCTCTCCGTGGTGCCCCGCCTCGTGCTCAGCACCTCCGACGAGCTGCGCCTGCCGCTGCGCTGGATCGCCATCCTGCACGGGCGCCTCCAGGCGTCCCTGGCGGCCACCGGTGGCGTGCACAGCGCCGTCGACGTGCTCAAGCTGCTGCTGGCCGGGGCGAACGTGGCCATGCTGGCCTCGGCGCTGCTGGAACACGGTCCGGAGCAGCTGAGCCGGATCGAGAAGGGGCTGCTGGAGTGGATGAGCGAGCGGGAGTACGCTTCCGTGAGGCAGCTCCAGGGCAGCATGAGCCAGCGCGCCGTCGCCGACCCGAACGCCTACGAGCGAGCCAACTACGTGCGGACCCTCAAGTCCTACTCGAGCCCCTTCCGGGCCTGAGCCGCGTGGCCGGGAGAGCTTGTGGGCCGCAGGACGAGGCAGTGCCATGACCCATCTCGAGGAAGTCCACTTCGGCGCCGAGCCCCTGGATCGCTTCGTGCCGCTGCTCGGCAAGCAGCACGTGCGGAAGGTGCAGGCGATCGGACGCATGGCGCGCCAGCGCTTCAAGGGGCGGGTGGTCTGGAACGTGAACTCCACCGCCGTGGGCGGGGGCGTCGCGGAGATGCTGCAGAGCCTGCTGGCCTACTCGCGCGGCGCCGGGATCGACGCCCGCTGGCTGGTGATCCGCGGCAACTCGGACTTCTTCCGCGTCACCAAGCGTCTGCACCACGCGCTTCACGGCGCGCGCGGCGACGGCTCTCCGCTGGGGGAGGCCGAACACCGGGTCTACCAGGAGACGCTGCGGGAGAACGCCGTCGAGCTCGTTTCGCTGGTGAAGCCCCGCGACGTGGTGATCCTCCACGATCCGCAGCCGGCGGGGCTGGCAGCCAGCCTGCTGGAGGCGGGGGCGTTGGTGATCTGGCGTTGCCACATCGGCGCCGACAAGCCGAACGAGGAGGTGGAGGGCGGCTGGCGCTTCCTGTTCCCCTACGTCCAGCAGGTGCCGTTCTACATCTTCACCCGCCAGGCCTACGTGCCCGACTACTGCGATCACGGCAAGGCGGAGATCATCCCGCCGAGCATCGACGCCTTCTCCCCCAAGAACCAGGCCCTGGACGAGGACACGGTCCGGGCCATCCTGGTCCACGTGGGTCTCGTGGAGGGTCCACCGCCCACGAAGGAGGCGCCCGTCTTCGCGCGCGAGGACGAGACGCCGGGCCGGGTGGAGCGCTGCGCGGACGTGGTTCGGCTCGGCCGGGCGCCCGCCTGGGAGACGCCGCTGGTGGTGCAGGTGTCGCGCTGGGATCCCCTCAAGGATCCCGTCGGCGTGCTCCAGGGCTTTGCCCGCCTGGTGGAGGGGGGCGGTTGCGGGGACGCGCATCTGGTCCTGGCGGGTCCCGACGTGCAGGGCGTGGCGGACGACCCGGAGGCCGCGCAGGTCTTCGATGAGACGTTGGAGGCGTGGCGGGCGCTCCCTCCGGCGATCCGCGGCCGCGTGCATCTGGCCTGCCTGCCCACGGCGGACGTGGAGGAGAACGCGGTGATCGTGAACGCCCTCCAACGGCATGCCGCGGTGGTGGTCCAGAAGAGCCTGCGCGAGGGGTTCGGCCTCACGGTGGCGGAGGCCATGTGGAAGGGGCGTCCCGTGGTGGCGAGCGCCGTGGGAGGCATCCAGGACCAGATCGACGACGGCGTCCACGGTCTGCTGCTGCCGGACCCCAGCGATCGCGATGCCCTGGCGGACGCCCTGGGCCGGGTGCTGAGCGACGCCGCCCTGGCCGCGCGGCTGGGGGCGGCAGCGCGAGAGCGCGTTCGGGAACGCTATCTTGGCCTGCGTCACCTCGTGCAGTACGCGAAGCTCCTGGACCGCCTGGATCGCGCGCTTCAGGCCACCGTGGAGGCCAGCACGAGCTGACCTGCGTAGTAGGCCGGAAGCCCCCAGGCGCGGTTCCAGAAGCTCGGGGCAACGAAGCGCTGGCGCGCCACCGCCAGGTCCGAGGCGTAGAAGAGGCCGGCGCCCAGGGCGATCGCCGGCCCGCCGGAGCCCGGCAGCGTGCCGGCGGCGCAGGCCAGCATGGTCGAGATCACCGCCACGTAGGCGTGCACGGGACCCGCCATGCCGGGGGGCAGGTGGGGGCGCAGCCAGCGCAGCGCCCACAGCCCGGGCGCCACCACGGCGAGCACCCCGAGACCGGTGGCTCCCGGGTGCAGGCCACGGGCCAGGAACGCGCCTGCGTAGGCCAGGTGGGCCACCAAGAAGCTCGCCAGTCCGGCGCGGAACAGGCCGGGCGAGCGGCGGGCGATGAGCAGCACGTCTCCGAGCCAGGAGAGGGCCAGGGCGGCGAGCACGGCGCGTCCGTAGACGGAGTCGGACGCCCCGGCCGCCCAGGCGGCAGCCACGAAGCCGCTGGAGGCCAGGGGCTTCGCGATCCACACACCCGGGCGCAGGCCACGCCACTCGGCGGCGAGCAGCGCCGCCGTGGACAGGACCGTGAGCAGGACGAAGGGCGTCACGCGTGGGGCCGAGCATGGGGGATCGTGGCGCGCCGCTCAATCCGGCGCCCGCGCCTCAGGCGGCGGCCCCCCCCGCCCCGGCCAGCGCCGTGCCGCGCTCCACGTGCACCCGGTCGCGCCCGGCTTCCTTGGCGGCGTACAGGGCGGCATCGGCCCGGACCAGCGTAACCGCCGGATCCTGGCTGGCCCGGTGCACGGCCAGGCCGGCGCTGAAGGTGGTCAGGGGTCCCAGGCGCCGCCAGCCCTCGCACAGGCGCCGGCCCGCCGCCTCGGCCCCGTCGGACACCCCGGCCAGGATCATCAGGAACTCCTCGCCTCCCCAGCGGAAGACCTGGTCCCCGGCGCGCACGGCGTTGCGCAGGTACGTGCCCAGGGCCTCCAGGGCGGCGTCGCCCGCCGCGTGGCCGTAGCGGTCGTTCACCTGCTTGAAGTGGTCGAGGTCGATCAGCATCAGCACGTCGCCCGGGTTGAGCTGCCGGAGCGCCGCGTTGCCCTTGCGCCGGTTGCCGACTCCGGTGAGGTCGTCGCGCAGGGAGGCGTCGAGCAGCGCCTCGGTGGCGCGCAGTCGCTCCACGGCCAGGCCCGCCTGGGTGGCGAAGGTGCGGGCCAGGGAGCGCGTGAAGGAATCGAGGGGCGGGGCTCCGCGCCGCAGCGCCACCAGCACCACGCCGAGGGGCGCAGCGGAGCCCGCCAGGGGCAGGGCTGCCATCAGGGGCAGCTCCAGGGCCTCGGACAGGGCCGGCGCGAGCTCGTGGCCCCAGACGATCTCCTCGTTGCGCAGGGTCCGGGCCAGGGCCGGGTGCTCGTCGGGACGCAGCACGAGGGCCTGGGGATCGGCGCCCCAGCGGTGGACGCCGGCGCCGCGCAGCATGCGGCGCGGGTCGTTGAGCAGGACCACCGCCCGCTCGCCGCTCAGCAGCTCCACGGCGTACTGAGCGATCCGGTCGGCCAGGCCCCTCGTGTCGTGGCGGTGGGCCAGCTCGAGGGTGGCCTGCAACAGGTTCTCCATGCGGCGCATGCGCTCCACGTCCTGGGCTTCGGCACGTCGCAGCCGGCTCGCCACCCAGGCCGTGGACTCGCCCACCAGGAGGCAGATGGGGACCACCACGGCGAAGGACGTCATCTCCGCCACCGGAGCGCTCCGCACCCAGAGTGGCAACAGGTAGGCGACTGCGAGCAGGGGCGTGGTGAGCAGGGAGGTCCACTGGGGGAGCGCCAGGCCGATCCAGCTGAAGATCAGGACGAAGTGCAGGCCGTAGCCGTAGGGTCCGACGCCTCCCAGGTGGTTGGCCAGCATCTTGAGGCCCAGCGCGAGCGGGACGAAGCCGTAGAGCGCCCGGCGCGGCCAGCGGTCCCAGGGCAGGAACCAGGCCAGCACCGCGATTCCCACGCTGGCGCCGCTCACCACCGCGATGCCCGCGTTGCTCATGCCCGCGAGCTTCGGGAGCGGGTGGTTGGCGAGGCTCACCATCCCGCTCACGGCGAGCAGGAAGGCGGCGAAACGGGCCACCAGACGCTGGGACAGGGAGACGGCCATCCCTCGTTTCATCGGCAGCGCGTGGCACCGCCCTTGAGGCGGGTTCGTCTGGAGACTTCCTCGGAGGCCGGTGCGACGCGCTCCGCCTCTCCCTTGCACGCGGGAACGCCAGCGTGGTAGGTGGAGGAGCGCATTGGGGGAGGCCTGGAAGGCAGGGAGGATGCATGCGGAGAGCGGTGACCGGATCGTTGTTGCTGGCGGCCTGCGCCTGGGGCGCGGCGGAGCCCGGACCGGGGCGCCTGGAGGACGGTCATCCGGCCTACGCCACCTACCGCCAGTACTGCGCCTCGTGCCACGGGATCTATGCCGACGGTCGGGGCCCCCTGGCCCCGGTGCTCAAGGAGCGCCCCGCGGACCTGACGCGCCTGGCCCAGCGCTACGGCACGCCGCTGCCCAAGCCCATGCTCACCGAGTTCATCGACGGCCGTCGCTACGTACGCGCCCACGGGCCCGGCGACATGCCGGTCTGGGGGGATCGCCTGCTGCTCGGGATGCCGGAGAGTGCCGGCAAGAGC
Organism: Myxococcota bacterium; assembly: GCA_041611735.1. Classification (GTDB taxonomy): domain Bacteria; phylum Myxococcota_A; class UBA9160; order UBA9160; family PR03; genus JBFIML01. The sequence continues at coordinate 26,127 of JBFIML010000029.1, read as the reverse complement.
GTGGGCCAGCGCGGCCGCATCCTCGTGATCCTCGACTACCTGGAGAGCATCCAGGTCACGGAGTAGCGGGCTGCTCCTCCAGGGCGCGCAGGAGGTCCTGGGCGGTCAGGATCCCCACCAGCACCTGGCCGTCGATCACCAGCAGGCGGTGAACGCGGTGCGCGCGCATGGTCCGGGCCGCCTCGGCTACCTCCGCGTCCGGCCCGACCTGGATCACGTTCGTCGTCATGACCTTCTCGACCGGGGTGCCGTGCCGCTCGACGGGCGTCTTTGCCAGGTCCCGAAACTCCTCCATGTCGGTGTAGAACTCGCCGCTCTGGCCGGCGGTGGCCGGTGTGGCCTCCAGGCGCACCAGGTCGCGCTGGGACACGACGCCCCGCACGCGGCCATGCTCGTCCACCACCGGAGCCCCGCCGATGCCGTGCTTCGCCAGCAGGGCCTCCGCCTCGCGCACGCTCGCGTCGGGCCGCAGGCTCACCACCTTCCGGCTCATGAAATCCGCCACCCGGTGCTTTGCCATCCCCGACCTCCTTCTTCATCCGCCGCGCGCTCGCGTCAGCGGCTGCCTGCCAGACGCCGCGCGAGCTTGCGCGCCCGGGTGCGCCAGCCGGCTGCGTCGGTGTGGATCACCACGTGCTCGCCCGGCGCGTCGGCCTCCACGGACTCGTACTGCGCGGCCTTGGCCCGGTACAGCTCCGGACCCGCGTCCGAGGGATCTTGCCCCGCGGCCCGCCGACGCGCCAGTCGCGCCAGCACCACGGGCTCCGCGCAGCGCGTCTCGACGATCCAGAAGGGCACGCCGCGCGCCTGGGCCCAGCGTCGCGCCGCGGCCCGGCGGGAGGCCCGGTCGTAGCTGGCGTCCAGCACGGCCACGCGTCCGGAGTCCACCACGGGCGCGGCGCGCGGGAGCAGGGCCCCATAGACCGCCTCGACGCGCTCGGGCCCATAGAGCTCCGGGTCCATGCCGGCCTCGAACGGCGCCGTGAGGGGCAGTCCGGCCAGGCGCTTGCGCACGCGGTCCGAGGCGATCACGACGCCCTCCAGCTCGTCGGCCACCAACTCGGCGGCCGAGCTCTTGCCGGTGCCGATGATCCCGGTGAGCAGGACGAGGGCGCCGCGGCGGCGCGGCGCCAGCGCCCGCTCCGCCAGGGCCAGGTGGCGACGCGCACTGCGCACCGACGCGGCTCGCTGGACCGGTGCGATCTCGGGCTCCCCGGCAGCCAGCGCGGCCACCTTGGCGCGCACCGCGGCGCGGTAGCTCACGTAGAAGTCCACCACGCCGTAGAGATCGAAGTCGTCGCTCTCGCGGGCATAGCGGCGCAGGAAGCGCGCCGCGAACCGGCGCCGACGGCGGTAGGTCAGGTCCATGGCCAGGAACGCCACCTCGGCGGCGGCGTCGATGCGGCGCAGGTCCTCGCGGAACTCGATGCAGTCGACGAACAGGGGCTCGGGCGCCTCGCTCTCGAACCAGACGTGCTGGAGATGCAGGTCCCCGTGGCCGTCCACGGCGCGTCCATCCCGGCGGCGCGCTTCGAAGCGGTCCGCGTGGTCGTCGAAGAAGGACCGGGCCCGGGCGAGGACCCGCTCGCGGCTGACCCGGGAGACCCGAGCGCCGCCCGCCTCGGACGCCAGCGCCCCGAGCGTCTCCTCCACCGGGGCCCACAGGCGAGCGCGCCACGCCTCGGGCGAGAAGGGTGCGGGCACGCCCAGACGGGCTGCCTCGTGGAAGCGGGCGATGCGGGCGGCCACCGCGTCCAGGTGACGCGAGCGCAGGCGCCCGGCCTGGAGCAGGCTCAGGGCGTCGCGCCCGTCGGGCAGGCGCCGCATGACCACGCAATGCTCGGAGGTCGCGCCGTGCGGCCCGCAGGGCGCCAGGGCCTCGGCGAGCGGGCCCACGTGGGGTGTGCCGCCCCCCTCGACGGGGGCCACGCCCAGGTAGACGTCCGGGGCCAGGCGCCGGTTGAGCGCCACCTCCCGCAGGCAGTCCTGGTTGCGGAGGGCGCGGGTCGAGAAGTCCACGAAGCCGAGGTCCACGGCCTTGCGAAGCTTGTAGACGCGCTCTCCGGTGAGGAAGACGTGGGAGAGGTGGGTCTGCACCCACTGGACACCGTCCCGGGCGCTGGCGTCCCCGGGGTAAGCCGAGACCCGGGCCAGGCCCTCGGGAAGGCCCGCCGGTAGCTTCTCGACGGACGCCCCGCCGGAGGCGATCATGCAGGCTCCTCCCGCGTGTGGGGGAGCAAGCGTCGTGCCCGCCCGGCCCGACTGCCAGGGGCACGGCTGGCATGGCTCGTGCAAACGGAACGCATCGGACCGGAAAGGAGCCCCCCATGAGCGTCCTGGCCCGCGACCTCATGCAGACCCACGTGCTGAGCGTCTCGCCGGAGACGCGGCTGCTGGATGTGCACCGGCTCTTCGTCGAGGAGGAGATCCACGGCGCCCCCGTGGTGAGCGACGAAGGCACCGTGATCGGCGTCATCACGACCCTCGATCTGCTGCGCGCCGTGGAGGAAGAGCACGAGACGGCGGCCAGCGCGCCGGTCTATTTTCGCGAGCTCCTGGAGTTCTCGGGCCCCGACTGGGGCGCCCCGCCGGAGGATCTCCAGGACCGCCTCGCTCAGCTCAGCGTGGCCGACGCCATGACCGAGGAGGTGGTGACGGTGCCCGCCGACGCGCCCATCGCCGAGGTGGCGCGGACCTTGCGCCGGCAGCACGTTCACCGGGTGCTGGTGGTGGAGGACGGTCGCCTGGCCGGGATCCTCTCCAGCTTCGACTTGATCTCGCTGCTGGAGAAGGAGCCGCCCCGCGGCTAGCCCCAGGGCGGACCGCCTCGCCGAGGCCCGATGCCCCATGCCGCGCTGCACGCCCGAGCCTCCCGCGCTCCCCCGGGCTGGCGGATGGCCACCGAGACCCCGCTGGAGGCACCCGCCCCTCGACGCGATCAGTCGTCGGCGCCCTTCACGGTGAGGACGGGGCAGGGGGCCGTGCGCAGAGTGCGTTCGGCCACGCTGCCGAGCAGCACGTGCTTGAGGCCCGTCAGGCCGCGCGTCCCCATCACGATCAGGTCCGCCGGGAGCGAGCGCGCCAGCTCGGTGATCGCCTCCACCGGGGTCGATGCCACCACGTGCGCTTCGCTCTTCACGCCCGCCACCTCGAGCTTCTGGCGGGCCTTCTCGAGCCGCGTGCTGGCGGCCTCGCGCATGCCGGTCCAGACCGCCTCGGGAATCGCCACCCCGTAGGCCGCCGTCACGCCCACGGGCAGCTCGTAGGCGTGCACCAGGTGCACCTTGGCTCCGAGAGTCTTGGCCAGCCCCCCGGCCAGCTCGAGCGCGGCCTCGGAATGCTTCGAGAAGTCCACGGGGACCAGCAGGGTACGGAAGCGGGTCACGAAGCCTTCTCCTCCAGCTGGCGGCGGGAGCGCTCCCCGCGCCGGTAGAGCGTGCGCCGATTGATGCCGAGAATGCGAGCGGCCTGAACCTTGTTGCCCCCGGTCTCGCGCAGCACCTGGTCGATGTAGAGCTCCTCGAGCTCGCCCAGGGTGAAGCGTCGCTCCACCGCAGCGCGCAGCAGCTCTTCGGGCTCCGGAGCCGCCACCTCCTCGTGCTCGACCAGAGGCAGGTCGTCGGGGCCGATCTCGGGCTTGTCCGAGAGCGCGAGCGCGCGCTCGAGCACGTTCTCCAGCTCACGGGCGTTGCCCTCCCAGCGACAGCGCCGGAGCCGCTCCAGGGCGGTCGCCGAGACACGCCGCGGCCGGCCCTCTCCGTGCTTGCGCAGGAAGGTCTCCGCCAGCGGCGCCACGTCCTCGGGTCGCTCGCGTAGCGGGGGGATGTGGATCGGGATCACGTTCAGGCGATAGAAGAGATCGCGGCGGAAGCGGCTTTCCTCGATCTCGGTCTTCAGTTCGCGGTTGGTGGCGGCGATGATGCGCACGTCCACCTTCACGGTGTGGGTGCTGCCCACGGGGCGAATCTCCCGGTCCTGCAGCACGCGCAGGAGCTTTCCCTGCAGGCCCAGGCCCATGTCCCCGATCTCGTCCAGAAAGAGCGTGCCGCCCGCCGCCTGCTCGAACAGACCCCGCTTGGTGGCGTGGGCCCCCGTGAAGGAACCGCGCAGGTGGCCGAACAGCTCGCTCTCCAGCAGACCCTCCGGAATGGCGGTGCAGTTGATCGGCACGAAGGGGCGGCGGGAGCGGGCGCCGGAGAAGTGGATGGTGCGGGCCACGATCTCCTTGCCGGTCCCGCTCTCGCCCGTGATCAGCACGCTGCTACGACTGTCGGCGATCTTGCGGATCAGGGCGAAGATCTCGCGCATGGCGGGGCTCGCTCCGATCAGGTCGCCGAAGGAGCTGGTGCGGTCCACGGCCGCGCGCAGCCGGCGGTTCTCCTCCTCCAGGGCGCGGCGCTCGAAGGCGCGCTCGAGGGTCACGAGCAGCTCGTCGCGCTTGAAGGGCTTGGTGACGTAATCGAATGCTCCCGCCCGCATGGCCTCCACCGCCGAGTCGATACTCCCGAAGGCGGTCATCAGGATCACCGGCGTGCCCGGCCGCAGCTCGCGGATCTCGCCGAGCAGCTCGACACCGGTGCGTCCGGGCATGCGGATGTCGGAGAGGACCGCGTCCACCTCGTGCTCGCGCAGGCTCTCGCACGCCTCGTCGGCGGTGCCGGCCGCCGCCGCGTGGATGCCCTCGTCTTCGAGCAGCGAGACGACCATCTCGCGCATGGCGGCTTCGTCGTCGACGACCAGGACGGAGCGGACGTCTGCCATCACGAACCTCGAAGCGAAGCAGAACCCGTGCCAGCCCACCGGCCAGCGAAGGACGCTCCGGACGCTCCCTCAGGGACATTCATACACAGGATGGGGCACGGCGCCACACACGCCGGTCGTTTTCCCTGGGGGTCAGGCGCTCGGAGGCTGCCTTCCGCTGGAGCCCGCGGGCAGCGAGATCCGGAACTCCGAGCCCTTGCCCGGCTCGCTCCAGACGTCGATCGAGCCGCCGTGGTCGAGCACGATGCCGCGCGCCACCAGCAGGCCCAGACCGCTGCCCCGGCCCGGCGGCTTGGTGGTGTAGAAGGGCTCGAAGATGTGCGGCAGGGCGTCCGGGTCGATGCCGGCGCCGGTGTCCGAGACGTGCACCTCGACCCGCTCCGGCTCCTCCGCCCGCAGCCGGACGCCCAGCTGTCCGCCTTCCGGCATGGCGTCCGCGGCGTTCAGGAACAGGTTCAGCCAGAGCTGCTGGAGCTTCTCCGGGTCGCCGGCGATGGGGGGCACCGGACGCAGGTCCCGCACCACCTGGATGCCGCGCCGACGCAGCTTCTCGGACACGAAGGCCAGGGTCACCTCCAGGATCTCGTCGAGGGCGACCGGCACGCGCACGGACTCCCGCGGGCGGGCCATGTTCAGCAGCGCCTCGATGATCTTCGAGATGCGATCGATCTGCGCGCGGATCGTGCGCAGGCGCCACTGGGGGCGCTCGCCCTGGACCGCGGTGTCCAGGGCCTCGGCGTGACCCCGGATCACGCCGAGGGGCGTCCCGATCTCGTGGGCGAGGCCGGCGACCAGGGTGGCCGTGGAGGCGAGCTCCTCGGCCGCCCGCGCGCGGCGCTCCGTCTCGCGCAGGGAGAAGTGGCTCTCCTTCACCTCCTGGGCCAGGCCTCGACTCAGGGAAGCGAGCTCCCGGTTCAGGTGCTCGAGCTCCGCCTCGCGGCGCGCCATGTACGCCTCCATGGCGAGCTGCGCGTCGAGCAGGAGCCGCTTCACCACCGCCGCCACCATGCGCTCGGTGCGGTTGGGGTCCGAGCCGAAGGCCTCGCAGATCACGGGAACCAGCAGGGAGAAATAGACGCCGTAGGCGCCCAGGTACCAACGCGGCTCGAGGCCCACGTGCTCGTGCACCTCGCCGATGCGGACGCGCTCGGCCTCATAGGCGGAGTCCACGCGCGGCTCGCTCAGGCTCAGCAGGTAGTCGCGCTGCTTGCCCAGCAGCCGGTCCTTCACCTGGGGATCCGCCAGCAGGCGCCGGGTCGGCTCGAAGGCCAGCAGATGCTGGTAGAAGGCGTCCACCAGGCCTTCCGCATGCTGCTCGAGCAGTGGCCGCAGCTCCCCCAAGAGGAGGAGGTCGGCTTCCATCAGGCCGAGGAACGCGAGGCGCTCCTCGAGGCTGGCCGAACGCGACATCGACCCGGGATGAAAGCGATTTCCTCCCGGGGAGGCAAGCGGTTGGCAGCGAAGCCGCCTGGCCCGCTTCGACGGGTCGACGACCCGGGGCTAGATTGCGGGGTCCAGGAGGACCGCCAGTGGGCTTGCGAGTGCGGGACGTCATGACGCGCGAGGTGGCCACCTTGCGCCGCAACGACAAGCTCACCATTGCCGACGACGTGATGCGCCTCGGCCGCATCCGCCACATGCCGGTGCTCGACGACGAGGGCGAGGAGCTGGTGGGCCTCGTGAGCCAGCGGGACTTGTTCCGGGGCGCCCTGGGCCGGGCCCTGGGCTACGGCCAGGTGGCGCAGCAGAAGATGCTCGGCCTGCTCGTGGTGAAGGACGTGATGAGCGCGGAGCTTCAGACCACCAGCCCCGACACCCCCCTGGAGGAGGCGGCCCGCCTCATGCTGACCCGCAAGCTCGGCTGCCTGCCGGTGCTGGAGGGCGGCCAGCTGGTGGGAATCCTGACCGAGGCGGACTTCGTGACCCTGGTGGCCCGCGGCCAGGCCTAGGTGCCCGAGCGGCTCCCGGAGGCCTCCAGCTTCTCTTCCTGGTCCCGGATGCGCTGCAGCGTCCTCACGACCGCGTCCGGGTTGAGCGAGATGCTGTCGATCCCGATCTCCACCAGGAACTCCGCGAACTCCGGATAGTCGCTGGGGGCCTGGCCGCAGATGCCGATCTTGCGCCCCCGGGCCCGGGCGGCCCGCACCGCCAGGGCCACCATGGCGCGCACCGCCGGGTCCCGCTCGTCGAAGAGCGCGGCCAGCAGCTCCGAATCCCGGTCCACCCCGAGGGTGAGCTGGGTCAGGTCGTTCGAGCCGATGGAGAAGCCGTCGAACAGCTCGGCAAACTCGTCGGCGCGCAGCACGTTGCTGGGGATCTCGCACATCACGTACAGCTCCAGCCCGCGCTCCCCACGCCGCAGGCCGTGCTTCTCCAGCTCCGCCTGCACGCGACGTCCCTCCTCCGGCGTGCGGCAGAAGGGGATCATCAGCTTGACGTTCTCGAGCCCCATCTCGTCGCGCACCTTCTTCATGGCGCGGCACTCGAGCGCGAAGCCGTCCCGGTAGCGGGGATCGTAGTAGCGTGAGGCGCCCCGGAAGCCGAGCATGGGGTTCTCCTCCTTCGGCTCGAACCCGCGCCCCCCGATCAAGTTGGCGTACTCGTTGGACTTGAAGTCGCTCATGCGGACGATCACGTCCTTGGGATGGAAGGCCGCCGCGATGGTGGCCACGCCCTCGGCCAGGCGGTCCACGAAGTAGCTCGGCTTGTCCGGGTAGCCCCGGGTGAGTCGCTCGATCTCCGCGCGCACCTCCGGGTCTTCCACCTGGTTCCAGGCGACGAGCGCCATGGGATGGATGCGCACCTCCGTATTGATGATGAACTCCAGGCGGGCCAGGCCGACGCCGTCGTTGGGCAGGAAGGAGAGCCGAAAGGCCTCCTCGGGGTTGGCCACGTTCAGGAGGATCCGCGTGCGGGGGCGAGCCAGGTTGGCGAGCTCGATGCGCTCCACGTCCACGGCCAGGCGACCCTCGTAGACGTGGCCGGTTTCCCCCTCCGCGCAGGAGACGGTCACCTCCTGGCCATCGTGCAGCACCCCGGTGGCAGCCTGCGCTCCTACGATCGCCGGCACCCCGAGCTCGCGCGCCACGATGGCCGCGTGGCAGGTGCGTCCGCCGCGGTTGGTGACGATGGCGGCGGCGCGCTTCATGATCGGCTCCCAGTCGGGATCCGTGCTGTCGGTGACCAGCACCTCGCCGGTCGCGAAGCGGTGCAGGTCGCGAGCGTCGAGGATCACGCGGACGGGACCCTGGGCGATGCGGTCGCCGATGCTGCGGCCGCTCACCAGGGGCCTGCCGTGCTCGCGCAGGCGGTGCACCTCGAGCACGTCGAGACGGCGCCGGGAGTGCACGGTCTCCGGGCGCGCCTGCACGATGAAGAGCTCGCCCGAGCGTCCGTCCTTGGCCCACTCGATGTCCATGGGCGTGGGGTGTCCGCGCCGGCTGCTGTAGTGGTCCTCGATCACACACGCCCAGCGTGCCAGGGTGAGGACCTCCTCGTCGTCGAGGGCGAAGCGTTCGCGATCCTCGACCGGAACGGGGACGTTGCGCAGACCCCGGACGCCCCCCGACGCGTAGACCAGCTTCACCTCCTTGCTGCCGAGCACGCGCCGGACGATGGGCCGGTAGCCCTGCTTCAGGGTGGGCTTGAAGACCGTGTACTCGTCCGGGTTGACGACACCCTGCACCACGTTCTCGCCCAGCCCGTAGGCGGCGTTGATGAGCACGGCGTCCCGAAAGCCGGTCTCCGTGTCGACGGAGAACAGGACACCGGAGGTGGCCAGGTCCGAGCGCACCATGCGCTGCACGCCGATGGAGAGGGCAATGGGGGTGGCATCGAATCCCTTGTCCGCCCGGTAGGAGATGGCGCGGTCCGTGTACAGGGAGGCGAAGCAGCGCCGGCAGGCGTCCAGCAGCGCCGTGGGCCCCCTCACGTTCAGGTAGGTCTCCTGCTGGCCGGCGAAGCTCGCGTCGGGCAGGTCCTCGGCGGTGGCACTGCTGCGCACCGCCACGTCCAGCTCGTCGCCGGTCTCGGCGCACAGCCGCGCATAGGCGTCCCGGATGGCGCGCTCCAGGGCTTCCGGAAGGCGGGCGCCCAGGATCGCTTCCCGCACCCGGGCGCCGCGCCGGCGCAGATCGTAGACGTCGTGGGTGTCGAGTCCCGCGAGCACGCGGGGGATCTCCTGGGCGAGGCCCGCCTCGGCCAGGAAGAAGCGGTAGGCGTCGGCGGTCAGTGCGAAGCCGTCCGGGACCGCCACGCCGCGGCTCGCCAGGGCGCGCACCATCTCGCCGAGCGAGGCGTTCTTGCCGCCGACGCTCGGCACGTCGTCCATGCCGAGCTCGGAGAACCCGCGCACGAAGGCGGAAGGATCCATCGCTCCGGTCCCCCTCTCAGGCGGGCTTGACCCGATCCTCTGCGAACAACCGCACCAGGTCCAGGCTGCTCACGATGCCCACCAACCGCCCTGCCTCGGTGACCGGGAGACGGTGGATGCGATGCTCGAGCAGGATGCGAGCCACCTCGCCCAGGGGCTGCTCGGGAGAGACGGTGATGAGGCGGCGGATCATGAGGTCCGCCACGCGCAGCCGCTCGAGGCGCGCCCCCACGCGCTCGGCGATGTCCTCGAGGCTGGCTTCCGCGTCCTCGATGCCGGTGGCTTCGCGATAGTAGTCCGAGATCGTCTCGGCCTGGCTGCGCTCCACCGAGAGCTGGCGCACCACGTCGGAGCGGGAGACGATGCCCACCAGGCGGCCATCCTCCACCACCGGGAAGCCCGACACGCCGGTGCGCAGGAAGCTGCGCTCCAGGTCGGCCAGGCTCATGTCCGGGTCCACGGTGTGGACGGCGCCGTGCATCAGGTCGCGGGCGGTCCAGGTCATGCACGCCCTCCTCGCCCACAGCTCGGGCGCCGGCGCCAGCCAGGAGCCCGACCCTCCCACGCCAGTCCCGGGTCAGACTCCTAAGGTGGCCGAGGCCCGGCGGGGTCGCCACCCGCGGCGTGAGGCAGGGTTGCACAGCGGGTGCGGCGCTCCGGGACACGCCTCCCGTGGCGGGCACGAAGAGGGCTTCCCGCCTTGGGCACGCCGCTTGCGAGAGGCGGCACGAGGGACTGCGGGGGCGCCGCTTGACGGACCTGGCCTTCGGCTACACGGTGCAGAGCTGGCTCGAGAGCGCTGCCCAGGGCTACCTGCTGGGCACGGAGCACGGCCACCTGCCCGGGGAGGCGGAGCCGAGGGCGCTGCTCGAGAACGAGGCCCTGCGCGAGGGGGCCATCGATACGACCGTACAGCTGGCGATCTTCGAGCGCGCCGCCCTGGTGACCGCCTCCGGGCTGGTGGGCCTGGCCCCGGACGACGCCACGCGCTGCTTCCTGGCCGCCCAGGCCCTGGACGAGGCGCGCCACCTGGAGGTGTTCCGCAGCCGTCTGGTGGACCTGGGCGTCGCGCGCACGCAGCTGGATCCAGTCATCGAGGAGCGGGCGAATCCGCACCTCCGGAGGCTCACGGGGGTGCTGCTCGAGAAGCTCGAGCAGCGCGACTTCCTGGGCTGCCTGCTGGGCCAGAACGTGTTCCTGGAGGGTCTGGCCGGCCACGTCCTCGAGCTGCTCCACGTGGCCAACGAGGGGATCAACCCGAAGTTCGCCCGGACTCTCGCCGGGGTGCTGGCGGACGAGGGGCGACACACCCGCTTTGGCGAGCAGCGGGTGAAGGCGCTCCTGCGCCAGGAGCGGGGAGTGCGCGCGGAGTTCGAGAGCATGCAGCGCGAGCTGAGTGGCGCCATGCTCGACACCTTCGCGCACGCCTTCCGTCACGTGCCCCGGGGCGCCGAGCGGGCTCGCCTGCGCCAGGAGCTGGCGCGTCGCGGTGGGGCCGACCTGCGCACCCGGCCGCTCTGGTGCGGCCAGCGGATGGAAGATCTCGAGCCCGAGGAGCTCGAACGGCGCCTCGCCGACGCGGTGCTCGGCGAGTGGCGGCGCCGTCTCGAGCGCATCGGCTTGGAGCTCGAGCTTCCCGCTCCCGCTTGAGATCCGCGCTGCGACCCCTCCCGGCCCACAGGCGGGGCCAGCCGGCAGGTCGATGCGCCGGCGGAGGCAGGCTCCGGCGCCGCCCCGGGCGGGCCCCCGGGCGGCCTGGGCCGGCACCGGGTTGGCGAGCCAGGCTGCGCGGGGCGGCGGGCGAACTCCGGGCGGAGTGCGAGTATTGAGCGCCGTGGTTCCGCTGCCCGATCCGACCGCCATCGACCTGGCGCGCGCCGAGGCGCTGCTGCCGGGCTACGTGACGACCGCGCCCCGCTACACCAGCTACCCGACCGTCCCGGTCTGGAGCGAGAGCTACGGCCCGGAAGCCTTCCAAGAGGACCTGGCCCGGGCGGGGGGTGCTCCGGACGAGGGCCTCTCCCTGTACGTGCACGTGCCGTTCTGCCGCAGCCTCTGCCACTTCTGCGCCTGCAACCGCGTCGTCACCCGCGACCCGGAACGGCCGGCCCGCTACCTGGACACCATCGAACGCGAGATCGCGACGCTGCGCAGCGCCATGCCCCGGGCGCCGGCGGCCAGCCAGCTCCACTGGGGCGGAGGGACGCCGACGCACCTGGCGCCCGACGCGGTCCGGCGGCTGTTCCGGGCCGTGACCGACGCCTTCCCGCTGGCGCCCGGCGCCGAGGTCTCCATCGAGGTGGATCCCCGCGTCACCACCCAGGCCCACGTGGAGGCGCTGCGGGAATGCGGCTTCGACCGCATCTCCCTCGGCGTGCAGGACTTCGACCCGCGCGTGCAGGCGGCGATCCACCGCCTGCAGCCCGCGGAGCAGACCGCGAGGCTCGTGGACGCCGCGCGGCGGGCGGGTTTCGCCAGCGTGAATCTCGATCTGATCTACGGGCTTCCCTTCCAGACCCTGGCGTCCTTTACGAACACTTTGGACACGGTGGTGGCCCTGGCGCCGGACCGGCTCGCCGTCTACGGATACGCCCACGTCACCTGGGTGGCCAAGCAGCAGCGGGGCTTCGAGCGCCAGGACCTGCCCGACCCGGCGGCTCGGCTGCGGCTCCAGCTGCTGGCGCTGCGGCGGCTGGTGGAGGCGGGCTGGGTGCCGATCGGGATGGACCATTTTGCTCGCCGCGAAGACGAGCTGACCCGGGCTCTTGGAGCGGGGACCCTGCGCCGGAACTTCATGGGCTACACGACCCAGGCGGGCGTGGAGCTGCTCGGCTTCGGGCCGAGCGCCATCAGCGAGCTGCGCACGGGCTACGCCCAGTCGCAGCGCGATCTCGGAACCTGGCAGCGGGAGGCGGGCGCGGGCCGGCTGGCCACCTGGCGGGGCCATCGCCTGTCGGCGGAAGACCGGGCGCGGGGCTGGATCATCGCCCGCCTCCTGTGTCACGGAGCGGTGGACGGCGCCGAGTACCGGCGTCGCTTCGGGGCCACGCTGCGCGAGCGTCACGCTCCGGAGCTGGCGCGGCTGGCTCCGCTCGAGGCGGACGGTCTCGTCCTGTGCGAGCCGGACGGCGGCTTCCAGGTCACCCCGCTGGGGCGCCTCCTGCTGCGCAACGTGGCGGCGCTCTTCGATGCCTACCTGCCGGAGCAGCAGCGCTCCGGGGCCGCGCGCTTCAGCAGGACGGTGTGATCGTTGGGGCAGAGTGTCCCCGATCGAGGGCAACATGCGGCGAAAAGTCCCGTACAATGCGGCCCGCCCCCGCCTCGGAGAAGGACCTGCGGGCCGTTTCCCTTCGAGTTACGCGCCGATCTTCACCCACGGAGTCCCGCCCACACCGGACATCCGCGGGCACGGGAGTTGCTCTAGCCCGGGTCGATTACCTGGGGGGGACTCATGACCGACCTTCGCCGGGGCTTTGTCCTCGCCACGCTGCTCGCCGTGGCCCTGTGGGCCTGCGGGGGCGGCGAGAGCGAGCCGACTGCCGGCGCGAGCGCGCCCCAGGCGGCGCCCGCCGCGGAGCCTGCCGCCCAGGAGACCGCCTCCATCCCGCCCACCGAGGCGGCCCAGCTGTTCGCCTCGCGCTGCGCGACGTGCCACGGCGCCGAGGGCGCCGGCGATGGGGCCGGCGCCGCGGCCCTGGTTCCCAAGCCGCGCAACTTCCGGCAGGCGGCCTGGCAGGAGTCCGTGAGCGACGAGCACATCGTGCGGGTGATCTCCTACGGCGGAGCCGCCGTGGGGCTGAGCCCGATCATGCCCGCCCACCCGGACCTGGCCAACCAGCCCCCGGCGCTGGCGGGGCTCGTCGCGCACGTCCGCAGCCTGCGCGAATGATCCACCGGCTCGCCGGGGGGCGAGCCGAAGCGAAGGAGAAAGCGATGTTCGGAGTGCACTGGGAAGGCAGGGCGAGCGCTCTCGCCGTCGCGCTGGTCGGGATCGCCGTGGGCTTCTTCGCCTGCGGAGAGGCCGGGCAGGAGCGAGCGGAGGCGCCGGCCGCCCCCGCAGCGTCCGCGGCCGCCACCAACGGGTCCCTGGCGGCGCTCATGCAGGCCCGCGGCCTGAAGGAGGCCGACGTGGTGGCGGCGGTCAAGACCTACGTGCCCACCGGGGCCCGGGACGAGTACTACATGTTCTCGTCCGGCGGCCACTCCGGGCAGGCCCTCGTGATCGGCATTCCGAGCATGCGCCTGCTCAAGATGATCGGCGTCTTCACGCCGGAGCCCTGGCAGGGCTACGCGTACGGGGACGAGACCACGCAGCTGCTGGCGGCCGGCGACCACGACGGGCAAGGTCTCACCTGGGGCGACACCCATCACCCGGCCCTGAGCGAGACGCGGGGGGACTACGACGGCGAGTTCCTGTTCATCAACGACAAGGCCAATGCGCGCATCGCCGTGGTGAGCCTCAAGGACTTCGCCACGGTCCAGATCGTGCGCACCCCGCTCATCCTGAACGACCACGGCTCCACCTTCGTCACGCCGAACACCGAGTACGTGATCGAGGGCGCCCAGTATCCCGCCCCGCTCGGGGGCGGTTATGCGCCCATCGAGCAGTACGCGGAGAAGTACCGCGGGGCTGTGATCTTCTGGAAGTTCGACCGCGCCAAGGGGCGCATCGTGCCCGAGCAGTCCTGGGCGATCGAGCTGCCGCCCTACATGCAGGACCTGGCCGACGCCGGCAAGGGGCCCAGCGAGGGGTGGGTGTTCCTGAACTCGTTCAACACGGAGCGCTCCTGGGGCGGCATCGCCGAGGGCAACCCGCCCCTGGAGTCCGGCGCCTCCCAGAACGACATGGACTACCTGCACCTGATCGACTGGAAGCGCGCCGAGAAGCTGGTGGCGGACGGCAAGACCCGCACCATCGTCGGGATGCGCGTGATCCCGCTGGACGTGGCGGCCAAGGAGGGCGTGCTGGCCTTCGTGGGTGAGCCCAAGAGCCCCCACGGCGTGGACGTGGCACCGAACGGCGAGGACATCGTCATCTCCGGCAAGCTGGACACGCACGCCACCGTCTACAGCTTCGCGAAGATGAAGCAGCTCATGGAGCAGAAGAAGTTCGCCGGGACCGATGACTACGGCGTGCCGATCCTGCCCTTCGAGGAGTCGATCCGGGGTCAGGTGGAGATCGGGCTCGGCCCGCTCCACACCCAGTACGACGACAAGGGCTTCGCGTACACCTCGGTCTTCATCGAGTCCAAGGTGGCGAAGTGGTCCCTCCAGGACCTGAAGCTCGTGGAGAAGATCCCGGTCCACTACAACGTGGGGCACATCGCCATGGCCGAGGGCGACACGGTGAGCCCGGACGGACGCTACCTGGTCTCCCTCAACAAGTGGTCCATCGACCGCTTCGCGGACGTGGGGCCGCTGCTGCCGCAGAACTTCCAGCTGATCGACGTCTCCGGCGAGAAGATGCAGCTCCTGTACGACATGCCCATCGGGGTGGGCGAGCCGCACTATGCCCAGATCATCAAGGCCGACAAGATCAAGGCCCACGAGACCTATCAGCCGGTCGGCTACAACCCGATCACCGGGAGCAAGGATCCCAACACGGTGGAAGGCGGGAAGGAGCGCATCGAGCGCCGCTCCGACGGCGTGCACGTGTACATGACTGCGGTGCGCAGCCACTTCACACCGGACGTGGTGCGGGTCAAGAAGGGGGACAAGGTCTACTTCCACATCACCAACGTGGAGCAGGCGAAGGACGCCACCCACGGCTTCGGGGTGGGCTCCTACAACGTGAACCTGAGCCTCGAGCCGGGCGAGCACGCCAACGCGAGCCTGGTCGCCAACCGGGCCGGCGTGTTCCCCTTCTACTGCACCGAGTTCTGCTCGGCGCTCCACCTGGAGATGGCCGGCTATCTGATCGTGGAGCCCTAGTGCGGTGACGCCGCGCCGCTTCGGGCCCCGCTCCGCCGTGCGCGGGGCGGGGCCTCCCGGCGGGCGGCGGGCCGGGCTGCTGGCGGCGGCGCTCCTGTTGGCGGGCGCCGCTCCGGTGCGGGAGCCGCCGCGCTTCGACCCGCCGCCGCGACCGCCGGCCTGCCAGGAGGCCGACCCGGCCGCGCCGCTCCAGGCCCAGCTCGACGCCCTGGGCGACGGCGCCGCCCTGTGCCTCGGGCCGGGAGTCTGGATGGGGCCGCTCGAGCTGCGTCCCGGGACCACCCTGTGGGGTCCGCGGGAGGCGGTGATCCGCTCCCTCGGAGTCGGGACCAGCGTGCGCCTGGAGGCGCCGCGCACGGCCCTGCTCGGAGTCACCGTGGACGGCAGCGGGGCGCGCTTCGATCGCCTCGACGCGGCGGTGCGGGTGGAGGGGGACGAGGTGCGCGTGGAGGGGGTCCGGGTCGTGCGTGCCCTGTTCGGCATCCTCGCGGAGAAGTCGAACCGCGTCGTCCTGCGCCACAACGAGGTGCTGGGGGAGGCCGAGAAGGCCCTGGGCATGCGCGGCGACGGGATCCGCCTGTGGGAGACCCGGGACTCCCGGGTGGAGGAGAACCTGCTGCGCGACAGCCGCGATCTGGTGGTCTGGTATTCGTCCCGCAACCGCTTCGTGGGCAACGTGGTGGAGGGAGGCCGCTACGGCACGCACTTCATGTACAGCCACCACAACCGGCTGGAGGGCGGGCGTTTCATCGGCAACGTGGTGGCCGTGTTCGTGATGTACAGTCGGGACATCGAGATGGTGGGAAACCTCTTCGCCGAGTCGGGAGGCGCGGCGGGCGTGGGCCTCGGCTGCAAGGAGTCCGGCGATCTGGACGTCTCCGAGAACGCCTTCCTGGCCAACACGGTGGGCGTCTACCTGGACACGTGCCCTCTCTATGTGGACGACCACAACCGGTTTCGCGGCAACCGCTTCCAGTTCTCCGACGCCGCCGTGGTGCTGCACGGCAGCGAGCAGCGCAATCTGTTCCAGGGCAACCAGCTGGCCTCGAACCGCTGGCCCGTGCGCATCGAGGGGCGCAGCCGCGCCGAAGGTGTGCACTGGGAGGGCAACTGGTTCGACGAGTACCGGGGCTACGACCTGGACGGAGACGGGGTGGGGGACGTGCCCCACGAGGTGCGTAGCGTCGAGGCGGATCTCGTGGTGCGCTACCCGTCGCTCGCGTTCTTCCGCGGCACCGCCGCCATGGCCCTCGTAGAGGCGGTGGGGCGTCTCGTGCCCCTGTATCGGCCCACTACGCTGCTGGTGGACCCGCAGCCGCGCATGCGTCCGGAGGCCAGCGGTGCACGTTGAGGCGCGCGAGGTCGCCAAGCGCTTCGGAGGCGTGGTGGCCCTGGACGGCGTGAGCTTCGTGCTCCCGCCGGGCCGCCGCACGGCGCTGGTCGGACCGAACGGCTCGGGGAAGTCCACGCTGAACCGCGCGCTCATGGGGCTGATCGGGCACGCGGGGACGATCCGTCTCGAAGGACGGGGCTCCCGGCGCGAGCGCCAAGCCCTGGCCCACCGGCTCGCCTACGTGCCCCAGACGGCGCCCGGCTTTGCCGCCACGGTGCGGGACCTGATCGGCGCCGTGGGCCGCGTTCGACACGTAGAGAGCAAGCGCTTCGAGCGCCTGGCGGCGCGACTCGCCCTGGATCTGGCCGGAATCACCACCACCGCGTTCCGCGCCCTCTCCGGAGGGACGCGCCAGAAGCTCCTGGTGGCCCTGGCCCTCGCCTCGGAAGCGTCGCTGCTCGTGCTCGACGAGCCCACCGCGAGCCTCGATGCGCGCACCCGGGAGACCTTCTTCGAGCTGTGTGGGGAGCTACCGGCCGAGACGACCGTGCTCCTGTGCTCCCACCGCCTGGAGGAGATCCGGCCCCTGGTGGATCACGTGCTCGCGCTCCAGGAGGGACGCGTGGTGTACGACGGATCCGCGGTGGGCTTCCTGGAGGCGTCGGCCATGAGCGTGATCGAGGTGCAGGTGGCGGACGAGGCGGGGCGGGCGTGGCTGCGGGAGCGTGGCTTCCGGCCCGCCTCGGCAGGGTGGTGGCTGCGCGTGGTGCCGCGCGGGGAGAAGCGGCACCTGCTGGCGGAGATGGCAGCGGGCCTCGGGGAGGCGCTCCAGGACGTGAACGTTCGCGAGCTCCAGGCCCTCGAGCTCGCGGGCGCCAGCCAGGCGCCGGAAGCGAACGGCGGTGGCTAGCCGCGCCGTTCGCCTGGCGGGCGGCGTCGCCTTCGTTCTGGTGGCGGGCGCCCTGGCCTGGCTGCTGGCCCGGCCGCCGGGCCTGCCCGAGGGACCGCTGCCCGTGTCCTGGAACCGCGAGCGCTGTGCCCGCTGCGGCATGCTGGTGGGGGAGCCCGCCTTCGCGGCCCAGGTGCAGACCCCGGACGGCAAGGTGCTGTCCTTCGACGACCCGGGCTGCCTGCTGCTCCACGAAGCCGAGCAGCACCCGCCGCGACACGCGGTCTGGCTCCACCACCACGCGGAGGCGCGCTGGGTGCGGCTCGAGGCGGCGGCCTTCGTGGCCGTCGAGCGCCCGACGCCCATGGGCTACGGCCTCGGTGCGATCGAGCGAGGCACGGCGCCGAACCCGCTCACCCCGGCGGAGGCCTTGCAGCGGGTGCGGGCGCGCGACGCCGCGCGCCCGGCGGAGTAGCTCGTGCCCGACGCATTCCTGGCGGTGATGCGCGTGGACCTCGGCGAGGTGCTGCGCTCGCGCTGGATCCTGCTCTGCGCCGGGGTCTACGCCGTGCTGGCGGCGCTCTTCGTCCTGGTGGGCTTCCGCGAGTCCAGCGTGCTCGGCTTCACGGGTCTCGGCCGCGTGCTCTTCGGCCTGTGCCACGCGCTGGTCCTGCTGCTGCCGCTCCTGGCCCTCACCGGGACCGGCGCCGCCATTGCCCGGGCGCGCGAGGACGGCTCCCTCGAGTTCTGGCTGAGCCAGCCCATCGGACGCGGCGCCTACCTGGCGGGGGTGACCGCGGTGCGTTTCGCCGCCGTTGCGCTTCCGCTGGTGGTGGTCCTGCTGGGCCTCGCCGCCTGGGGCCGGGGGGTGCTGGGCCAGACCGTGCCCTGGGATCTCCTGCTGCGCATCACCGCCGTGAGCCTGGCGCTGCTGTGGGCCTTCGTGGCGCTCGGCATCGCCACCTCGGTGCTGGCGGGCAGCGTGTCCCGGGCCACCACGTGGATCCTGCTGTTCTGGGCCCTCGGGGTGGCGCTGCTGGACGTGGCGCTGATCGGGCTCCTGCTCCAGTGGCAGCTCCCGGCCCGCACGGTCTTCGCCCTGGCGGTCTTCAATCCGGTGGAGGCGGCGCGGCTCGCGCTCCTCTCCACCGCCGAGCCCGAGCTGGCCGTGCTGGGGCCGGTCGGGTTCTACCTGGCCAACCGCATCGGTCGCGGCGCGCTCTTCGCCCTGGGCACGGGCTGGCCGCTGGCCTTCGGACTCGGCGTCTTCGGCCTGGCCTGGCGGGCCTTCGAGCGCCGCGATGCGGTGTAGGCGCCGATCCGCGCAAGCAGAGGGGAGGGAAGGGTCGTGAACACGTTCTGGGCGCGCTTCCACGAGATCCTCCACCGGCCGGTGGCCGGTTGGAGCCGGGCGGTGCTGGCCGTCTCGGTGGTACTGCTGGTGCTGGCCTTCACCGGACCGCTCTGGCACATCCACATGCAGGCGCCCCAGTATCCGAAGGGCCTCGATCTCTACGTGTACGCCTACACCATCGAAGGCGGGCGCGAGGGCCGCGACCTGCGCGAGATCAACACCCTGAACCACTACATCGGCATGCAGGCGCTCGAGCGCGCCGACTTCGCAGACCTCGATTGGATCCCCTTCGCCCTAGGGGCGCTGATCCTGCTGGCCTTGCGCGTGGCGGCCATCGGCGACGTGCGCTCGCTGGTGGACCTCGCGGTGATCGCCATCTACTTCGGCATCTTCTCCGCGGGGCGCTTCGTCTTCAAGCTCTATGGCTATGGGCACAACCTGGATCCGCACGCTCCCTTCACGGTGGAGCCCTTCATGCCGCCGGTGATCGGCACCCAGCAGCTGGCCAACTTCACGGTGACGAGCCTGCCGGGCCCGGCCACCTTCTGGGTGGGAGGCTTCGTGACCATCGTGATGGCGCTGGCCTTCGCCCACCTGGTGTTGCCCCGGCGCATGGGCGTCCCGGCGCTGTGAGGGCTGGCTCAGCGGGGAGTCGGCTCGCGCTCGAGCAGGTCGGAGACGCGGGGCGGGTCGCTCCAGCGCTCCTGGGCGGCGTCGTAGCGACCGCCGCGGCGCACGGCGCAATCCCAGCAGAGCGTAGCCGCCTCGCCGAAGGCGTAGCTGCGGTCGCTCCCGGGTTCGATGGGGGCGCCGCAGTCCGCACAGACGCCGAGCTGGTCCGCCTCTTCCCGGTGCATGGCTGCCTCCCGCTCTCGCGTCGCCCGAGGAGCGGAGAGTAGGCAAACTACGGGCACGACGCGCGCGGCTCCCAGGGAGGTGGGCCGTCCCGCTGCAGGGCAGCGTGCCGCACCGGGGCTCCGGGGGTCCGGAACATGGCCTGGCTCGGCACGTGGCTTGCAAGAGTGCAGGGCGGGAGAGGAGGAGCGCGATGCCCGTCGGAGACTACTGCCGGCAGCCGGTCCAGACCGTGCACCCGGACGAGCCGCTCCGGGCCGCCGCCCGACGCATGCGTGACGAGGGGGTCGGGGCCCTGGTCGTCGTCCACGAGGATCGGCGCGTGGCCGGGGTCCTGACGGATCGAGACCTGGCCCTGCAGGTGCTCCGCGAGGGGCGGGACCCCGACGCGACGCCTGTGCGCGCCCTGGTGGCTCGCGAGCCGGTGGTCGTACACGCGGACGCCCCCCTCGCCCTGGTGGCGGGCATGATGCGACGGCGGGGCGTGCGGAGGCTGCCGGTGGTGGACCGCTCCGAGCGCCTGGTGGGTGTGATCGCGGCGGACGACGTGCTGCGCCTGCTGGCGCGCGAGCTCGGCGGCCTGGCCGAGGCGGTGGCCGCCCAGGCGCCCGCCGCGGGCGGCCGGGCCGGCTGGGAAGGCGAGACCGTTCCCGGTCCGGAGGTGGAGTGATGAAGCCCCTGGGACACTACCGGAGCGAGGTGGTCCGGGCGCGCAGCGACGCCACGGTGCGCGAGCTGGTGGAGCCCATGGCTCTCTCGGCGGTGGGCGGCGTGGTGATCGTCGACGAGGCGGAGCGGCCGATCGGGATCGTCACGGACCGGGATCTCACCTGCCGCGTCATCGCCGAGGGCCGCGATCCGGCGGCGACACGGGCCGCCGACATCATGAGCAAGCCCCTGGTGACGGTCTCCCCGGACGATCGCCTGGAGCAGCTGGTGGAGCGCATGAGCTCCAACGGGATGCGAAGACTCCCGGTGGTGCAGGGCGAGCGCCTGGTGGGGATCGTCTCCCTCGACGACGTGCTGATCCGGGTGGCCCGGGAGCTGGACGACCTGGGTGAGGCCTCGCGGCGCGAGATCGAGGATGCCCGCGAGCGGGCCCGCTGGACGCGCCGCCGCGCCCAGGCGGAGGAGGGGCTGCGCGACGTGCTCGAGCAGCTCCAGAGGGCCGGCGAAGACAGCCTCGGGTGGCTGGCCCGGGAGGTGGAGGCCCTGCGCGAGCGCCTGCGCGGGCGCGACTGAGCTCAGGGCGCGAGGACGCCCGGTGCGAGGGAATCCACTATCCTGAAGGCTAATGGAGGCCGGCGAGCCCGTGTCGGTGCCCCCTTCATCGCTGCTGCGACCCGTGCGCCCCGCCGCACGCATGACGTCCACAGACGCCCTGTTCTGGTACGCGGAGAGCGCGCTCCCGACCCTGCGTCCCATCATCGGCGGGCTCTTCGTGCTCGATCGCGCGCCGGACTGGGGTCGGGCAGAGGGCGCCTGGGATGCCGCCTTCGCCCTGCTTCCCCGCCTGCGTGAGCGCGTGGTGGAGGTGCCGCTCCACCTGGGTCTCCCCGAATGGGTCGAGGACTCGCACTTCGACCGTTCCTACCACTTGCGGCGCCTGGCGCTGCCCGAGCCCGGCCGGCTCCGGCAGCTGCTGGATCTGGTGGCCACGCTGCTGGCCACGCCCCTGGACCACGAGCGGCCCCTGTGGGAGGCGTACTGGATCGACCGCCTGGAGGGCGGGCGAGCCGCGCTCTTCCTGAAGCTGCACCACTGTCTGGTGGATGGGGTGGGCGCCGTCGCGATCCTCAATGCCCTCACCCAGCGCCACCGGGACGCGGAGCCGCCGCGGCTCCCGTTCGACCCGCAAGCGGGCTCGCCGAGTCCGAGCGGCGCGCTGGAGCGGCTCGCGGGGCTGGCCCTGGACAACGGGCGCCAGTCCGTGCGCCTCGCCTGGCGCGCCGCCCTGGCGCCGGCTCGCGCCCTGCGCCATCCCGCCGCCTCGGCGGAGCGTGCCTGGCGAACCGCCCGGGGGATCGGCGGGGTCGTGGCGGAGCTTGCCGCAGCCCGGGTGAGCGACCCCCTGGCGCGCTCGGGCGCCGGCCTGTCGCGCCGCCTCGACGTGGTCCGGATCCCGTTCGAGCGCCTGGTGCGGATCAAGGCGGCCCTCGGCGTCACCTTGAACGACGTGGTGCTGACGACCCTGGCGGCCACCCTCGACGCCTATCACCGGGAGCGCGGCGTTCGCATCCCGCGCCTGAACTGCATGGTTCCCATGAACCTGCGCAGCCAGTCCGAGCGGGATCCGCTCGGCAACCGCGTGGGCACGTTCCACATCGCACTGCCGCTGCACGAGAGGAGCTTCGAGCAGCGCCTGCGCCGCGTGACGGAGCAGACGCGCGCCGCCAAGCAGGACCGGCGCGGCGCGGCGCTCCCCTTCCTGGCCCAGCCGCTGGCGTTGCTCCCCGGTCTCGCCTTCCGCTGGATGGCGCGCGGGGCGCTCTCCCGGGTGAACCTGGTTTGCACCAACGTCCCGGGCCCGGGCGAGCGCCGCTACCTGGCGGGTGCCGGCGTGGAGGCCCTCTACCCCTTCGTGAGCGTCGTGGAGGGCATGCCCCTGGCGGTCGCACTGCTGTCCTACGCCGGCAGCGTGGAGGTCGGAATCGACACCGACCCGGAGGCGATCCCCGACCCGCACCGGGTGGCCAGCCTGTTCGAGCAGAGCCTCGGCGCGCTCGAGCAGCGCTCCGCGCGTCGCTCCGCCCGCTCCGCGCGCCGGGTCGCCCCCCGCGGCGGCGTGCGCCCGGCCCGGAGGGCTTGAGGCCCTGGAGGTCGCCCGTGCGTCACCACTTCCACCGTTGCGCCCATCTGCGCGTGATCCAGGTGCCGGCCTCCGAGCTGGCTGGCAACCGACGCGGGGCCGGGCCCATCCTGGAGGAGCTGTGCGACGCCAAGGGCTTCACGCCCTGCTGGGGCCTGGTGGAGTGCGACGTGCTGAGCCTCGCCCAGAAGCGCGACCTGCTGGTGACGCGCGCCACGCGCCTGCGCGAAGAGGGCCACGAGGGGCTGGCGGGCGTGCCCGAAGCCCGGACCCGGACGCTGCACCGGCTGCGCGAGCGGCTGGAGCGCGAGCGCGAGCGCATCGTGGCCGAGAACCGCTCGCTCAAGGAGGAGGCGGTTCGGCTCGCGGCCATCACGGGCCGCGAGGAGATCACCGACGACGCGGAGCGCGCCGGCGCGGAGCTCTCGCTCCGGTTCGGGAACACCCTGGAGAGGCTGCGGGTGCGGCGGCTCGACGCCATCGACCGCGCCCTCGATGCCATGGATCGCGGCACCTACGGAAGCTGCGCGGTGTGCGACGAGACGATCGACCTCGAGCGGCTGGAAGCCCTGCCGGACACCCGCCTGTGCATCGCCTGCGCCCGCCAGGGGGCCTCCGCGCGCTAGGCTCCGACTCGGCATGGACGCCTTCAGCCCCGCGGCGCGTCGCTGGTTCCAGGCGAGCTTCGAGGCGCCGACCCCCGTGCAGCGCGCGGGCTGGGGCCCCATCGCCCGCGGCGAGCACGCGCTCCTGATCGCTCCCACCGGCAGCGGCAAGACCCTGGCCGCCTTCCTCTGGTTCCTGGATCGCCTGGGCCACCGGACCGAGGACGCGCGCCCCGGGGTCCGCGTGGTCTACGTCTCGCCCCTCAAGGCCCTGGTCTACGACGTGGAGCGCAACCTGCGCGCGCCCCTGGTGGGCGTCGCGCGCGCCGCCGAGGCCCTGGGCGACACGGGCTTCCGGCCGCCGCGCGTGGCGATGCGGACCGGGGACACCCCGCAGCGCGAGCGGCGCGCCCAGGCCCGGGAGCCCGCCGAGATCCTGGTCACCACCCCGGAGTCCCTGTACCTGATCCTGGGCTCCCGCCAGCGCGAGACCCTGGAGCGCGTCGAGGCGATCGTGGTGGACGAGATCCACGCGCTGGCCGCCAGCAAGCGCGGGGCCCATCTGGCCCTCTCCCTGGAGCGTCTGTGTGCGGCGGTGTCGGGGCCGGACCCCCAGCGCATCGGGCTCTCGGCGACGGCGCGACCGCTCGGCGAGGTGGCGCGCTTCCTGGGTGGCGACCGCGAGGTGACGGGGGTGGACGCCAGTGCGCCGCCGAACCTCCACGTGACCCTCTCGGTGCCGGTCCCGGACATGACGCGCCCGGAGTCCGCCGCGCCGGCGCCCCGGCCGGAGCACGCCCCGGCCCGGGGCTCGCTGCTCGCGGAGCTGCGGCGCGCCGACGAGCCCGAGCCCGCCGCGAGCCTGTGGCCGGCGCTGTATCCGAGGCTGCTGGAGGGGATCCGCGCCCATGGCAGCTCGATCGTGTTCGTGAACAGTCGCGGGCTGTGCGAGCGGCTGGCCCGGCGCCTGAACGAGCTGGCGGGCGAAGATCTGGTGCGCGCCCATCACGGGAGCCTGGCTCACGGCCAGCGGCGGGAGATCGAGGAGGCGCTCAAGGCCGGCACCTTGCGGGGCCTGGTGGCCACCAGCTCCCTCGAGCTCGGCATCGACATGGGCGCCGTCGACCTGGTGATGATGGTGGAGTCGCCCGGCGCGGTGACCCGGGGGCTGCAACGCGTGGGCCGGGCCGGACACCGGGTCGGCGAGGTGAGCCGGGGCTGGATCCTGCCCAAGCACCGGGGCGACCTCCTGGAGGCGACGGTGGTGGCGCGTGGCATGGCGCGAGGCGACGTGGAGCCCCTGCGCGTGCCCCGCAATCCGCTGGACGTGCTGGCGCAGCAGCTGGTGGCAGCCTGCAGCCGCGGCGCCTGGCGGGTCGAGGATCTGGAGCGCGTGGTGCGGCGCACGGCGAGCTTCCGCGAGCTGCCCCGCGAGCACCTGCTGGGCGTGCTCGACATGCTGTCCGGGCGCTATCCCTCCACGGACTTCGCGGAGCTGCGGCCGCGATTGGTGTGGGACCGCGAGCGCGACGTGGTGGAGGCGCGCCGCGGCGCCGAGCGCCTGGCACTCGTCTCCGGCGGCACGATCCCGGACCGCGGGCAGTACGCCGTCCACCTGGGCCCCGACGGGCCGCGCATCGGCGAGCTGGACGAGGAGATGGTCCACGAGACCCGCTCCGGGGAGACGCTGACCCTCGGCGCCAGTACCTGGCGCGTGCTCGAGATCAGCCGCGACCGGGTGGTGGTGGCGCCGGCGCCCGGCGAGATCGGGAAGCTCCCCTTCTGGCGGGGCGACGGCCCCGGCCGGCCCGTGGAGCTGGGGCGGGCCCTGGGTGCCTTCGTGCGGGAGCTGGCCGAGCGTTGCGGAGGAGGGGAGGGGCTGCACGCCGGCCGGGCCCGGGGCGAGGCGTGGCTGCGCGAGGAGTACGGTCTCGACGCCTGGGCGGCGCGCAACCTGGTGGCCTACGTGATCGAGCAGCACGAGGCGACGGGCACCCTCCCCACGGATCGCGCCATCACCATCGAGCGCTTCCGCGACGAGCTCGGCGACTGGCGCGTGTGCATCCTCTCGCCCTTCGGAGCTCGGCTCCATGCGCCCTGGGCCCTGGCCATCGAGGCGGCGCTCGCGGAGCGCGCGGGCTTCGAGGCGCAGATGCTATGGAGCGACGACGGCATCGTGCTGCGCTTCGCCGACGCGGACGAGCCGCCGGACCGCGAGGCGCTCCTGCCGGAGCCCGAGGAGGTGGAGGACCGGGTCGTCGAGCAGCTGGGACGCTCGGCGTTGTTCGCCGGGCTGTTCCGGGAGAACGCCGCCCGTGCCCTCTTGCTGCCGCGCCGCCGCCCGGGCTCCCGCACGCCGCTCTGGGTGCAGCGCCTGCGCGCCCAGAACCTGCTGGCGGTGGCCCGGGAGTTCCCGGCCTTTCCCATCATGCTGGAGACCTATCGCACCTGCCTCCAGGACGTCTTCGACCTGCCCGGGCTCGTAAACCTGTTGCGGGCGGTGCGGCGCCGCGCCGTGCGCGTGGACGACGTGGAGACGCCCGCGGCCTCGCCCTTCGCGCGCTCGCTGGTCTTCGCCTACACCGCCACCTACCTGTACCAGGGCGACACACCGGTGGCGGAGCGCCGCGCCCAGGCCCTGACGCTCGATCGGCACATGCTGCGCGAGCTGCTCGGGCAGGAGGAGCTGCGCGACCTGCTGGATGCGTCGGTGATCGACGCCGTCGAGGCGGAGCTGCAGGGGCGCAGCGATCCCTTCCGGGCCCGCCATGCGGACGGGCTGCATGACCTGCTGCGCCGGGTGGGCGATCTCGGCCGCTCCGAGCTGGAGGAGCGCTGCGTGGATCCGGCGGCGCTGGGCGCCTGGCTGACGGAGCTCGAGCGGGCGCGGCGCGCGGTCGTCATGAAGATCGGCGGCGAGGACCGCTGGGTGGCCGCCGAGGATGCGGCCCTCTACCGCGACGCCCTCGGCGCGGTGCCGCCCCCCGGGCTGCCGGGGGCCCTGCTCGAGCCCGTGGAGCGGGCGGTGGAGCAGCTGCTGCTGCGCTGGGCGCGCCACCACGGCCCCTTCGTGACGCGGACCGTGGCCGACCGCTATGCGCTGCCCCCCGCGCACGGGGAGGCCATCCTGTCCGGTCTCGCCGCCCGGGAGAAGCTCCTGGCCGGCGACTTCCATCCCCGCGGCCTCCAGCGCGAGTGGTGCGAGCCGGGCGTGGGGG
>JBFIML010000028.1:0-56562 GCA_041611735.1 Myxococcota bacterium | reverse complement strand
GAGCCTGTTCGTGCGCCGTCGCGTGCGAGCGCTGCGCAGCGGCGCTTCGAGTCTGCGTTGCTGGAGCTACGTCTACAACCGGGACGTCCGCGGCTTGCCCCGGGTGCCGGGGGGCGACTGGGCCGCCTGGCTGCGCCGCCGCGGCTCCGAGGCCGGTGCCTAGGGGGAAGGTGCCTCGGGCTCCGGCTCCACCTTGAGCTCGAGCTCCTTGCGCTGCCGGTCGGCGCGCTCACGCGCTTCCTCCCGCTCCCGCTGGATCTCGATCAGCAGCTCCTTGCGGGCCTTCTCCGCCTCTGTTCGCTCGAGCTGCAGCCGGTCGCGCTTCAGCTCGAGCAGGCGCTGCTCGAGCAGGCGGTTGTGCTGGGCCACCAGCGGCGGCGGCACGGCGGCCGCGGGGCCGTCCGGGGCGTACTGGACCACGACCTGGCTGCTGGCTTCGGAGCCATCGCTGGCCCGGGCCGTCACTTCGATGCGATTCGGTCCGGCGCGCATGGGCACCAGTGCAGCGAAGGTTCCATCCGGATTCTTCACCACCGGCTCGGCAGGCTCCCCCGTGGTCCGATTCTCCACCCGGATCGATTCGACGTTGGCGAAGTCGACGTGCTCGATCACGTCCACCAGGTTGCCGGGATCGCGCACGGGCGTGAAGATGCCGTCGGTCCGCGTGGCGAGCTCCACCAGCGCGATGGGTCCCTCCAGCGCTTCTGCGCCGATTCCGAAGGTGTGCACCTGGACGCCCGAGCGGGCACCGCGCTCCGCGGCCCGCAGTACCGACTTCACGTTGTCGCTCTCGAAGCCGGGCCCGTAGGGCAGGGTGGGGCGCCCATCGGTCAGGAACAGCACGACCTTCTCCGCCTGGGGATCCGGCTCCGAGCGGGCGCCGCGCAGGCCGAGCAGCTCGATCGTGGCCTGGTCCACGCCGGCGGCCATGTGGGTGCTGCCGCGAGGCCCGCGCTCGAGCACGCGATCCAGGGCCTCCTCGACGCGCGCGAATTCCGTGGTGAGCTCGACCTCGGTCAGGGACGCGGCCGGGCGCCGGCCGAAGAAGCCGCCGCTCGAGGACTCGCCGGCGAAGGTGACGAGTCCCACCCGGGTACTGCGTGGGTCCAGGGAGCGCAGGAGGTGACGGGCCGCCGCCACCTCCGCGGCGAGGATCGAATCGCCGGCGTCCGTGCTGCCCAGCTCGAAGAGGCCGCCCAGGGCGCCGAGCTGAGGCTTGCCCACCACCCCGTTCTCGTTCACGTCCACGCCCGTCGGCTCTCGCGTGGAGCCGGAGGTATCGATCACCACCACCACGTCGATGCGGCGGAAATCGCCCCGCGGCGCCAGCGCCCGCCCGGCCACGAAGGCGCCGAGCGGGTCGCTCACCACCGCCTCGTCGCTCGGATGCTCGATCTCGACCCAGATCGGTCGGGCGGTCCCCTGGGTGGCCCGCCCCAGCAGGGCGCCGCCCGAGGGGGTCCGGGCGGCCGGCACGGACACCTCCCGCGGCGGCGCCGCGGTGGGCGCCTGCGCCGGCGGCAGCGCGGCGCCCCGGAACTCGGCCAGGGGTCGCCCGCGACCGCCCCCCAGCGCACCCGCCAGGGCCTCGGTCACGGCTTCGATCGGGGTGGCCGCCACGCGCAGGGTGGCGCCTTCCGGCCAGGCGGCCTGGAGGATGCCCACCACGCGTCCCCCCTCCTGGGTGAGCACGGGCGCACCGCCCCACCCGCGCAGGTCGTACGTCACGTCCAGCTCGATCTCGAGGCGGGTCGCGTCCACCTCGAGCACCCGGCCGAAGATGTCGTCCTCGTCCCGGGGGATCGTGGCCGGCACGCCGAGGATCCGCACCCGCTCGCCCGGCTCCGGCCGCGGACGGGGGTCCGCCTCGAGCACGCGCACGCCGTCGAGCGGGAGATCCAGGGCGAAGAGCACGAAGTCGTCGCGCAGCGTGCCGCCCGGGGCGGAGAAGGGACGCCCGGGCGAGGCGAGCAGCCGCGTCGCCGCGCTCACGCGCCGGCCGGAGCGTCCGAGCTGGAAGTCCACGCGCTCGGCGCGAGGCAGCTTGCGCAGGTCGAAGGAGTGGGCCGCCCCCACGGCGGCGGTGCCCCCCTCCACGGCCGCCGCCAGGAAGAAGACGGTGGCGGCCGTGAGGGTCTCGCCCTCCACCGAGTAGCGCGCGCGGGCCACTGCGGGCGGCTCGGCGGCAGCCGGCGCCATCGCCGTCGCCGTGGCGAGGGCGAGCAGCACCGGGGCGATACGACCCCTCATTCTGCAAAGGAATAGCAGCCCGGCGGGGCGTGTCACCGCAGCGCTTGACCCCCTGCGGGGCGCTTCCTACGCTCGATGGGTCCCCTCCCCGGGTCCGGCTCTCCTCCGTCGAGGTTGGCGTGTCCGCCGTTCCGCCCGGCGCGCTGCGCGGCGTGCTCGCCCGGCTCGGCGAGGCGGGTGAGCCGCTTCCGGCTTGCGAGCTGGCGCGACGGCTCCTGTCGCTCCGGGCGCCCGTGGAGGATCACCTGGCCCGGCGTCTGCTGGCTGCCTTCCTGGGCGGCCCCGTGGACAACCTGCCCGAACCCCTCGGGCCGCGTGACCTGGCGTTGCTGGCCCACGGGCTCGCGGGTCGACGCGCGCTCGCCAGCGCCGAGTTCCTGGTGGTCGATCTGGAAACCACGGGGCTCGCCCCGACCCGGGCCTCGATCCTGGAGATCGGCGCGGTGCGCGTGGCCGGCCTGCGTCCCACCGAGCGCTTCCACACCCTGATCGACCCGAACCTGCCGATCCCCCGCTCGATCACGCGACTCACCGGCATCGAGGCGGAGACCGTGGAGGGGGCCCCGCCGCTTGCCGAGGCCGTGACCCGCTTCCACGCCTGGCTCGCCCTCGCGCCGGACGCGCCCTTCGTCGCCCACAACGCGCGCTTCGACGCGGGCTTCGTGGCGCGGGCGCTGCACGAGCACGGACTGCCGCCCCTGGCCCGGCCCGTCCTGTGCACTCGCATGCTCGCGCGTCGGCTGCTCCCGCGGCTCGGCCGCTACGGCCTCGACGCGCTCTCCGCCCACTTCGGCATCTCGAATCCCGCCCGTCACCGGGCCCTGGGCGACGCCGAGGCCACTGCGCGGGCCCTGGTGGAGCTGCTGCACATCGCCCTGGAGCGGCCCGAGCTCGCCACGCTCGGGGACCTGCTCGCCCTTCAGGAGGCCCCGCCGTCCGCCTCCGGGTAACCCTGGATGGAGTCTCCTGCCGGCTGCACCGATAAGCAGTCTCGCGAAGTCGGACCTCGTCTTCACTCGTTCCAGGCGGACGGTCAGGCAGTTCGGCGATGACGGAAATCTTGGACGCACCCATTGCCCAACAGCTCCGGATCCTGCTCGTCGGGGACGACGCGGCCGAGGGCAAGCGGTTGCGGCAGCTGCTGGAGAGCTGCGATGACACCCGCTTCCAGACTCACGCTGCTCGTGGCTTCGAAGAGGCGGCGCGCCGGATCAAGGACGAGCTCTTCGACGCGGTGCTCCTCGACCTGAGTCTTCCGGATGCGTGGGGAGAGGAAACGCTGGTTCGGGCCCGTGTCATGGCCTGGACCGTCCCGGTCATCGTCCTGGTGGGGTCCGATCAGGAGGACCTGGCCTTCAAGGCGCTGCGCTACGGGGCCCAGGACTTCCTGATCAAGCACGAGTCGGATCGCATGACCGTGCTCCGAACGCTGCGCAGCGCCATCGAGCGCCACCGGCTTCTCTCCGAGCTCACGCTGGCCCGGCGGCGCGAATACTTCCTGGCCAACCACGATGGGCTCACCGGCCTCCCGAATCGCGCCTACTTCCAGGATCAACTCGGCCGGGTGCTGGCCTACGCCTCCCGCAACGACAAGCAACTGGCCATTCTGTTCATCGACCTGAACGACTTCAAGCGGATCAACGACGACCTGGGCCATCACGTGGGGGACGAGATCCTCAAGGCCGTCGGCGAACGCGTGGCGAACACCGTGCGGCGCAGCGACCTCTCCGCCCGCCTGGGGGGAGACGAGTTCGTCGTGGTCGCACAGGACGTCTTGCGCGAAGGGGATCCGGCCGTGGTGGCGGAGAAGCTCGTGTCCGCCCTGGCCCGGCCGTACCTGGTGGGGGGGCAGGAACTCTCGCTGAGCGCCAGCATCGGGATCGCCGTCTTTCCCCGCGACGGGCGCAACGCGGCCACGCTGATCCGCCACGCCGATGCGGCGATGTACCGCGCCAAGGCAGCGGGACCCAGCCAGTACCGCTTCCACCTGGACGAAGGCCACGACCCCGTTGCCCGGGACCCGGCCGGTCTGCGAGACGACCTGGAAGGCGCGCTCGGACGCAAGGAGATGGTCGTCCACTACGAGCGGCGGGTGCACAGCGCAACGGGCCAGTTGCTGGCCGTCGAGGCGCTGCTTCGCTGGCGCCATCCGCGGCGCGGCCTGCTGGACGCCGAGGAGTTCATGCCTGCGGCGCAGGGGTCGGGCGTCTTGCTCCAGATCGGCGAGTGGCTGCTGCGCCGGGCCTGCGAGGACGCGATGCGGTGGAGCGAGGTGGTCAGCCGCGGCGTGCGGGTCGCCGTGAGCGTGAGCTTGCGCCAGCTGCGCCAGAAGAACTTCGTTGCGACCCTGAAAGGGTGCCTCCGAGACTCCGGATTGGACGCCCGCAGGCTCGAGATCGGGATCAGCGAGAACGGCGTCAACGACGAACCGGGCGTGCTGCGAACGACCCTGGAGCTGTTGCGAAAGCTGGGCGTTCGGGTCTGGATCGACGATTTCGGCGCGGGGCGCTTCTCGCTGCTGGACCTCGAGGGCACGGGGGCGGTCGGCGTGAAGCTGGACCGTTCCATCGTGGCTGGATTGGGTTGCGATGCCTCCAAGGAGCGCGTGGCAGAGGCATTGATCGCGTTGGCGCGCAGATTGGACCTGGAGGTGGGGGCCGCGGGCGTGGAGAGCGCGGAGCAGCTGGCGCTCCTGCGCCGCTACGGCTGCGAGCTCGTGCAGGGGGCGCTTTTCGGCGAGCCGGTTCCCGCCGGGGCGAGTTTCGAAGGGTTCACGCCGGAGCCCGACCCCGCCAGGGCGGCACCGGAAGGCTCCTGAGGTCACGGACGTCCCCGGGCGCCCCGTCCGCCTGCGGGCCGGGCCCCGGACTTCAGCGCATCGGCTCGCACGCCGACCCTCTTCTGGGGTACTTTGCCCCGCAGGGAGGGGTGTAGGCGTCGTGGGCCGACGTTCGCGCGGGCTCTGGGCCGTGCTGCTCCCGCTCGCCCTGATCGGGGCGGCGGAAGTGGAGCAGGACCGCTTCGACGTGGTCGTGATCGACGCCGGCCACGGCGGGGAGGACGAGGGCGCTCGCGGTCCCCGGGGACTCACCGAGAAGGAGCTCGTGCTCGACGTGGCTCGCCAGCTGGCCAGTCGCCTCGAGGCCCAGGGCCTTCGCGTCGTGCTCACCCGCAAGGACGACCGCTTCGTGCCCCTCGAGCAGCGCACCGCCATTGCGAACGACGCACGCGCGGACCTCTTCGTCTCGATCCACGCCAACGCGGCGCGCAGCGCCCGGGTGCGGGGCATCGAGACCTACTTCCTGTCCCTCGAGGCCAGCGACGACGCCGCCCGTCAGGTAGCGCGACGCGAGAACGACGCGTTCCAGCGCGTGAAGCTTCCCGGACTCGGGGAGGGGGACCCGCTGCTCTCGATCCTGGGCGACCTCATGGCCACCGAGCACCTGAGGGAGTCGAACGAATTCGCCCGCCTGGCCCAGGGGGAGCTGGCGACCCTGGACGGGCGCCCCTCCCGGGGGGTGAAGCAGGCACCCTTCGTGGTGCTGATGGGCCTGCAGATGCCGGCCTCGCTGGTGGAGATCGGCTTCGTCACGAACCAGGAGGAAGGGCAGGCGCTGCGCGGCGCCGCGCGACGCGCCGAGATTGCCCGGGCCCTGACCCGAGCCGTGCTCGAGTTCGGGCGCCGCTACGACGCGCGGCGCGGGACCCACCGCCAGGACGCCACGGGCGAGGGCGGCTGATGCGCGCCGACGGGCGCGCCCCGGAAGCGCTGCGCTGCGTCCAGGTCCAGCTGGATTTCACCGAGAACCCGCTGGCGTCGGTCCTGTTCGGCATGGGGCGCACGCGGGTGCTCTGCACGGTGAGCGAGGAGCTCACGGTGCCGCGCTTCCTGGAGGGCACGGGACGCGGCTGGGTGACGGCCGAGTACGCGCTCCTGCCCGGCTCCACGGACCGGCGCACCCAGCGCGAGGCGTCCCGCGGGCGCCTCTCCGGACGCACCCAGGAGATCCAGCGCCTGATCGGCCGCAGCCTGCGGGCGGCGGTGGAGCTGGACGCCCTGGGAGAGCGGACCCTGTGGGTGGACTGCGACGTGTTCCAAGCCGACGGAGGTACCCGCTCGGCGGCGATCAGCGGCGGCTTCGTGGCGCTGGACCTGGCGCTGCGGCGGCTGGCCCACCGGGGTGTGCTGCCGAGGGCGCCGGTGCGCGAGCCCGTGGCGGCCGTCTCGGTCGGAATCGTGGACGGCCAGGTCGTGCTGGACCTGCCCTACGAGGAGGATTCCCGCGCAGAGGTGGACCTCAACGTGGTGGCCACCGCCAGCGGCCGCTTCGTGGAGGTGCAAGGCACCGCCGAGCACGGGAGCTTCTCGAGCGAGGCCCTGCAGGCCATGACGGCCTTGGCGCTGCGCGGGATCCGCGAGCTCGCGGGGTACCAGGCGAAGGCGCTGGCGCAGGCCCGGCTCGACCCGTGAGCGGGGGGCGAGCTTCCTACCGGGAGGTGGTGGTCGCCACCTCCAACCCGGGCAAGCTGCTGGAGATCCGCGCCATCCTGGGCGACCTGCCGCTCTCGCTCCGCAGCGTGGGCGCCTTTCCGGAGGTCTGGCTCCCCGAGGAGGGCGACGACTACGAGGCGAACGCCGTGGCCAAGGCGCGTGCCGCGGCCCACGGCGCCGGGCGCCCGGCCCTGGCGGACGACTCGGGCCTGGAAGTGCAGGCGCTGGACGGCGGCCCCGGTCCTGGCTCGGCTCGCTACGGAGGCGCCGGGCTCGACGACGCCGGCCGCGTGCGCGCGCTGCTGGCCGCCTTGGAGGGGGTGCCGGCCCAGCGGCGCAGCGCCCGCTTCGTGTGCGTCGCGGCACTCGCCTGGCCCGACGGCAGCGTGACGACCGCCCGGGGCGAGTGCACGGGCCGCCTCCTCGAGGCCCCCCGCGGCCAAGGCGGCTTCGGCTACGACCCGATCTTCGCGGTGGAGGGGGAGGGTCGCTCCATGGCCGAGCTGCCCGCCAGCCGCAAGAACCGGATCTCCCACCGGGCGCTGGCCTTCCGGGCCCTGGCCGAGACCCTGCGCGCGCGGGTCGTCGGCGCTCCGACCCCCGACCCCTAGGCACTAGACCAGCAGCTGGGTGGCCCGCGCCTCCACGCAGCGGCGCAGACGGGCTGCTTCCTCGCGGCTCAACCCGTCGAAGCGGACCCCCATGCCCAGGGGCAGGTTGGGCCGCTGCAGGTTGCCGGGCACGTTGGAGAACACCACCTGGGCCTCCGCAAGCAGCACTCCGTCGGGCAACGGGATCTCCACGCCGAGGCGGGTCCCGCGCACGGAAGGGCGCGGTGTCTCCAGGAACGCCCCGGTGGTGGACAGGCTGTAGGTGTGCACCTGGCGCACGCGGCCCCCACTCTCGACGCGCGCCATCACCGAGGCGGGCACCCGGATGCCCTCGCGCGTGGCCCGCGCCGACGGCGGGGCCAGCGCCTCGTTCACCACGAAGCGCAGGGTCCGGTCGTCGAAGGGCTCCCACAGGGCCTGCTCCAACCCCTCCGCGCGCAGGCCGGCGCGGATCTCTGCGCTCGGAGGGCGTCCCACCACCACGAGGGTCGGCGGGCCTTCGAAGGCCTGCTGGCGTAGTTGGGTCATTAGCCCCTGTCGCTCCGCTTCCGGCAGCTCGGGGTGGAAGAGCACGGCGCGGATCCGCTCGCCTTCGGCGTCGATCAGGCGCTCCGCCTCGCCGGGGGCGCGGGCGTGCAGCACGGGCAGCCGCAGGCGCCGGATGCGCAGCACCAGGGAGCCGAGACTCTCGGGTCCCAGGTCGAGCACCAGCACCTCGCTTTGTTCTCCCATGGGGTCGACTCCTCGTGCCGGTTTCAGGTTTCGAAGCGGTCGATGGCCTCTTCCAGGCGCCGCGACCGTTCGGCGAGCGTCTTGACCATGCGGTGGAAGGCCTCGCCGCGGCGCGCACTCTCCGCGGCCACCTCCCGGAACACCCCGAGTGCGTGATGGATCCGCTCGCTCTCCTGGGTCTGGGCCTCGGTGGCCTCGCGGATCTGGTCGACCCCCCCGGCTACCGCCTCCACGGCCCCGGTGATGCGCCGGCTCTGACCGCGCTGCTCGCTGGTGGAGTGCTTCACCTCGAGTCCCAGCGCCCGGATCCGCTCCACCACCGCGGCGATCTCGGAGCCCACCTTCTCCTGCTCATGGGTGGAGCGATTGGTCTGCTCCACCAGGCTGCGCACGCGGGCCATGGCCGATTCCACGTCGCGAATGTCCTCGGTCTGTCGGGCGGTGGCTTCCACGATCTCGCTCACCCGACGCGCGGTGCGATCCGCCTTCTCCATGATCGCCTTGAGCACTTCCCCGGCCTCGCTGGAACGCGCCACGCCCTGGGCGACCTTCTCCGAGCCTGCCTCCACTGCGCCCACCGTGGCGGCGGTCTCGCTCTGGACGCCCTGGATCAGTGCGGCGATCTCGCGGGTGGAGCGGGAGGTGCGCTCCGCCAGGGTCTTCACCTGCTCTGCCACCACCGCGAATGGCTTGCCGTGCTCTCCGGCCTGGGAGGCGATGATGGCGGCATTGAGCGCCAGCAGGTTGGTCTGCGTCACCACGGACTCGATCACCGCCAGGATGTCCCCGATCGCCTCCGACTGCTGGGCGAGCCCGCGCACGTTGCCCTGGATGCGCTCGAAGCTGCTGCGGATCTCGCGCATGGAGAGCATGGTCTCCTCGACCGCCCCCATGCCGCGCGCCGCCTCCTCGCTGGCCTCGCGGGAGAGATCCCCCGATTCGCGCGCGTTGCCTTCGACCCGCGCCACGGACTCCGCGAGCTGACGCAGGCGGGCGGCGGTCTCGTCGGTGGCCTCCTCGAGGCTCTCCATGGCCGCCACGATCTCTCGCACCTTGGCCGCCATCTCGAGCGCTCCGGAGGACGACTCCTCCGCCGACTCCGCCAGGCGGTCCATGTGGGCCGCCACCCCGTTGATGGCGGCGTCCATCTGGACGATCGAGCTGGAGGTGTCGCGGGCGCGATCGGCCAGCTGGCTCACGCTCTCGTTCACGTCGTGGATCGAGCCGGTGACCTGGCCGATCGAGGTCGACGCCTCCCCCACGGCGCCCTCCTGGCGCGCGGCGTCGGCGGAGATGCGGCCGGAATCCTCGCGCAGCGCCTCGGCAACCTCACTGACCGCCTCCATGTTCTCGCGCACGCGGGTGACGAGGTCGCGCAGGCCCGCAGCCATGGCGTTGAAGGAGCGCGCCAGCGTCCCGATCTCGTCGTCGCCCGTGGCGGAGACGCGCGTGGCGAGCCGACCCTCGGCCACGGCCTGGGCGCCGTGGGCCAGGGCGACCAGGGGGTCTGCCACGCGGTCGCGCAGCACCCGCGCCATCCAGCGCGAGACGCCGTAGACGGCCAGTAGCAGGACCGCCACGATGCCGAGATAGCTCTGCACGCGGCGCACCAGGGGCCGCGTGTCCCAGCGTACGCCGATGGCTCCGATCTTCTCGCCTCCCAGCACGAGCTCGCGGTAGGCGTCCAGGTGGTGGTCGTGGAAGCGGTGGAAGTGGGGGCGGTTCGAGGGCGGCGGAGGCAGCTCACCGCTCCGGGACGCACTGGCCCGGTAGCGGGCGAAGGGACGCCCGGCGGCATCGTAGACCACCGCCTGGAGCACCTCCGGCGCCGCGCTGAGCGATTGCAGGGTGAGGCGGGCCGCTTCGGGGTCCGAGAAGCGGAGCGCGTCGGCGGTGTTGAGACCGATCACCCGGGCCAGGGTGAGCACCTCCCGGGCCGTGGCGTGCCGGAGCGAGATCGTGTCGTAGAGGACCAGCACGACGCAGGCCAGGGTCACGGCCACCCCGCTGGTCAGGAAGAGCGTCCCGGCCAGGCGACGTCCGATGGAGGAAGGGCGGGTGGGCGCCATCTAGCGCTGCTCCGCCACCAAGCGCGCGAGGCGCAGCAGCCGCGAGCTCAAGCGCAGCCCCCGGCGCTCCGCGGCCTTGCGGTTGATCTCGAAGCGGATGCGTCCGTCCTCGGTGTAGAGGTTGATGACGCCGCCCCGGGCGGCGAATCCCTCGCTCTCGCCCACCAGGAGCACGGGCGCGTCCTCCACGGTGCGTTCCAGGTCGTCCAGGGCGCCGGCCTGGTCGGCGGGGACGAAGACCAGGTGGGCCCCGCGCACGTCTGCCAGGCGTTGCGTGGTCTCGACCCGGAAGGCGCGACCCTGGACCGTCTCCTGGGCCAGGATTGCCTCGAGGGCGCCCGCGAAGGGATTCCGGGCGAAGCACACCACGCGAATCGGCATGTCCGGAGCGGTGAAGGCCGTGTCGGGCCAGTGCACCAGGCGGGCGAAGTTCAGCAGGAAGGCGGCCTTCACCTCGTACTCGCGCGCCGGGTTCGCAGACGCCGGGAGCGCCGCGAGCC
The DNA here is from genome assembly GCA_041611735.1 of Myxococcota bacterium. Taxonomy (GTDB): domain Bacteria; phylum Myxococcota_A; class UBA9160; order UBA9160; family PR03; genus JBFIML01. The sequence continues at coordinate 45,908 of JBFIML010000028.1, read as the reverse complement.
CCAGGAGCCCGAGCAGCAGGATGCCTCCGATCCGCCTCACCGCCGATACCTCGTCCGCGCCGCGTGGCTGCACCGTTGCAGGCTCCGCCCTAGTGACGCCAGGTGACTCCCACGTAGAAGCTCCGCGGAATCTCCGTCGGGATCGCGAAGAACTCGCCGTACTCCGGGTGGGCGTGGTCGAACAGGTTCTGGCCCACCAGGGCGAGCTCCAGGTCCTCGCGGACCTTCCAGCCGAGGCGCAGGTCCCCGCGCCAGTAGGAGCCGACGTTCTGGCCGTCGATCTTGCCCACGTAGTACACCGCGGCGTCGAGCTCGAGGTTCCCGGGCAGGTCCAGGGACGAGCGCAGGTGGAGCTGGTGGGCCGGGCTGTCGTCCTCGTTGCCCTCGGCCACCGGGTCGTTGCTGTCCAGGTCCCGGGAGAGCTGCAGCTTGAAGAGGGTCCAGCCCGCAGAGAGCTTCCAGCGCTGGGTGGCCTGCCAGGTGCTCTCGAACTCGAGGCCGTAGGAGTGCCCGTCCAGCCGGTTCTCGAAGCGGGCCGGAGCCACGAAGGCGCCCGGCGGCGGGAAGGCCGAGAAGGCGGGCGGGCCGGTCACCTCCAGCGAGCGCAGGTCGTCGTATTCGAAGTAGAAGGCCGCCGCATCCACGGTCAGGTTGTGGCGCAGGAGACCCCGGTAGCCGATCTCGTAGGCCAGCAGGTTCTCCGACTCGAAGCGGCGGTTGCCCTCGAGTGCCAGGAAGAGCCCCGGCGTGTCGGACGGCAGCAGCAGGGAGACGCCCGTGTCGGCCCGCGACGGGGTGCGGACGGCGCGCGAGACGGCGCTCCAGAAGGTGTGGCGCTCGCTCGGCGTCCACAACAGCCGCCCGGTCGGCTGGATCTCGAAGCCGGTGTACTCGTTGTACTCGAACTTGGAGCCGACCGTGGCGGATAGGCGCCCGGGAACCAGCGTCCGCTGGCTCTGCACGAAGGCTCCCACCAGATTGTCGGTCTGCGCGTCGGGCGTGAAACCGACGAAGGGCGTGCCGTCGATGCGATCGGCGGTTACGCGGTAGTTGAGGCCCGCGGTGAGCTGGTGCAGGTCCGAGAGCGCGAAGTCGTGTTGCAGCTCGAAGTCGAAGGTGTCGCGGGTCTCGCCGGCCAGTCCCTCCTCCCGCTCGCTACGATCGTAGTAGGCCTGCAGCATGGTCTGGGAGCGTTCGGAATGGCTCCGTGTCCAGCGGCTCAGCAGGTTGGCCCCGCGCAGGTCGATGCGGTCGCGGCCGGGCGCGAACACGAAGCCCTGGCCGGCGTCGCCGTCGTAGGCGTCACCCTGGAGGGTCAGCGTGTCCCGGTCTCCCAGCTCCCAGTCCAGGCGGAAGCCGGTCCGCAGCACGTCCCACCCGTCGGTGGCCTCCTCGTTCCCGGAGGTCCGGAAGGCATCGCGATCGAAACCCCTGCCGTAGAGGCGGTAGTGGAGGTTCTCACCGACCGCGCCTCCCCAGCGCGCGGTGCCGAAGGCACGCTCGTGACTGCCGGCGCCGGCCGAGAGCAGCGCGCCCTGGGTGTCGCGTGCGGGCTTGGTGATGATGTTGATGACCCCGTTCACGGCGTTGGCGCCCCAGAGCGTCCCGCCGGGGCCGCGGATCACCTCGATGCGGTCCACGTCCTCCAGGGGGACGTCCTGCACGGACCAGTAGACGCCGGAGAAGAGCGGGGTGTACACGCTGCGTCCGTCGATCAGCACCAGCAGCTTGTTGGCGAAGCGGCCGTTGAAGCCCCGCGACGTGATGGCCCACTTGTTGGCGTCGATGCGCGCCACGTGCAGGCCGGGCACCATGCGCAGGGCCTCGGGGATGCTCGTGTGACCGGAGCGACGCAGGTCGTCCGCGGTCAGGACCGTCACCGCGGCCGGCGCCTCCGAGAGCTTCTGGGCGCGCTTCGAGACCGAGGTGACCTCGACCTCCATGAGCTCCTCGAGGCTCAGGCGCGAGAGATCCGCCCGCGGGTCCGCCGCGCGCGCGGGTTCCCCGGCGAGCGCAAGCCCGAGGACGACGGCGAGGGCCGCCGGGCCCAGGACCGCACGCGGGCGCGGGCCAGGTCGAAACTGGGCTGTCATGGGTCTCCCCCCAGGACCCGAAACCAGGTCCGGCGCCCCGACGCGGCCGCGTCGGGAGCTCCCCGCCAGACAGATCGGGTGCTCCCCAAAAACGCTTGAGCCGACGATGGGGAGGGAGCTTCGGCTGCCGGTCATGCCCCGCGGGGAAAAGATCTCGGGGGCCCGGGCGATAGAGTGCGACCATGAGCCTGCGGTCTACCGGCACGGGAATCCGGCTCCTGTCCGTCGTCCTGGCCGCGGCAGGTCTGGCGTGTGCCGCGCTGCACCCGGAGCTGGCACCGTCCTGGCTTCCCGAGCTCGTTCGCCGCGCCGAAGCGGCCCGCGGTCTCGCCTTCGGCTCGCCCGTCCCCCTTCGCCAGGTGCCCCGGGAGGCGCTGCCGGCTCTACTGGCCCGGGAGGCGGCGCATCTGTTCCCCGGCGACCGCCTGGAGCGGGTGGAGCGGGCCGGCGTTGCCGTGGGCCAGCTCCCGCCGGGGACCGCCCTGCGGCCCGCCCTGCTCGAGCTCTTCGGGGACGTGGCCGTGGGCTTCTTCTCTCCCGCCACCCGCACCACCTACGTGGTCGAGTCGGGCCGATCCCACGCGGCCGCCGACCGGGATCCGGAACGCGAGCGCGTGGTGGTGCACGAGCTCGTCCATGCGCTGCAGGCCGAGCACGCGCCCGTGGCGGATCTGCTGGCGGTGCTGTGGGACGAGGCGGACCTGGCCTTCGCCCTGAGCGCCCTGCTCGAAGGGGACGCCACCTGGGCCGAGCAGCAAGACGCGGCCGCCATGGGTGCGGGACGCATGGCGACGCCCTGGGAGCTCGCCGCGGAGCTGGGCCCGGGCTGGCTCGCCGCCACCCATCCGCACCTTCCCCGCGCGGTGCGCGAGCCCCTCGCGCTCCAGTACACCCTCGGCTACGCGCTGGCCTACCGCCTGGCCGAGCGCGCCGGGCCGCCGGCCCTGGACGCGGCGCTGCACGACCCGCCGCTCTCCAGCGAGCAGCTGCTCCACCCGGAGCGCTGGCTGGATCCGGCGCGGCGCGATGCGCCGACCCTGCTGGAGGTGGCCTCCGCTGGGGAGCTGGCTCCCGGCTGCGGCGAGGTGCACCGGGACACGCTCGGCGAGCTCGGCCTGCGTCTGTGGCTGCAGGAGCGCGGGGCGACCCGGGCCGAGGCGGAGGCGGCCGCCGCCGGATGGGACGGGGACCGCTTCGTGGTCTTCGAGTGTGCGGACGGCCTCGCGGTCGGCCTGTGGATCCGCTTCGACTCCGACGCCGAGGCGGCGGAGTTCGTCGCCGCCTCCGCCCTGCGCCTCGACGACTTCGGGGCGCGTGGCCTGCGCGGCCCGCTGCAGCTCGTCTCGGAGGGCGTCGCGGTGCGCCTCTCGGCCGGACTCGAGGAGCCGGCCCTCGCGTCGGCGCTTCGGACGCTCGGCGAGGCGCGCGACCTGACCACCTACCTGGGCCTGCGTGAGGCCCTCGCGGCTCGCCGGGCCGGGGCGTCCGATCCCCGGAGTCCTGTCCCGAAGATCCGCTCTAGCCGCTCGCGACCAGCAGGGTCGAGACGAGGGCGCCGAGCCCCGCGGCCGCCAGGGCCAGGGGGAGCTGCGTCTTCACGTGATCCATCAGGTCGCAGCCCGTGAACATGCTGGACAGGATCGTGGTGTCCGAGATGGGCGAGCACTGGTCGCCGAACACCGCGCCGCCGAGCACCGCCCCGAAGCAGACCTTCATGTAGAAGGGGTCCGGGTTCACTCCCCAGGCGAGCGGCATGGCCACCGGGAAGACCACGGCGTAGGTGCCCCAGGAGGTGCCCGTGGAGAAGGCGATCACCATGCACAGCACCATGAGGAGGGCGGGGAGCGCCAGCTCCGGCAGGTGTTCGCCCAGCCGGGCGCCCAGGAAGGCGGCGGTCTCCAGCTCCTTCGAGACGCTGCCGAGCGTCACGGCGAGACCCAGGATGATGGCGCCGATGGTCATGCGCTGGCAGCCGCGCACGAAGCCGTCCACCACGTCGCGGGTCGGCATGCCCCGCGCGCGCGCCACCACCACCGCCGCCAGCACGCAGGAGAGGAAGGCCTCGTTGATCCAGTCGGCCTGCCAGATCACGTAGGGCAGGATGGCCATGCCGAGCAGCACGCCAATGGGCACCGCGAAGTCCGCCAGGCTGGGTGCGTACGGCCTCCCCGGCACCCACTCCGTGGGAAGCTCCTGGAGCATGGGCTGCGCGCTCGGGGCATCCAGGGCTCCGCTGCCCCGCGACCGCTCCCGCGCGCGACCCATGGTGCCTCCCACCCAGGGCAGGCGGCCGACCGCGAAGAGCAGCGTCGAGGTCACCGCGAACAGGGCGTAGAAGTTGAAGGGCACCGCCGCGAAGAAGAAGCGCACGCCCGCCTGCTCGTCCGGGAAGAGCGGGATGGTTCCCACCACCAGGGCCGCCACGAAGGCGGGCCATGCGTTGAAGGGCAGCACCGTGGCCACCGGCGAGGCGGTGGAGTCCACCACGTAGGCCAGCTCCTCGTGGCTCACCCGGTGGCGATCCGCCACGGGACGGGCCGTGGTGCCGGCCAGTACGGTGCTGACGGTGCCGCCCTGGTGGAAGACCACCCCGAGCAGCCAGGTGTAGACGAGCGCCGAAGCCGGACCGCGGGCCATCCGGCGTCCCACCGTCTCCGCGAAGTGGCGGGCGCCCCCGGTGGTTTCCCAGATGCCGATCAGGCCGCCCAGGCACCAGAGGTAGATGAGCAGGATCTTGGCGTAGGCGCTTGAGCCCACCGCCGGCAGCAGGAAGCGCGTGATGAAGTTCGCGTCGGCCAGCTGGCCGGTGGAGAGCACCAGCACTGCACTGCCGGTCACGATCCCCGCGAAGAGCGCGAGGATCACCTGGCGCGTGGCGAAGGCGAGGAGGATCGCCACCGCCGCCGGGGCCAGGGAAGCCCAGCCCGGCTCGTAGCCCCCCAGCATGGCGGCCATACTAACGGAAGGGAGAGCGCGCTTGCGCGGGAAAGCGCCGGCATGCGGGTGGCATGCGTGGCGTCGGGCAGGGAGAGCGCAGCAGGGGCCTGGCGGCGCTGGTGGGCGGTGTGCTTCGAGGACCCGGGGGAGGCGGGCAGGCCCCTGGAGCACACCTGGGCCGAGTGGCGGGCGAGCCCCGGGCGGCTGCCGAACGCACCGCCGGAGCGCCCCATGCCGGACCGGGCCCCCCGGCGGCGCCCGGGGAGGGGGCGGAGCTGGACTCACGAGCCGTCGTCCGCGCCCGGCTCCGTGGGTCTGGCGACGAACACCGTGCTCTCGGGATGGAAGGCCATCCACGCGAACCAGTAGCCCTCGATCACCTCCACCTCCGGCGGCGCCTCCACCTCGAACACCTGGCGCTCCGGGTCGTAGCTCACGGCGACTACCGAGCCCGCGAACGTCTCGGCAGCGCGACCGCCCGCGCGCACCAGCTCGGCCGCGGGATAGGCGCGCGCCGGTCCGTCCCGCTTTCGCAGGCCGAGCGTCGGCATCTTCGGGTGGTAGCGCCGGTCCAGGGGCACCGGGAACGAGACCTGCTCGGAGCGCTCGTAGCCCTCGTAGGGCGAGCGATGATACGGACGGGCGTGACCCGTCTCCCGGTCGAGCACGCGGGTGTCCGGGTGCTGCTCGCGCCACTCCTTCCAGGGCAGCATGCGCGAGCGCAGGGGCGTCAGACGCTGCCCCAGGGAGGGGCCCGTCACGGCGCGCGCGGCGATCTGCGACCACAGGCTCTCGGTCTCCTGGTCGTAGAGCAGGAGGTCCGAGCGGAACAGGAGCCCCGAGACGCCGAAGCGCCGCACCGTCTGTCCCATGCGACGCTCGAAGACGATGCCGGTGCCGCAGAGCGGGCAGTAGCTGACCAGGATCGGCTGGCCGCCCAGGGAGTCGTTCACCAGCTCGTGCCAGTTTAGGATGGGGATCGGATAGGCACGTGCCTCGCCACCCAATGCCACGCCGATCACGAAGGTGTCGGGGCTCCAGGAGCTCTCCGCCGCGGGAACGTGCTTGGGGTCGGTCAGGGCCGGGATTCCGTCCCGGGGCGGACCGCCGCGCAGGATCTCCTCGACGGGAACCGCGGCGGGCTCGAGCCGGAAGCCGTTGAGCCTGCCCGCGCCGGCGTCGTCCTGCGCCGGGGACTCGGCGGCGCGTGCACCGAGGGCGAGCGCGAGGACCAGGCCGAGCGCCAGGGCGCCGGCCGGGCGGTGTGCGCGGGGATGCGTGTCAGCCCTCCGCCAGGATCTCGCCGAGGTGGCGGCGAGCCCGAAAGGCACGGCTCTTGAGCGCGGCGGGACGGATCCCGGTCTCGGCGCTGAGCTGCAGATAGCTCTCCCCTTCCAGCGTACAGCGCTCGAGGATCTCACGCTCTTCCGGACGCAGGGCGTCCAGCCCGCGCCGCACCTGCTGGCTGGCGCGAGCGCGCTCCAGCAGCTCCGGGGCGCTGGGCAACGGATCGGCGATCGAGGTCTCCGCCCAGTCCGCGACGGCAGCGGTCCGATCCGTGCGGCGTCGCTCCCTGCGCAGCCACATGAGCGCTTCGTTGGCCACGATGCGATGCATCCAGGTGGAGACCTTGGAGCCGCCCCGAAAGCGCCTGCAGTGCCGCACCACCTTCTCGAAGGCGCTCTGGACCACGTCGCGGGCGATGTCCGGATCGCGCGTGAGGCGCAGGGCCACGGCGGTCAGGCGCGGCTCCAGGGTCAGGAGCAGGGCGCCGAGCTGCTCCCGGTCGTGACAGGGTAGGGCGCGGGCCTCGGCTTGCGACGACCGCCGCCCCACGGACCTGCCGTCTGCATCTTGCCCCCGGTTCCACATGGGTGGGCTCCTTCTTGCTCGCCTCTGCACTACGCTGAACGGGCCGGGCGGTTACGCTGGAGGGCGTAACCGGAGGGGCCGTTGCCACGTATGAGCGAGCGAACACCCGGGGAGAGCCAGCGCGACGAGCGCTGGCGCGCCTGGATGGCGGCGGCCCAGGAGGGCGATGCCCGGGCCTACGAACGGCTGCTGCGCGACCTCCTGCCGGTACTCCGGGCGTTCGTTCGCGGCCGGCTGGCCGGACCGGCTGCGGAGGACGTCGTGCAGACCACGCTGCTCTCCATCCACCGCTCCCGTCACACCTTCCGGCCCGAGCGACCCTTCGGCCCCTGGTGGCGCGCCATCGCACGCCATGCGGTGATCGACCTCGTCCGGGCGCGGGCGCGGCGCGGGCCGGAGATCGGCCTGGAGGAGGTCGAGCTCGTGGCCCCCGACCTCGGGGCCGAGCTGGAGCGCCAGGCGCTGTCCCCGGACCTGGCCCGGGCCCTGGCGGAGCTGCCCCCCCGCCAGCGGGAGGCCGTGGAGCTGTTGCACCTGGAGGGCCTCTCGGTGGCGGAGGCGGCGCTGCGGGTGGGGACCACGCCCGGGGCCCTGAAGGTGCGGGCGCACCGGGGCTACCAGGCCCTGCGCAAGCGGCTGGCAGGGAGCCGGCCGTGAGCGAAGCGGCCAGCGAGCGCCTGGTCCGGGAGCTGGCGCGCGACCTGCGTCCGGTGCGCCGCGTGGCGCGGCTGCGCGTGGCGGGTCTCGGCGCGGCCGCCGCTGGCTTGCTCGCGGCGGCGCTGGCGCTCGGGCTCTCGGGACTGCGTCAGGATCTGGGTGGGCTGCTGGCTTCGGCGCCGGGCTTCGCGGCCCTCTTCGGTGGACTCGCGCTGGCGGCGGTAGGCGGTGCGCTCGCGGCCCTCGGCGCGAGCGTGCCGGGTCGCGATGGCGTCGAGCGGCTCGGTCTCGCCCTGCTGGCCGCCGCTGCGGCGCTGGGCATGGTGGCCGGACCGCTGCTGTGGGTGCTCCCGGCGGGCGCCGCCTCGCCGCCCTGGACGCGCGACGGCGTCTGCCTGCTCGGCGCCCTGCTGGTCGGCCTGGCGCCCGCCGCCGCGCTGGTCGGCTTCGTGTCCGGAGCCGCACCCCAGCGTCCCCCCCTGGTGATGGGCCTCGCCGTGGCGGGTGCCGTGGCCACGGGCGCCCTGGTGGTGCACGCGACCTGCCCCTTCGCGGGTCTGCGCCACCTGGTGCTGGGACACGCCCTGGCGCCGCTGCTGGCCGCCCTCGTCCTGGCCGCGCCGCTCGCCTGGCTGCTGCGACGCCGCCTGGCGCGTAGCGGGGCCGCTCAGGCTCCGTGAGCCGCGGCACGGGGGATCCTCCCGGACCCGCCTACCGCGCCGGCCGCACGGCCCGGAACAGGGCCAGGGTTCCGAACAGCGTCCGCTCCCGATGGGTGCACGCGACCGCCTCGAAGCCCACCTCGCGGAGCAGCGTCTCGAAGCGGCCGCGCACGTGATCCCTCGTGTTCGCGAAGCCGTCCAGGAGCTGAACCGGCACGAAGGCGAGCCGCATGGCCAGGTCGTGGGGGCGGCCCCAATCGGCCACGTGCAGCTCCCCCGTCGGCCGGAGCCAGGCGAACGCCCGCTCGAGCGTGCGGACCTTCTGCGACGGCAGCAGGTGGTGGAAGAAGAGGCTCGCCGTCACGCGATCGAAGCTGTGCGCGTCGAAGTCCGCCTCGGCGGCGAGGCTCTGACGGAACTCGATCTCGAGACCGGCCGCCGAGGCCTTGTGCCGCGCGATGTCGAGGACCCAAGGATCCGCGTCCACGCCGACCACGAGCGCCTCCGGGGCCGCCTGCTTGAGGCGTCGGGTCAGCGTCCCGGTGCCGCAGCCGAGATCGAGGATGCGCCAGCCCGCCCGCGCTCCGACCTGCTCCACCAGCAGCCCCTTGAAGCGGTCCTCCTTGAGGGTGCGGGCGAGCAGCGCGTCGTAGAAGCGGGTCAGCGCGTGAAAGCGCAGCGCGGGGACGTAGGAGGACGCGGGCCCGCTCACGGGTGGCCGGACCCGGGCGGCGGCGCCACGTGGAGCAGAAGGGTCTCGTGCTCGAACCCTCGCAGCGGGGGAACCTCCGGCATGGGCTCGAAGCAGCGCGCCAGGTCCGGGCTCGTCTCGCGCGCCCGCTCCAGGACCTCGTGGGTCACGATGATCCCGCCGGGTGGAGCCAGCTTCAGGATGCGGGCGGCACGGGGCACCGCCGGCCCGACCAGGGCGACGGCGCGCCGGAAGCGCCCCCCGACCAGGCCCACGACGAGCGGACCCTCGTCGAGGGCCAGGCGGGGGACCGGCAGCTCCGGCAGGGTGCGTCGCAGCGCCAGCAGGCGCTCGCGCAGCTCGAAGGCCGCCGGGACCGCCTCGCCGGCGCCCTCGAAGTAGAGCAGGGCGCCGTCCCCCTCGAAGTCGTGCACGTCGCCGCAGTGGAGCGCGCCCACCTCGACGACGATGGCCATGAACGCCTGCACCAGGCGCAGCACGTTCTCGGTGGAGTGGGAGCCGAGCAGGCGCGTCGAATCGGCCATGTCCACGAACAGGACGCTCAGCGTCCGGCGCAGGGGAAGCTCGTGCCCCTCGAGCAGGCGTTGACTCACCAGGCGCGGGAGGAAGCCGTCCTCGCCCGGGGCCCGGGCGCCGGGTCCGGCGACAAAGCGGGCGCGCCACGCCAGCTGCTGCCTTCGATCGAGGCGGATCGGCTCCACCGGGTAGCCGCGCTGCTTCCAGGCGTCGACGCCCCCCTGGAGGACCGCCACTTCCCGCTGGCCCTGCTCCACCAGCCAGCGCGCCACGCGCGAGCTCGACGCCTCTCCGTGACAGAGGCAGTAGACCAGCATGGGGCGCTCCGGGGGCTCGCGGGGAAGGCGCAGCGGATCCTCGTCCAGCAGGACGGGCACGGCGCCCGGCACGGCCTCGGGGCGCTCCTCGAAGGCCGCTCGCCGCCGCACGTCGAGGACGAGAAGGGTGGGGTCCTCGCGGAGGCGCTGGCGGGCTTCGTGGGCGGTCATCAGTCGGAAGCCGACGGCCGCTTCCCCGCTCTCCCGCTCTGCCCGGCTCACAGGGCGACGCGGCGCAGCCGCAGGGCGTTGCCCACCACGGACACGGAGCTCGCGCTCATGGCCGCGGCGGCGATCATGGGGCTCAGTAGCAGCCCGAGGAACGGGTACAGGGCACCGGCCGCGACGGGGACGCCCAGCCCGTTGTAGACGAAGGCGAAGAAGAGGTTCTGCTTGATGTTGCGGAGCGTCGCGCGCGAGAGACGTCGCGCCCGCACGATCCCGCGCAGGTCCCCCTTCACCAGGGTCACGTCGGCGCTCTCCATCGCCACGTCGGTGCCCGTCCCCATGGCGATCCCCACGTGCGCCTGGGCCAGGGCCGGGGCGTCGTTGATGCCGTCGCCGGCCATGGCCACGATGCGCCCTTCCGCCTGCAGGCGTTTCACCTCCTCCAGCTTCCGCTCGGGGAGGACCTCCGCGATCACCTCGTCGAGTCCGAGGCGGCGCGCCACCGCCTGGGCGGTGGTGCGGCTGTCGCCGGTCACCATCACGATGCGGACGCGCTCGGCGTGCAGGGTCCGGATCGCTTCGGGAGTCGTCTCCTTGATGGGATCGGCGACGCCCACGAGGCCGGCGAGCTTCCCGTCCACGGCGGCGAACAGGACCGTCTGGCCTTCGCCGCGCAGGGCCTCGGCGCGCGCAGCCAGGGACCCGACCTCGATCCCGAGCTCGTCCAGCAGCTTGCGGTTGCCGAGCGCCAGGCTGCGGTCTTCCACCCGGCCGCGCACGCCGCGCCCGGTGAGGGACTCGAAGCCTTCGACCGGCGCCGGGGAGGCCCCCCGCTCCCGAGCGCCGGCGACGATGGCTGCGGCCAGCGGGTGTTCGCTGGCCCGCTCGAGGCTCGCGGCCAGGCGCAGGAGCTCGTCGTCGGCCCACCCCGCGGCGGGCTCGAGGGTCACCAGCTTGGGCTTGCCCTCGGTCAGGGTGCCGGTCTTGTCCACCACGAGGGTGTCCACCTTGCGCATCGACTCGATGGCCTCGGCGTTCTTGAACAGCACGCCCGCGGTCGCCCCCTTTCCCGTCGCCACCATGATGGACATGGGGGTGGCGAGGCCCAGAGCACACGGGCAGGCGATGATCAGCACCGCCACGGCGTTCACCAGCGCGTGGGCCATGCGCGGCTCGGGTCCGAGCCAGCCCCAGACGACGAAGGTCAGCGCCGCGACGACGATCACGGCAGGCACGAACCAGGCGGCGACCCCGTCGGCCAGGCGCTGGATGGGCGCGCGGCTGCGCTGGGCCTCGGCCACCCTCTGCACGATCTGGGCGAGGAGCGTCTCCGCGCCCACGCGCTCGGCCCGGATCACCATCGACCCGGTGCCGTTCACGGTGCTCCCCACCACCGGATCCCCTGCGCGCTTCGTCACGGGCATCGGCTCGCCGGTCACCATGGACTCGTCCACGGCGCTGGTTCCTTCGAGGACGACGCCGTCCACGGGCACCTTCTCGCCCGGGCGCACGCGCAGCCGATCCCCGGGCTGCACCTGCGCCAGGGGCACGTCCTCCTCCCGGCCGTCCGGGCCGATGCGCCGGGCGCTCTTGGGAGCGAGGCCCAGCAGCGCCCGGATCGCCGCGCCCGTGCGGTGGCGCGCGCGCAGCTCGAGTACCTGCCCGAGCAGCACGAGCGTCACGATCACCGCTGCCGCCTCGAAGTAGACCCCCACCTCGCCCTCCCGCACGTGGAAGGACGCCGGGAAGCGGCCCGGGGTCAGGGTCGCCACCACGCTGTAGACGTAGGCCGCGCCGGTCCCCAGGGCGATCAGGGTGAACATGTTGAGGGCGCGCGTGCGCAGCGACGTCCAGCCGCGCTGGAAGAAGGGCCAGCCGCCCCACAGCACCACGGGGGTCGCGAGAGCGAGCTGCAGCCAGGAGAGAACGCCTGGCGGCAGGGCGTCCTCGAACGGGCGCCCGGGGATCATGTCGGACATGGCGATGGCGAGCAGCGGCACGCTCAGTACCCCCGCAATCCAAAGGCGCCGCGTCATGTCCCGGAGCTCGCCGAGCCCCTCCTCGTCGGTGGGGATGCGTGGCTCGAGGGCCATGCCGCAGACCGGACAGCTACCCGGAGCGTCGCGCACGATCTCCGGGTGCATGGGGCAGGTGTAGGAGACGGCGCCCGAGGGGGCCGGCGGGCTGGTGCCGTCCGGTCCATCGTCGCAGGCGTGGCAGGGTTCGCTCATGGGCCCCTGGCGTGCTCGGAGTCAGCGGGCGATGTCCGCGAAGCGGGAAAAGACCTCCAGCAGCTCGTCGCGCTTGCGGCGCCGCTGCTCGGCGCTCCCGCTGCGGAAGGCCTGCGCCACGCAGGTCTCCACGTGGGCGCCGAGCACGAGCTTGCCGGCCCGATCCAGAGCCGCCCGCACCGCCGCGATCTGCAGCAGCACGTCCACGCAGTAGCGGTCCTCGTCGATCATGCGCTCGATGCCCGCCACCTGGCCGGCGATGCGCCGCAGGCGGGCGCGGGCCTGGCGCTTCCCCTCCGCGTCCATGCCTCGACCCTATACCCCATGGGGGTATCTGTCAAGGCGGGGCGGGCGGCCTGCGGAACACGGTCAGGGTGGCGAGGCCGCCGAAAGCCGTCGCGGTCCGCTCGAGACCCGGCAGGCGACGGATCGGCTCGGGATCCACGAAGCCCGCCGCCGCCGCGCCATAGAAGGGCCACAGCAGCAGGCGCAGCCCGGCGCAGGTCGGGCGCGTGCTGAACAGGAAGGCGGCGGTGCCGCCCGGGGCGAGCCGCTCGAGCGCTGCCCGCACCGTGGCCTCCGGACGCTCGAGATGGGAGAGCAGCCAGGTGGAGACCACGAAGTCAAAGGGGCCGGGGACGGCCGAGAGGTCGGTCACGTCGCCGAGTCGGAGCTCGACGCGCGCGTCGTTGCCCGCCCGCAGCTCGGCCCGGGCCAGCATCTGCGGGCTGGCGTCGATGCCGAGGTAGGAGCGAAAGCCGGGCGCGCGTTGCTGCAGGCGCACCAGGTTGACGCCGGTGCCGGGCGCCAGCTCGAGCAGGCGCGTCTCGGGTCCGATGCGGCTGGCGAACAGGGCGTCCAGCTCGCCCTCGAGCCGGCGGGTGAGGCGGCTCCAGAGGCGCCGGAACGGGTCGTAGATCCACACGAAGGCCCGGTAGACGCGCCGGACGCGCGCCAGGCGCGTCGCTTCGGAGGCCGGGCGGGAAGCGACTTCCATGGGGCTCTGCCGTCGCTCACGATACGCCCTTCTCCTGCCGAAGGGGAAGCATCATGCCGTGGACACGGGCTCCTCGGGATCGCGGCTGGTACGCTCCTCGCGTGGCCCCCCTGGAACGCTGGTTGCGGCTTCCCACCTGGCTGCGCGCCACCTGCGCGGTTCCCGCGGACCTGGACGCCATCACCGCCGTGGGCGAGGAAGTCCGGCCCCGGGAGGTGGGCAGCTCCCGGGGCGCGGTCGAGAGCATCTGGGAGGCGGCGCGGGCCCTGTACCGGACCGGGCTCTATCCCGGCCTCCAGCTGGCCATTCGCCGGCGTGGCGCCCTGATCCTGAACCGCGCCCTGGGCTGTGCGAGCGGCAACCTGCCCGGCGATCCGCCCTGGGCGGAGCGCGTCCCGGTGACCACCGATACGCCCTTCCGGATCTACTCGGCCTCCAAGGCCGTGGCCGCCATGGTGGTGCACAAGCTCGACGAGAAGGGGGCGCTCCACATCGACGACCGGGTGTGCGACTACGTCCCGTCCTTCCGGCGCCGGGGCAAGGAGTGGATCACCATCGCCCACGTGCTGGCCCACCGGGCCGGGATCCCGAACATCCCCGCCGGCCTGATGAAGCTCGATCTCCTGGAGCGGCCGCACGAGATCGTGGAGATCCTGGCGGAGGCTCCGCTGATCTCGCGCCCCGGCCAGAAGCTCGCCTACCACGCCGTGACCGGTGGCTTCGTGCTCGGGGAGGTGGTGCGCCAGGCCACCGGCCAGGACATCCGCAGCGTCCTGCACAAGGAGATCCTCGAGCCCCTGGGCCTGCGCTGGATGAACTTCGGAGTGAAGCCCGACGACGTGCCGCGCGTGGCCCGCGACGCGGTGACCGGGGTTCCGCCCTTGCCGCCCTTCGGGCAGCTCTTCCGCCGTGCCCTGGGCGCCACCCTGCAGGAGGCGGTGGCGCTCGCGCAGGATCCGCGCTTCCTCACCGCCGTGGTGCCGGCGGCCAATGTGGTGACCAATGCCGAGGATCTGTGCACCTTCTACCAGTGCCTGCTCGAGGAGGGCGAGGTCGAGGGCGTGCGCGTCTTCGACAGCCGCACCGTGCGCCGGGCCAACGTGGAGCAGACCTACTGGGACTTCGACCTCACCCTGGCGGTCCCGATCCGCTACGGGCTCGGCTTCATGCTGGGCGGACGGCTGGTGAGCCTGTTCGGCCCGGACACCGGGCGCGCCTTCGGTCATCTGGGCCTGACCAACGTGTTCTCGTGGGCGGATCCGGATCGCGGCCTGGCGGTGGCCCTGGTGACGAGCGGCAAGCCCTTCCTGGACCCGGCCTCGCTCAATCTGCTGCGCCTGATCTTCGCCATCAGCCGCGCGTTCCCGAAGGAGCCCGAGGCCCGGGCCCGAGCGCGGACCCGCCGGCGTCGCTGAGGCGCCGGTGGATCTCTGGCTGATCCGCCACGCGGAGAGCACCTGGAACGCCGCCGGCCGCTGGCAGGGACAGGGCGACCCCCCGCTCTCGGCGCGCGGAGGCGCCCAGGCCCGGGAGCTGGCGGCCCGGCTGGTGCACGCGGAGCTCACCGCGCTACGCACCAGCGATCTGCGGCGTGCGGCCGGAACGGCGCGCCTGTTGGGCGAGCGGCTGGGTCTCCTGCCCGCTTCCGACGCGCGCCTGCGCGAGCGCGACCTCGGCTCCTGGACGGGGCTCACGGGGGCCGCCATCGCGTCGCGCTGGCCCGCGCAGCTGGCGCGTCTCCGGCGCGGGGACCCGGCACTGCGCCCCGGCGGGGGCGAGCGCCTGGCGGATGTGCGGGCGCGGGTGGCGGCGCTGCTCGACGAGCTGGCGACGCGGCCGCCAGGCCGCCGCGTCGCCATCGTGACCCACCTGGGCGTGATCCGGCTGCTCACGGGAGAGGAGCCCGAGAACGCCGGCTGGTGCCGGGCGTCCCTCAGCGCGTGCCGGGCGGCCCTGACGCCGACGTCTCGCCCCACGTCCGCTCGGCCAGCTTGCGGTTGAGCCAGCGCAGCAGCCGCGGCGCGAAGCGCTTGCCGTAGTGCATGACCCAGGCCTCGGGCGAGATGGGGGCCACGCTCCGGTTGCGCTGCACCGCCCGCAGCAGGTTCTCGGCCACCCGCTCGGGCGAATAGGCGCGCCGTTCGTAGAGGGCGATCATGCGCTCGCGGCGCTCGGGCCGGGCCGCCTCGCCCCGCAGCCGAACAGCGCGCGTGATGGGCGTGTCGATGATGCCGGGACACACCGCCGTGACGCCGATCCCGTGGGGCGCGAGCTCCTCCCGCAGCGCTTCCGAGAGGCCGACCACGGCGAACTTGGTGCTCGAGTAGGCGGCCAGCGGCGAGGCGGCCACCAGACCCGCGGCCGAGGCCACGTTCACCACGTGTCCGCCGCGGCCGCGCCGGATCATGGCCGGCACGAAGAAGTGGCAGCCGTGCACGACCCCCATCAGGTTGATGCGCACCAGCCAGTCCCAGTCCTCCAGGGGCGTGTCCAGGAAGCGCGCGCCCACCGCCACCCCCGCGTTGTTCACCAGCAGGTCCACGGCCTCGACCTCTTGGTGCACGTCGTCCGCGAAGCCGCGCATGGCGTGCGCGTCGGAGACGTCCACCCGCCGGGTCCACACGCGGCGTCCCAGGGCGCGGGCCGCCTGCTCGGTCTCGGCGAGCCCCGCCTCGTTCACGTCGCACAGCGCCAGGTCGGCGCCCCGCCGGGCGCAGGCCAGGGCGCTGGCGCGGCCGATGCCGCTGGCGGCCCCGGTCACGAGCGCGGTGCGGCCTTCGAGACGGCGGACGTCCATGGGCTCAGCCTCCCGGGGCCGGGCGGGCGGCGAGGCCGGACGGCGTGGTGGCCAGCAGGCGCAGGCCCTCGAAGAGCACCCACACGTCGCAGGCCAGGATGGTCGTGCCCATGCCGAAGAGCAGCCAGTTGCCGCCGACGAAGTAGCTGCGCACCTCTCCCAGCATGGCGGTCACCGTGGCGGCGGCCACCAGCAGCATGGGCACCAGCGTGTAGAGGTAGGGACGCCCCTGCCGGCGCATCCAGACCGAGACCACCAGCAGCGTCACCCCGGCCAGCAGCTGGTTGGTGGTGCCGAAGAGCGGCCACAGGATGAGCCCGCCCTTGCCCCCGGCCTGGGTCACGGCCAGCAGCAGGGCCAGGCCGATGCCGAGTCCCGCCGCCGCATAGCGGTTGGTGAGCGGGCGAACCCCGTAGGCGTCGGCGAGCTCCGCGATCACCAGTCGCTGGATGCGCGCGCCCGTGTCCAGGGAGGTGGCGGCAAAGGCGATCACCATCACGGCGATGAAGGTCTTGGCGGTCTCGAGCGGGATGCCCAGGGAGGCCACGAAGCTGCCGCCCCCGCTCACGAAGGCGTCGAGCTTGGCGGAGAGGCTGTCCGCGGCGCCCCAGCTGGCGTAGTGGGCCCACCACTGCTCGCTGCTGGCGAAGCCGGCCGTGGCAGCGAGCACGGCCAGCAGGCCGAGGGTGCCCTCGCCGAGCATGCCTCCGTACCCGATCGGGCGCGCGTCGGTCATGCAGCCCACCTGCTTGCTGGTGGTGCCCGAAGAGACCAGGCCGTGGAAGCCGGAGATGGCGCCGCAGGCGATGGTGATGAACAGGAAGGGGATGAGGGGCGGGGCGCCGGCGGGGCTCGGATTGAAGGCGGGAGCCTGCACGGTGGGGTTCAGCACCAGCAGACCCAACGTGAGCAGGGCCAGGCCCGTCAGGAGCTGGTGGGCGTTCAGGTAGTCGCGGGGCTGGAGCAGGAGCCAGACCGGCAGCACCGAGGCGGCGAAGGAGTAGAGCATGAGCAGCCACACCCAGGCTTCGACGGAGATCCGGCTCACGGCGGGGACCGCTTCGGCGAAGGCGTTGCCGTAGAAGACCGCCGCCAGCAGCAGGGCGTAGCCCAACAGCGACGGCGCGAAGATCCCCACGTTGTGGCGGTAGACCAGCCAGCCGAGCGCCACCGCCACCACGATCTGGACGTTGATGGGGAAGACCGAGCCCGGGTACGCCACGAAGAGCGTGCCGATGATGAAGGCGAAGACCGCCAGCACGATCCAGATCAGGAAGCAGATGATGACCAGGAACAGCGCCCGCACCCGGGGCCCGATCACGTGGCCGGCGACGTCGCCGATCGAGCGGCCCCGGTGGCGCAGGCTGATCACGAGGGCCGCGAAGTCGTGCACGGCACCCATGAAGACCGTGCCGAGCGCCACCCACAGCAGCGCCGGCACCCAGCCCCAGATCACCGCCACCGCGGGCCCCACGATCGGCGCGGCGCCCGCGATGGAGGTGTAGTGGTGGCCCCAGAGCACCCCCCGGTGCGTGGGGACGTAGTCGACGCCGTCCTCCAGCTCCCGCGCCGGGACCGGCTCGTCCTCCCGCAGGGCGAACACGCGCTCGGCGAGGAAGCGCGCGTAGAAGCGATAGCCCAGGGCGAAGAGCGCGAAGACCAGCGCGGCGAGGAGCGCGGCGTTCACGGAACCTCCACGGGAGCTTCAGAATCTAACCACCCGCTGCGGGCCTTCCCAGCCCGGCTCAGGGCGCCGACGGGACGTAGGCGAGGGGGCCGGCGGGGCCGAGCTCGACGCCGAGCGCCATCCACACCACCAACAGGCCGGTCCAGGCCACTCCGAGCACCAGGGCGTAGGGCAGCATCAGGGCGAGCAGGGTCCCCACGCCCGCGCGCGGGAAGTAGCGTTGCATGAAGACCAGGACGATCACCACATAGGGGTTCAGCGGGGTGATCACGTTCGACACGGAGTCGCCCACCCGGTAGGCGGCCTGGGTGAGCTCCGGGCTGATCCCCACCTGCATGAACATGGGCACGAAGACCGGGGCGAAGAAGGCGTACTTGGCCGACATGGAGCCGATGAACAGGTTCGCCACCGCGACCACCACGACGAAGCTGGCCACCAGGGCGGAGGCGGGCAGGGCGGCCCGGGCCAGCCAGGCCCCGCCCGTGAGCGCCAGCATCTCCCCGAGATTCGAGTGGCGGAACAGCTCCACGAACTGCGCCGCGAAGAACGCCATCACCACGTAGGGGCCCATGGCCGCCATGCTCTCGCCCAGCAGGCGCGCCACGTCCCGGTCGTTGCGCAGCCGGCCCGTGGCAAAGCCGTAGGCCGCGCCCGGCAGGGCGAAGGCCAGGAAGAGCAGCGGGACGATGGCCACCACCCAGCGCGGGAAGCGGCCATCGACACCGTGGAGCGGCGCGCCCGGAATGCGCGTGGCCGCCACGAAGAGCGCCAGGGTCGCCGCCAGCACCACCAGGCCCACCGCCAGGCCGCGCCGCTCCTCCCGGGAGAGCCCCACGTCCGGCGCCGCCCCGCCGTCCGGCGGCCCGCCCTCGGCGGCGGGCCGCTCGCGCAAGCGTGGCTCCACCAGCCAGGCCGTGACCGCCCAGCCCACGGCGGTCACCAGCAGGGTCGAGGCGATCATGAACCACCAGTTGCAGGTGACGGCCACCGCGTAGCCCGGGTCGAGGAAACGGGCCCCCGCCTCGCTGAAGCCGGCCAGCAGCGGATCGAGGCCGGTCAGGAACAGGTTCGCGCTGAAGCCGGCCGAGACCCCGGCGAAGACCGCCGCGAGACCCGCCAGGGGCGAGCGCCCCACCGCGTGGAAGAGGGCGGCGGCCACCGGCGGCAGCACCACGTAGCCGGCGTCCAGGGCCATGGAGGAGAGCACGCCCACCCCGAACACGGTCGGAGTCAGCAGCCACGCCGGGACCGCCAGCAACGTGGCGCGCAGCAGGGCCGCCACGAAGCCGGTCCGCTCGGCGAGGCCGATCCCGAGCATGCCCACCAGCACGATGCCGAGGGGCGGGAAGCGCACGAAGTTCTCCACCAGGTGCGCGAGCACCCAGTAGAGGCCGTCCGGGGCGAGCAGCCCGACCGGCTCCACGCGCTCGACGACCCGCTCCTGGAGCGGGCGCCCGTCCGCGCCGAGCACCGCGATGGTCACGGGCCGGCCGTCCGCCGGGTCCACCCGGGGAGCCCCGGACGCGTCCGTCACCGGCGCGCGCACCTCGCGGGTCGTGGTTCGCTCCACCGACCATCCCCGGGAGACCGCCAGCTGCGAGACGCCCATCACGAGCAGCGCGCCGATCAGGAACAGGGTCGTCGGGTCGGGCAGGGCGTTGCCGAGCGCCTCCAGGCGGTTGAGCCAGCCGCCGCCCCGCAACGTCCTCACGCCCCGCCCCGTCCCCCTGCGATCACGCCCACCCCCGGCGGGCGAGCGGGGGCTGCGCGCCGTCTCCCCAGGGCCGTGGCCAGGGCGATTCCCGCCACGCCACCGGCCCCGTCCAGGCCCGCGTCCCAGGGCGAGCCCGTGCGGCGCGTCGAGCGCGACTGGTGCCCCTCGTCGAGCGCTGCCACTGCCGCCACCAGGGCCAGGGCCAGGCCGGCGCGTCGCCCCGCGCTCCAGGTGCCGCTGCGGCGCAGGGCCCAGATCGCGAGGGCCCCGAGCACCGCGTACTCCAGGAAGTGGGCGGCCTTGCGCACGATGAAGTGGATCGTCTGGAGCGTCTGCGCGTCGAGCTCCGGGAAGATCCAGCGCAGCAGCGGACCCAGCAGACGGGAGGTGGAGGCGGCGGAGAGGTCGTCGCCGGACAGACGCAGGATCAGGCCGGCCCACAGGGCCACTGCCAACCAGGCCCGCCAGGCCACGGCCCGGGGCTGCCGTGTCGCTCCCCCCGCTCCCATCCCGGCCATGCTGCCCCAGGTCGCGCCGGGCCGCGATCGCTCCCCTGGCAGCCGGCGGGTATCCTCGCCCGGCATGGCAGGCCTCTCCATCGGGCTTCTGTACGAGCTCTTCGGCACCTATCCCCGTCGGCCCGACGATCCCCCGGACGTGGAGGCGGAGTACGAGTCGGAGGCGACGCTCGCCGCCCTGGAGGCGGCCGTGGCCTGGCTCGGCCACCGCCCGGTGCGGCTCGGCTCGCCGGGGGCCCTGCTGGAGCGGGCCGGGGTCGCCGCCGCGGGCGGAGCGCCGCTCCCGAGCCTGGACGCCGCCCTCACCATCGCCGAGGGGCACGGCTCCCGGAATCGCGAAGCGTGGGGTCCCGTGCTGCTGGAAATGCTTGCGATCCCACAGCTTGGCTCCGATGCGCTCACCCTTTCCCTCACCCTCGACAAGGCCTGGGCCCGGGACCTGGTGGCAGCGGCGGGCGTGCCGATCGCGCCGGGGTGCGTGATGCGCTCGGCTCAGGAAGCCGAAAGCGTCGCGATTCCAGGCTCTTTTCCCCTCCTGGTGAAGCCACGTTGGGAGGGCGCCGCCAAGGGCATCGGGCCGGGCTCGCGGGTCGAGGACCGCGCCGCGCTCGTCCAGGCGGTGGGGTGCATCGTGGAGCGCTACCGCCAGCCGGCTCTGGTGGAGGCCTTCCTGCCCGGGGCCGAGTACACGGTGACGCTGCTCGGCAACGATCCGCCGGAGGTGCTGCCCGTGCTCCAGCGAGCCTTGGAGGCGACCACCCGCATCGGCCTGCACGCCCTGGAGCGGCACGCGGCCGCGGACCCGGACGGCTGGCAGCCCTGCCTGCCGGGCCACCTGGACCCGGGCCTCGAGAAGGAGCTCGCCGCCCTGGCCGTGCGGGCGGCCGGCGCCCTCGAGTGCCGCGACTTCGCCCGGGCGGACTTCAAGCTCGATGCGGAGGGACGCCCGGTCTTCCTGGAGATGAACCCGCTTCCCACCTTCGCCCCGGACGGCTCCTTCGGGATCCTGGCGGAGCTGATCGACGTGCCCCACCAGGCGCTGGTGGCCCGCGCCCTGGACGCGGGGCTGCGCCGGCTCGGCCTCCCGTGAGCGCCTTGGCGTGGCCGTCCGCGCCGCGCCCGGCGGACGTGGTCCCGGAAGACTGGGGCGACTGGGCCTGGCAGATGCGCCACCGCATCCGCTCCGCCGACGAGCTCGCGCGCTGGGTCCGGGTGAGCGACGACGAGCGCAAGGCCATCGACCTGCTGGCCGCCCGCTTCCGCTTCGTGATCACTCCCTACTACGCGTCCCTGATGGATCCCGAGGACCCGGACTGCCCGGTCCGGCGCCAGGTGGTGCCCCGCAGCGCCGAGGCCCGGGACCCGCTGGGGCTCGCGGATCCCCTGGACGAGGTGGCCCACTCCCCGGTCAAGAACGTGATCCGGGTCTATCCGGACCGGATCGCCTTCTGCGTGAACAACGAGTGCGCGCTCTACTGCCGCTTCTGCCTGCGCAAGCGCATGGTGGGGGACGAGGAGTGGGTCATGCGGCGCCGGGAGCTCGAGGGGGCGCTCGAGTGGATCGCCCGCACCCCGGCGATCCGCGACGTCCTCCTGACGGGCGGCGATCCGCTGGTCTTCTCCGACGAACGACTCGACTGGCTGCTCGGGCGCCTGCGCGCGATCCCCCACGTGGAGATCATCCGCCTCGGCACGCGACTGCCCGTGACCCTGCCGTTCCGGGTGACCGACGCCCTGTGCGGGCTGCTGGAACGGCATCACCCGATCTGGGTCAACACCCACTTCAACCATCCCCGCGAGCTCACCGACCAGGCGGCCCGGGCCTGCGACCGGCTCGCCCGGGCGGGCATCCCGGTGGGCAACCAGAGCGTCCTGCTGCGCGGGGTGAACGACGATGCGGAGGTGCTGAAGGCGCTCGGCGAGGGGCTCGTGCGCATGCGGGTGCGCCCGTACTACTGCTACCAGGCCCAGCTCCTGGAGGGCACGGCTCACTTCCGCGTGCCGATCGAGCGCGGGCTCGAGCTGTTCCGCTCGCTGCGCGGGCGCACCAGCGGGTTCTCCATCCCGCTCTACGTGCTGGATACGCCCTACGGCAAGGTGCCCCTCAGCTACCCGTACCTGCGCGGGCGCGAGGGGGACCACGTGGTGGTGGAGAGCTGGGACGGACGCGTCTGGCGGGAGCTGAACCCGCCGGAGGCGGCCCCCCGCGGCTAAGGAGCGTTAGCGCAGCCAGCCGGGGAGACAGCCCGAGCGCCGGCACTCCTCGTGGATGCCCTCCGCCAGGTAGCGCTGAACCTCCCCGAGCCGCGTGATCTTGCCCGCGTGCTCCTCGCGCACCGAGCCGCAGGAGACGTCCTGGTTGAGGCCCGAGCGGTCGCGGGTCAGCACCTTGCCGCCCCGGTTGCACCAGGTGACGAGCTGCTCGAGCTGCTCCACCTCGCGGCCGAGCTCCTGCTCCTCCTGGCGCGCCTGCTCGAGCTTCTGGCGCCAGAGCTCCGCCTGGGCGGCCCTCGCGTCGAAGTCGGCCGGGGCAGGCCGGGTGGCCGGGGCGCTGCGGCGGGGCGGCGCCGGGGCGTCGTAGCGCTGGACCTGGCCGCGGGGCTCATGGGGGCGGGCGCCCGGGCAGGCGCTCGCGTCGTCCGTGAAGCGCACGCTCCCGTCGGCCGCCATGCACCGGTACAGCTCGGCCGTCGCCGGCCCCGCCGCGAGCAGCCCGAGCAGGAGCAGGGACGCCGTGGACTTGTTGACCTCTTCCCACACGCGCCGCAGTGCGCCGGGACGATGGCCGCAAGGGTTCAAGAACGTCCCCCTATCTCCACGCCTGGGGCACGCCGAGCTGGTTGGCCTGCTGCTCGAGCGCCTCGATCTCCTGCACCAGCGCGGAGCGTCGCCGGGCGAGCTCCCCCTGCCGGAGGCTGCGCGTCTCCGGGAGCCGCTGGGAGTAGGCGTCGAGCCGCGCCAGCGCTTGATGCAGCTCCTGGAAGCGCGCCCGCCACTGCCCCTCGGACAGACCTCCCCGCACGCTCGCGTTGGGCGTCAAGGAGATCACCCCCGCGGCGGTGTCCACCCGGTAGACGAAGTTGTTGAAGAAGGTGCCTCCGAGCAGACCGAACTCGAGGCTCGGGGTCACGGTGGCCGGCAGGTTGTGGACGCGCGCATCGCCCACGGAGACCGACTCGAGCAGGACCACGGGCCGGACCACCAGCCCGTTGGCGGTCTGGATGCGGATCCACTCCGTGGCCGGCCCGATCCTCAGGCCGAGGCGGTCCGCCACCCACTGCGGGATCGAGATCCCGCTGGCCCCCGTGTCCACCAGGAAGGGGACCGCCACGGAGTCGTTGAGCAGCGCCTGGACCCGCATCACGGTGCCATCGGGCTCGAAGGGAATCCGCAGGGTCTGGCCGGAGGCCCGCGGCCGACGCGCCTGGGCGGCGCCGGCGTCCGGGGAGGAGTAGGTCTGCAGGCGCCGCCTCTCGACTCGAGTCGAGGCCTCGTTTCGTGCTCGAAAACGCTGGTCTGCAGGCACCCGGCTCAGGTCCTGGGTGAAGTGCTCGCCGCCCTGGTCGTCGGTCCAGCGATAGATCTCGGCGGTGGCCGGCAGGGCCAGGAGCAGGCCCAGGGCCAGGAGGGCGGCGACGCGCCGCAGGGGGGTCGGCACGGAGCGCATCGCGAGATCCATCGGCCGGGCGGAGACGGCCCTTGAGACCCCCGGGCGAGCGCGGGGCGCGATGCCCCATACTCGGGCGCCGGGGGGAAGTCCGGCTTGGAGAAGCCTTCCGGGGACGCACCCAGCGCCTCGGCGCTGCCGGCCGCGGCCGCGCTCCTGGCCGGGAGCGTCCTGCTCTCGCGGCTGCTCGGTTACGTGCGCGAGGCCCTCCTCGCCCACCTGGTGGGAGCCGGCGCCCGCACCGACGCCTACTACGCCGCCTTCCAGATCCCGGACCTGCTCAACTACCTGCTGGCCGGAGGGGCGCTCTCGATCGCCTTCCTGCCCCTGTACACCGCCCGGCGCGGCGCGGGCGACGAGGCCGGGGCCGAGCGCCTGCTGGCCACGGTGCTCGGGACCCTGGGCGCCCTGGCGCTCGCGGCCACCGCCCTGCTCTGGTGGTGGAGCGACCCGCTGGTGGCCTTCCAGTTCCGCGGCTTCGATGCGGACACCCGGGCGCTCACGGCGCGTCTCACGCGCATCGCGCTGCCGGCCCAGATCTTCTTCGTGCTGGGCGGGATCCTCCAGGCGACGCTGTTCGCCCGCGGCCGCTTCGCCGCCGCGGCGCTGGCGCCGCTGCTCTACAACGGGAGCATGATCGGTGCCGCGCTCCTGCTGGCGCCGCGGATCGGGGTGGAGGCGTTCGTGTGGGGGGCCCTGGTGGGCTCCGTGCTGGGTCCCTTCCTGGTGCCCTGGCTCGATGCCCGGCGGCGTGTGCGCATCCGCTTGCGGGTGGCGCCCGCCGACCGGGACTTCCTGCGCTATCTGGCGGTGGCGGCGCCCCTCATGCTGGGCGTCACGCTGCTCACGGTGGACGAGTGGTACGGCCGCTGGTTCGGCAGCCTGCTGGGGGAGGGGGCGGTGGCGTCGCTCGGCTACGCCCGGCGGCTCATGCTGGTGCCGGTGGCGGTGGTGGGCCAGGCGCTGGCGGCGGCGGCGCTTCCCACGCTGGCGCACCTGTTCGCCGCGGGCCGCCACGACGAGCTCAACCGCACCGTGGACCGCACCCTGGCCGCCGGCCTCTCCCTGGGCGTCCTGGCCGGCGCGGCCACCTTCGCCCTGGCCGAGCCCCTGGTCGGCTTCGTGTACCAGCACGGGGCCTTCACCGCCTCCGACGCCGCGCGCGTGACCACGCTCCTGCGCCTGCTGGCCCTGGCGGTGCCGGCCTGGGTAGCGCAGCAGATCGCGGCGCGCGCCTTCTACGCGCGCGGCGACACCTGGCGGCCGATGCTTCTCGGCACGGGCTTCGCCCTGGCGGCGATCCCCCTCTACCTGGCTCTCGGCAAGCGCTTCGGCGTGGCGGGCCTGGCGATGGCCGGGGCCCTGGGCATGAACGCCAACGCCCTGGCCATCCTCGCCCTGGCGCGACGCCTGCATGGAGCGCCTCGCCTCGGGGCCCTGGGCGTCGGCGCCGGGCGGGCGCTCGCGGTGGGCGCGGCGGCCGGCGCGGCCGCGCTGGTCGGGGTCGGCGATGCGGGCGCTGGGCTGCGCGCCCTCGGTGTCCTGATGCTCGGAGGCGCCGTCTTTGCGGCCGTCGGTGCGGCGGGCGTCGCCCTGTTCGGCGGCGCCGACCTGCGCGCGGTCCTGCGCGGCGTGGGGCGCCGCCTGGTGCGGCGGCGCCGGCCGGCCTGAGCGCGCCTCCGCCGGCGGGCCTACGCTTGGCGCGTGTCCTGGGAGTTCTGGGTCGACCGGGGCGGCACCTTCACGGACGTGATCGGGCGCGCTCCGGACGGGGCGCTCCACACCGCCAAGCTCCTCTCGACGGACGCAGCCCCGGTGGAGGGCATCCGGCGCATCCTGGAGCGCGCCGGCCAGGTCGCCCCCGGCGCACCGCTGCCCCCCTGCCGAGTGAAGCTCGGCACCACCGTGGCCACCAACGCGCTCCTCGAACGGGCCGGGGCGCGCACGCTGCTCGTCACCAACCGGGGCCTGGGCGACGTCTTCAGCATCCGCACCCAGGAGCGCCCGGAGCTCTTCGCCCTGCAGATCCGACGGCCCCCGCCGCTCCACGAGCGTGTCCTGGAGACCGGCGGGCGGGTGGCGGCGGACGGTGCGCCGCTGGAGGCGCTCGACGAGGCCGAGCTGCGCGGGGCCCTGGCGTCCGCGCGCAGCGAGGGAGTCGAGTCCGTCGCCCTCGTCACGCTGCATGCCCATGCTCATCCAGAGCCCGAGGTCCGACTGGCCAAGCTCGCGCGGGCGGAGGGTTTTCCGTTCGTTGGCGCCTCCCACGAGCTGGCCCGGGAGATGGGCTTCCTGGCTCGGGGCGAGACCACCGTGGCCGACGCCTACCTGACCCCCCTCCTGCGCCGCTACGTGCAGGCCACGGAGGCGGCGCTGCCCGGCTCGCGGGTGCGCTTCATGCAGTCGTCGGGCGGCCTCACCGACGGGGCGCGCTTCCGCGGCCCGACGGCGCTGCTCTCGGGGCCGGCGGGCGGGGTGGTGGGCGCGGCGCGGGTGGCGCGCGCCGCGGGCGCCCGCTGCGCCGTCGGCTTCGACATGGGGGGCACCTCCACCGACGTCTCCCTGATCGTGGACGGGGAGGTGGAGCGCGGCTTCGAGACCGAGGTGGGCGGCATCCGGGTGCGGGCGCCCATGCTGCGCATCCACACCGTGGCCGCGGGGGGCGGCTCCCTGTGCCGCTTCGACGGCTTCCGGCTCACCGTCGGACCGGAGAGCGCCGGCGCCGATCCCGGACCGCTCTGCTACGGCCGGCGCGACGCGCAGGGCCGGCCGCGGGCCCGGGAGCTGACGCTCACGGACGTGAACCTCCTGCTGGGCCGCCTGCAGCCGGACCGCTTCCCGTTTGCGCTGCAGGAGGCGCCGGCCCGGGCCGTCCTGGGCCGCCTGGCCGAGGCCGTGCGGGCTGCCGGCCACCCGCACGGCGACGACGAGCTGGCAGCGGGCTTCGTGGAGGTGGCCAACGCCAGCATGGCCCAGGCCATCCAGGAGGTCTCGGTGGCGCGCGGGGTCGATCCGCGCGATGGCCTGCTGGTGGGCTTCGGCGGCGCCGGGGGACAGCACGTCTGCGCCGTGGCGCGCCGGCTCGGGATGCGCCGGTTGCGTCTGCATCCCCTGGCCGGGCTGCTCTCGGCCTACGGCATCGGCATGGCGGACGTCAGCTGGGATGGGCAGCGCGACGCGGGCCGCCTGCGCCTCGACTCCGCAGGCCACGCGCCGGCCTCCGTCCACGAGATCCTCCGGATCCTGGAGGCCGAGGGGCGCCAGGCGCTGGTCGCCGAGGGCATCGCGCCGCAGCGCGTCCGGGTCGAGCACCGCCTCGACCTCCGCTACGCGGGCAGCGAGACCGCCCTCGCCGTGGCGCAGCCCGCCGACGGCGACTGGGCGCGGAGCTTCGCCCGGGAGCACGAGAGCCGCTTCGGCTACGGGCGCCCCGGACGTGCCGTGGAGGTCACCACGGCGCGGGTGCGGGTCCGGGCGCCGCCGGCGGACGAAGCCCCCGGCCCGCCGGCGGGATCGGGTCCCGCGCGCAGCCCGGCAGCCCCGCGCCGCACCGTGGGCGCCTGGTTCCCGGAGACCGGCCGGGCGGAGGCGCCGGTCTACGACCGGGAGGCCCTGCTCCCCGGCCACGCGCTCGAGGGGCCCGCCATCGTGCTGGAGGAGACCGGCACCGTGGTGCTCGACCCCGGCTTCCGGCTGCGTGTCGAGGCGGATGGGGTCCTGGCCGTGGAGGACCACGCCGGTCCGGTGCGTCCCGACCCAAGCGACCTCGCGCGACCGGATCCCGTGCGCCTCGAGGTGTTCGGCAACCGCTTCATGTCCATCGCCGAGCAGATGGGGGCCGTGCTCCGCAACACCGCGGTCTCCACCAACATCAAGGAGCGCCTCGACTACTCCTGCGCCGTCTTCGACCGGGACGGGGGCCTGGTGGCCAACGCACCCCACATCCCGGTGCATCTCGGCGCCATGGGCGAGACCGTGCGCGCGGTGCGCGACGCCTTCCCGGACCTCGGGCCCGACGACGTGGTGGCGAGCAACGACCCCTTCCAGGGCGGCTCCCACCTGCCCGACGTGACCGTGGTGACCCCCGTCCTGGTGGCCGAGCGCAAGGGCCCGGCCTTCTTCGTGGCGAGCCGGGGCCACCACGCGGACCTCGGCGGCAAGAGCCCAGGCTCCATGCCGGCGGACTCGCGCAGCATCGAGGAGGAGGGCGTCTTGCTGCGCGCGTTCCGGCTGGTGGCGGACGGGCGGATCGACGAAGCCCGCCTGCGCCAGGTGCTCTGCGGGGCGCGCTTTCCCGCCCGCAACCCCGACGACAACGTGGCGGACCTGGAGGCCCAGGTGGCGGCGAACCGCGCCGGAGTGCGGCTCGTGCTGGAGATGGTGCGCGAGCAGGGGCTCGCCGCCGTGGAGGTCACCATGCGCCAGCTCCAGGAGGCCGCAGCCGGCAAGGTGGCCCGCGAGATCGCGCGCCTTCCGGACGGCGACCACGTCTTCGAGGACCGTCTCGACGACGGGACGCCCCTCCGCGTGCGGCTCGGCGTGCAAGGGGAGCGCATGTCCATCGACTTCTCGGGCAGCGGCCCTGCCGTCCCCGGCAACCTGAACGCCCCGCGCGCGGTGGTGCGAGCCGCCGTCATCTACGTGCTGCGCAGCCTGGTGGCCGAGCGCATCCCCCTGAACGGGGGCTGCCTGGCGCCCGTGGCGATCCGCGTCCCGCCGGGCTCGATCCTGGATCCGCCCGAGGGCGCGGCCGTGGTGGGCGGCAACGTGGAGACCTCCCAGCGCATCGTGGACGTGCTGCTCGGCGCCCTCGGCGTGGCAGCCGCCAGCCAGGGCACCATGAACAACGTGGCCTTCGGGACCGGACGCTTCGGCTACTACGAGACGATCGGGGGCGGGGCCGGGGCGGGGGAGGGCTTCGCCGGGGCCTCGGGCGTGCACGTGCACATGACCAACACGCGCATCACCGACCCGGAGGTGCTGGAGGCGCGCTACCCGGTGCGGCTCCTGACCTTTGCCCGGCGCGCCGGCTCGGGCGGAGCAGGGCGCTGGCCCGGCGGCGACGGCCTGGTGCGTCGCTACCTCTTCCTGGCGCCCGTCGAGGCGACGCTGCTCAGCGAGCGCCGCACGGTGGCGCCCTTCGGCCTGCGCGGCGGGCGACCCGGCGCGTGCGGCCGCAACGCCGTGGAGCGCCGCGATGGACGCATCGAAGAGCTCCCCGGCAAGGCCCACGTCCTGCTCGAGCCCGGCGATTGTCTGGTGGTGGAGACGCCTGGCGGCGGCGGCTTCGGCGCACCGGAGTGAGCGCCCTTCCCGGGCGCTTGCCGAATCGCGTCTCGATCTCTAGTTTCCGTCCGGGCGCGTAGCTCAATTGGCAGAGCAAGGGACTCTTAATCCCTAGGTTCGGGGTTCGACTCCCCGCGCGCTCACCATCTCGGGGCCACCCCCCCCGGCCCGTTGCACGGACACGAGTCGCCATCCTCCGCCGGGGGCAGGCATTGCTGGCACGCATCAGCCGGGGAGTCGGTCTCGCAGTGCGCTCGGGCGCGGCACCGCTGGTGCTCGGGCTGCGCTGGGGCACGCAGCGCGTGGGCGGGGAGGCGGCCGCGGAGCTGCCGGCGCCGCGCTGGGGGCTCAGCCTCGGGTCCAAGGCCGTGCTGGACGAGTTCTTCCTGGCCACGGAGCTGGTGGCGGCCCCGCTCGTGCCCCTCCCGGAACGACGCCGCCTGGGGCGCGAGATCTCTCGCGCGCTCTCGCTGTACGCCGCGCGCAACTGGCTCGAGAACCCGAGGCGCTACCACCCGGCTCCACCGCTCCTCGAAGGCGGGCGTCAGGACGACGTGGGCCTGCCCTGGGCACGCTACCGGCACCTGCGCTTCGAGAGCGGCTACGCGCCGCACCGCGGCGAGCCCGGACGCGCACGCTGGCTGGCGTACGAGCCCAACCGCACCGCCCATGCCTGGATCCTCGAGCACCGCGGCGCGCCGCGCCCCTGGCTCGTGTGCGTGCCGGGCTACCGCATGGGCAGCCCCACCGTGGACTTCGCGGGCTTTCGCGCCCGCTGGCTGCATCGGGAGCTGGGCCTCAACCTGGCGATCCCGGTGCTCCCGTTCCATGGGCCCCGACGCGTGGGCCGGCGCAGCGGCGACGGCTTCCTGACCGGCGACTTCGTGGACACGCTCCACGCCCAGGCCCAGGCGGTCTGGGACGTGCGCCGGCTGCTCGGCTGGCTGCGCGCGCGGCGCGCGGCCCGGGTAGGGCTCCACGGCCTCTCCCTCGGCGGCTACACCAGCGCCCTGGTGGCTGCCCTGGAACCCGATCTCGACTGCGTGATCGTCGGCATCCCGCCCGCCGACTTCAGCCGCCTGCTGCGTTCCCATCTCTCGCCGCTCGGGGTGAGCGCCGCGCGCCGGCTCGGCTTCACCCTGGATCGCATCGAGAAGCTCCTGCGCGTGGTCTCGCCCCTGGCGCTCGCCCCGCGCGTTCCCCGCGAGCGCCGCTTCCTCTACGCGGGTCTCGCGGACCGGATCGCCTCCCACGACCACGCCCACGAGCTGTGGCTCCACTGGGGCCGGCCCCGGGCGGCCTGGTACCAGGGCAGCCACGTCTCGTTCGTGTGGGAGGAGGAAGTGCGCAAGCTGGTGCTCGAGGCCCTGAGCGCCTGCGGCATGCTGCGCTCCGCCTGCTGAGCCGCGCCGCCCCGGTTGCGGGACGCGCCCCCAACAGTCCATGCTCGCCCGATCGAGATGACTGCCGGAAGCATCGCCCGCGAGGGCCGGAACTGCTGGCGGCGGGCGCCTGCCCGGCGCATGGCGCTGCTGGTGGACGCGGCCGCCTACTTCGCCGCCCTGGCCGCGGCCGCCGAGCGCGCCGAGCGCGCGATCCGCATCGTGGGCTGGGACGTGCACAGCCGCCTGCGCCTGCGCCGCGACCCGGACCGCAGCGGGCTGCCCGACGAGCTGGCGCCCTTCCTGGATGCCCTGTGCGCGCGTCGCCCGGACCTCCAGGTCCAGCTGCTCGACTGGGACTTCGCCATGCTCTACGCGCTCGAGCGCGAGTCGTTCCCGGTCTTCCGCCTGGGCTGGCGCACCCACGACCGCATGCGCTTCGAGCTGGACGCCCGCCACCCGCTGGGTGCCTCCCATCACCAGAAGCTGGTGGTGATCGACGACGCCCTCGCCTTCGTGGGGGGGATCGATCTGGCCGCCTCCCGTTGGGACACCCGCGAGCACCGTCCCGAGGACCCGCGGCGCCAGAAGCCCGACGGCACGCGCTACGGACCCTTCCACGACGTGCAGGCAGCCGTGGACGGAGCCGCGGCCCGCGCCCTCGCCGAGCTGGCGCGGGAGCGCTGGCGGCGCGCCACCGGCGAGGCGCTCGCGCCGGTAGAGGGCGGTGGGGATCCTTGGCCCGCGGAGCTCGTCCCGGACCTGCGCGACGTCCCCGTGGCCATCGCCCGCACCGAGCCGGGTTTCGACGGGCGTGCCGAGGTGCGCGAGGTGGAGCGCCTGCATCTGGATGCCATCGCCGCGGCCCGCCAGCGCATCTACGTGGAGAACCAGTACCTGACCGCGTCCCGGGTGGGAGAGGCGCTGGCCCGGCGGCTGGAGGAAGCGGACGGCCCGGAGGTGGTGATGGTGCTGCCCCGCTCCTGCTCGGGCTGGCTCGAGGAGACGGCCATGGGGGTGCTGCGGGCGCGGCTGGTGCGACGCCTGCGCCAGGCGGACCGCCACGCTCGGCTGCGCCTGCTCCACCCGGTGGTCGGGGGCGAACGGCGCGTGGACGTGCACGTGCATGCCAAGGTGATGGTGGTGGACGACGCCTTCCTGCGGGTGGGGTCCGCCAACCTGAGCAACCGCTCCATGGGGCTCGACACGGAGTGCGACGTGGCGGTGGAGGCGGAGGGAAACGCGCAGACGGCCCGCGCCATCGCCGGCTTCCGGGACGGGCTGCTGGCCGAGCACCTGGGCGTCGCCCCGGAGTCGTTCGCGGCCGCGGTGGGCGAGACGGGCTCCCTGGCGGGGGCGATCGAACGGCTGCGCGGCGGGGCGCGTACCCTGGAGCCCCTCGAGGCGGAGGTCGAGGCGTGGCTGGACGCGGTGGTTCCCGAAGGCGTCGATCCGGAGCGCCCCGTGGAGCCCGAGGCGGTGGTCCGGGCGCTGGTGCCCGAGGAGCCGGCGCGCCTGGCGCGTCATCCGCTGCTGCGTGCCGCCGCGGTGCTGCTCGGGCTCCTGCTCCTGGCCGCGGCCTGGCGCTGGACGGCGCTCGGCGAGGCGATCCGCCCCGAGCGGCTGGTGGCCTGGGTCGAGCCCTGGCGCCACGAGAGCTGGGCACCCGCGGCCGCCGTGGCGGGGTTCGCGGTCGCATCGCTCCTGATGGTGCCGGTCACCCTGCTCATCCTGGGGACAGCGCTCGCCTTCGGCCCGGGTCTCGGCGGCGCCACGGCCCTGGCGGGAGCCCTGGCCAGCGCGGCGGCCGGCTACGGGCTCGGCCGCCTGCTGTGGCGGGATTGGGTGCGGCGCCTGGGGGGGCCGGGCCTGAACCGCCTGAGCCGGCGCCTGGCGCAGCGTGGCGTGATCGCGGTGGCGGCCGTGCGGATCGTCCCCCTGGCTCCCTTCACCATCGTGAACCTGGTGGCCGGCTCGTCGCACATCCGTTTCGGCGACTACGTGCTCGGCACCTTCCTGGCGCTCCTGCCGGGGGTGGCGGGCATCGCCTGGTTTGCCGACCGGGCTCTCCACGCGCTGCGCGAGCCCGGCTGGGGGAGCATCGCGGCCGCCCTGGCCGTGGCCGCCGGACTCGGGGTGCTGACCGCGGGAGCGCGGCGCTGGCTCCAGCGAGCCGATGCGGAGGGCGCTTGAGCCAGCCGCCCGCTTCGGAGATCCCGGCCCTGCGCGTCGCCTCCTACAACATCCACTCCTGCGTCGGAGCCGACGGGCGTCACGACCCGGATCGGGTGGCCCGGGTGATCGACGAGCTCGACGCGGACGTGATCGGGCTCCAGGAGGTGGACGCCCGCTACCACGTGGAGCACGGGCTCGACCAGATCGACTACCTGGGGCGCGCCACCGGTCTCGGGGCCGTCTCCGGACCCACCCTGGAGCGCCACCGCGGGCGCTACGGCAACGGCCTGCTCACCCGGCGGCCGATCCTCTCCCTGCGGCGCATCGACCTCAGCGTGGCGGCCCGCGAGCCGCGCGGCGCCCTCGACGTGGAGCTCGCCTGCGACGGGGGCAGCGTGCGGGTGGTCGTGACCCACTTCGGGCTGGGGGCCCGGGAGCGGCGCGCGCAGGCACAGCGTCTGCTGGCGCAGCTCGAGCCCCTGGGCGACGGGCTGCTGGTGGTGCTTGGCGACTTCAACGAGTGGCTGCCGGCGCGGCCCTCGGTGCGCGTCCTCGACACCCGCCTCGGTCGCTCGCGCGCCGTGCGCAGCTTCCCGGCGCGCTGGCCGCTGCTGGCCCTCGACCGCATCTGGGTGCGGCCCCACGCGGTGCTTCAGGAGGTGCGGGCGCACCGGACCCGCACCGCCCGCGCGGCCTCGGACCACCTGCCGGTGGTGGGCCGGATCGTGCCCGAGGCGGGTCCAAGCCGCCCGCGCTGAACGTCACTCGGGCTCGAGCAGGCGCCGCAGCTCGACGAAGCGGAGCAGGCCGGTCTTGGTGATCATGCCCTCGAGGCGCTCGCCGCGCATCACCAGCAGCCGGCCTCCGCCGTTCTGCGCCATGCGCCGCAGGGCCTCGCCCAGGGAGGCGTCCGGCGCGATGCGGAGCTCGGGCGTCAGGGCGCGCAGTTGCTCGCGCACCCGGACCCGGTCGCGTTGCTCCGCCGGCACCTGCGCCACCTCGGCGATGGAGACCACGCCGAGCACGTCGCTGCCCTTCACCACCGGGAAGCCCCGGTAGCCGGTGGTCAGGAAGTAGTCGTCGATCAGGCGGCGGATCGGGAGGTCCGGGTCCACGCTCACTGCGTCGCGGATCATGACCTGCTCCACGGACACGTCCTCCAGGGCCTGGCGGATCAGCAGCCCCTGGTAGCCCGCCCCGGCCATGCCGCGCAGGAACATGCCGATGAAGACGAGCCACAGGCCGCCCACCAGGGCGCCGCTGAAGATCTCGATGGCCCCGAGCACCATGAGCGCCACGGCGAAGCCCTTGCCCACGTCGCTGGCCAGACGCGTGGCGCGCACCAGGGAGCCGGTCCGGCGCCAGACCAGGGCGCGGAACACGCGTCCGCCGTCCATGGGGAAGCCCGGGATCAGGTTGAAGACGCCCAGGGCGGCGTTGATCCAGGCCAGGTACACGAACACCACCCCGAGCAGGGAGCGGGGCTCGCCGCCGAGGGCGCGCGCCAGGCCCCAGAAGGCGGCCGCCAGGGCGAAGCTCATCAGCGGGCCCACGATGGCGATGCGGATCTCGGAGCCCGGGCTGCGCGGCTCCTCCTCCATGTGGGAGACGCCGCCGAACAGGAACAGCGTGATGGCCGGGATGCGGATGCCCGCGCGCAGGGCCACCAGCGAGTGGGCCAGCTCGTGGGCCAGGATCGAGGCGAAGAAGAGCAGCGTGGCCACCAGCCCGGCGCCCCAGTAGGTGGCCGTCGTCTGGTCGGGGTGGGCGCGGGGGAAGTAGCCGGCCGAGAGGCTCACGAGCACCAGCAGGAAGATCAGGAACCAGGAGTAGTCAATGCGGATCTGGATGCCGGCGATGCGGAACAGGGAGATGCCGCTGCGGTCCACCCCGGGGCGCCCTAGCGGAGTTCCGCTGCGGCGCCCGTGCCACCCGGCACGAGCGAAGGCGCCACCACGCGCACCTCGCCGCCGCGACGCAGCACCACCGCCGCCATCGCGTCCAGCAGGTCATCCTCGCCCCGAGCCGGGGCCACGCGGGCCGTCTCCTCGTCCACGCGTCCCGGAAGGCTCCGCTCCGCGTCGATCCACAGCCGATGCACGCGGCCGCGCACGGCCGCCGAGACCACGTCGTCGAGCACGTCCACCACCTTGCCGCGGTTGCGCGCCCGCTCGTAGGCGGCAAGGGCCTCCCGCTCCTGCTCGGCGAGCGCCCGCTCCACGAGTGGCCACGCCTGGGCGTGCAGGGCGTCGGCGGACAGGTGGTCGGGGCTCCCCGAGACGCCCTCCGCCAGCAGGCCCCGCACGCGCAGCACGGCCCGGAAGGGTCCCTGGTGGATCTGGTCGGCGGCAAGCACCAGCGGCTCGTCCCGGCCCTTGAGGAGCTCCGTCACCGCCTGGGCCAGCATCAGGTGGAAGCGATCCAGGTCCACCTCGCGCTCGTCGCGAGCGCCTCCGTGGCCGTGGTAGACGGGCGCAG
The DNA here is from genome assembly GCA_041611735.1 of Myxococcota bacterium. Lineage (GTDB taxonomy): Bacteria > Myxococcota_A > UBA9160 > UBA9160 > PR03 > JBFIML01. The sequence continues at coordinate 11,042 of JBFIML010000028.1, read as the reverse complement.
ATCCGCGCTGGGCGCCGCTGCGGTACTGGAGCGTCCCCCCCACCAGCTGCGAGCCGAGGGCCTGCTCGAGGCTCGTCGGGAGCCCCGGCGCCTCGGCGTCGCGGAGGCCGAGGGCGTCGCCTTCCAGCAAGGTCACCCGGTTCACGGAGAGAGCCAGCAGCCGATAGGTGCGATCGCGCTGCACGGCCGCCAGCAGCGGGCGCAGGAGGAAGGCGTCACCCACCGCCACGCGCGCCTCCACCTCCCGCAGCAGGCCGAAGACGTTCAGCCGCCCGGGACTCGCGAAGGCGGCCAGGCCGCGTGCCGGGAAGGGAAGCGCTCCCAGGTCGGTCTCGATGGCGGCGAGGCCCTCGGTCCAGGCCGCCGCGTCGGCCACCCCGAGCGCGGCGAGCTTGCGCCGCGCCTCGTCCACGGCCTGACGATGGCGGACCGCGTTCTGCTTCACCTGGGGGACCGCGGTCTCCAGGGGCAGGTAGACGGACAGCCGCGGGCTGCTTCCGTCCAGCAGCTCCCGCAGCCGCTCCAGGGTCGGGCGGTGCAGCGTCGCGTCGCGGCGGTTGGTCACGGATCGCACCTCTGGGGCAACTCCCGGCAGCGGGTTTGCCCGCCGCCGGGAGTGTCGCGGGTCCGGCGCAGGTCTCCTAGGCCCGGCGGGTCCGCCGGCGGGCCGGCTTGCGCCGGCGCGTGGAGGCCCGCTTGCGGGAGCTCTTCCGCGAGCTCTTGCGCTTGCGGGTGCTCTTGCGCGCGGCCGGGCTTCTCACCGCGCGCTCGAGGCGGCGTAGCAGCCCCTGGAGCTCGCGCTGGGCGCGCGCCCCCAGCCGCCGCCAGCCGGTCTCGCCGTGCGCCTCGAGGCGGCCCAGCTGATGGCTCGCCTCGCGCAGCAGGCGTGCCGCACGGCGCCGAGCGGTGCGGCCCGCCTTCTCCACGTCGCGCTCGAGCTCGCTCAGCTGGCGACGCACGCGCTGTGAGAAGGAGCGCAGATTCCGGGGCAGATCCCCTTCCAGCCGGCTGAGCGCCCGGCTCGCGGTGCCACCCCGCGCGGTCTTCCGGGTACGGCGACGCGCCGTCTTCTTGCGGGCCGGACGGCGACGGGCCGTCTTTTTCCGGACGGTCCTCTTGCGTGCAGTCCTCTTGCGTGCGGCCATGGGGCGGAACCCCTCCTTGGTTCAGGTTGGAAACAAGACTAACGCGGCCGGGTGGCAAAAGGAAAGGGACAGGCGGAGTGGCTTCAGATCACGTGGAGCAGGAGCGCCGCCATCCGGTCGAGCAGACGATCCCAGGGCCCGCGGCGGGCGAGGCTCTCCAGGTCCACGACCCGCGAACCCTCCCGGTCGCGCGCGAAGAACGCATCGAGGCGTCCTGCCACATCCCGGTCCTGGATGGCCAGGTTCACCTCGTAGCTGTGGTCGAAGCTCTGGCGGTCCAGGTTCGAGGTGCCCACGAAGGCGAAGCGGCCATCGAACACCGCGGACTTGGCATGCAGGAGGGCTCTCTCGTGCTCGTAGACGCGGACCCCGCGCGCCAGCAGGCGGGGCAGCATCGAACGGGCCACCCGGCGCAGGACGGGATGGTCGCTGCGCCCGGCCAGCACCAGCTCGACCCGCACGCCGCGGCTCGCGGCGCGCTCCAGCGCGTCGAGCACGGCCCGTCCCGGTGCGAAGTAGGGCGTGGTGAGGAAGGCGGTCCGGCGCGCGGCGTCGAGCTGCTCGATGAGCAGGCGGCGCAGGGCCAGGCGGCGGTAGCCGGGGCCGTCGGGCAGCACCGCGCAACGCACGTCCCCGCACTTGGGCGGTCGCACGTCCACCACGTCGGCCCAGGGAAGCTCCGGGCCGTCGGCCCGGAACCAGCTCTCCAGGAACACGCCGGAGAGGTCGCGCACGACGGGACCCTCCACGCACACCTGCGTGTCGCGCCAGCCCTCCTCTCCCGGCCCGTCCGGATCGGCCGGGGCGTCGTACTCGTCGCCGATGTTCACCCCGCCCGTGAAGGCGCGGAGCCCGTCCACGATCAGGAGCTTGCGGTGGTCGCGCCGGCGCGGCGCCCAGCGCGGGTAGAGGCGCCCAAGTGGGTTGAAGGCCAACACCTCCCCGCCGGCCCGCCACAACGGGCCGAGCACCGCCGGATCCAGGCCCATGGAGCCGAAGGCGTCGTGGAGCAGCCGCACCGCCACGCCCGCCGCGGCGCGTTCGGCCAGCGCTTCGACGAAGCGGCGCCCGGCCAGGTCGCCGCGCAGGATGTAGGTCTCCAGGTGCAGGAAGGACTGGGCGCTGGAAATCGCGTCGAGCATGGCGGCGAGTGCCTCGCGGCCGCTGCGGTACAGATCCACCCGGTTGCCCTCCCGGAAGCGCAGACCGACCCGCGGGACGATCCGCGCCACGGACTCCGGGCGAGCGACGAGGCCATGGCGGCGCAGGCGGCGTTCGACGGCGCCCCGAGCGGGCGGCGGCGGTGCGGCTGCGTCCGGTGCGGCGGGATCCGTCATGGCTGGGAGGGCCGATTCAAAACAGGCCGAGGCTCCAGGCGGTAACCGCGAGCCAGCCCAGGGCGCAGCCCTGCAGGGCGCGCGAGCGATAGGCCATGGCCACCGGGGAGAGGTCCACGTTTCCGAGCTCCGCCACGCGCAGGTAGTGCAGCAGCCCGAAGGCCACGAAGGGCGTGCCGGCCAGCTCGCGCCCCCCCACGAACACCGCCGCCTCCTGGCTGTAGAGCGCATAGGAGAGCAGGGACAGGGTCGCGGTGAGCCACATGGCGTGGCGCAGGAAGCCGACGCTGTAGCCCGCCAGCGCCGGCCGGTGGTCGACGCCATCGCCGCCCTCGAGATCGGCGCGCCGCTTGGCGAAGGAGAGGAAGAGGGCCAGCCCGAACGTGCAGAACAGCAGCCAGTTGGATGGCGGCGCCTGCACCAGCGCGCAGCCGATCAGGACCCGCAGCAGGAAGCCCGAGGCCAGGGCGAAGACGTCGAGCAGGGGAACGTGCTTCAGGACGAAGCTGTAGGCGAGGGTGACCGCGGCGTACACCATCAGCAACCCCAGGACGGCGGGCCGCGCGGTGGCCACGGAGAGGGCGAGTCCGGTGACCAGCAGGATGGCGGCGAAGACTCCGGCGCTCCGCCGCGACAGCCGGCCACTGGCCACGGGGCGGTTGCGCTTGCGCGGGCTGGCGCGGTCCGCGGCAGCGTCCCGCAGGTCGTTGAAGGCGTAGCCGGCGGACGCGGTCACGCACACCGCGAGCACGCCCAGCGCCACCACGGCCGGGTCGAGCCGGGCTCCGGCCCGCAGCGCGAACGGGATCGGGAGCAGCACGAAGACGACCTTGATCCACTCGGGAAGGCGGGCGAGGCGCAGCAAATCGAGGGCCATGCCTCCTCGTGCCGCGCCCTCGCGCGTGCGGGCAGCGACGCTCACAGGCGCGCGCGCATCCTGCGCGGCAGTCGTCGGACCGCCTGCATCACGAGCCTCCAGATGCCGGGGGCGTAGATCGCGGTGCGCCGGCCGTCGAGCGCGCGCAACGTGGCCCGCGCCACCCGTTCGGGCTCCGCGGCGAAGGGCGGAGCCGGGAGCCCTTCGGTCATGTCGGTGCGCACGAAGCCGGGCTTGACGCACAGCACCCGCACCCCGCGTTCCCGGTAGCGCAGGTCGAGGCCCTCCAGATGGTGGGCGAGCCCTGCCTTGGCGGCCCCGTAGATGGCGACGCTGCGCCGCGCCCGGTCGCCGGCCACGGAGCCGAAGACGCACAGCCGGCCCCCGCCGCCGGCCGCCAGGCGCCGGGCGGCCAGCTCGCAGAAGAGGGCGGTATGGGTGAAGTCGGCGCGCAGCAGCTGCTCGACGGCCTCGAGATCGTCCTCCAGGGCAGCCTGGGGAGCGAAGCGGGCGGCGGTCACGATCACGGCGTCCAGGCCTCCCAACGCGGCCTCGGCGCGCTCCAGGGCCGGGGCGAAGCTCGTGCGGTCCAGCAGGTCGCAGGGCGCCCGCCCCACCGGAGGCCGGGCGCCGCGCAGCTCGAGGTCGCGTGCGCTGCGCGCCAGCTCGTCCGCGTCGCGCCCGAGCAGGAAGAGCTGCGCTCCCCGCTCCGCCAGACCGCGCGCCAACGCGCGCCCGATGCCCCGGGTCGCCCCCAGCGCGACCGCCCTCATGCTGGATCCCCCAGCAGACGCACGGAGAGGGCGCTGCGGATGCGTGTCTTCGGATCCCAGCGCGCCCGCAGCGTCTGGAACGCCTCCCAACGCGGCTCCATGGCCCGGAACTGATCCGCGCTGCTGAAGGCGTCCTTGGCCAGGTAGATGCGCCCGCCCCGCTCGAGCACCAGCGCATTCAGCCGCTCCACCACCGGGCGCGTGTGGCTCGGGTGGCACGGGAAGTCGAGGGCCACGGTGAGGCCGGGCCGCGGGAACGAGAGCAGTCCCCGGCCCGCGGCGCCGAAGTCCTTTACCACCACGAGATGCGGCTGCATGGGCAGCTGGCGCACCGCCTCCAGGAAACCGAGCGCAGCCCGGTCGCCCGTGTCGTAGGGCAGCACGCACTGGTGCTGGAAGAAGCCGCGGGGTCCGAACAGACGGTTCCAGTCCAGCAGGCCGTCCAGGGGGTGGAAGAAGGGCTCCGGCGCCATGACGCCCTCCTGGCGCCCGGCGAAGCGGAACGAGAGTCCGTTCCACACCCGACCGGCCAGCGGGATCGCCCGGGCGGCCAGGGCGGGCGCGTCCACGGGAACCCGCACGCGCCGCCCGGCGCCAGGGGGCGTCGCCGGCGCCTCGTCCGGGTGGGCCCAGCGACCCTGCATGAGGAGCCCGCGCCCGAAGGCGCGCCCGGACGACAGGCAGTCGAGCCACGCCACCGTGTAGGGCCAGCGGCTGCCGGCCTCGCGCAGGCGGGCCAGCAGGTCGGACAGATGCGCGATGCGGTCGGTGCGCTGCCAGATCCAGGGCGAGGTCACCGGGGCGAGCTGCAGCTCGACCTCCAACATGTGGCCGGTCAGTCCCATGCCCCCGAGCGTGGCGTCGAAGAGCTCCGGCTCCTGCTGCGCCGAGCACTCGAGGACCTGACCCTCGGCGGTGCGCAGGCGCAGGGCCGTCACGTGGCGTCCGAGGCTTCCGTCCCGGTGATGGTTCTTGCCGTGGGCGTCCGCCGCCACGAGCCCACCGAGGGTCACGTACTGGGTGCCCGGCGAGACCGGCGCGCACCAGCCTCGGGGCAGGAAGATCTGGTGCAAGGCCGCCAGGGAGAGGCCGGCCTCGGCGCGCAGCAGCCCGCGTTCGGCATCGAAGGCGAGCAGGCGATCGGCGCGCCGGGCGCAGACCACGCGGTCACCGGGGCGGGGCGGGAGCGAGGCGTCTCCGTAGGAGCGCCCCAGGCCCCGCGTCAGCACCACGCCCGGCGGCATGCAGTCCAGGCGCTCGGGGTGCAGCTGCTCCGCGCGGACGCGCAGGGTCCGTCCCCAGCCCGAGATCTCCTCGAAGCGGCCCGGCGCCCCGGCGTCGGCCGCCGCGCCGCTTCGCGCACGGGCTTCGGACACGGCCTGCTCTCTCCTCTCCGGCCCCGGTCACAGCCTACCGGGACTCCCGCAGCCCCGCCGCCGCGCGCGTTGACGCCCCCAGGCTTCGTGCCTAGTCTGCCTCGCGCCGCGCCGGGGTGGCGGAACTGGGTAGACGCGGTGGCCTTAGGAGCCACCGTCCGCAAGGACGTGCAGGTTCGACTCCTGTCCCCGGCACCGCGGCGGGAGCGCCCGCCCGCGAGGTCCCCATCGACCCGACCCATCGAGACCATGACCGCTGAAACCCGGAAACCGGGAGCCGAGGGCGGCACCGGCGCGTCCTTCCGGGCGCATGTTGCCGAGGAAGGCGACGTGGTCCGCACCCTCGAGGTGGAGGTGGCGGCGGAGCGCGTGCGGTCCGCCTTCGAGCGCGCGTGGCGCGAGCTCGGCCGGCGCGTGCGGGTGCGGGGCTTCCGGCCCGGGAAGACGCCGCTCGCGGTGCTGCGCCGTCTCTACGGGCCGGCGGTGGCGGAGGACCTGGAGCGCGAGCTCGTGTCCGAGACCCTCCCGGGGGCCCTCGAGCAGCATGGCCTGGTACCCGTCAGCGAGCCGGCCGTGGACGCAGCTCCGCCCGAGGAGGGATGCGCCTTCCACTACCGCGTGCGGGTCGAGGTCAAGCCGGCGGTGGTGCTGCCGGAGCTCGCCGGGCTGCACGCGCGACGGCCCCCGCTGGAGGTCGCGGAGGCCGAGGTGGAGCACGAGCTCGAGGCCCTGCGTCAGCGCCAGGCCGTGCTCACGGAGGAAGCCGAGGGCACCCCGGCAGCGCGCGGGCACGTGGTCACCGTGAACTTCGAGGGACGCGTCGAGGGCCAGCCCTTCCGGGGCGGGCGGGGCCGCGAGGAACGGGTCGAGCTCGGCTCCGGGCGCTTTCTGCCGGGCTTCGAGGAGCAGCTCGAGGGAGCCCGGGCAGGGGAGCGCCGGACGCTGCGCACGGAGTTCCCGGCGGAACACCCGGCCCCGGCGCTGGCCGGCAAGCCCGTGGAGTTCGACGTGGAGGTGCTCGCCGTGAGCCGCCGCGAGCTGCCGTCCCTGGACGACGACTTCGCGAGGGACCTGGGGGACTTCGCCTCCCTCGAGGCCCTGCGGGCCGAGGTGCGCCGCCGGCTCGCCGAGCACCGGGAGCGCGAGGCCCGGGCGCTGCTGCGCCGGACGGTCGTCGACGACCTGATCGGGCGGGTTTCGTTCGAGGTGCCGCCCGGGGCGGCAGAGCAGCGCCTGCACCACCGGCTCGCCATGGCCCGGCGGGAGCTCGAGACCCGCGGCCTGCCGGCGGCGGCCATGGAGGCGCAGCTCTCCCGCTGGGAGGAGGAATGGCGTCCGGAGGCCGAGCGGGACCTGCGAGAGCAGTGGCTGCTGGAGGCGGTGGCCCGGGAGCGGGGCCTGGAGGTGGAGCCGGCGGAGGTCGACGCGCACCTGGAGGCCACGGCCACGCAGCAGGGGGTCCCCGTGTCCCGCCTCCGCAAGGCCTACCAGGAGGCCGGGCTCCTGGAAGGGCTCCGGGCCCGCCTGCGCGAGGACCGAGCCGTTGAATTCCTCCTCGCCGAGGCTAAGATCCAAGAGATCGCGGGCACTTAGAGGAGCGTTCTGCGCGCTCCCGAGGGGTCGCCCGCAGCGGCCCGTGCTCTTTTCCCCCCCGCGTGCGAAGGTGGCGGAGTCCGGTGTGCCCGGCGCCCCGACCGGCGTCGGCAGGAGCGAGTCATGCCCCTCATCCCCATTGTCGTGGAGCAGAACCACCGCGGTGAGCGCGCTTACGACATCTACTCGCGACTGCTGCGCGACCGCATCGTGTTCCTCGGCAGCGGCATCGACGACGACGTGGCGAACCTCGTGATCGCCCAGATGCTCTTCCTGGAGGCGGAGGATCCCGAGAAGGACGTGCATTTGTACGTGAATTCGCCGGGTGGCTCCGTGACGGCCGGCCTCGCCATCTACGATACCCTCCAGTACGTGAGACCCGACGTGGCCACCATCTGTCTGGGCTCGGCATATTCCATGGGCGCGCTGCTCTTGGCGGCCGGCGCTCCCGGAAAGCGCATGGCCCTGCCCAATTCCCGCATCATGATCCACCAGCCCTGGGGGGGATTTCAGGGACAGGCAACGGATGTCGATATCCAGGCTCGGGAGATCCTGAAGCTGCGGGAGCGGACCAACGAGATCCTGGCCGGCCACACCGGCAAGCCGGTGGAGGAGATCGCGCGGGTCACCGAGCGCGATTATTATATGTCCGGGGAGGAGGCGCGGGAGTACGGGTTGATCGACCAGGTGGTCACCCGGCGCCCGGAGCCTGCCCCGATCACGGGCGGTGGACGAGCAGCCGGAGGTCAGCGGCGATGAAGAAGCGGGACGACAACGCCAATCTCTCCTGCTCCTTCTGCGGCAAGAACCAGCGCGAGGTGAAGAAGCTCATCGCGGGGCCCACCGTCTACATCTGCGACGAGTGCATCGAGCTCTGCAACGACATCATCGCCGAGGAGTACGGGCGCGAGGAGGCGACACCGGAGACCTCCAAGATCCCGAAGCCCCGCGAGATCAAGAAGATCCTCGACGAGTACGTGATCGGGCAGGAGCGGGCCAAGAAGATGCTCTCCGTGGCCGTCCACAACCACTACCGCCGCATCGAGAGCCAGGGCTTCGTGGGCGACGTGGAGCTGCAGAAGTCGAACATCCTGCTGCTCGGCCCCACCGGCTGCGGCAAGACCCTGCTGGCCCAGACCCTCGCCAAGATCCTCGACGTCCCCTTCACCATCGCCGATGCCACCACCCTCACCGAGGCGGGCTACGTGGGCGAGGACGTGGAGAACATCATCCTGAACCTGCTCCAGGCCGCGAACTACGACGTGGAGCGGGCCCAGCGCGGCATCGTCTACATCGACGAGATCGACAAGATCGCTCGCAAGAGCGAGAACCCCTCCATCACGCGCGACGTGTCCGGGGAGGGGGTTCAGCAGGCGCTGCTCAAGATCATCGAAGGCACCATGGCGAACGTGCCGCCCAAGGGCGGGAGGAAGCACCCGCAGCAGGAGTTCCTGCAGATCGACACCACCAACATCCTGTTCATCTGCGGCGGCGCGTTCTGCGGCCTGGAGACCTTGATCGAGCGGCGCGTCGGGGTGAAGGGCATGGGGTTCGGCGCCGAGGTGCGCGGGCGACGCACGCGGCGGCTCGGCGAGATCCTGACCGACGTGCAGCCCGAGGACCTGCTCAAGTTCGGGCTGATTCCGGAGTTCGTGGGGCGGCTGCCCGTGGCGGCCACCCTGGAGGAGCTCGACGAGGATGCCCTGGTGGAGATCCTCACCAAGCCGCGCAACGCCCTGGTGAAGCAGTACCAGAAGCTCTTCGAGTTCGAGAACGTCCACCTGCGCTTCACGGACGGCGCCCTGCGTGCCATCGCACGCCAGGCCCTGGCGCGAAAGTCGGGCGCCCGGGGGCTGCGGTCGATCCTCGAGCACATGATGCTCGACCTCATGTACGACATCCCTTCGCGCGAAGACGTGGAGGAGTGCATCGTCAACGAAGAGGTGATCGAGCAGGGCACGGAACCCCTGCTGGTGGTGAAGCGGGAGGCGGAGTCGGCCTAGGCGCCGGCGCCCCGGCTCCACAACCCGCGCAGGAGATCCGGTTCCCATGGTGCTGTTTCGGAGCGACGACGATGCGGGGAGCGCGCGGCCCTCGGAAGAGGGAGCCCGGGTGCTCCCGCTCCTGCCGCTGCGCGACATCGTCGTCTTCCCCCACATGGTGGTGCCGCTCTTCGTGGGGCGCTCGCGGTCGATCCGGGCGCTCGAGGAGGCGATGAACGGGTCCCGCGAGCTGCTGCTGGTGGCCCAGCGCCGCGCGGCCCAGGACGAGCCCGGCCCGGACGACGTGTTCCGGGTGGGCACGGTCGGCGCCATCATCCAGCTGCTGCGTCTGCCGGACGGCACCGTGAAGGTGCTGGTGGAGGGCAAGACGCGGGCCCGCATCCGCAGCTTCGCCCGCCACGATCCCTGGTTCGCCTGCGAAGTGGACGCGGTCGCCGATCTGGAGGAGCGCACCATCGAGGTCGAGGCCTTGATGCGCAGCATCCACGCGGCCTTCGAGAAGTACGTGAAGCTCAACAAGAAGGTGCCGCCCGAGACCCTGAACTCGGTGATGCAGATCCAGGCGCCCTCTCGGCTGGCGGACACGATCGCCGCCCACCTGAACCTCAAGGTGGGCGACCGCCAGCGCCTGCTCGAGATCCTGGAGCCCGCCCGTCGCCTGGAGGAGGTGTTCGGCCTCATGCAGGCCGAGATCGAGGTGCTCGCCGTCGAGCGCAAGATCCGCACCCGGGTCAAGCGCCAGATGGAACGCTCGCAGAAGGAGTACTACCTGAACGAGCAGATGCGCGCGATCCAGAAGGAGCTGGGCGAGCGCGACGAGTTCAAGAACGAGATCCAGGAGCTGGAGGAGGCGCTCAAGAAGAAGAAGCTCCCCAAGGAGGTGCAGGCCCGGGCCCGGCGCGAGCTGCGCAAGCTCAAGATGATGTCGCCCATGAGCGCCGAGGCCACGGTGGTGCGCAACTACGTGGACTGGATCCTGACGCTTCCCTGGCTGGACTACAAGCAGGAGAACCGTGACATCCTCCAGGCGGAGGGCATCCTGGCCGAGGACCACTACGGGCTCGAGAAGCCCAAGGAGCGCATCCTCGAGTACCTGGCCGTGCAGAGCCTGGTGGAGCGCATGAAGGGTCCGATCCTGTGCCTGGTCGGGCCGCCCGGCGTGGGCAAGACCTCCCTCGGCAAGTCGATCGCCCGGGCTACGGGCCGCGACTTCGTGCGGGTCTCCCTGGGGGGCGTGCGCGACGAGGCGGAGATCCGGGGCCACCGGCGCACCTACATCGGGGCCTTGCCGGGCAAGGTGATCCAGAGCCTGCGCAAGGCCGGCACCAGCAATCCGGTCTTCCTGCTCGACGAGGTCGACAAGATGTCGACCGACTTCCGGGGCGACCCCTCGTCGGCGCTGCTCGAGGTGCTCGACCCGGAGCAGAACCACGCCTTCGCGGACCACTACCTGGATCTCGACTACGACCTCTCGCGGGTCATGTTCATCTGCACGGCGAACGTGCTGCACCAGATCCCCCGGCCACTGCAGGACCGCATGGAGATCATCCAGCTGCCGGGCTACATCGAGTCGGAGAAGCTCGAGATCGCCCGCAGCTTCCTGGTGCCGAAGCAGCGCGAGGCCAACGGGCTCAAGGCCGACCACATCGAGTTCGGCGACGGCGCCATCCTGGAGATCGTCCGGCGCTATACCCGCGAGGCCGGCGTGCGGAGCCTGGAGCGGGAGATCGCCTCCATCTGCCGCAAGGTGGCCCGGGAAGTGGTGAAGGCGGGGGCCGAGGCGAAGAAGCGCCGCATCACGCCCGGGGCGGTGCGCCGCTACCTGGGCGTCGCCAAGTACCGCTTCGGCCGCGCCGAGGAGCAGGACCGGGTGGGCGTGTGCACCGGACTCGCCTATACGGAGTCCGGCGGCGAGCTGCTCCAGAGCGAGGTGGCGGT
>JBFIML010000027.1:0-57472 GCA_041611735.1 Myxococcota bacterium | reverse complement strand
GGTTCCCCCGAGCCACGCGATCCGGGCGGCGAGCAGACCCGCCACTCCCGCCCACAGCGCCGTCCCGAGCAGGCTGTGGGTATAGGGCATGTGATGGAGGTCGAGGGGGTTGGAAGCCAGGGCGGGATCCAGTCGCACCTGCTCGATACCGAGCAGGACGAAGAGGGTCCAGAGCACGTCCACGAACTGCGCCGCCAGCAGGAGGACCCAGAGCGGCACACCGGGCCCTGCCGCCTTGCCCGCCAGTGCCACGCTGTAGTGTCCGACGAACATGGGGACGCCCCGTCGCGACGAGGTGCTCGCCGCTGATCGGCCCGCTCGGCTGGCTCCGAAGCCTATCACGGCTGCACTACAGGCGTCCTGCGCGAAGCAACTCAGACCAGGGCTGCGCTATACGTCTCGCCCAGGAGGTCCGAGCTCCATGGCGCGCATCCCGCCCGTTCCGCCCGCCGAGGCCAGTCTGCTGCTGCGGATCGCCAACCGCTACTCGCGCAAGAAGGTCGGTCGGACCCTCGAGCCCGCCGGAGTCATGGGGCATCACGGCTGGGTCCTCGGCGCCAACGGCGCCTTCGAGCTGGCGCTGGAGCGCTCCAAGCGGGTGCCGGCTCGCCTCAAGTCGCTGGCCAGCATCCGCGCCGCGACCCTGATCGGATGCCCCTTCTGAATCGACATCGGCTCGGCCGTCGGCCGGGCGGAGGGTCTGCGTGAGGAGCAGCTGCGGGAGCTGCCGGACTACCGGACCAGTTCCCAGTTCAGCGATGTGGAAAGGCTCGTGCTCGATCTCGCCACGGCGATGTCGCGCACGCCGGTAGCGGTGGATGACGAGCTCTTCGGCGAGCTGGCCAAGCAGTTCGACGAGGCCCAGCTGGTGGAGCTGGTGGCCGTCATCGCCTGGGAGAACTGGCGGGCGCGCTTCAATCGCACCCTGGGCATCGAGTCCCACGGCTTCAGCGAAGGCGCCTTCTGTCCGCTCCCGGTGCACTCCCCGTAGGAGTTTCGCCGCTGTCGAGAGCGGCTTCCCCGCTGGAAGCCAGCGCCGCGATGCACGCTTCGCGGATCTCCCAGAGCGCTTCGAAGCCTTCCTCCACGTCGGGATTCCGACCCAGCCACTCCCGCAGGAAGGCCTGGTGGAGCGACTGCTTGTGCGCGCCGATCTGCGCGGGACGAATGCGCCACTCCCGGTGGAAGGCCGCGATTTCCTCGCGCGGCGAGACGCCGCCCCGGGTGACGTCGACACGCTGGCCGCGGTACGTGAGATAGCAGTGGGCCTCGGGAAGCCGGTCGAGCCCGTGAGCCGAGAGGACCGGGCCGACGCCGGGTGTGTTGGCCTCGCTCATGTCGTAGATCCCGATGGTGAGGAAGACGGGGAGCCCTTGCTCCAGGGCCACCGCCGCCAGCAGCGCATGCTTCGTGCTGCAGGTGCCACGACCCTCCTTGAGGACGAGGCGGTAGTCCGAGCGATTGGAGTTGCGACCATAGGGGAGCCCGTGGAGGTATTGCGCGGCGGCGCGGTAGTGGCGGAGACCGCGCGCCAGCAAGCCGGCGCTCTCGGTTCCCCGGTCCGCGAGCAGCCGCTCGGGCAGGGCGTCCCACGATCGCATGGCGGGGCTCATGGCCCAACGGCCCCAGCGCGCCTCCGCTCCTCGGAGTAGAGGCGCAGGGCAAAGGCGCCCGCCGCCGTCTTGCGCAGGCGCTCCATCTCGCTGCGCATGGCCTGCGGCGCCTCCTCGATCGGCGGGAGCGGAACACCGTGCTCGGGCGGCAGCAGCACCGGGGCCGCGAGCGACGCGAAGGTCAGGTCTGCCGCAGTGAACCGGTCTCCCGCGAGGAAGCGGCGGCCGTCGGATAACAGCGCGCCCGCCTCCTCGAAGATCCCGCGCACGGTACGGATCGATCGCTCCGCCGCTTCGCGATCGATCGAGAACCGTCGCCGGGTCATCTGCTTCATGACGCCGACCAGAAGCGGCGCCAGGAGCCGCTCCAGCCGCGGCGTGCCGTGGCCCGCGTAGTGCAGGAGCTCGCGGGTGCGGCCGAACCAGTGCCAGTACGCCCACAGACGCGTCGCCGGGCCGAGGTCCGCGTCGAAGCGCTCTTCGAGACGGCTCACCTCGAGCGCGGAGCCGCCGACCGGGAACAGGCGCGCATCCTCTGCCACCAGGCCGTCCACGTGATGCAGGATTGCAGTGGAATCGGGAACGACACGTCCCCAGTCGACGAGGATCGGCACGTACGGAGTCCGTGCGATTGGAAACGACGCCAGGTAGTGGGCATTGGGGAAGTGGCCCTCCTCCACGTAGTCCAGGCCCGCACGGTCGAGCGCCCAGCGCGCCTTCTCACAGAAGTGGCTCACGGAGATGGTGACGAGACGGCGCGGCACGCGCGTTCGACTCATGGGTTCCCCCTACTCCGGGTGCGCCCAGTATCGGCGCATGAGCTCCCGAGACCACTCCGGCTCCCGGACTTCTCCTCGCGGGAGGAAGGCCCGCATCACCGGCTTGATGTCCAGGACCGGAGTCCCATCGATGGCATCGAGCTCGGCCACGTGGAGGACCCGGCCCTCCCGGCGCAGGATCCTGCACAGCGTGGTCCCGATGCGGTTGGGCCGGTTCTTCCCCCGCTGCGCGAAGATCCCGACCGCCGGCCAGCTCGGATCGTTGCGGGGGTGGCGTGCTCCGCGGACCACCTTGCCGGGATCGACTCGGTCGAAGGCGAAGACGACCTCGGCGTGGGAGAAATGGTCGATCCCTTCCAAGGCATCGGCTTCGAACCGCTCGTCGAGCACGATGCGGGACTCGAGGCCGCCCCAGAGATCGTCCCCCAGGTCGACGCGAGGAGCGTGCACCCGACCGATCGCCTCGATCTCGAGCTTCGCAGTCGGCTTCCGACGCTCTCCCGGCGACGATGCCAACCTCGGTCCGGAGGGTGGCACGGTGGCTGCGAAGGAGGCGCGCGAGGCAAGCTGGTCGAACCAGTGGGAGAGCCTCGGGTGTCCCGGCCGCCAGCGTAGATCGGGATTGCGAGCTTCGAGGCCGAGAGCACAAACGAGCGTCATCTGCGCCATGTTGAGGGCGCTGCGCATGAGCGGATGGTCGATCTCCCGCTCCCAGAGGTCCGCCAGGCGGCCGCTGCGGCCTGCCTCGTGCTCGAGGAGTGCGGGCGAGCGCTCGGGTCGAGGCCGCTGGAGCTCGCGACCCCAGACGGCATGACCATCCAGCAGGCTTCTTGCCAGCGCCTCGAGACGCTGGGCTTCCCAGGCTGCTTCTCCTGCGGGTTGCTGGAAGACTGGGTTGCCATCGAGGTGATCCAGGTAGGCGCAGATGAGAGCGGATCCTTCCAGCCCGACTCCGTCGTCACGGATGAGGCACGGAACCCTTCCTGACGGATTGATGCGATAGTACGCACTCTCCGCAGTACGGGTCCGAGCCGCGATGATCTCGACCCGGCTCTCGAGTCCCTTCTCCAGGAGCACGATTCGCGCAAGGCGCGCGTAGGGAGACGTCTCGGTGATGTAGAGCTTCATGGGTCGCGGACCTCCCCACCCCGGCGGGAAACCGACCTCACGCTAGGAGGCAGCTCCCGGAGTCGCAGCAACCAGGGCCAGGAGAGCTGCAAGGAAGGCAGCGGCAGCCAGGCCGACTCGCGCCCAATGCCAGCGGCTCCAGCGGCGCAGCTCATCCTCAACGCGGTCGCTCTCGATGGTTGCCTCGGCGAAGCTGGCATTGGCGCGTTGGAAATACACCGGGAATGTCCCGACCACCCCGAGCGCCAGGCATCCGGAAACAGCCAGCAGCGGCGCATGGGAACTCCCCTGGAGCCAGCTCGCGCCCGCGGCCAGGCACGCCAGCAGCGCCGCCAGGATCTCGAGTGGTCCAAAGAATCGCAGCAGCCGTGCCCCGTTCTCGCGGTACCAGTCGAGAAACGAGTCGGGCGGCAATGATCGCCAGAAGGGAACGAGGACTGCGCCCTCGGTCAGCAAGGCCCCTGCCGAGAGACCGAGCGCCGCCGCAGCCAGAAGGATCAGCGTGCTCGCCATTGGTTGCTCCCTCCCGGTGGGTGGCGGCTCGGACCGCCGGCACGCCGCCTCTGGGCCCGATGAGCCAGGCGCTCCGGCAGGCTCGGCCTAGAGCCGGAGACCATGCTCCGAAAGGCGCTCCTCCAGCAGAGGGATCCGATCGTGACCCCAGAAGGCCTCGCCTTCGAACAGGAACATCGGAACGCCGAAGATGTGGTCCTGATGACCTTCCTCGATGCAGCGGTCGAGCTCCGCTCTGCCCTCGACCTCGGACCAGGCGAGGTAATCGGCACCGGAGTGCCCCAGCTCGTCGACCAGGCCTGCGATCTCCTGGGGAAGGTCGATCTCGAGCTGACGATTGAAGAACCTGGCGTACACCGCCTCGGTGTAGTTTCTGAAGAAGGCATGCTCCCGAGCGTAGAGCCCGCCGATCAGAGATGCCGTCGAATCGTAGACCTTCTGGGGTCCCTTGATCGGAAACCCTCCTCTTCGGTTGGCCCACCTTCGCGCGTCCATATAGGAGTAGCGGGCCTTCCACTCGGAGTAGATGCTCCGCTCTCCCTTGCCCTTGATCCGCAGCAGATAGGGAATCCAGCGGACTTCCACGTGGAACCGCTGGGGTAGATCGAAAGCGGGCTGCATGGCCAGAAACGCGAATGGGCTCTTGTAATCGAAGTAGAGCTTGATGGATGCGGGTTCCGCCATCCTAGTCTCGCCGCCGGACGGGCTGGCCCGGGGTGGCGCCGCGCTGGGCTACGTCGATCTCGGCGATCTCGGACTCCACGAACGCAACGAAGTCGGCACCGTACATCGTCTTGCCCACCCTCCCTGCCCACTGGCGCCCGAACCGATCGCGCACTCCGCCGACAGCCCACCCCGACCGGGGCGCCGGACCCTCCGTTCGACCGGCAGGATATCCCAGGCGCCGAAGAACCCGGATCCCTGCTCATCTCGAGGACTGCGGAGCTGGGTAGAGGCTTCAGGCGGTCGGCGAGCTCTCCGGCCGCGAGGGATCCTCAGCGGGGTTTCAGCTCTCGGGCGAGGTCTTCCATGCCGCGAGCCATGGCCAGGTCGCAGGCGGTCTTGTCCGCGAAGCCCGGCGCACCGACGCCCCGCAAGGACGGATCCGCGCCGGCTCGCAAGAGAAGGCGCGCCACCTCTGCGTGCCCGCCAACGACCGCGAGCATCAGAGCGCTCAAGCCGTACTTCGCCGTGATGTCCAGGCTGGCGCCGTGTGCGATCAAGGTCCGCGTGATCTCGACGTGCCCGGCGTGGGCCGCCAACATGAGGCCGGTCTGGCCGTATCGGTCACGGGAATCGGCATTGACGCCGTCGGCGAGAAGGTCCTGCACCGCAGCCGAGTCCCCACGCTGGATCGCCGTCTCGAGAGCGGCGATCACGGGCCGCTTCGCCGTCCCGGAATCAGGGAGCGGGACATGGCGCGAGGCGGAGGGTCACTACGTCCCTGCCCACGGATCGACCGAAGATCCCCAGGGCGGTGGCGAGCCGCTGGATCCGGTACTTCTCGTGACGGAGTCGGAAGATCTGGTCCACGGTCGCGTAGTCCTCGTGACGCTTCGCGATCACGCAACCCATGGCGCCACGCCGAAGCAGCTCGGCACGAGTGTCCGTGAGCCCGTGCGCCTCGGCCTTCCACCTGGGCATGGTGACCCAGGGCGTCCCTTCGTGGTCCACCACCCAGAGACGCAGGTCCCGGGTATCGCCTCGTTCATCGCTGGTGCGGAGTACGACCACTTCTTCGAGTTCGGAGAGGGTGGCGTAGAGCCCGAAGAAGACGACGATCGGGGTCGCCACCAGGACGGCGCGCGTCAGCAGGGATGTGGATCGCTCGCCTCCGAGCCACGGCCCGAGAAGCGCGAGCCCCGCCACCAGGGCGAGGACCCCGGAGAGCAGGTTTCCACGCTCCGGGAAGGCATACGGCCCCTCGTGTTGCAGGCGTATGGCGAAGACCGCGACGCCCACCAGGACGGCCAGCCACCCGACGGGCGCTCGGAGTCTCCTGGGGAACGCAAAGAGGATCAGGCTGATGCCCACGAGACAGCCGTATAGAAGCACCTGCGCCACCCCCGCCCTCCATCCTCTTGCCGCGAACCTCTTGCCGCGGACGTCTTGCCGTGGGCGCTCCCGTGAGAGAAGCCTAGCACCCCAGGCAGCCGAGCCCGGGGTGGCCAGGGGACGGCGCGTCGGGGCGCCCAGATCGGATTGCGCTACTCGGGAGTCACCTCGCTCGAGCCACCCATTGCAGAAGCACCGATCGACTGCTCGGCTCTGCTTCTCCGCAGCCGCGCAGCATGAAAGACCGACGGCACGTCGTGCCGGCACTCCTGCAGAAGGTAGGTGATGCCCATCTCGTCGACCGCACACACCAACAGGAAGAGGCTTGCGAGACGAAACGGACAGGCCACGTCGAATACCAGGAGCAGGGGCACGCCGATCCCCATCAGGACCGAGTCCAGCTTCGCCGACCAGGTGTGATAGCCGGGAACCGCCCGGTACTTTGCGTAGGCCAACGCCGTGGGTAGCAGGAGGCAAACAACGGCAAGAACCACGTAGCTTGCCTCCCGGCGAACGACATCGGGCCAGAGCCACCAGGCGCCCAGCGGAAATGAGACCCAGAGCGCGAAGTCGGCCCACTGGTCGAGCCGGGCCCCAAAGTCCGATTCCTGGCCAAGCCACCGGGCAAGCGCGCCATCCAACACGTCGGATACGAGCCCGAGAGCGAAGAGGGTCAGGAAGGCGCCCGGGGCGCCCTGCCACGCCAGCGCCAGCAGAACCGGGGCGCACAAGACGCGGAAGCCGCTGAACAGGTTCGGCACGCTCGCCAGGAGCCTATTCCACCGCTGGTTCGCGCCTCGTCAGGCGGTGAGCGCGCAGGAGCAGGACGCCCGGGACTGAAATCACCAGAGCCTGTGCGAGGCCCGAAGGCCAGCCTCGCCCATTCGGGCTGGCCTCGCTCCAGATGAGGTGGCTGATTCCAATGTAGAACAGATAGCCTGCGGCGCACGGCAGGATCCAGGGGCGCCGAAACCAGAAGGCCCAGGCGCCGAGCAGAAAGATGGCCCAGTGAAGCGGCGCTGTAGCCAGCGCGAGAGTTCCTCGGAGCTCGAATCCGAGCCAGACCTCCACGTCGCGGGTTTCGGCGAAGAAGAGATCTCGTGGAACGAGAAACAGCACCGTTGCGAGGCAGAAGATGGCGAGCGCGCTCATCCAGCGAGGTCGCGGCGAGCTCCCCAACGTCGCCAAGGTGTCCGTCATGTCACTGCCGCCCCCTGACGGACCGGGCGCTCAGCGGCGCCGCGGGCGCTGACCGGTAGCGAGGGATGCCGGCGCCCGCCGCCGGACCGTCTCACGGACCGATTGCGCCGGGCGGTGCGGCCTCGGCGCCTTGTCGGGCGGCGTGCGGCTGGAGTCTCACGAGGAGGGGAACTCGTACTCGATCTCATCGAACGAGTCAGCGGGGAACACGTAGAGTAGCCGGAGCAGCTCCCTTCCAGTGTTCCGCGCTCCGTGCACAGCGTCACCGGGCACGAAGACCGCGGAGCCTGCCCGTACCGGATACTCCTTGCCTGCGATGGTGACGGTTCCTTCCCCCGAAAGGATGTAATACACCTCCGCCTGCGCGTGCCGGTGTGGGCGAAAATCCTTCGCTTCACCGGATTCCAGCTCAGCCACGCCCAGGGTGAGTGACTCGGTTGGCGTGCGATCTCCGCTCAGCAGAGTCCGCCACCGAACCCGCCCGGCTGCCGGCTCATCCCACCGCTCGAATTCGCACTCTTGCTCGTGGATGACGAAGGGCTGGATTGGGGACATCTGCCGGGGTCTCCGATCACGCCGCCCAAACGGCCCAGGCGCTCTGCTGCGCCGCGAGCACCGACCGCCGGCGCCGGGCCATTCGAGCCACGACGCCCAGACCCTAGCACCCTTCGTCACGGCGCAGCCGGCCGTGTCCGGGCAGTGACGGGATGGACTCGTCCCGCGACTTGGGCGGCATGCTGGAGTCCGAATTGCATGATGCGAAGCAGCGGGCGTTGCGCGCAGGTGCCGACGGATCTGATGGGTCCGAAACGGCTCCACGGCCAGCTCGCGGGCCCTCTGAAACTGCGGGACCGTGATCGCAGACGCTGCAGCTGGCCCGGCCGGTGACCGCCCCGATGTGATGCGGGGTGGAACGCGCCGTGCCACATCCGCTGCATCGTCTTGTTGGGCGGCGGGCCGTCACAGCGCCATGGGCAGGAGCGCCCCAACGCCCAAGAAGGATAGGAGATACAGTGCCAGCTGCCGTCTGCCAGCGAGTCTTGTACGCGTGCTGAACCACCAAACGCAGGCCAAGGCCACCAGCAATTCGGCGACGAGCGCGCCAACGGGCGCATGGATGTAGAGTCCGAGTCCGATTGCGGGGCTGTCGGGACCGAGCACGAAATGCGGAAACCCGGATACAAGATCCGCCACTTCATGCAGCACGACCAGACCGCCCGCCCAGATTGCCGCTCCCCGGTTCCGCGTTACGAGGTAGGCAGCTGCGGTCATTGCGACCGCCCACCCGGCGACTGGGACGAGATCGTGGCTATACGACATGTCGATGACCATGGTGGAGAAGCCGGGGCGAGTGGCGCCTGGGCCTGGAGCCATTTCTTCGACTCCGACGAGCACCAGTAGGATCATCAGGATGTCGAGAAACATCCCGGCGATCAGAAAGAGCCAGAGCGGTCCTTCCCGATGCCGTTCGTAGGCCACCAGCGATATTGCGTAATGCCCCGCGACCATTCAGGACTCCAATCGCGCGGCCATCAGGAACCCCACGAAGAGGACGACGACCAGGACGATGAAGGGGATCATGCGGCAGGCCTCCGAGTCGCGGCGACGCCGGCAACGGATCGGGCACCCGGCTGCCGGGCTGCCAGGACGTAGAGGAGGCCGACTGGGAGGAGGGCGATCAGGAAGCGGGCGTAGTTCCAGTTGACCTCTTGGTACGACCAGAAGAACCACCAGGTCAGGCTGATCAAGAAGATACCGAGGCAGACCCAGCTTGCATGGACCCAGGACCTCGACTCGGGCTGGAAGGCGGCCGCGATGTACTCAAGAAGTGTCACGCCTCGTCTGGTGGCCGCCCAACGGAACGGGCGCTCATCCGCGTGGCACACGCCGCCGACGGCCGCTGAGGCACCCAAGTTCAATGCCAGACTCTATCATCGGTCGCTTGGAACGCGCTGTGCCACGGCGGCTGCACCCCCTTGTCAGGCAGCCCGGCGCTACACCTTGAGCGAGGCGGGGCAAACCCGCGGGATGGCTTGGCAAGCCACTGCGATGGCCTGGAGGGCACGAGCCGGCAGCCGTTCTTGGGTAGGCTCGAACACTTGGCGCTCCTCGTAACGGATATGCGATTCGAGAAGCTCGCCGAAGCGTTTGACCAACGCTCGGTTGGGGACTTCGATCCTCTGTAGCGTACGGAGAGCGCTGTGGTCCTGGCGGACTCGCGCAGCGAGTGCAGCCTCCCCAATGGCTTCCAACGCCGGAAGAAGATGTTGCTCCTCGATCTGGAAGTGCGGCTCCAGGTGGCTCGAGAACGCCTCGAGTACCTGCTCCCAAACCTGCTCGGCGGAAAGATCGGAGTCTGCGCGGCCGGCTTGCTTGCACCGGCGCGCGAGCACGAGCCCTGTGTGGTGGTCGTCTGAGAGGTCGCGCAGCTCGGCCACTCGCTTCACAGGACCCTCCGATCCAGCGCCGCCCAACGGACTTGGCGCCCACCCGCGAGTCACAGCGCCTCCGTGGCTCGACCGAAGCGCCCGACTTCGATGCCAAACGGTACCACGCATCGATTGGAACTTGCTCGCCAGCTGCAGCGCCTCGCTGGGCGGTGCTGCGCAAATCAGGTTCTATCGTTCGCCAGGGGTCCCGGGCGTGCGTTCGACTCCCCGATGCCGATTCAGGAACTCGCGACCGCGCGACGTCAGGCAGACCATCGGGATGCCAGTGTCTCCTTCCCGGAGTTCGACATACCTGCGATCGGTGGCCTCCTCCCAGACGGGAAGCCGAGGACACGAGGTGCGCCACGCGTCGATGACCTCTGCGTATGACCTCGGCCGAGGTGCGATCCACTCCAGAAGATCGAGGATCAAGGAATGTACGGGATCGCCCACGATTGATTTCCCGCCGTTGCTGCGGCCGGTGCGTTCTGGATCCGCCCAACGGACCGGGCGCTCAGTTGCGCCGCACCGCGCTGACCCACAGCGGCGAGGCGCGGGCGCACGCTGCCAGAGTCTACCACGAAGCGATTGCGCCGGGCGCCAAGCGCTGTCCGCTGCAGCGCGTTGTTGGGCAGCCGAAGGGTGCTCGCCGTGGCGGCCCCGCCCGACCACCCGCTAGCGGGGATCCAGCCGGACGAACGATCTGGGCGGGAAGCCGGTCAGGATCCGAAGGACTACCCCCAGTCTGTTCTCGCCGGCGACCCGATCGCGCTCCACTCCGGTGACAGGCACGGCCCGGTAGTCGCCCTTCTCGCCATCCAGCGTGACCTGCACCTCCGGCTTCTCCAGCACGCGGTCGTACCAGGCACGGGGCCAGTGGTTGGCTGCCACGTAGAGCTGGCCATTGCTCTCGAGGCGGGACAGGACCCGGTCATATGGGACTCCGTCGCCATCGAAGGTGGTGATGACGAGGGTCGACCGGTCAGCGGGCTGGAAGTACCCGATCAGTGATTCAAACGCGACGATGATTCCCACGTATGCGACGACTGCGATTGCGACTAGCTTTACGGTCTTCAACGGCTCACCTCTCAGGCACGGATCGGCTGCCCAACCGCTAGGGCGCTCAGCCGGACGCCGCGGGCGACGACCGCCAGCGCCGAGCCACCTGAGCCCCGTGGCCAGGAACCTACCACCTTCCGCGCCGCCGCCGCCTGCTCGATGTGCCACTGCATGCAGGACTCGCAATCGGTGGCGACCGAGATGCCTGGTAGACACGTGACCTGGCGGCGAGCGGCTTCGCGTGCACCTCCTTTCGCCTGCGCGTCATAGTGGACGTCCTCGAACAAGCGCCCCGATTCCTCACCGATCACCGAGAGGGCCGGCTGGCGGGTATTTGCGGCATCCTCAGCGGAGAGGCTCCACTGCTGCAGGGCTTCGAGCTCGACCGTGAATGGCTGTCGCTGTCAGCGACAGCCTGCGCGCCCGGGGCCAGGAACTTCTCGCGCACCTTGCGGTACTCCGGCCCGAGGACGTGGGGCAAGAGCAAGAAAGGATCGCGTAGCACGCCTCGCGGACCCGGCGGGCGGTGGGAAGTGGCGTTCGCACCCGCACCGCTCTGCGGGGCAGCGGGCCGTGCGCACCGCTCGGCGTACGGAACCCCCTGGGCCTGCCGCCGGCGCTCTAGCCTGCGCCGATCCGCTCGAGCATCGCCTTCTCGGCGGCCCGCGCGTCCACGTCCGTGGCCACGCGCATCTCCGCCCCGAGCCCGAGGCCGGGGTCCACCTCGAGGGTGCGGAGGATGCCGCGCTCGATGGTGGGCACGATGCGGAGCGTCTCGAAGCGCAGCGGCGTCGCGTCGATCAGGGCCTGGATCGTGAGCGGATCGTGCAGGAAGGCCACGTTGTCGGGCTCGAGGGTGCCGCCGAGCTTCGGGAAGATCTCGTGCTGAACGGACGCCCACAGGCGCACCTGGTGTGCGAGGGCGGCACCCAGGGCGCCCGCCGTCTCGAGGCGTTCGAGGTCGCGCACGCGCATCCAGACCCGCAGCGTCACGTCGGCGGGTACGAGCGTGGTGCGGAAGCCGGCCCCCAGCACGGCCATGGTGGCCTCGGGGTCCGAGCAGAGGTTGTAGTCGATCCCGGGCTTGCAGACGTGGTCGCCGATGCGCACCTCGCGCACGTGGCCACCCATGATCGTGAGGCCACCCACGCGCCGTGGCAGGTCCGGGTCCAGGGCCAGCGCCCGCGCCACGTTGGTGAGCGGACCGATGGCCGCGATCTCCAGGCCCGGCACCTCCCGGGCGGCGCGCACCATGCGCTCGGGCGCCAGCTCGTTCGAGACGGGCGCGTCGGGTCCTTCGGAGAAGCACTTCTCCTCGTGGCCCCACCAGCCGAAGCGCTCCTCTCCGCGCAGCAGGGCCCCGCGCTCACCGGCGCAGACCTCCACCTCGCGTCGACCCGCGATCCCCAGGAGACGCGCGGCGATGCGCGCGCGGAGGCGCGTGTCACGCGCCACGGTGGTGACGGCCATCAACTCGAACTCCTGGGGCGCGGCCAGCACGAGCGCGAGCGCCAGGGCGTCGTCCACGTCGCTTCCGATGTCGGTGTCGAGGAGGAGGGGACGGGACAAGGCTCGACGTCAGGCCTTGGAAGACGGCGAAGGCTCCACCACGAAGAGCACGGCGCCGGTCTCCACGGTCTGCCCCTCGGACACCGGGATCTCCTTCACGATGCCGTCGATGGGCGAGGAGATCTCGTTCTCCATCTTCATGGCTTCGACCACCACGACGCCCTGCCCTTCCCGCACGGGCTGGCCCGCCGCCACGTGGAGCTTCACCACCTTGCCCGGCATCTCGGCCTCGACCGTCTGCGGCCCGGTGACCGTGGCCTTGGCGGAGCCGGCCAGGGCCTTGATGCGCTCGTCCACGGCGTCCAGATGGAAAAGGCGCCCCGCCACGAGGACGTCGAAGCCATGGGTGCCCCGCTCGTCCACGATCACCTCGAACTGCTTGCCGTCCTCGATCACCGAGTAGGTGCTGGGCCCGCTCTGGACCACGTCCACGTGGACCGTCTCTTCCCCGATCGTGACCTCGTAGACACCCTCTTCGAGCTCGCGCAGGGCCAGCCGGCGGGTGGCACCCTTCTTCTCCGAGACCTCGTAGTTCACCGCAGGCCGCTCCGCATCCCGAAGCGGCGCCCGAAGCTCTTCCACGGGCTCTGCGCCACGCCGCTCCGCCCGCTGATGGTCCGCTCCGCCTGTCGCTTGTCGCGCTGGTAGGCGGCCACGGCCGCCAGCATGAAGGCCACCCGCTCGGCCTCGCGGGCCTCGTCGCCCTCCACCGGCTGCGGACCCCCCTTGCCCCCGGCCATGTGGGCGTCGATGAAGCCCGTGTCGTAGCGCCCTGCCACGAAGATCGGGTGGTGCACGACCCTCTGGTGGAAGGGAATCGAGGTCTTGATGCCCTTCACCACGAACTCGGCGAGGGCGCGCTTCAGGCGATCGATCGCCTCGGGCCGGTCGCGTCCCCAGGCCACGAGCTTGGCGACCATGGGGTCGTAGAAGACGCTCACGCTGGCGCCCTGATAGACGCCGCTGTCCACCCGGATCCCGAAGCCGTCGGCCGGGCGGTAGACCAGCACCTTCCCCGGCGAGGGCGCGAAGTCCTTGTCCGGATCCTCGGCGTAGATGCGCGCCTCGATGGCGTGACCGTGGATCGCCACCTCCTCCTGGCGGATCCCGAGCGGCTGGCCGGCCGCCGCCCGGATCATGGCCTTCACGATGTCGACGCCCGTGATCGCCTCGGTGATCGGATGCTCCACCTGGACGCGCGTATTCATCTCGAGGAAGTAGAAGTGGCCCTTGGCATCCACCAGGAACTCGATGGTGCCTGCGCCCACGTAGTCGACCGCGCGAGCCGCAGCCACTGCCGCTTCACCCATCTTGGCGCGCAAGGCCGGGGTCATCCCGTTGGCCGGCGCCTCCTCGATCACCTTCTGGTGCCGGCGCTGGATCGAGCACTCGCGCTCGAAGAGATGGATCACGTTGCCGTGGCAGTCCGCCAGGACCTGGATCTCGATGTGACGCGGCTGCTCGATGAACTTCTCCACGTAGAGGCCGTCGTCGCCGAACGAGGAGCGCGCCTCGCTGCGTGCGCGCGCCACGGCGCGCTCGATCTCCGCCTCGCTCCGGACCAGACGCATGCCCTTGCCGCCGCCGCCGGCGGTCGCCTTCACCATGACCGGCGGCCCCACTTCGCGGATCCAGCGCGTGATGGCTTCGTCCGAGAGGCGCTCGGTGGTGCCCGGCACGATCGGGACGCCGGCCTTCTCCATGGCCTGGCGGGCGGTCACCTTGTCGCCCATGGCGCGCATCACGTCCCCGCTCGGACCGATGAACCTCAGGCCCTCCTTCTCGCAGCGGTCCACGAAGTCGCCGTTCTCCGCCAGGAACCCGTAGCCCGGGTGCACGGCGTCGGCGCCCGCCTTGCGGGCGATCTCCAGGATGCGGTCGATCACGAGATAGGATTCGCGGGCCGGCGGAGGGCCACAATGATGGGCTTCGTCGGCAAATCGGACGTGAAGCGCATTGCGATCCACGTCGGAGTAGATCGCAACCGTCTTCACGCCCATCTCGCGGCAGGCGCGGATCACGCGCACCGCGATCTCGCCACGATTGGCGATCAGGACCTTGCGGAACATGCGGGCGCCCCCCGCCCCGCCGTCAGAGCGGGATGTTCCCATGCTTCTTCGGCGGGTTGCTATCGCGCTTGGTGGCCAGCATCTCGAGGGCGCGGATGATCTTGGGGCGCGTCTCCTCGGGCTTGATTACCTCGTCGATGTATCCGAGCTCCGCCGCCTTGAAGGGGTTGGCGAAGGTCTCCCGATAGTCGGCCACCAGCTCGTCCTTGCGGGCGGCGGGATCGTCGGTGTCCGCCAGCTCCTTGCGGAAGACGATGTTCACGGCGCCCTCGGGCCCCATCACGGCGATCTCGGCGGTGGGGTACGCCAGGTTGACGTCCGCCCGGGTGTGCTTGCTGCTCATGACCACGTAGGCCCCGCCGTAGGCCTTGCGCGTGATCACGGTGATGCGGGGCACGGTGGCCTCGCAGAAGGCGTAGAGCAGCTTCGAGCCGTGAGTGATGATTCCGCCGTGCTCCTGGGCCACGCCGGGCAGGAAGCCCGGCACGTCCACGAAGGTGATGATCGGGAGGTTGAAGGCGTCGCAGAAGCGCACGAAGCGGCCACCCTTGCGCGAGGCGTCGATGTCGAGCACACCGGCCAGGTGGGCGGGCTGGTTGGCCACGATCCCCACCGAGCGCCCCCCGAAGCGTGCGAAGCCCACCACGAGGTTCTTGCCGTAGAGGGGATGGACCTCCAGGAAGTTGCCGTCGTCCACGACCAGCCGGATCAGCTCCTTGATGTCGTAGGGCTTGTTCGGGTTGTCCGGCACGAGGGTCCGCAGGCGGGGGTCCATGCGATTCGGGTCGTCGTCCGTCGGGACGAAGGGCGGGTCCTCCAGGTTGTTCTGGGGAACGAAGGAGAGCAGCGCGCGGATCACCTGGATGCACTCTTCTTCGCTGCCCACTGCGAAGTCCGCCACGCCGCTCCGGCTGGCGTGGGCCACCGCCCCGCCCAGCTCCTCGGCCGACACGTCCTCGTGGGTCACGGTCTTGATCACGTCCGGCCCGGTGATGAACATGTTGCTGCTGTTCTTCACCATGATGATGAAGTCGGTCATGGCCGGGGAGTAGACAGCGCCGCCCGCACACGGGCCCATGATGGCCGAGATCTGCGGGATCACCCCGGAGGAGAGCACGTTGCGCAGGAAGACGTCGCCGTAGCCACCCAGCGAGACGACACCCTCCTGGATGCGGGCGCCGGCGCCGTCGTTGAGCCCGATCACCGGCGCGCCCACCTTGGCGGCCAGGTCCATGATCTTGCAGATCTTCTCGGCGAAGGCCCCGGAGAGGCTGCCCCCGAAGACCGTGAAGTCCTGGGCGAAGACGAAGACCTGCCGGCCGTCGATCCTTCCGTGGCCCGTCACCACACCGTCGCCCGGGATCTTCGTCTCGTCCATCCCGAAGTCGGTGCAGCGGTGCACCACGAAGCGGTCGGTTTCGGCGAACGTGCCCGGATCGAGGAGCAGCTCCAGACGTTCGCGGGCCGTGAGCTTGCCGGCCTCGTGCTGGCGATCGATGCGCACCTGGCCGCCGCCCAGCTCGGCTCGGGCGTTGAGCTCCTCCAGGCGCTTGATCTTCTCCTCGACCGACATGGCAAGCGGTCCCCGGAGGTCACAGGTTGGCGAGGTCCCCGACGATGCTCACGAGCCTCTGCTCGTACTGGACGATGTCGATGGTCTTGCGTGCCACCCCGCTCTCCATGGCGGCCTGAGCCACCGCCGGCGCCACGTAGGTGAGCACCCGGGTATCGAAGGGCTTCGGGATGATGTACTTGGCGCCGAACTCGAGGTCGTCGCCGGGATAGGCGCGCTTCACTACGTCCGGGACGGCCTCGCCGCGCCGGGCCAGCTCGGCCAGGGCACTCACGGCGGCCTGCTTCATGGGCTCGTTGATCTTGCGGGCGCGCACGTCGAGGGCGCCGCGGAAGATGAACGGAAAGCCGAGCACGTTGTTGACCTGGTTCGGATAGTCGGAACGGCCGGTGGCCATGATGGCATCGGTGCGCACCTGGTTCACCTCGTCCGGGGTGATCTCCGGGTCCGGGTTCGCCATGGCAAAGATGATGGGCCGGCGCGCCATCGACTTGACCATCTCCCCGGTCACGAGTCCGGCCTGGGAGAGGCCCACGAAGACGTCCGCACCCTTGAGGGCGTCGGCCAGCGTCCGGGCGGGGGTCTTGCGCGCGAACTCGGCCTTGTAGGAATTCATGCCCTTCTCGCGCCCCTCGTAGATGACACCCCGGCTGTCCACCAGCAGGATGTTCTCGGGCTGCACACCGAGATCCCGATACAGCTTGGCGCAGGCGATGCCCGAGGCGCCCGCCCCGGAGAACACGACCTGCACCTCCTCGATCTTCTTGTCGGTGATGTCGAGGGCGTTGATCAGGGCGGCGCCAGAGATGATGGCGGTGCCGTGCTGGTCGTCGTGGAAGACGGGGATGTCGATGGTATCGATCAGCCGCTGCTCGATCTCGAAGCACTCGGGCGCCCGGATGTCCTCCAGGTTGATGCCGCCGAAGGTGGGCGCGATGAGCTGGCAGACCCGGATCACGTCTTCCGGGTCCTCGCTCGCGATCTCGATGTCGAAGACGTCCACGTCCGCGAAGCGCTTGAAGAGGACGCCCTTGCCCTCCATGACGGGCTTGCCCGCCAGCGGACCGATGTTGCCCAGGCCGAGCACGGCGGTCCCGTTGGTGACCACGGCCACCAGGTTCCCCTTGGCCGTGTAGCGGAACACCTCTTCGGGGTTGCGGGCGATCTCCCGGCAAGGCTCGGCCACGCCGGGCGAGTACGCCATGGAGAGGTCGTCCTGGGTGACGGTTGGCTTGGTTGGGACGACCTTGACCTTCCCGGGCCGTCCGCTGGAGTGGTAGGCCAGCGCCTGCTCTTTGGTGATCACGGCAACGCGTCCTCGTGTCCGGCGGGCCCCGACCCCGGCTGCCGATCGGAACGCGGCAGTCTACCAGATCACCTCGGGGGATGTCGAACGGGTTTCGGTCGCCGTTCCGGGAGGTTGCGGCGCCGGGAGGGTGTCCGGCGCGGGCTGGCCCGACTCGCTCCGGGCGCCCCGCACCCCGCTACTCCTTCAGCAGCTCCCGGGCGATCACCAGGCGCTGGATCTGGTTGGTTCCCTCGTAGATCTGCATCAGCTTGGCGTCCCGCATCAGCTTCTCGACCGGGTATTCCCGGGTGTAGCCGTTTCCGCCGAAGACCTGGACGGCGTCCGTGGTGATGCGCATGGCGGCATCGGTGGCGAAGCACTTGGCGAAGGAGGACTGCTTGGACGCCCGCAGGCCCTGGTCCACCATCCAGGCGCTCTGCCAGGTGAGCAGACGTGCGGCGTCCAGGTCCTTGGCCATGTCGGCCAGCATGAACTGGATCGCCTGGAAGCCGGCGATCGGGAAGCCGAAGGCCTTGCGTTCCCGGGCGTAGGCCAGGCACTCGTCCAGGGCCCGGCGGGCGATCCCCACCGCCAGGGCCCCGATCACGGGGCGGGTGGCGTCGAGGGTGCGCATGGCGATCTTGAACCCCTCGCCCTCGGCCCCCAGGCGCTGGGCGGCCGGCACGCGCACGTTGTCGAAGTGGACCAGGCGGGTGTCGCTGGCCCGCTGGCCCATCTTGTCCTCCTTCTTGCCCGGCTTGAGGCCCTGCGCGTCGCGGGGGACCACGAAGGCGCAGATCCCCAGGTGGCGGCTGCTGCGGTCCAGGGTGGCGAAGACCGTGTAGAGGTCCGCCTCGCCCCCGTTCGTGATCCAGCACTTGGTGCCGTTCAGCACGTAGTCGTCGCCGTCCTTCTCGGCCAGCAGCTGGAGGCCCGCCACGTCGGACCCCGCCTCGGGCTCGGACAGGCAGAAGGAGACCAGCTTGAAGTCCTGGGTGCAGGGGGTGAGCCACTGCTTCTTCTGGGCATCGTTGCCGGCCAGCACGATGGGCATCAGGCCGAGGTCGTTGCACATGATGGAGGTGGTGAAGCCGGAGCAGCCCCAGGCGAGCTCCTCGACCGCGAGGCAGCTCTCCAGCAACCCGAGGCCGACCCCGCCGTACGTCTCGGGCACGCAGGTGGAGACCAGCCCGAGCTCCCAGGCCTTCTTGATGATGTCCCGGGGGAAGGTCCCACTCTGGTCGTACTCCGCCGCCACCGGGGCGATCTCCTGCTGGGCGAAGCGGCGGGCGGTCTCCTGGAGGGCCAGCTGATCGTCGCTCAGGGAGAATTCCATCAGGGGTGACCTCCGCGCGGGGGACCGGAATCCAAAACCCGACCCTCAGTCATTCTCCAAGCGAAAACGAAGACTTGCAGTGAAGGGAAGGTAGCAGTGGGGGACGTCCTTGACTAGTTGACTGCTCCTGGGGGCGTCGCGGGGGCGCGGCCCTTCGAGCGAAGCGTCAATCAGTCGACAACGTTCCCGTGGCCGAGGTCGCGGGAGAGGCGGGCGGCGGCGGCGAGGACCTGAAGAGACAGGGTCGACTCGAGGAGCGTGGGCTCCAGGCGGAACGTGGGACCCGACACGGAGAGGGCCGCCAGCACGGACCCCTCGGCGTCGAAGACCGGCGCGGCCACACACGAGAGGCCGACCTCGCACTCGTCCACGTCCAGGGCCCAGCCCCGGGCCGCCACGGCCCGCAGGTGCTCCAGGAGTTTGTCCCGGTCCACGATGGTCGCCGGGGTGCGCGCCTCGAGGGCCCCCTCCCGGCTCGCCTGCAGGTCGTAGGCCCGCTGGATGCCGGGAGGGGCACAGGCGATCAGCACCTTGCCGAGGGCCGTGCAATGGACGGGCAGACGCAGGCCGACGCGCACCCCCGTCATCACCAGGCGGGGCGACTGGACACCCGTCAGGTGGATCACCTCGAACTCCCGCAGCACACCCAGGTGGGCCGACTCCCCGGTCCGTTCCGCCAGGGCATCCAACACGTGCCGAGCCCGCTGGACGAGCTCGTGGCTGCGGGCGAAGGACTGGCCGACCCCGAGGCAGCTCGGGCCGAGGCGATAGCGGTCGCTGCGGGGACTCCGGGCCACGTAGCCCTTCTGCTCGAGGGTCGCGAGCAGACGGAAGACATTGTTCTTGTGCAGACCGAGCCGCCGCGACAGCTCGGTCACGCCGAACTCTTCGCCTGCCTCGAAGGCCTCGAGCAGACGAAGCGCGTTGGTCACGGTCTGGATCGCGTACTCACTCTTGGCACGTCGCATCTTGGTGGGCTCGCTCTTCCGTCGGCTCGATTGCGTTCCCGACGAAGAACTCCGTCCGAGTCCTCTTTCCTATCTCCGAAAGTTTTTCGTGTCAAGCAGTTGACGAAGCTCTTGCACGCAATCTACCGAGGGAGACCGTGGACGTCTCGCAATGGGTCCGGAGACTGATTCGGGGAACGCCTTAGTTTTCGGCAATTGCCCTGAGGCGCCAGGGCACCCGTCGGAGGGTGATCGTGCCCTTCACGCGCCGGGCTTGGCACCCGCGGGGTCAGCGCGACTCTCGCCCTCGCTGGCCAGCAGCTCGATCACCAGCAGTGCGACACCCACGACGATGAAACTGTCGGCCAGGTTGAAGTCCGGCCAGGAGTAGCCGCTCCAGAGACGGAAGTGGAGGAAGTCCACGACTTCACCGAGACGCACGCGGTCGATCAAGTTGCCGACCGCTCCCCCGAGGATCAATCCCAGCGCCAAGGCGGACAGACGATCCCCCGGGGCCAGGCGACGGAAGAACGAAAAGATGAGGCCGATCGCCACCAGAGAGACGCCGATGAAGAAGAAGAGGCGCAGCTCCGCGGGGCTCGAGGTGAACAGACCGAAGGCGGCTCCGGGATTGCGCACGTGGGTGATGTAGAAGAAGCCATCGATCACGGGGATGCGGTCGGCGTACGTGAGGGAGGAATCGACCCAGAGCTTGGTGACCTGGTCGAGCGGCAGGCTCACCAGCAACGCCCCGAGAAAAACCTTCAGCTTCGGCGTCATGGAGCGGGGCAAGCTATCACACGCCCT
Source organism: Myxococcota bacterium (assembly GCA_041611735.1). Classification (GTDB taxonomy): domain Bacteria; phylum Myxococcota_A; class UBA9160; order UBA9160; family PR03; genus JBFIML01. The sequence continues at coordinate 37,107 of JBFIML010000027.1, read as the reverse complement.
CGGGGCGGGCTAACGCAGCTCTTCGGCCTCGAGTCGGGCGTCGCTCCAGATCGAGGGGGAAAGCTCCCGAGCGCGACGCAGCAACGGCAAGGCCTCGTCCCGACGCTCGTCGGTGAGGAGCACGGAGCCGCGCAGCCCCAGCAGATGTGCCTCCACCCCCGGGGCCAGCTCGCCGCGACTTCGTAGCATCGCCTCGGCCTGATCCAGGGCGGGAAGTGCCGCCCGCGGGGTGGGTCCCTCCACGCGATGGCGGGCCAGGGCCAGGAAGGCCCACGGGTTGGTGGGATCGAGCTGCAACGCCCTCTCGTAGAGGACCACTGCGGCGTCGGGACGCAGTGCCGCATCGGCTGCGAGGCCGTCGAGGACGAGCCGGGTCGAGGCGCGCTGTCGCGCGTCTCCCTCCCCGGCCACGCTGCTCAGTCGGAACGTCTCGCCCGCCCCCCCCGGCGGGCCCAGGCCGGGCAAGGCACAGGCCGCCGCCAGGGCGAGGGCCGCCAGCAGGAGGGCAGCGCTGGCCGGGCGACGAGTTCCGCTCACAAGACGTCCCGCAGCCAGCGATCGAACAGCCGGTCGATCAGACCGCCGGGCCCGAGGGGTCCCTGGTCGCCGTCGTGGGCGAAGGCGCCTCCCTCGGGACAGGTCTCGATCGGCTCGGTTCCGCGCACGAAGAACTCGGCCTCCCGTTCCGGGCAGCCGCGCAGGGCGAGGGCCCCCGTCTGGGGGTCCACGTCGGCACGCGCCACGTTGGGGGGCGGGACGAAGGCGCCGCGCACCCGGCCACCCGTGGCCTCCTTGGCGAAGCGCAGCCAGATCGGTAGCGCCACCTGACTGGCCGGCAGGCGCAGACTGCGCGGCTCGTCGAAGCCCACCCAGACCGCCGCCACGAGCTCCGGAGTGAAGCCGACGAACCAGGCGTCGCGCTCCTCGTCGCTGGTTCCAGTCTTGGCAGCGACCGGCCCCGTGAGGCCGGCGGCCCGCACGGCCCGGGCCGTCCCCCGGTCCACGACCCCCTCGAGCAGCGACGCGGCCAGGTAGGCGACGCCCGGGTCGAGCACGCGCTGGAAGGCAATCGTGCGACGCTCCAGGGTGCCGCGCTCCGCGTCCACCGCATCCTCGAAGGTGCGGATCTCCGGGCGTACGCCGCCGTTGGCCAGGGTGGCGTAGGCGCGGGCCAGCTCGATCGGGGTCAGGTCCGCGCTGCCGATGGCGAGGCTCGGCACCTCCGGGAGCGGGCTCTCGATGCCGAGCCGACGCGCCATCTGGACGATCCGGGCGATTCCAACCTGTTGACCCAGGCGGGCGGTGGCCACGTTGAGCGAGCTCTCCACCGCTTGCCGCACCGAGACCGTGCCGTGGAACTCGTGGTCGTAGTTGGCGGGAGTCCAGTCGCCCACGGGGGTGCGCACGGTGAGGGGGCCGTCGTCCAGTCGGCTCGCCAGGGTCACGGTCGGCGGGCCGTCGGAGCGCGGCTCGAGAGCGGTCACGTAGACGATGGGCTTGAAGACGCTGCCCGCCGGCCGGCGGGCCTGGGTGCAGCGGTCGAACTGGGAGACCGAGTAGTCGCGCCCGCCCACCAGGGCGACCACCTCACCGGTCTGGGGCCGCAGGGCCACCAGGCAGCCCTGGAGGCGTCGGCTCGGCTTCTCGGCCCGCAGGGTCGGATGGCGCTTCTCCAGGGCATCGAGCCCCTCGCGCAGGGCCCGGTTGGCCAGTTGTTGAAGGCGTACGTCCAGGGTCGAGTAGATGCGCAGCCCCTCGGAGGTCAAGGCCTCGGCGTCGTAGACCTCCGGGAGCTGGCGGCGCAGGGCATCGAGGAAGTAGCGGGCCTCCTGGGGCTCCCGGGTCCGGGACGCCAGCACCAGCGGCTCACCCCGGGCAGCGACGAAGCTGGCGTCGTCGATGCGCCCCTGACGATGCATGAGCTGGAGCACGAGATCCCGCCGCTCCCGGGCCCGCTCGGGGTTTCGGAACGGCGAGCTCGCGCCGGGGCTCGAGATGATCGCCGCCAGCAGCGCCGACTCCGCGACCCCCAGCTTGCCGACCGGCTTGCCGAAGTAGAAGCGCGCCGCTTCGCCCACCCCGTGGATGGCCGTGGCCCCCCGCTGGCCCAGGTAGATCTCGTTCAGGTAGCTCTCGAGGATGGCGGGCTTCTCGTAGCGGGCCTCCACCAGCAGGGCCATCACCGCCTCCTGGAGCTTGCGCTGCACGGTGCGCGCCGGCGTCAGGAAGAAGTTCTTGACCAGCTGCTGGGTGAGCGTGCTTCCGCCCTGGCGGATCGAACCGGAGCGCAGATTGACCCAGAAGGCCCCCGCGATCCGGCGCCAGTCGATGCCCGGGTGCTCCTCGAAGCGCTGGTCCTCCACGGCGAGGATCGCGGCCACCAGGGAGGGCGGGACGTGCTCGAGTCGCACCAGCTCGCGCTGCTCCCGGTCCAGGCCGTAGTAGGACCCCACGGGCTCGGGCTCCAGGAGGACCGCCCCGAGCTCGCGGCCGCTGGCCGCCTCCCGGATCGAATCGATGCGCCCGGCCGCCAGGCGAAGCTCGATGTCGCGGCTGGGCTCCGGCCGGGTGGGATGCTCGAAGGCCCGCAGGTGGACCCGCACGCGCCCCTGGCCCCAGACGTAGCCGCCCGGCGCGGGAGACCGCCCAGCCGGCTCGCTGCGGTAGCCCAGGCGGTCGAAGGCCTGGCGCAGCCCGCCCTGCTCGGTGTCGAGCCCCGGGTAGAGGATGGCCGGCGCCGAGTAGACCCGGGAGGGGACGCGGAAACGCCGCCCCTCGAAGCGGGCCACCACGATGCGGTCGAGCTCCACCACCCGCTGGCTGGTCCACACGCCTCCTGCAAAGGAGACAGCAAGGAGTGTGAGGGCGAGCCGGCGCAGCGTGCGGGAACGCCCGGCGGGCGGCTCGTGGCGCTCGCCGGGCGCGCGGCGCACGGGGCGTCGGCTCCTGGTTCGGGGCAAGCGGAATCCTCCGCTGGGGGAGGCGAGGGCGGCGCGCGTCGCGCCGGAGCCTAGGTCTTCTCCACGGTTCGGGCCCGCAGCTTGCGGCGCTCCTCGTAGGCGCGGCGCGTGATCGCCACATCCTCCAGGAAGTGCCGCAGCTCCTCCAACAGCAGCGCCTGCGGGCCGTCGCAGAGGGCCTCCTCGGGCCGCGGATGGAAGTCCACCAGCACCAGGTTGGCGCCTGCGATCACCCCCTGGGCAGTCGCGTGGAAGATGTCGAGGATCCCGTCGGGGGCGACCGCCCGGCGGCCCACCGAGTGGGAGGGATCGACGCAGACGGGCAGGCGCGTCAGGCGCTGCACCACCGGCACGTGCCCGAAGTCCACGAAGTTCCGGTGCGGATCGCCGAACTGGGACTTCATGCCCCGCAGGCAGAAGACGACCCGATGGTTTCCGCTGGACGCCACGTACTCGCAGGCGTTCAGGGACTCCTCCAGGGTGATGCCCATGCCCCGCTTGAACAGGACCGGGAACTCGGTCTGCTGGCCCACGGCCTTCAGCAGCTCGAAGTTCTGGGCGTTGCGGGTGCCGATCTGGAGCATGACACCGGTCGGATGCCCCGCCGCCTCCAGGGCGGCGTGGATCTCCTCCACGTGGTCTTCGTGGGTGATCTCCATGGCCAGCACGCGGATCCCGTGCCTGCCCGCCAGCTCGAAGACGTAGGGCAGGCACGCGGCGCCGTGCCCCTGGAAGTCGTAGGGGCTGGTGCGCGGCTTGTAGGCCCCCGCCCGGGCCGTGACGATCCCATGCTGCGCTAGCGCCTGGAACATGAGCTCGGTGTTCTCCCGCGTGTCCACGGCGCACAGTCCCGGGAAGAGCGTCAGGTTGTCCTGGGTGATCTGGACGCCGTTGTACTCGAAGCCCAGGGGCTCGTTGCGCCCCTCGTGTCGGCCCACCGTCCGAAACTTCTCGGTGACCCGCACCACCTTCTCGACGCTGGCGAACTCCTCGAAGGGACTCGTCGGGATCACACCGGTCTGGCCGAGGAGATAGATCTCGGTGACCGAACGGGTGACGCCCTGGATCTGGTGCACCTTGGTGTGGATGCCCGGGAAGCTCTCCGCCAGCGCGATCACGCGCTGGACCTCGGGCGAATCCGCCTGCACGTCCGCCTTCATGACGATGATCATCGGGCCGGGCCTCGTGTGCCGCGTCGAAGCGGCGCGGCATGCGCTGGACCGGGAGGTCTGGGGGTCCGCGCAGGGGCCGGGCAGCCCCCCGGGAGCACCGGAAGCGGCCGGAGACTTGCGCCCCCACCTCCGGGTCGCGGCCGCGGTAGGCTAGGGGAGGGGGATGGGTCCCGCAACGCCGCGCTTGCCAAAGCCCCCGCGGTCACGGAGATTTCGGCCCATGGGCAAGGACAAACCCTGGGGGGGTCGGTTCCGGCAGCGGACGGATCCCGGTGTGGAGCGCTTCACCGCCTCGGTGCACTTCGACCGCGCCCTGGCCCGGCACGACATCCGGGGCTCCGTGGCCCACGCCCGCATGCTGGCCAAGGCCGGGCTCATCCGGCCGGAGGAGGCGGACGCCCTCGTGGAAGGACTGCTCGCCCTGGGGCTCGAGCTCGACAGCGGAGGCCTCGAGCTCGACCCGGCCCTCGAGGACGTGCACATGAACCTGGAGGCCCGGCTGCGGGAGCGGCTCGGCGCCGTGGCCGGCAAGCTTCACACCGGGCGCAGCCGCAACGACCAGGTGGCCACGGACCTGGCGCTCTACCTGCGCGACGTGGCGATCGCGGCCCGCCGCAGCCTGCTGGAGCTGCGGCGCGTCCTGCTCGAGCGGGCCCGGGAGCACCTGGACACGGTCCTGCCCGGCTACACGCACCTCCAGCGCGCCCAGCCCGTGCGGCTCGCCCATCACTGGCTCGCCTACGTGGAGATGCTCGGGCGCGACGCCGGCCGCTTCGCGGACCTGGGTGGGCGCCTGGTCCACTGCCCCCTCGGCGCCGGCGCCCTGGCGGGCTCGACCCTGCCTCTCGACCGGGAGGAGACGGCCCGGGCACTGGGCTTTGCGGCACCCGCCCCGAACAGCATGGACGCGGTGGCTTCCCGGGACCTGGCCGGGGAGTTCCTGGCCGCGGCGGCGCTCTGCATGGTCCACCTCTCGCGCCTGGCGGAGGAGCTGGTGCTCTGGTCGTCCAGCGAGTTCGGCTTCGTGGAGCTGGCCGACGCCTTCTCCACGGGCTCGAGCCTGATGCCCCAGAAGAAGAACCCGGACGTGCCCGAGCTGGTGCGCGGGAAGGCGGGCCGCGTGATCGGCGATCTGGTGGCGCTCCTCACCATGCTGAAGGGGCTCCCCCTGACCTACACCCGGGACCTCCAGGAGGACAAGGAGCCGGTCTTCGACGCCGCCTCAACCCTGGGCGACTGCCTGGCGGTGATGGCGGGGGCGCTGGCGACCCTGCGGGTGGACGCGGCCCGCATGCGCGCCGCCGCCGAGGATCCCATGCTGCTGGCCACGGACCTGGCGGAGGTGCTGGTGCGGGAAGGGGTTCCCTTCCGCGAGGCCCACGAGGTCGTGGGGCGCCTGGTGGCTGACTGCCTCCAGAAGGACCTGGACCTGCGCAAGCTCTCCCGGGAGGACCTGCGCGCCTTCCATCCCGCCTTCCCGGCGCCGGCCGGAGAGCTGGTCGGCCTCGAGCAGGCCCTCGAGCGGCGCGCGCTCCCCGGCGGCACCGCCCGGCAGCGCGTCCTCGAGGCCCTGGCGCGGGCGGAGCAGGAGTGCGAAGCGGAGGCCGGGCGCCTCGCAACGCTCGAGCCCGGCTCGTGAGGCGGGCGGTCCTCGCCGCGATCTTCCTGGCGGGCCTCGCGCCGGCGGCGTGCGGAAAGTACGGTCCCCCACAGCGTGCCCGCCCCGCGGCGGCCGCGCCGACGGCCGCGCCTGCCGCTCCGGATGCGAGCCAGGAGCGCGACGACGGTTCCGAGGTTCCGGAGAGGCCCCGATGACCGAGCGCTTCTCCCGTCGCGACGGCCGACTCTTCGCCGAGGAGGTACCCCTCGAGCGCATTGCCGAGGCGGTGGGGACGCCTGCCTACGTCTACAGCGCGACGGCGCTGCACGACGCGTATGACGCGCTTCATGACGCGTTCGCCGGGACGCCGCACCTCATCTGCTACGCCATCAAGTCCAACATGAACCTGGCCGTGGTCCGCACCCTGGTGGCCCGTGGGGCGGGCGTAGACGTGACCTCGGGCGGAGAGCTGTTCCGGGCGCTGCGGGCCGGCGCCGACCCGGCAGGCATCGTCTACTCCGGGGTCGGGAAGACCGACCCGGAGATCGAGCGCGCTCTCGCCACCGGCATCCGCATGTTCAATGTGGAGTCCCGGGCGGAGCTGCGCCGGATCGACGCGCTGGCCGCCCGCCGGGGCGAGCGGGCGCCCATCGCCCTGCGCGTGAACCCGGACGTGGACCCCCGCACCCACCCGTACATCTCCACCGGCCTGCGCTCGGCCAAGTTCGGCATCCCCATCGCCGAGGCCATGGACGCCTACGCCGAGGCCAAGGCCCTCGACCACCTGCAGGTGGTGGGCGTGGACTGCCACATCGGGTCCCAGCTGCTCGGCGTCCAGCCCTTTGCGGACGCCCTGGGACGCGTGCGGGGCCTGGTGGAGTCCTTGCGCGAGGCGGGCCATGCGATCCGGGTGATCGACGTGGGGGGCGGCCTCGGGGTCCGCTACCAGGAGCAGGACGAGCCCGCCGACGTGCGCGCCTACGCCGGGGCCGTGCTCCAGGCGGTGGGCGACCTGGGCTGCGAGCTCGTGCTGGAGCCCGGGCGCTGGATCACCGCCAATGCCGGCGTCCTGCTGGCCCGGGTGATCTACCGCAAGACCAACGACGACAAGCGCTTCGTGATCGTGGACGCGGCCATGAACGATCTGCTGCGCCCGGCCCTCTACCAGGGCCACCACGCCATCGAGCCGGTGGGGCCGCCGCGGCCCGGCGAGGAGCGGGTCGACGTGGTGGGTCCGGTGTGCGAGTCCGGAGACTTCCTGGCCCGGGACCGGGCGCTCCCGGCGCTGGAGGCCGGGGACCTGGTGGCGGTCCGCTCCGCCGGCGCCTACGGCTTCGCCATGGCCTCCAACTACAACGGTCGCCCGCGGCCCGCCGAGGTGCTGGTCCGGGGCGCGCGCTTCGAGGTGGTGCGGGCCCGAGAGACCCTCGAGGACCTGGTGCGGGGCGAGACGATCCCGGAGGACCTCACCGGATGAGTCCCTGCCTCGAGTTCACGAAGATGCAGGGGACCGGGAACGACTTCGTGGTGATCGACGGGCGCGGTGGGGACCCGGGCGACCCCGAGCGCCTGGCGCGCCGGCTCCTGGACCGGCGCTTCGGGATCGGCGGCGACCAGCTCCTGGTGGCGCGCCCGTCCGGCACGGCCGATGCGCGCATGGACGTCTACAACCCCGATGGCTCGCGCGCCGAGATGAGCGGAAACGGGGTGCGGGTCTTCACGAAGTGGCTGCGCGATCGCGGCATCGTGACCCTGGACGAGTTCGCCCTGGAGACCCTCGCGGGGATCGTGCGGCCACACTGGGTGGGCCCGGACCGGGTGGGCGTCGACATGGGGCGCCCGGTGCTCGCCCCCGCCAAGATTCCGACCCGCCTGGGCGCGGGTGAGGGGCCGGTGGTGGACGCCCCCCTCGAGGTGGAGGGGGAGCGGCTCCGGGTCACCTGCGTCTCCATGGGCAATCCCCACTGCGTGATCTGGGTGGACGACGTGGAGCGGGCCCCGGTCGAGCGCCTCGGTCCGCGCATCGAGCATCACCAGGCGTTTCCGAACCGAGTCAACGTCGAGTTCGTGGAGGTCGTCTCGCGCCGAAGGCTTCGTCAGCGGACCTGGGAGCGCGGGACCGGAGAGACGCTTTCCTGCGGCTCCGGCGCCAGCGCGGTGGGGGTGGCCGCGGTCCTCGGCGGGCGCACGGAGCGCGCCATCACCATCGAGCTGCGCGGGGGCGAGCTCGAGATCGCCTGGCCCGAGGACGCGGGCAGCGTGCGGATGACCGGCCCCGCGGTCGAGGTCTTCACGGGCCGCATCGCCCTGGAAGGAGACTGAGCGTGTTCGAAGGCGTCCTCACCGCGTTGGTGACCCCGTTCCGGGACGGGGCCGTGGACGAGCGGGCCATCCAGCATCTGGTGGAGCTGCAGGTGGCGGCCGGCGTGAACGGGATCGTCCCGTGCGGCACCACGGGCGAGGCGGCGACGCTCTCCCACGCGGAGCATCGCCGCGTGATCGAGGTGACGGTGGCGGCCGCCCGGGGCCGCGTGCAGGTGCTGGCCGGCACGGGCTCCAACTCCACCGAGGAGGCCGTCGCCCTGACCCGCCACGCCAAGGAGGCGGGGGCCGACGGAGCGCTGCTCATCTCGCCCTATTACAACAAGCCGACCCCGGCCGGGATCGTGGCGCACTACGCGGAGGTGGCCCGTCAGACCGCCTGCCCCCTGTTGGTCTACAACATCCCCGGTCGCACTGCGTCGAACATCGACGTGGAGACCATGGCGCGCCTGGCGGACATCGAACAGGTGGTGGGGGTCAAGGAGGCGAGCGGCGACCTGCGTCAGGTCTCGCTGGTGGTGTCCCGTTGCCCCGCCGACTTCGTGGTGCTCTCCGGCGACGATGCGCTCACGCTCCCGATCCTGGCGGTGGGGGGCCGCGGCGCCATCTCCACCATCTCCAACGTGGCGCCCGCCGAGGTGGTGCAGATGGTGCGTGCCTTCCGCAGCGGCGACGTGGAGCGGGCGCGCCAGCTCCATCAGCAGCTCCTGCCGCTGGTCGAGGTGCTCTTCTGCGAGACGAACCCCATCCCGCTCAAGGCTGCCCTGGCGCTGCGCGGCCTGATCCGGGAGGAGCTGCGCCTTCCCCTGGTGCCCCTTTCCGAGGGCCACCGCGAGCGGCTCCAGGTGCTGCTCAAGGAGCACGGCCTGCTTTGAGCGCCGGCGCCCCGCTGCGGGTACTGGTGGTCGGGGCCCTCGGCCGCATGGGCGAGCGGGTGCGGGCGGCGGTGGCGGAGGCCGCGGACGCCACGCTGGCCGGCGCCCTGGAGGCTCCCGGCCACCCGGCCCTCGGCAGCGCGCTGCCGGGAGGGGTGCGCGTGGGGGAGGATCCGAAGGCCGCCCTGGAGGGGGCCGACGTGGCCATCGACTTCTCGACCCCCGCCTCGAGTCTGGCGTTGCTGCGCGCCGCGGCCGATGCCGGCGTCCCCTGCGTCGTCGGCACCACGGGCTTCGGCGCCGCACAGCGCGCCGAGCTCGAGGGGCTCGCGGCCCGCCTGCCGATCGTCGCTGCCCCGAACTTCTCGGTGGCCGTGAACGTGCTGGTGCACCTGGTGCGCGAGGCGGCGCGGCTCCTGGGCGAGGGTTTCGATGCCGAGATCGTGGAGCTGCACCACGCGGCCAAGCGGGATGCGCCGAGCGGAACGGCGCTGCGCCTCGCGGCGGCGGTCGCCGAGGGGCGGGGCCGACCCGGCGGGGAGCGGCTGGTCCTGGCCCGGGAGGGCGAGACCGGGGAGCGCCCGCTCGGGGCGATCGGCGTCCAGGCCCTGCGGGCCGGCGACAACCCCGGCGAGCACACGCTGTTCCTGGTGGGCCGCGGCGAGCGGCTGGAGCTCGCCCACCGCGCCGCCACCCGAGACCACTTCGCGCGCGGGGCGCTGGCGGCCGCGCGTTGGCTGCGCGGGCGCGCGCCGGGCCTGTACGGGATGGAGCAGGTGCTCGGCCTCGGGGAGCGCTCCTAGCAGGCCTCTTCGACGATCCGCAGCAGGTCCAGCGAACGGATCACCCCCACCAGGACGCTCTTCTCGGTGACCAGCAGCCGCTGGATGCAGCGCTCGCGCATGATGTTGGCCGCCACCGCAACCCCGGCGTCGCGGCTCACGCTGTAGACCCGCCGCCGCATCAGCTTCTCGATGGGGGTGCTGCCCCGGTTGGCCGGGATCCGGGCCAGGTCGCGGTACTCGTCGAGGCTGCTGAAGAACAGTCCCGCTTCGCCGGTGGTCTGCTCCTCCGCCTGGTGGCGTGCCAGGTCGTTCAGCGAGACGACGCCCAGCACGTGGCCCCTCTCGTCCACCACCGGAGCGGTGCTCACCCGGCGCCGCGAGAGCAGCTTCTGGGCCTCCTGCACCGTGGCGTCCGGCCGCAGGGTCACCACGTCCGGGTTCATCAGCTCGCCCACGCGTCGTTTCGGCATGTGCTCGATCGCTTCCCTGGCGGGTCCGGGATGGTTCCCGACCGGGTGGCCTAGAGGAGGGCGGCGTCCCCCCGTTCACCGGTCCGGATGCGGATCACCTCCTGGACCGGCAGCACGAAGATCTTTCCGTCGCCGATCCGATCCGTGCGCGCCGCGTCCGCCAGGGCCCGGGTCACCTTCTCCACCATGTCGTCCGGCACCAGCACCTCCAGCTTGATCTTCGGCAACAGGTCCACCACGTACTCGGCGCCGCGGTAGAGCTCGGTGTGGCCCTTCTGGCGACCGAAGCCACGCACCTCGCTCACGGTCATCCCCGGCACGCCGATCTCCATCAAGGCCTCCTTGGCGTCGTCCAGCTTGAAGGGCTTGATGATCGCTTCCACCTTCTTCACGTCTCGCCTCCCCCTCGCCCTCAGGCGTTCTCGCTCGGCGTGAGCCGGGCCATCGAGGTCGCCATGGATCGCGCCACGCCCGGACGGGCGTGGGGTGCCGCGCCGAAGGCCCCGGCTCCCAGGCCGAGGTCGTAGGCGTGCATGCCGTGCTCGCCGTAGTCCAGGCCCTCGACCTCTTCCTCTTCGGAGACCCGGATGCCCGCGGTGGCCTTCAGCACGCCGAAGATCGCCAGGGCGGAGAGGAAGGTGAAGATCCCGTAGGCCGCAACGCCGACGAACTGGAGCCAGAGCGAGTGCTCGGGGTTGCTGGAGAACAGGCCCACGGCCAGCGTGCCCCAGATCCCGCACACCAGGTGCACGGAGATGGCGCCCACCGGATCGTCCACCCTGGCGCGGTCGAAGCCCACCACGGCGAAGACCACGATCAGGCCGGCCACCAGGCCGACCACCACCGCCCAGAATGGCGCGATCACGTCGGCGCCGGCCGTGATGCCCACGAGGCCCGCCAGGATACCGTTCAGCGACATGGAGAGGTCCGGCTTCGAGGTCACGATCCAGGAGACGAACATGGCCGAGATCGCACCGGCGGCGGCGGCCAGGCAGGTGGTCACCAGCACGAAGGACGTCGCGGCCGGGTCCGCGGACAGCACCGAGCCCCCGTTGAAACCGAACCAGCCCAGCCAGAGCAGGAAGACGCCGACGGCGGCCAGCGGCATGTTGCTGCCCGGAATGGGATGCATCTTGCCGCCCACGTACTTCCCGAGGCGGGGGCCCAGCAGCAGCACGCCCGCCAGCGCACCCCAGCCGCCCACGGAGTGGACCAGCGTGGAGCCGGCGAAGTCGTAGAAGCCCAGCTGATCGAGCCAGCCGCCGCCCCACTTCCAGGAGCCGGCCACCGTGTAGACGAGCGCCACGAAGAGGGTGGCGAAGATCATGAAGGACGAGAGCTTGATCCGCTCGGCCACGGCGCCCGAGACGATGGTGGCCGCGGTGGCGGCAAACATGGCCTGGAACAGGAAGTCGGTCCAGTAGGTGTAACCGCCGTCGGCGTAGCCCGGGGTGTTGCCGTTCTCGGGCAGGGCCAGCCCGAGGCCGGCCCAGCCGAGCCAGCCGTTGAACTCGCCGGGATACATCAAGCTGAAGCCGCAGAGGGCATAGGTCAGGATCCCGATCGACACCACGAAGGTGTTCTTGAACAGGATGTTGGTCGTGTTCTTGGCCCGCGTCAGCCCCGATTCGAGCGTGGCGAAGCCAAGGTGCATGATGAACACGAGCCCGGCGGCCAGCATCATCCAGACGTTGTTGGCCGTGAACTGGCCAGCCGTCACCCCGTCTTCGGCCCCGGCCGCCCCGGGCACCGTGACCGCCAGGAGAACCGCAAGGGTCGCGATCCGCTTCATGCTTCCTCCTCCGGCGCCGCGTGCGGAACGCCCGCGCGCATCCAAGCCGCCGTTGCGACGTCCGTCAGCGAAAGCAATGGGTGTGCCAATCCGAGCGCGGCGAGGGACCGAGAACGCGGGCGGGAGCGTGCCGGAAACGGCGCACTTCCCGGGCCGCTGCCTGCTCGGCGGGCACGTGCCCGCGCCGTGGGCAGCGACGCTCGGAAACGAAGCGGGCCCCGGCGGCACCGCCGCCGGGGCCCGCAGCCAACCGGAGCCCGAGCTCGACTAGATGTCGAAGTAGAGCTCGAACTCGTGCGGGTGCGGGCGCAGCCGCACGGGATCCACTTCGTGCTCGCGCTTGTAGGCGATCCAGGTCTCGATGGCGTCCTCGGTGAAGACGTCGCCCTTCAGCAGGAACTCCTTGTCCGCTTCCAGGTTGTCGAGCGCCTCCTCGAGGCTCGCCGGCATGGTCGGCACCTGGGCCAGCTCCTGCGGCGAGAGGGCGTAGATGTTCTTGTCCAGCGGCTGGCCGGGATCGATCTTGTTCTCGATTCCGTCGAAGCCGGCCATGGCCATGGCCGCGAAGGCCAGGTACGGGTTGCAGGCGGGGTCCGGGAAGCGCACCTCCACCCGCTTCGCCTTCGGGCTCGGCGAGTACATGGGGATGCGGCACGCGGCCGAGCGGTTGCGGCTCGAGTAGGCCAGGTTCACCGGCGCCTCGTACCCGGGTACCAGCCGCTTGTACGAGTTCGTGGTGGGGTTGGTGAAGGCCGCCAGGGCGTTCGCGTGCTTGAGGATCCCGCCGATGTAGTACAGGGCCAGCTTCGAGAGGCCCGCGTACTCGGACCCGGCGAACAGCGGCTTGCCGTCCTTCCAGACCGACTGGTGGCAGTGCATGCCCGAACCGTTGTCCATGAAGAGCGGCTTCGGCATGAAGGTCACCGTCATCGCGTGCCGGCGCGCCACGTTCTTGATGATGTACTTGTACAGCATCAGGTGGTCGGCCATCTTGACGATCGGCTGGAACTTCATGTCGATCTCGCACTGGCCGCCGGTCGCCACCTCGTGGTGTTGCGCCTCGATGATGATCCCGCGCTTCTCCATCTCCAGCACCATCTCGGTGCGCAGGTTCTGGAGCGTGTCGCTGGGTGGGACCGGGAAGTATCCCTCCTTGTAGCGCGGCTTGTAGCCGAGGTTGGGCTTGCCCAGATCGAGCTCACGCCCCGTGTTCCAGCGTCCCTCCACCGAGTCGATGAAGTAGAAGCCGCGGTTCGGGCCGGTCTCGAAGCGAACGTGGTCGAAGACGAAGAACTCGGCCTCGGGCCCGAAGTAGATCGTGTCGCCGACCCCGGTCATCTTCAGGTAGTTGGCCGCCTTCTTGGCGATCCAGCGTGGGTCCCGGGTGTAGTTCTCCCGCGTGACCGGATCCACGATGTCACAGATCAGGGAAAGGGTCGGGTGGTCCGTGAAGGGATCCAGCATGGCCGTCTCGGGATCCGGGATCACCAGCATGTCGCTGGCATGGATCGCCTGCCAGCCCCGGATCGACGAGCCGTCGAAGCCGAAGCCGTCCTCGAACGAGGACTCCTCGAGCTGGTGGATCGGCACCGACGTGTGCTGCCACATCCCCGGCCAGTCAGTGAACTTGAGGTCCACCATCACGACGTCGTTCTTCTTCGCGAACTCCAGAACCTGCCGTGCATTCATGAGAGTCGTCCCTTTCTTCTGGAAGCGTCTGGGGCGCGCTAGACGGCCTCGGGGCCGCGCTCGCCGGTCCGGATCCGGATCACTTCTTCCATGGGAAGCACGAAGATCTTGCCGTCGCCGATGCGGCCCGTGTTGGCGGCCTCCACGATGGCGTTGATCACCTTGTCCACCATCTCGTCCGAGCAGGCGATCTCGAGCTTGATCTTGGGCAGGAAGTCCACCACGTACTCGGCGCCGCGATACAGCTCCGTGTGGCCCTTCTGGCGGCCGAAGCCCTTCACCTCGGTCACCGTCATACCCTGGATGCCCACGGCCTGGAGCGCCTCCTTCACCTCGTCGAGCTTGAAGGGCTTGATGATCGCTTCGACCTTGCGCATCCCGATCCTCCCTCTTCCCCGGCGGGAGCGACCACCGCCTGTGCAGTCGCCGGCACACGGTACCACGTCGCCAGCCGGGCAAACGGCGGCGGTCCCGCTCCGGGGTGAGCAAGGGGCGTGCCAGACGCGGCGCAGGCCGCGGGGGCTCGAGGGGGCGTCCGGCGCGTCGGCGTGGCCCGCGCGTGCCCAGAGGTCGGGCACCCCTGCTCAAAGCGAGGGCAGGGGATCGGGTCGCCAGCAGCGCGCGGGGCGGTCCGGGACCCGGAACGCACCTTGCAGGCGCCCGCGCTGGATGGCCGGCGCAGAGCCGACGACGACGGCGGGAGCCCTGCGGATGCAGAGGGGCGGACACGCAGGACGAGCCGAGGCGGAGCTGGCCGAGCTCACCCTGGCCGAGCTCGAGCACCGGGCGCGCCGCGCGCGGGGCGGGCTCGGCTTGCCCCTCCGCGAGTGGAGTGCCCTGGCCGAGGCCTGGCGCATCGCCCAGGCCCTGCGCGAGGCGCGCGGCAATCGCTCCGCCGCCGCCCGCGCCCTCGGCATCGGGCGCCGCACCCTGTACGCCAAGCTCGAGCGCCTGGGCTTCGCCACCCGCCGCCCGGTCGCCCCGGGACACGACGAAGCGGCCTGAGGCCGGGCCCCCATGCAGAAGGGGCGCGGCACCCGGCGGTGCCGCGCCCCGGAACGTGCGTCCGGCCGACGCGACCTAGTTGAACAGGTAGGTCAGGTCGACCCCCACCAGCAGCTGGTCCTCGTCCTCGAAGGTGAACGAGGAGCCCGTGTCGTCGACGAAGAGGTTGTCCGCCACCTCGTCGAGGCGACCGCGGTCCCAGCGCACCTCACCCCGCAGGATGAGCTTGTCGGTCAGCTTGTGGTCCACCGTGCCGGTGGCGGACCACAGCGTGGCGTCGATCGGCCGGCCCGCCACGGTGCTCCCGGTGATGAAGGCCCCGTCGTCCCGCAGGTACTCGCCCCGGACGGAGAAGCCCGTGCGGTCCGTCAGGGCCAGGCGGCCGCCCACGGCCGCTCCCCAGGCGTGCTGATCGCCCCGCGAGGGACCGAGCACGGGGTCCGGATCCGCCCACAGGAAGTCGCCGTTCGCGAAGAGCGACAGCCGGTCGTTCGGGTTCAGCGTGATGATCACGTCTCCCACGGCCAGCTTGTCGTGCTCGTTGTCCGGCGACTCCGGGCCCCAGATGCCGTTCAGCAGCACCGAGAAGTTCTCGCCGCTGAAGCCCACCCGGCCCATCACGCTCTTGCCGTCGTTCTGGTCCGGGTCGATGGGCGAGAAGCTGTTCACCAGACCGAGCGCCGCCTCCCAGCCGCCTCGCGAGGTGGAGGCCAGGACGCCGGTGTGGTCGATCGGCTGCAGGTTCTGCCAGACGATGCCCCGCGTGATGTGGTTGTTGTAGGGCGCGTGGATCGTCTCGTACCCGAGCAACGTCATGAACTTCCCGGCCTGGATGCGGACCCCGTTCCCGATCGGGGCCAGGTACTCCGCGTACGCCTGGTGGACATAGAGGTCCGTGGCGTCGCCGGCCCGGCAGCCGAACTCGGGGTCCTCGCACTGCTCCCGGACCGCGCGGGACTCGAAGTCCTGCGGGCTCAGGAGGCCGGCGTGCTTGCCGAACAGGATGTCCGCCCCGAAGCCGGCGCGGTTGCTCTCGTCCGTGGGCCGCCGCAGCTCGAACCAGAGCTGATCGATCGAGAACGTGTTGTTGTCGGGCTGGAAGAAGTTCGCGTGTCCGAACGCGCCCTGGTTCACCCCCGGATTGTCCGAGTCGTCGAGATCGTCGTTGTCCGGGTCGTTCACGTTGTACCAGTAGCTGGCCGTCACCCAGCCGCCGATCTCGAGACTATCCAGGAAGGAGGCCAGCCCCGAGCTGGCTCCCGAGCCGTTCGCGATTCCGGAGCGCTCGATCAGCTGCTGCTGCTCGGCCACCTGCTGCTTCGAGGTCTGGAGCTCGTCCGTGGTCGCCTGCAGGCGATCCTCCACCTGCTGCATCCGCTCCTGCATCGCGCGGAGCTGGTCCTGAACGTCGTCGGCGCCGGACGGCGGTGCGGCGAACGCCAGGACCGCGAAGGCCGCTGCTGCGGCCGTCAACCGAGAACGCATCACTGTGTCCCCTCCTTGATGGTGTAGCCGGTGCGTTCGCGACGACGTGGTGGCGCGGGCGGACGGAGCCGCAGCACCGTCCGCTCTCGGGGTGATATCACCCCAGACGTTTCCCTTCCTCCCACGATCGTACGCCCGACCGGCCAGAGCACACCGTGGCTCCCGCTCGGGAGCTCGACGTACCCCAGGACGCACGTCCTACGAGCACTGCCGCCCTTTAATCCATTCTTCACCCCAAAGCAACGGGGGTGCCTTCTCCGCGAGGCCCGCCTCGTGCGTCTCCGTCGGAGAGCGCGGCTGGAGCCGGTGCCGGAGGCAGCCCAACGCTGCCCCACCCCCCGGGCAGCCCCTGCCGCGGGATGGTCCGGGGCCCGGGGGCTACCGGGGCCAGAGCTCGCGCTCGTCCAAGAGCCGGATCGTGCGGGGACACGGAAGCGAGGGGTTTCCCCGGCGTGCGTCCGCGAGCCAGCGCAGGTCCTGCTGCGTGTCGATGTCGAAGCCGGGGGGCAGCAGGCGGGCGACGAGACCCAGGCCTGCCGCGTTGGTGAGGGTGTCCTCCAGCACGTGCGGGGTGCTCATGGGATGATCGAAGAGGCCCGGGACCGGCTCGTGCAGTCCCACCAGGTTGTAGCCGCCGTCCCGGTCCGGCCGCAGCACCAGGTCCGCCTTCTCCAGGGCTTCCAGGGCCGCCGCGAGGTCTTCCACGTCCAGGGTGGGGCTGTCACTGCCGCGCAGCAGGATGAGGCCCGCGCCCGCCGCCGCGGCCTCCGCCACCACGTGTTCCATGCGCCCCGCCAAACCGGGCCCGCGCTGGACCACGGCCCGCAGGCCGCGGACCGCGCGGGCCGCCAGCGAGGCCAGCGCTGCGGGCGGATCCACCGCTGCCACCGCCTCGAGGCCGAGCTGCTGCGCGGCCCGAGCGCTCGTCTCCAGGACGTCTTCGAGCAGGCAGCCGTAGAGGGCGGCCGCTTCCTCGGCGCTGAAGGGCGGCGTGAGCCGCGTCTTCACCCGGCCCGGGACGGGCTCCTTGGCGAAGACCACGAGCCAGCCCTTCATGGGCCCGGGCCGGTCGGGTCGACCAGGGGGAGGTAAGCCACCCGGGCGCGGCGCCCCTCCACCTGCAGCTCCGTGCCGGGCGCGTCGTGGGGGCGCTTCACGAAGGCCAGGGCGATCGCACCGGCCGCGGGCGAGCGGGCGGCGCTCGTCACCTCGCCCACGGACCGGCCGCCCGCGTGGAGCGCGGCGCCCGGCGCCGGCGGCGCGTCTGCCTGGCAGCGAAGCCCCACCAGCCGGTATTTCACCTGCCCGCGCGAGTGCATGCGCGCAACGATCTCCTGGCCCGTGTAGCAGCCCTTCGTGAACGAGACCGCTGGCCCCAGCAGCGGGGTCTCCGCCGGCAGCACGTCCTCGTCCAGCTCCCGCCCGAAGCGGGGCACGCCGGCCTCGACCCGCAGGATCTCGAGAGCGAGGGCGTCGCCGGCCACCAGGCCCGCTCCCTGCCCGGCGCGCTGCAGCGTCTCCGCCACCGCCACCGTCCGCTCCGGCGGCACGAAGAGCTGGAAGGCCGGCTCCCCGCTCCAGCCGAACGCCGCCACCAGCGCCTCCGCGCCCGCGAGCCCCACCTCGGCCGTGCTCCCGGGTGCCAGGGCGAGCGGGTGCCCGAGCGCGCGAGCCAGGATCTGCGCAGCCTGCGGCCCTTCGAGCCCGAGCCGGGCCACGGCGGCGCTGCGGTCCGCGAGCGTCACGTCGTCCGCGATGATCACCTTGGCGAGGCGCGCCTGGACGGCCGGCAGCGCCGCGGCGTCGCACTCGAGCCAGAAGGCTCCCGGCCGCGCCAGCACCTGCAGGTCCGCGACGATGCGCCCCTGGGCCGTGAGCAGCAGCGCGGGGCAGCCCGAGCGCGGCCCCTCCGGCGCCAGCCCGGCCACCTCGTTGCTGACCTGGCCGTTCAGCCAGCGTTCCCGGTCGGAGCCCGTCACTTCGAGCAGCCCGCGGTCCTCGAGACGGAAGAGACCCGCCCCGCGTCGCACCGCGGCCGCACACTCTTCGGGCGTCACGAGCCCGGCTCTCCCGCCTGGCCCGCCCGCGCCGGCAGTGCGAGCGGGCCGTAGAGCTCGTTGGCGCGCGCCTCCTCGCGGGTGCGCCATTCCTTGTAGCGGAGCCGCGCCGCCTGGTAATCGTCTTCGTTGTCGATGTCCACGGCGCAGCCGCCGAGGTCGATCACCGCGGTACGGAAGGACGAGCGCAGCAGCCGGCTCACCGCCACCTCCACCTTGGCGAGCGAGATCCAGCGGCGCAGGCGGTCCGCGCTGCGCCGCCAGCCCCGGCGGTCTGCCACCGCCGCCAGGTGCATGAGCCCGTAGTAGTAGAGGAGCTGGAGGCCCCCCTCCTCGCTGCGCAGCAGTCGCCAGGCCAGGCCGAGGATCTGGCCGAACTGCCGCTGGTAGCGGTGCTCGTACATCTCCTCGATGTAGAAGCGGTTGGTGATGCGCGCGGGCTTCACCAGGTGGAGGTTGTTCTGCCGGAAGCGGCCCTCGCGCAGGTTGAAGTAGGCCATGCGGATGCCGGGCTCTCCGCTGCGGACGGGGTAGAACGCCTCCATGGCCTCCTCGGTGGCGAGGCCAAGCACGTAGTCGCAGTCGAGCTCGGCTCCCCGCCGCACGAACTCGGAGATCTCCTGGGGGGTCGCGAAGGGCAGGTCCGCGGAGAGGTAGAGCACGCGCTGGTGCGCGTGCTCGGGACGGGGATCCCGGCCCTCGGGGCCAGCGCCCGGCAGCAGTCTCCGATACGTCTCCCAGCAGTTCTCGTACAGGTTGCGCTGCTGGGGCACCACGTGCAGGGGCTTGTGAAGGGTGCGACGCACCGCCTCCGCGCCCAGCACCGCCTCCAGCCGCGCCAGGTTGCCCACCACCCAGACCGCGGACACCTCGGGGACGCGCTGCAGCACCTGGACCACGTGCACGACCAGCGGGCGGTCGTCGATCTCGAGGTAGACCTTGCTCTCGCCGAGGATCGCCTTGGCCGCCCGGCGGTCGCCGGCGGCGACGACCGCAGGAACCCGCATGGCTAGTCGCCGGGCTCCTCGAGCAGGAAGATCACGCGCAGCGTCACCAGGTATTCGCTGATCTTGCCGTCCTCGACGCGCGCGCGCTCCTCCGCCACCTCGAGCTCACGGATGTGACGCAGGGTCTTGCGGGCGCGTTCGAAGCCCCGCTGCAGGGCATCCTGCCAGCCGAGCGGCGACGACGCCGTGATCGTCGAGACCGAAGCGACGGCCATGGCCTCCCTCCTACCAGTGCAGCACCGTCTCCGGCGCCACGTCGAAGCTGAGCCGTAGCCGGACCTGGTACTCCTGGATGCCTTCCGACGTCACCAGGACCCGCTTGTCGACCACCCGAAAGCCCGTCACCCCGCGCAGGGTGCGGTGGGCGCGTTCGACGACGCCCTCGGCGGCCGCCTCGAAGCCGTGGGGCGATGATCCGATCAGCTCGCTGTTCTTGCTGATGCTCACGAGGCTTCCTCCGGAAGCGGCTCGCGGATCAGGACGGCCCGCTCGACGCCGTCCCGCTCCTCGAGCCGGACGCTCTCCTCGTCCACCAGGAGATCCAGGTGGCCGATCACCTCCGACATCACCAGGTAGATCTCCCGGGCGTAGTGGCGCGGAAACAGGCGCCGGGCCAGCTCGAAGGGCGTCAAGGGCCCGCGCTCCAGGGCGCGCAGCATCTGTAGCTTGCGTCGCTCGTGGTGCAGGCGATAGCCGCGGATGATCTCCCGGTGGTCCCGGATCACGTCGCCGTGGGCGGGAAAGGTGAGCCGGCACTCCAGGGACTCCACCCGGTCGAGGGAGTCCATGAAGCGCCCGAGGCTCTTCGGACGCGGCTCGCCCGCGTGCTTCGGGAACACGAGCAACGGCACCGGTGTGATGTCCGTGAGCAGGTGGTCGCCCGAGAAGAGGAGCCCCAGGTCCCGCTCGTAGAAGACCAGGTGGCCGTCGCAGTGGCCGGGCGTGGCGATGGCCTCCAGGCCCAGGTCCACCGCCTCGACCCGATCGCCGTCGTCCAGGATCACGTCCACGTCGATGGGGTCGAGGAGACGGCGCGCCATGCTGGCCATCTCCCCTTCCGGACGGGCGATGGCCTCGGGAACGCCCCAGTGCCGGAACCAGGCCAGCACCACCTCGTTGCGCTCGCCGGTGGGCGAGAACCAGGTGGTCATGCGCTCCGCCTCGGCCCGGGATGCATGCACGGTGGCCCCCGAGAGGTCGCGGATGCGCTTCGCCTGCCCGTAGTGGTCCATGTGGGCGTGGGTCACCAGGATCCGGTCCACCCGTTCGAGAGACCAGCCGCCGGCCTTGAAGCCCTGACGCAGGGCCTCGAAGGCCTCGGGAGACTTCACCCCGGTGTCGATCAGGGTGAGGGAATCGGAGCCCGCGGGCGGCAGGATCAGATAGGCGTTGATGTCGCCCACCGGGAGCGGCGTGGGCGTCGGGATGCGCACGACCCGCCCGAAGCGGTTGCGCTCCGCATGATCCCGTTCGCCCGGCCCGCTGCCCATGGTCCTCCCGTTCGGCGCGCCGAAGGTAGTCCCGCCGGGGACGAGGATCCACCGCGCGCACCCCCGCCGGGTCAAGTCCGCGCGCCTGCCGGCCGATCCGCCACCGGCAGGGGCGCGCGGAGCGGCGCTGCGCGCCGGCGCTTTCCAGGGGAGCGGGCCGTGCGCGTGCTGGCCTTCACGGTGGGTCCGGACTGCGAGCCCAGCAGCCGCTGGCGGGTCTACCAGTACCTGCCCGAGCTGCGGCGGCTGGGCATCGAGGTGGAGGTGAGGCCCCTGGCCGGGCGCGCCTACTTCGAGCTCGGCTACGGCCTGCGGCGGGTGGGCCGTCCCGCGGCCACGGCCTGGGCGGCGGGCCACTTCGCAGCGCGCGGCGCGCGCCGGCTGCGGGACCTGCTGGCTGCGCGACGCTTCGACCTGCTCTGGATCCAGAAGGAGACGCTGCCCCTCGGCCTCGCGCGGCTGATCCCGCGCCTCGACCTGCCCGTGGTCTACGACTTCGACGACGCGGTCTACATGCGCAGTCCGCTCGCCGACGGACGCGGGCGCCTGGCGGCGCGCCTGGCGGACGGCGTCGTGCGCCGCGACCGGGCGCTGCCGGCCCTGATCGGCCGCTGCCGGGCGGTGGTGGCGGGAAGCCCCGTGCTGGCCGCCTGGGCCGAGCCCCACGCGCGGCGGGTGGAGGTGATTCCCACCGTGGTGGACACGGAGGTGTTCGAGCCGGCCCCTGCGGCGCGCCGCTCGGGACCCCTCACCCTGGGCTGGACCGGCGCGCCGGGCAACACCATCTATCTGGAGCCCCTGGTGCGCGTCTTCCAGGCCCTGGCGCGTCGCTTTCCGCTGCGGCTGAGGCTGGTCGGGCCGCATCGCTTCCCCTGCCCCGGGGTCTCGGTGGAGTGCCGGCCCTGGCCCGGGTATCGCCACGCACGGCAGGACGCGCGCGACGTCCAGGGCTTCGACGTCGGCCTGATGCCGCTCCCCGACACTCCGTTCGCCGCCGGCAAGTGCGCCTTCAAGGCCATCCAGTACATGGCGTGCGGCGTCCCGGTGGTGGCGAGCCCGGTGGGAGTGAACGGCGAGGTGGTGGGCGACGGCGTGGCGGGGCTGCTGGCGCGAACACCGGCGGAGTGGGAGGCGAGCCTGGCGCGCCTGCTCGGGGACGCCGACCTTCGACTCCGCCTCGGCGCGGCGGGACGTGCCCGGGCCGTCGAGCGCTACAGCCTGCAGACCGCCCTGCCGCGGCTCGCCCGCGTGCTCGAAGAGGCCGCCCGGGCCCTGCCCGCGCCAGCTTCGCGAGCGACGGCCCGATCGCTGCCCGCTGCCTCCTAGGGCATGCTCTCCGCGCAAGCGAAGGAGGCGAGCATGGCGGACGTCAGCATCAAGGTCCTCAAGAACGGTCCCTACGTGGTGACCGGTCCGGTGCAGCTGGTGGATCACACCGGAGCAGCCCACCGGGTCGAGGCGGGCAAGCCCGTCGCCCTGTGTCGCTGCGGCCAGTCGGCGAGCCGGCCTTTCTGCGACGGCACCCACGGGCGCTGCGGCTTCGTCTCCGAGGAGACCGCCGCCGGCCGGGCGGGCTAGGAACCTGACCGGAGACCGGCGTGGGCTGCAGCTCCGGAACGTCCAGCCTCCTGGCCGGCCGGGAAGCGCCGGCGCAGGCCCTCCACCACCAGAGCAGCGGCCCCCTCCACGCCGAGGGTGCCCGTGTTCACCACGACGTCGTAGAGGGTCGGGTCGTTCTGCTCGACGCCGAAGTGATGGCGCAAAAACCCAGCCCGGTCCTCGTCCTCCTGGGCGAGGCGCGCCGCGGCCTCGTCGCGCGAGATGCCGCGAACCCGGGCCAGGCGCTCGATGCGGTCGGCGTCGGGCGCCACCACGAGGACGCGCAGGGTCTGCTCCGGGGCGAGGATGACCGTCGCGCCCCGGCCCAGGATCACCGCCATGCCACGCTCCCCGAGCGTGGCGATCGTGTGCACCACGTGGCGAATGTAGTCGTTCTCCGTGAACGGACGCGAGCGGAACGCCGAGATCACGTAGCGGTCGATGGCGCTCCGCACGTGCTCGTCGAGGCCCGCCACCAGCTGGCGCTGTACGCCCTGCTGCTCGGCGATCTGGTCGACGATCTCGCCGCCGAAGAAGCCGTAGTCGAGCCACTCGGCCACGCGTCGGCCCACCTCGCCGGCGCCGGCCCCGGGCAGCCGGGAGATGCTGACGCACGGCCCGCGGGCACGCGGAACCGTGGCTCGGCGCGCGTGCTCCCAGCGGCGGGCCTGGCGGTCGACCAGATCTTCGAGGCTGCGAGACACGGACGGCTCCCCGGAGCCCTTCTGGTGGAGCCGAGCGGGATCGAACCGCCAACCTCCGCGTTGCGAACGCGGCGCTCTCCCAGTTGAGCTACGGCCCCAGGAGTGCCTTCAAACGGTAGAGCCGGGGCCCTGGAGCGTCAACAAGCCGTCGGGGGTGGCCGTCCGATCCGGAGCAGTCCCAGCCGCCGGGGGCTGGACTTCCGAGCCGGATTCGGGGCACGCTCTGGGGTATGACGATCGAAGTCCGACGCATCCTGGTGCCCCTCGACTTCTCCTCCCACACGGAGCCCATACTCGAATGGGCGGCCCATCTGGCCGAAGAACACGACAGCAGTCTGATCCTGTTGCACGCCTATCACCTGCCCCTCGAGTTCCAGCAGCTGGAAGGCGCGTACCTGCCGCCGGACTTCTGGGCCAACGTGAAGGACGAGGCACAGAAGTCCCTGCAACGGCACGCGGAGACGCTGCGCCAGAAGGGACTCAAGGTGGAGACACTCGTGCGGGAAGGCTACGCCGCCACCGTGATCGAAGAGGAGGCGGCGCGCCAGCACGTGGACCTGATCGTGATCGGCACCCGCGGCCTCTCGGGCCTCAAGCATCTGCTGCTGGGGAGCGTGGCGGAGCGCGTGGTGCAGAAGTCACCCTGTCCGGTGCTGACGGTAAAGACGCCCGAGAAGTGAGGGTGGGGGCGTCGGGTCCAAGGACGCCGTCCGCGGCGCCCGCAGGGGGATGCAGGCGTCGCGGTCCGGTGCGCGGATGGGTCAGCTCGCCAGGCCGAGCTTGGCGTCCATCGCGTCCGGATCGGCGTTCTCGAACTGGATGATGCCCAGGCGCTCGAACTGCTCGCGCACGCGCGGAGTCAGCAGCCCGAGTCGCTTGACGTTCGGGACCACGCGCATGAAGAGGAACTGGCGGAACTGCTGCATCACCGGCGAGCCGAGCACGATCTCCCGCACCTCCTTCACGTCGAAGCCGAAGTGGGCCGACACGTCCAGGCCCAGCAGTCGATCGCGCATGAGCTCGCAGGCCTCCACCACGAATTCCTCGCGGTCCCTGCGGTCGCTCTCCGACATGTCGTCGTAGAAGCCTTTCAGCGAGATCACGCCGAAGGCCACGTGGCGCGATTCGTCGCGCATCACGTACTTGAGTAGATCCTTGATCAGCGGCTCGTTGGCCATCATGTACATGTTGGAGAAGGCGGCCATGGCCAGCCCCTCCACGAGGATCTGCATACCCAGGTACTTGAGGTCCCAGCGGGAGTCCATGAGGATCTGATCGAGTAGCTTCTTCAGGTTCTGGTTGATGGACCACTCCCACTCGAGCTTCTCGCGCAGATAGCGGCTGAAGACCTCCACGTGGCGCGCCTCGTCCATGGTCTGGGAGGCGGCGTAGAGCTTGGCGTCGGTCCAGGGCACGGCGTCGACGAGCTGCGCTGCGGTCATGAGCGCGCCCTGCTCCCCGTGCAGGAACTGGGACAGGGTCCAGGCCAGGTTGGCGTGCTGGAAGCTCGTGACCTGCCTGGGGCTCAGCTTCTTGAAGGGACCGTAGTCCTGGAGCGGATTGAAGTGCTGGGGAATGATCTCGCTCTCGGGATCCACCTGGGTGTCCCAGGCGAGCTGGGTGGTGGAGTTCCACTGCTCGCGCTTGGCCTTCTCGTAGAGCTCCCGCAGCCCCTCCTTCACGCTGCCGTAGTTCCAGGCGTAGTTGGTGTCGAAGGAGGTGAGGATCGTGTCCAGCTCGCTGTCGATGCGGGTGCGGGCGTTGACGGGTGCGATGGCCATGCGCCGGGCTTCCTCCTGGCAATCGAGGGTCGGGCAGGGGCCACCCGACCGATCGGTCCATCGGATGATCCAATTCTAATCCTGAGGACTTGCACGGTCAAGAAAAAGCCGAAGTCGAGTTCGCTTTCCACGCTTTCCGGCACCGGCTGCAGGCTGGCCCGCGGGCTCGCCGGGTCGGTAGCATGCAGCGATGACCATCGCGCCGAAGAAGGGTGCCCCTCGGGGAAGTCGGGTTCCCCAGCAGGCGCGCAGCCGCCGGACGCGGGAGCGCATCCTGCGGGCGGCGGTGGCCTGCTTCGAGGAGCGGGGCTTCGACGCCACCACCACGGCGGGCATCGCCCGCCGGGCGGGGATCGCCGTGGGGACATTGTACGGCTACTTCGCCGACAAACGCGAGCTCCTGCTCGAGGTGATGGCCGAGACCCTGGAGCAGGTCGCGGACCCCGTGGTGCGCGGCCTCGAGCCGTCGGCCTGGCGAGCGGGCTCTGCCCGGGAGAACGTTCGGCGGCTGATCGACACCGTGTTCCGAGCCCGGACCGTGACCCCGGGCCTCCAGCGGATCCTCTGGGAGCGCTACTTCAAGGATCCCCAGTTTCGCAGCGCCTTCGAGGCCGTGGAGGATCGCGTGCGCGTCGTGCTGCAGGCGCTGCTCGAGGCGCTGCGGGCCGAGGGGCGCTGCCGGGTGTCGGACGCGCCTGCTGCCGCCTTCGTGCTCTACAACTCGGTGGAGTGGACCGCGGCGCGGCTCATGCTGGGCGAGGTCGACGAGGCCCGCGTCGACGCCGCCGTCGAGGCCACCACCGACATGGTCACCCGCTTCCTGTTCGGGGACGTGGTGGACTGATTGACTCTTCGGGCCGGCTCCGGGCGGGAGAAGTCGATCTAGTCCGCGACGGGCCCCCGGGTCTTCCGGCCCAGGGGGCCGGAGGGGTGGCGAGCGTGGTAATCGGAGGGGGAGAAGCCGCGGGCCTGCTCCAGCTCGGCGGCGAGGGCGGCCAGGATCAGTACCTCCGCCGCGACGCTCGCCCGCGGCGCGAGACCGAGGCCGCCGCCCTCACGGCCCACGCCGGCATCGAGCACCACTTCGGCGGCCCGGGCCAGCGGTGAGTCGATGCCCCCGGTCACGGCCACGACGCGCGCTCCGAGGCGCCGCACGACCTCCACGCAGGCCCGCACCTCCTCGGTCTGGCCGCTGTTGCTGACAGCGATCACCACGTCGCCCGCGAGGACCTGACCCGCGCTCCCGTGCACCGCCTCGGTGGCGTGCAGGAAGGTGGCAGGCGTTCCGGTGGACGCCAGCAGCGCCGCCGCGTAGCGCGCCACGTGTTCCGGCTTGCCCACCCCGGTGACGTGCACGCGACCGCCCCGCGCCTCCGCCTCCCGGATCAGCCGAGCGGCAGCCTGGAAGGGCTGCGGCCCGAGCCGCCGCCGCAGGGCGCCGAGCTCCTCGAGCGCGACGTCGACGGTCGCCAGCGCTTCGGCGGTCCCGGGCCCAGCCGTCGTCGCCGGCGCCGGGGCCGGCGCCCAGGGCACCGGCGCGCCGTCGTACAGTTCGAGGATCCTGGCTCTGGCCCGCGCCGCGTCCTCCGGGAAGGCTCCGATCTGCTCCACGCAGGCGGCGCCGCAGGCATTGCCGAGGCGCGCGGCGTCAGGCCACGCAAGCCGGTACTGGATGCCCGCCACGAGGCCGCCCAGGAAGGCGTCACCGGCGCCGGTGGCGTCCACCGCCTTGACCGCGAAGGCGGAAATCGAGCCCTCGAAGCGCTCGCTGGCCACGGCGCACCCGGCCTGCCCGTCGGTCACCACCACCGCGGGAACGCCGAGCTGCCGACGCAGCCGGCGTGCGAGCTCGAGCGCGTCGGCGCTGCCCCCGCCCACCAGCTCCTCTGCCGCGGCGCGCGCCGGCTTCAGGAGGTCCGCAGCGCCCAGCACCTCCCGCAGGGCTGCCTCGTCCCCGAGCGCCGGCACCACGTCCGAGGGCCGGGCGTCGAGATCGACCACGGCCGACACCCCCGCCTCGCGTGCGAGCCGCAGCGCCTCCCGCACCGCATCGAGCGGAAGCTGGTGCACCTCCGTCGAGAGCCGCCCCGCGCGCCGCAGGAACGCCGCGTGGTGCTCGCGCACGTGCTGGGCCGTGGTCTCGGCGGTGGCCCCCGGCGCAAAGTAGATGGCCCGCTCGCCCGTGTCGTCCACGAAGATCTCCGCCACGGAGCTGGCGCTTCCGTCGAGGACGAGGTGTGCCTCGATGCCCGCGCGGGCCATGGCCGCGCGCAGGAAGCGCCCGTTCTCGTCGTCCGCCTGGCGGCCAAACAGGCCCGTGCGCAGCCCGAGGGACGCCGCCCAGCCGAGCTGGTTCAGGATCACGCCGCCCACGAATCGACGGGTCGGCACGCCGCCCTCCAGCGGGTGCAGGATCCCCTTGCGGTCCGGACCCACGATGCGGGGCGCCCGGTGCAGCCGGTCGACGACCATGCTGCCGAAACCCACCAGGTCGAGATCCGAGTCGCCCCTCATGCGCAGCCCGTGCGGCCCGGCGCGTGGCTGACCCAGGGCGGGCCGATGCGCCGGCGGGCGAGCTCCTGCACCCGCGCGAACACCTGGTCGAAGCGCTCCGCGTCGGGGCGTGCCAGGGCCGGCGTCCCCGACGCCACGGCGTCGCTCTCGATCACGCCCTGCAGACGCAGGGCGCGCTTCAGGCACGCGATGGTTCGGCGGCCGCCGGCGGCATGCGTGCCTTCGCGGAAGGCGGTCACCACCTCCCGCACCTGCTCCATGCGCTCCCAGTCTCCGGCGCGGCACACCTGCCACGCACGCGCCCACTCCCGCGGCAGGGCATTGGCCGGCCCGGCCACGACGCCCCTCGGGATGCCGCCCCGCATGCGCCAGCGGTTCCAGTGCTCGACGATCGCGCCGAACGGGCCGCGGCGCGGACGGAAGAGGTCGAAGATCAGCAGCGCGTCGCCCACGTAGATGCCGAAGGCGCCGCGCTCGTTGAAGCTCGAGGCGGCCTTCGTGTAGTTGCCGAGCACCTTGCGCGGAGCCGTCACCTTGATGCCTCGCACGAAGTCGAGACGCGAGAGGGCCTTCACCTGCCGGGTGCGGATGTGGGGCTGCTTCGGATCGGCGGCGATGCCGGCGTTGTCGTACAGGAACAGGGGAATGCGGCGTGGCCGGGCGTCGAGCAGGTCCGCCACGTCTCGCGCCACGAAGCGCACCGGATCGATGCCAGGGATCGAGAGCGGCGCCAGCACCGCGGCGTCGGCGCCGCAGGCGAGCGCATGGTCCAGGTTCTCGAGGGTCTCCTCCGGGCTGGGAGCGGTGATCCCTGCCCACAGCTCCACCCGATCGCCGCCGAGGGTTCCGGCCAGGCGGGCGTTCTCCTTGGCGACCTCCTCGGCGCACACCTGCACCACGCGCTGGCGCACCGGATTCTCGACCTGGTCCCACTCCCCGGTGGTGCCGGCGGCGAAGACCACGTCGGCGCCATAGCCGTCCTGGACGACGTGCCGGACGACGGCGCGCTGATCCTCCTCCGCCAGCTCGCCGTGGTCGTCGAGCACCGTGACCACGGGGACCGACAGGCCCGCCTTGGGCCGGGTGTCTTCGACGGTGCGCAGGCCATCCCCTCCTGCCCGGGGTCCCGGACGATCGCCGGGATTCTGCCTCAGACCGTCTCGAAGAAGTAGGTCATCTGCACCCGCAGCGCCCGCGCCAGCTTGAAGAGCGTGGACACCGAGGCGGCGCTCTTGCCCAGCTCGATCTGGGAGATCAGGCTGATGGAGAGGCCGGTCCGCTTGGCCACCTGCTTGAGGGTGAGGCGGTGCTCCGAGCGCCGCTCGCGAACCCGCCGGCCCACCTCCGCGTTGATCCGCTGCTCGAGATCCACGAGCAGCCCCTTCTGTCGCACCGCCTCGTGCAGGGCACGCCGCAGCGCCACCGGATCCACCGGCTTGGGCAGATACTCGAAGGCCTGGCCCTTCATGGCGGCGACCGCCGTCTCGACGGACGGCCGCGAGGTGGTGGCGATGGTGCAGAGGTCCGAGTCGAACTCGCGAATGCGTTGCAGGAGCGTGCCGCCCGCTGCCTCGGAGACGTCCACGACCACCACCTGGGTGGGCGTGCCACGCAGCGTGTCGAGCAGGCCCCGGGGCTCACCGAGCACCGAGACGCGCCAGCCCTCCGCGGCGACCGCCTCCTGGATCACCCGGGCGCTCTCCGGCTCCGGATCCACCACGAGGACGTGAAGCCGCCGGGCCGAGCCTGCCATGGACCTGCCTCCGGAATCTCCGGAGATCCAGTTCGGTATTTCCATTGAGTTGCATTAGCCCTCTACCGTAGGACCCCCGGGGAAGGCTCCGTTTCCGCCGATGATCCAAAGACTTAACGGGCAGGGGGCGCGGAGGCGGGGAGCGAGCCGGGCACCACGCTGCGGATGGTCAGGCGCCAGCGCACACCGCCGGGGGTCTCCACGTCCACCCAGGACGGGAAGCGGATGCGACCCTTTCCGAGCGGGGGCCCGAGCCGGTAGCGAACGCCGTCGCGCCGGTCGATGCGCACGGCCTCCAGGGTTTCCACGTCCACCCACAAGGCGGCGCGGGGCGCGGCCGGCGGCGTGCCGGCTCGCCCCCCGAGCACGTAGCAGTCCTGGTCACCCTCGAAGCCGAGCTCCACCGTGCCCGTCGCCACGCCGAACCCGGAGAGGACGCCGCGCAGCTCGGCGGCGCTCCCCGCCTGCAGCACCTGAAGCGGGGGCAGCAGCGGGCGCGGCTGCGAAACGGGGCGGCCGTCGCGCAGCACCTGGTACCGCCCCCCGGCGAGTCGGTGCTCCTCCGTCCCGCCGTCCGGGTCGCGCAGCAGCAGGCGCCCGCTCCCGTCCGGCTCGAGCCAGGCGGTGCCGGCGGCCTCGGCACGCCCGTCGGGCCCGCGCAGCTCGACCTCCATGCGCAGCCCGCGCGCGCGACCCGCCTTCCCGTTCGTCGAGGCCACGGCCTCGGTGACCCGCGACGCCGACGGCACGTGGGCCGGCGCCCCGATGGCGAGCGTCAGCGACGCGGCGACGAGTGCGGCGCCTCGAAGCCTCATGGGGAAGCCCTTCCCGCCAGCGCGCTGCGTCCGGCGTAGCGCGCTCGCCCCGCGAGCTCCTCTTCGATGCGCAGCAACCGGTTGTACTTGCAGACCCGGTCGGTGCGGCACAGGGACCCGGTCTTGATCTGGCCTGCGCCCGTCGCCACGGCCAGATCCGCGATGCTGGTGTCCTCCGTCTCCCCGGAGCGGTGGGAGATGACGGCGGCGTAGCCGGCCTCCCGGGCGGTGCGGATCGCCTCGAGGGTCTCGGTCACGGTGCCGATCTGGTTCAGCTTGACCAGGATGGCGTTGCCGACGCCCGCCTCGATGCCCCGGCGCAAGATGGACGGATTCGTGACGAAGAGATCGTCACCCACCAGCTGGGTACGCTGGCCGAGACGGCGCGTGAGCTCCCGCCAGCCGTCCCAGTCCTCCTCGCCGAGCCCGTCCTCGATGGAGACGATCGGATAGCGTCCGACCCACTCCTCCCAGAACGCGATCATCTCCTCGGACGTCCTTCGCACCGCTTCGCCCGCCAGCACGTAGACCCCTTCCTCCACCAGCTCGCTGGCGGCCGGGTCCAGGGCCACCGCCACGTCCTCGCCCGGCCGGTAGCCGGCCTGCTCCACCGCGGTGAGGACGAACTCGATCGCCTCGCGGTTGCTGGAGAGGTTCGGTGCGAAGCCACCTTCGTCGCCCACGGCGGTGCCATAGCCCTTCTCGGCCAGCACGGTGCGCAGCTGCTGGAAGATCTCGGCCCCCCAGCGCAGGGCCTCGGCGAAGCTCCCAGCCCCCAGCGGGAAGATCATGAACTCCTGCAGGTCCACGTTGTTGTCGGCATGGGCGCCGCCGTTCAGCACGTTCATCATCGGCGCAGGAAGGAGCCGCGCCTCGTCGCCGCCGAGCCAGCGGTAGAGCGGGCTGCCCGCCGCCGCCGCAGCCGCGTGGGCCGCCGCCAGGGACACCCCGAGCAGGGCGTTCGCGCCGAGGCGCGACTTGGTGTCGGTTCCGTCCAGCTCGATCAGTGCGCGGTCCAGCTGGCTCTGCTCGGTCAGGCCTGCCAGCGTCCGGCCCGTCACCGCCCGGGCGATCTCCCCGTTCACGTGGCCGACGGCGCGCAGCACCCCCTTGCCGCCGTAGCGGTGGGGGTCTGCGTCGCGCAGCTCCAGGGCTTCGCGGCTTCCCGTGGAGGCGCCGGAGGGCACCGCCGCGCGCCCCGCCGCGCCGTCGGAGGTCTCCACCTCCACCTCGACGGTCGGGTTGCCGCGCGAGTCGAGAATCTCGCGGGCGTGCACGCGAGCGATCCGGACCGGCCCCATGAAGCTCCTCCCTCGGCGGGGGCGCGAGGCTAGCACGCGAGGGGCGCCGCCTGGGGCGCGCTTCAGGCGGACGGGACTGCCAACGGCACCACCAGGGGGGCGCCCTCGGGGCCCGGGACGACGGCGGCGTCGATGCCGAAGGCCCGGCGCAGCCGCTCTGGCGTGAGCACCTCGGCCGGTGCGCCTGCCGCCAGCACCTCTCCGTCCGCCAGCAGCACGAGGCGATCGCAGAAGCGAGCCGCGAGCCCGAGGTCGTGGGAGACCACCAGGGCCGCACGTCCCGCGTCGACCAGCGAACGCACCACCTGCAGCACCTCCAGCCGATGCCGGAGATCCAGGAAGGCCGTCGGCTCGTCCAGCAGCAGGAGCCTGGGATCCTGCGCCAGGGCGCGCGCCACCACCACCAGCTGCCGCTCCCCGCCGGAGAGCTCCAGGATCGAGCGCCCGGCCAGCGCCTCGATGCCGAGCCGGGCCAGCGCGCTGCGTGCCCGCGCCAGGTCCTCGGGCCCCTCGAAGCCGAGCCAACCCAGGTGGGGGGAGCGGCCCATCAGCACGACCTCCGCCACGCGGAAGGCGAAGGGGAAGCTGGTCTGCTGGGGCACCACGGCGACCGCCCGCGCGAGCTCGCGCCGGCCGTATTCCTCCAGCGGGCGGTCGAGCAGCCGGACGCTGCCCCGCGCGGCGGGCAGCGTCCCGCTCACGACCCGCAGCAGGGTCGTCTTGCCGGCGCCGTTGCGCCCGAGCAGGCCCACCAGCTCGCCGCGGCGCACCGACAAGGCCACATGGCGCAGCACCGGGCGGCGGCCGATCTGCGCGGCCAGGTCGCGCACCCCGAGCGCCTCGCTCACCCCAGGACCCCGCCCACCCGACGGCGGCGCAGCAGCACCAGGAAGAGCGGACCGCCGAGCAGCGCGGTGAGCGCGCCCACCGGGAGCTCGCGTCCCGGAAGCAGGGTGCGCGCCGCCGTGTCGCACACCACCAGGAAGGCCGCTCCGCCCAGGGCCGCGGCAGGGACGAGCAGCCGGTGGTCCGGGCCGAGCAGGAGGCGCAGGCCGTGAGGCACGATCAGCCCCACGAAGCCCACCAGCCCCGAGACGGAGACCGCCGCGCCGACCATGAGCGACGTGGCGACGAGCAGCAGTCGCTTCACGCGCTCGACGGGGACGCCGAGCTGTGCCGCAGACTCCTCGCCGAGGGCGAGCAGGTTCAAGGAGCGGGCCAGCGGCAGCGCGCAGGCCAGGCCGAGCCCCAGGAAGAGGACCACTCCGAACAGAGCCACGCCGCCCACGCTGGCCAGAGAGCCGATCAGCCACAGGAAGATGCGCGCCCCGTCGGTCAGGCCCGCCAGGGAGGCGACGAAGACGATGGCCGCCGACGCGAAGGCGTTGAAGACCACGCCGGCGAGCAACAGCGTCGTGGCAGAGACCTGGCCGGGCCCCGCCACGGCCAGCAGCAGCACGGTGGCGACCACGGCGCCGACGAAGGCGGCGGGCGGCACCGCCGCCGAACCGAAGCCGGCCGCGGCGCCGAGGCTCATCACCAGGACGCCGCCGAGGGCCGCCCCGCCCGAGACGCCCAGCACGAAGGGATCCGCCAGCGGATTGCGCAGCAGGGCCTGGAACAGGGCACCGGCCACCGAGAGGGAAGCGCCCACCGCGAGGGCCAGCGCGACGCGGGGCAGCCGGATGCGGCGCACGATGTCGGCCGCCGCGTCGTCGGGCGCGCCGGGGAGGAGCGCCCGGATCACCTCGGCGGGCGCCAGGCGGCTCGGCCCGAGCGCCAGCCCGAGCACGACCGCAGCGGCCACCAGGACGGCGAGCGCCGCGAGGACCGCCGCCACCCGCCTCCCGGTCAGGTGCGTCACGACCCCGGCTCGAGGTCCGCAAAGAGCAGGGGACCGTGCAGCGCACGGGCCAGCGTGAGGAGGGCGCGGTCCAGCCAGGGTCCGGGGAGCGTCGCCGGATCGGCGGGGACGGCGACGACCCGCCCGGCGGATACCGCCGGCAGCGAAGGCCAACGCGACCAGAAGGCATCCGCACGCTCCGCACCCGGGGCCGCATCGAGGATGACGTCGGGCGCGGCGGCCACCAGCCACTCCTCCGAGACCCTCGGGTAGGGATCCGCAAAGCGCGCCGCGAGATTCCGCGCTCCCGCGTCCGCGAGCATCTCGTCGAGGAAGCTGCCCCGTCCTGCCACGAAGAGCGGGTCGCGCTGGAGCACCAGGACCGATCCCAGGCGGGGCCGCTCCCCCACCCGCTCCCGCACCACCTGGCGGGTGCGACGGATGGCGTCCGCCCGCCCCCGGGCGGCCTCCCCGCGTCCCACCCGCTCGCCGAGCACCTCGATCGTCTCGAGCACCTCCTCGAAACCCACGGGATCGAAGGCCAGCACCGGGATCCCGAGCTCCTCGAGCCGCGTGCGGAAGCCGCGTTGCTCGAAGCTCGGCACCAGGACGACGAGATCCGGCCGCAGCGCCGCCACGGCCTCGAGGCTCGGGTTGTATAGCCCCCCGACTCGCGGCAGCGCCGCCACGGCCGCCAGCTGCCGGGCCGAGAACTCGTCGACGCCCACCAGCCGGTCTGCGGCGCCGACCGCCATCAGCATGGCCGTCAAGGAGGGATTCATGGAGATCACGCGGCGCGCCAGCGCAGGAGCTTCGTCGGCCCGAGCGGCGCCTGGCAGGCCGAGCGACGCCATGCAGAGCGACGCCAGCAGGACGGTGGCGCGAAGGGCGGCCGGGCGCACGGGGTAGGCTCCTTCCTCGGCCCGCGTAGCCTAGGAGTCCCCTCGGGCGGTCGCCATGCGGGCGACGAGAGGGTGCCGGGCGCGCACGCCCGGCACCCGGGTCGCTAACGCGCGGAGCGCGTCCCTCCGCCCACGGTCACGTGCGGCCGCAGGCGCTCGAGGGCCGCCTCCCCGATGCCACGCACCTCGACGAGCTCGTCCACGCTGCGAAAGCCACCGCGTTGCTCGCGCATCTCCACGATGGCCCGCGCCCTGGCTTCGCCGATGCCCGGCAGACGCTGCAGCTCCTCGGCGCTGGCCGTGTTCACGTTCACCGGGCCGGCCGCCGGGGCGCCCGTCTCGGCGGCCAGGCTCGGCGCCGCCGCCAGGGCGAGCCCGAGCGCCATCAGA
The DNA here is from genome assembly GCA_041611735.1 of Myxococcota bacterium. GTDB lineage: Bacteria > Myxococcota_A > UBA9160 > UBA9160 > PR03 > JBFIML01. The sequence continues at coordinate 2,796 of JBFIML010000027.1, read as the reverse complement.
GCCGCCGCTGCGCGGCGCCCGAAGGGCAGTCGCATTCCAGTCATGGGTGTCTCCCACGGGACCGTGGGTGAGAGCCTGGTTGCTTCAACGGTCGCGCGTTGCCGCCAGCTCGGCCGCGGCCCGGAGCGCCCGCTTCGCCGCGCCCTCCGGGAAGGGAGCGATCGCGCTCTGCGCCCGAGCCACGTGGTCGGACGCGCGGCGCACCGTGTCCTCGGCGCCCCGATGGCGCCGCACCAGCTCGACGGCGGGGCGCAGCGCCCGGTGCAGCTCGCCCCCATCCGGCGCTTCCGGCCGGCAGGCCAGCTGCTTGAGCAACGCAGCCAGCTCCGCACGCTCCGCTGGCGTGCAGCGTTTCAGGGTGAGCAGGAGCGGTAGCGTCACCTTCCCCTCGCGCAGGTCCGTGAAGGGCTGCTTGCCGAGCGCCGCTTCGGCCGCGGTGTAATCCAGGGCGTCGTCGCGAAGCTGGAAGGCGAGGCCCAGCTCTCTTCCGAACTCCGCCAGGCGGCGTCGCTCTGCCCGCGTCACCCCCGCCAGGATCGAGCCGGCCTCGCAGGCCGTGGCCAGAAGCGCCGCGCTCTTGCAGCCGATCACGTCGTAGTAGTGCGTCTCGGTCACATCGGGATCGAAGCTGAACTGGAGCTGGAGGATCTCGCCCTCGGCCATCTGGCGGATCGCATCGGCGAAGATGGCGAGCACGTCGAGGTCCCCGTCGTCCACCACCATGGCCGAGGCCCGGGCATAGAGGAAGTCCCCGGTCAGGACCGCGCGACGGTTTCCCCACAGCGTGTTGGCGGCCGCGAGTCCGCGACGGCGCGTGGCGACATCCACCACGTCGTCGTGCAGCAGGGTGGCGGTGTGCAGCAGCTCGATGGCGGCAGCGATCTGGACCCGCCGCGGCCCCGTGTACCCACACAGTTCGGCGGCCAGCAGGAGGAGCGCGGGCCGCACGCGCTTCCCGCCGGCCGAGAGCACGTGCTCGCCGACGAGCGCCACCACTTCGCTGCGCGAGGCGAGCTGGGCGCGCAGCGCCTGCTCGACGAGCTCGAGGGGCTCCGCCACGTGCGCGAACAGCGCTTCGAATCGGTTCGCACCCATCGACGCGTCGCGCATATTTCGAAGCTAGCCATGCCGCCTCCGCGTGTCAAAGGCGAAGCGACGAAAAGTGCCTGGAAAACTAGAGGCTTAACGGGCGTTCACGGTTTCGTGAACGGGGCTTGACGCACGCAGCCAGGCCACCGCCTCCGCCACGTCGGCCACCGGAAGCAGGCGGGCCGCCGGGGTACCTCTCGGTGTTGGCGAAGCCCCACGCGGAAGCAGCAGCCGGCCGAAGCCGAGCCGGGCCGCCTCGCGGACGCGCGCGTCGATGCGGCCGACCCGGCGCACCTCACCGCCGAGTCCCACCTCCCCGACGGCCGCCACGTCGGACGGCACGGGCCGGTCGAGCCGGCTCGACGCCAGCGCCAGCACCACGGCCAGGTCCGCCGCCGGCTCTGCCACGCGAACTCCCCCGGTCACGTTCACATACACGTCGTGTCCCAGCAGGTCCACGCCGCCGTGGCGGGCCAGCACGGCGAGCAGCAGCGCGACGCGTGCCTCGTCCACGCCGAGGGCCGTGCGTCGCGGCGACGCGTAGCTCGAGGGCGCGGCCAGCGCCTGGATCTCGAGCAGCATGGGACGCGTACCTTCGAGCACCGGCACCACGCACGAGCCCGGCGCCCCGCCGCGCCGCTCCGCCAGGAAGAGCTCGCTCGGATTCGCCACCGCCTCGAGGCCGCGCTCGGTCATGGCGAACACGCCCACCTCCTGGGTGGAGCCGAAGCGGTTCTTCACGGCGCGCAGCAGGCGATAGGGATGACCGCGGTCGCCCTCGAAGAGCAGCACCGCGTCCACCAGATGCTCGAGGACGCGGGGCCCGGCCAGACTGCCCTCCTTGGTCACATGGCCCACCAGGAGCAGCGCCGTGCCCGTCTCCTTGGCGGTGGCCGCGAGCTCGGCAGCGCACTCGCGCACCTGGGCGACGGAGCCCGGCGCAGACTCGACGCGCTCGGTCTGGAGCGTCTGGATCGAGTCGATGACCAGGAGCGCGGGCTCCAGCTTGCGCCACGGATCCTGCAGCGCCCCGGCTCGCGTCTCGACGAGGACCAGCAGCTCCTCGGGAGCGTCGGCGAGCCGGACTGCGCGCAGCCGGATCTGCTCCGCGCTCTCCTCGCCGCTCACGTAGAGGACGGGGCGGCCGGCGCGCCGCACGTGGGCCGCCGCCTGGAGGGCGAGCGTCGACTTTCCGATGCCCGGCTCGCCCCCCAGGAGCACGACCGACCCCGGCACCAGCCCGCCGCCCAGGACCCGGTCGAGCTCCGGAAGCCCGGTGCCCAGACGCTCGCTGCGGCCCGCTTCGATGGCGCCGAGACGCAGGGGCTCGCCTGCGGGCCGTGCCTCGAGCCGCGCCCGACCGGGGCCCGGCGACTCCGGCTCCTCCACCAGGGAGGACCAGGCGCCGCAGGCCGGGCAGCGACCCAGCCAGCGGGGCTGGCGGGCGCCGCACTCGGTGCAGGCGTAGGCGGAGCGGCTCCGGGGCACGGCGGCAGTCTAGCCGGAGCCGCGACGAGGACGGTCACGCCCGTCCTTGACGGCGGGCACCGCGGTGAAGATCCTATGAACCAGTTTCGTCAACAGGGCGCGGCCCGCGAGGGGCCGGGGGGGGATCGTGGACACGAAGGCGCTGTGGCTCGGAAGTGCCCTGGTACTGGCGTTCGGAGTCGGCTGCTCCAACAAGCGTCCGGATACCTTCCTGCTGCC
>JBFIML010000026.1:0-60240 GCA_041611735.1 Myxococcota bacterium | reverse complement strand
GTGCAGCTCGACCGCGTCGAGCGCATCGAGATCGTGCGCGGCCCCGCCAGCGCCGTGTGGGGCGACAACGCCGTGGGCGGCGTGATCCAGATCTTCACGCGGCCCGCCGAGGGGCCACCCCGATTCACGCTGCGCGGAAGGACCGGAAGCGACGACTGGGACGGCGGAAGCCTGCTGGCCAGCGGCAGCCACGGCCCGGTGGGCGCCATGGTCTTCCTGGATCGCTTCGGCACCGATGGCTTTCGCGACCGCAGCGACTACCGGGCGCGTCACGCGGACGGGAAGCTGCGCTGGGACGTGGGGGAGCGCCTCGCCCTGGAGCTGGCGGGCGGCTACACCAGCGACGACCGCAACCGCCCCGGGGTGCTCGACCGCGAGGAGATCGAGCGGTTCGGCCGCGACGGAGCGGATCCCGCCACGGATGCGAATCGGAATGCCGCGCGCGTGCGATGGGTGCAGGGCCTGCTCGAAGCGGTGCTCGCGGAGGACGTCGTGCTCGAGGTGCGACCCTTCCAGCGCCTGCGCAACGACGACGCGCGCGTCCAGACCGAGGATCCCTTCGTCGTCACCGATTTCCTGGCCGAGACGGAGACCGACGCCACGGGAGTGAATGCGCAGCTGAGCATCGACCTCCCGGTCGCGGGGCGGCGCAACCGGCTGCTCGTGGGCTTCGACTGGCTCCGGGAGGAGGTGGAACGCCACAGCGTCTTCGCGCAGACGAACCTCGACCCGCCGCCCCCGGCCACCACGGTCTTCCCGGACGAGACCGACGCCCACCGGCGCCTGTACGGGGGCTTCCTCCAGGAGGAGTTCAGCCTGACGGAGTCCGTGCTGCTGTCGGCCGGGCTGCGCTTCGATCACGCGCGCTACCAGGCGCGCGCCCGGGTGCCCGGGCCGACCCGGCAGTTCCACTCCACCTTCCAGCGCTGGAGTCCCAAGGCGGCGGTCACCTGGCGGGTCGGGCAACCGGTCTCGGTGTACGCGTCCTTCGCCCGCGGCGTCCGCTTCCCGAACTTCGACGAGACCTTCGGGTTCTTCGGCTTCACTCCGGAGCTTCGACCGGAACGCTCCACCTCCTACGAGGCCGGACTCAAGCTGCGCAGCGATCGCGTGGCGGTGAACCTGGCCGTCTACCACATGGTCGTGAAGGACGAGATCCTGTTCGACCACGAGATCGACGCCTTCGGCTTCCCGAGCCCGCAGAACGTGAACCTGGACCGCGTGCGGCACCGCGGTCTCGAGGCGTCCTGGAGCGTGCGTCCCCTGGACTGGCTCGATCTCTACGGAAGCTACACCCTGGACGATGCGCGCATCCAGCAGGACTCCCTGACTGGCCTGGATGGCAAGCGCATCCCGCTGACCCCGCGCCACCGGGGCAGCGTCGGCGTCCGTGTAGAGCTTCCCTGGGCGCTGGAAGCCGGCTTGAACGGAAACCTGGTGGGCAGCCGTTTCGTGGCCAACGATCTGCGCAACGAGTTCTTCCGGGAGGGCAAGTACGCCACCTGGGATGCCCACGCCGCCTTCCGCCCTTCGCTCGGGGCGCACGTGGAGCTCGCGTTCCTGTTCCGTGTCCGCAACCTCCTGGACCGCAAGTACACGGAGGTTGCCGGCGAGGGCACCTTCTCGCGCGGCGTGTTCGGCTTCAATCCGGCTGCGGATCGCACCTACGAGGCGGGGGTCTCGGTGACGTGGAAGCGTTGAGACGGCGGGCGGGGCGGATCCTGGCCGGCGCCTTGCTGGCGGCGCTCTTCACGGCCGGCGCGCACGCCGAGCCGCGGGCGGTGCGGGCGGAGGTGGAGCCCATCGATGCGGTGGCCCGGGGTCCGAGCGTGGAGGCGCGGCTGGCGGAGATCCGGCGCCGCATCCAGCGGGTCCTCGAGTATCCGTCCCTGGCGCGGTCGCGGGGCCTCGAGGGAACCACCCGCATCCAGTTCGAGGTTCGCCGCGACGGGGAGGCCGCGGGCGTGCGGGTGGCCGGCTCCTCGGGTCACTGGCTGCTCGACCGCGCTGCGGAGCGCTGCGTGCGCCGGGCGGCTCCGCTTCCCTGGGTGCACGGTCGCCTCGAGGTTCCCGTGCGCTTCGCCCTGGATGACTAGCGGCGCTTGGTGGGGCGCCCGCCCGCCAGCTCGAGGAAGGCCGCGGCCAGGCGCGGGCCCGCCCCGGCCTGCTCGTGCTTGAAGAAGACGTAGACCTCGCGCCAGGGCCGGGCGCGCACCTGGGTCGCCCACGCGGCGAGATCCCGCGGTTCGTAGTCGGAGCGCCGCAGGCGCAGGTAGCCCCAGCTCGCCGTGTCGACGAGTTCGGGCGGCGCCGCCTCGTCCGCGTCCACCCCCACCAGGGCCAGGTCGCGGGCGCGCAGGCGCTCGAAGACCGGCTCCTCCATCCAGGATGGATGGCGGAACTCGAAGGCGGCGCGCGCCCCGGCCGGGAGCAGGCCCAGGAATGCGTCGAGGCGCCCGAGGTCGCACTTCAGGTTGGGGGGAAGCTGGAACAGCAGGGCGCCGAGCCGCTCGCCGAGTGTCTCCGCCGTGCGCAGCAGGTAACCCGTCTCGTCCTCCACGCCGCGCAGCCGCTTGAGATGCGTGATGCGCCGTGATGCCTTGAGCACGAAGCGGAACGCCGTGGGCACCTGCTCCGCCCAGGACTCGAGCACGCTCGCCTGCGGAAGCCGATAGAAGGTGTTGTTGATCTCCACCGCGGGCAGCCGGCGCCCGTAGAAGGTCAGGCGCTCCCGGGCGGGAAGCGAATCCGGATAGAAGGAACCCTTCCACTCGTCGTAGCTGTAGCCGCTCGTCCCGACCCGCAGCTCCATGCCGGCCTCCGGAGCCGATTATCCCACAGCCGGGCACCACAGGGCCCTTGCTGGACGGTCCCCGGCGGATGATCCATCGTCCCGGCATGGCGGACGTGGTGCTCACCCCGGAACGGGACCGCTCGGTGCGGCGGCGGCACCCCTGGGTGCTGTCGGGAAGCGTGGCGCGGGTCGAAGGCGACCCGCAGCCCGGCGCCTGGGTGCGCGTGCTCTCCGCCGACGGCGAACCCCTTGGTGTCGGCCACTACTCGCCGCGTTCCCAGATCCGCGTGCGCCTGCTCGGCTTCGGAAAGGATTCCTTCGATGACGACGCCCTGGCCGCGAGCGTGGCGGCCTCGGTGGCACGCCGCGCCGGAGATCCCCTGATCGGCCCCACCGACGCCGTGCGCCTGGTGAATGCCGAGGGTGACGGCCTGCCCGGGCTGGTGGCGGACCGCTATGGGGACGCGCTGGTGTTGCGGCTCTCCACGGCCGGCATGAGCGCGCGGCGCGAGCTAGTGGTCCGGGCGCTGCGGGGGGCGAGCGGTGCGGCCCATGGCTTCGAACGGGCCGACGCGCCGGCGGCACGCCGGGAGGGCTTCGCGGCCCGCCAGGGTCCGCTCTGGGGCGAGGCCCCCAGCGCCCCGTTCGCGATCCGAGAGCGCGAACGCGTCTACTGGGTGGACCTGGAGCACGGCCAGAAGACGGGCTTCTATCTCGACCAGCGCGACGCCCGAGACCTGGTGGAGAACCTCGCCGCCGGACGCCGCGTGCTCGACCTCTTCTCCTATACCGGAGCCTTCGCGGCGGCGGCGGCACGGGGCGGAGCCCGGGCTCTGACGCTGGTGGAATCGTCTGCCGAGGCCCTGCGCCTGGCGGAGCGCAACCTGGAGCCCTGGGCGGACACCGTTCCCCTGCGCCTCGTCGGGGGCGACGCCTTCCGTTTCGTGCGCACGCCAGGCGATCGTTTCGACCTGCTGGTGGTGGATCCGCCGCCGCTCGCGCGTCGGCGCGCCGACGTGCCCCGCGCGGCCCGCGCCGCCAAGGACGTGCTGCTGTTCGCCCTGCGGCGCGCCGATCCGGGCGCGCTCGTGTTCGCCTTCACCTGCTCCCACCACATCGGCGCGGACCTGCTGCGCAAGATCGTCTTCGGTGCCGCCCTGGACGCCGGGCGTCCGCTCCAAGTCCTGCGCGAGCTCGGCGCCGCCGCCGACCATCCCGTCTCGATCGATCATCCCGAGGGCCGTTACCTCTCGGGCCTGGTGCTGCGGGCATGAGCGCGGGGCCCGGCGTCGAGGTCGCCCTCTCCCGAGCGCGCCGCTTCGTGGAGGTCGAGGGCGACGCCCTGGCCCGGGCGCATCTGCACGCCCTGCTCGGTAGCCAGCCCGCGGACGCGGTGGTGCGTGCTCTCGCTTCCAGACAGGCCCCGGATGGATCCTTCCCCACCCTCGGCAAGCACGACAGCGGGCGGCCCGGTCCGGCCGGGACGCTCCAGGTGCTGACCCTCTTCGCGTCGCTGCGTTGCCTGCGCATCCCCGAGGTGGAGGAGGCGGTGGCCTACCTGGCGTCGGTGCAGGCAGCGGACGGGTCCTGGGCCGCGCGGGCCGAGGACGACGAGCGCACCCGGCTCGTGTTGACGGGGCTGTTGGCCGGACACCTGGCCGCCACGGACTACGTGCGGCCGCGCGTGCTCGACGCAGCCGGAGGCTTCCTCGCGGCGCACTGGAGCCCGGAGCGGGTCGAGCACGGGGACTTCGGCGCGCTGGCGGCCTTCACCTGCTTCTTCGTGAACACGCCCCATGATCTGGCCGACGCGGCCCTGCAATGGTGCGGGCGCGGCCTGGAACGCGGCTTTCGGGAGAAGCGGATCGACGCTCTGCATGCCGCGCGGCTGCTCTGCCTGTGCGACGTGCAGGCGCTGCCGGGCGCCCGCCTGGACGGCCGCGAGCTCGTGCCGGGCCTGCTGGCCGAGCAGGCCGGGGACGGGAGCTGGAGTTTCGGCCCGGGCCTCTCCGTCGATTGGCAGGTGGAGGCGACGCTGGATGCGGTCCTCGCCCTCGTCCGCCTCGCGGGCGCGAGTCGGACACGGTCGCCCCGATGAACCTCGCCGCCATCCACGAGGCCATCGCCGGGGCGGTTCCGGAGCGCGAGTGCCTGGTCTTCCGGGAGCGTCGCCTCACCTGGACCCAGGTGACGGAGCGCACGCGGCGTCTCGCCCACGTGCTGCGTCGCCACGGCCTCGGCTGCCACACGGAGCGGGAGGGGCTGCGCAATTGGGAGAGCGGCCAGGATCACGTGGCGCTCTATCTGTACAACGGGAACGAGTACCTGGAGGGCATGCTCGCCGCCTACAAGGCGCGCTGTGCGCCCTTCAACGTGAACTACCGCTACGTGGACGACGAGCTGCTCTACCTGTTCGAGAACGCCGAGGCGCGGGCCATCGTCTACCATGCCGAATTCGCGCCGTGCCTCGAGCGACTGCGCAAGCGCCTGCCCGGGGTGCGTCTCTGGCTCCAGGTGGGGGACGCATCCGGAAACCCCCTCCTGCCGGGGGCGCTCGACTACGAGGACGCGCTGGCCGCGGCGGAGCCCGAGCCGCCCCGCGACCTCTCGCCCGACGACCTCTACATCCTCTACACGGGTGGCACCACGGGGATGCCCAAGGGCGTCCTATGGCGTCAGGAGGACGTCTTCTGGGCCGCCATGGCGGGCCCCAGTCCGCCCCGCGACCTGGAGGAGCTGGTGGTGCGGGCGCGGGCCGGCGGCATCCGCGGCCTGACCGCGCCGCCCTTCATGCACGGCGCAGCCCACTGGGTGGCGTTCAACCTGTGGTCCGTGGGAGGGACCGTCGTCGTGCAAAGCGAGACGCGTCGCCTCGATCCCCACGACATCTGGTCCACCGTGGAGCGCGAGCGCGTGAATCTGCTCACCATCGTGGGCGACGCCTTTGGACGTCCGTTGGCGGACCAGCTCGCCCGGCGCTCCTACGACCTCTCGTCCCTCAAGCTCCTGACTTCGGGCGGGGCGATCCTCACCGCCCGGCTGAAGGACGAATTCCTGTCCCGCCTTCCCGGCCTGCGCATCCTGGACGCCCTCGGCTCCTCGGAGAGCGGGGCGCAGGCCTCCCAGTACTCGGAGTCCGGCCGCAAGGCCACCACCGGCGACTTTGCCGTGGCGCCGGGCAACGGGGTGCTGCGCGAGGACCTCTCGGGCCCCCTGGCGCCGGGCTCCGGCGAGCGCGGCTGGCTGGCCCGCACCGGCTGGATCCCGCTCGGCTACTACCGGGATGCGGAGAAGACCGCCCGCACGTTTCCGGTGCTGGGCGGCACCCGGTACGCAGTGCCCGGCGACCGCGCCACGATCGAGGCGGACGGGACGATCCGGCTGCTGGGGCGCGATTCGGTCACCATCAACACGGGCGGCGAGAAGGTCTTCGCCGAAGAGGTGGAGCACGCCCTCAAGCACCACCCGGCCGTCTACGACGCGGTGGTGGTCGGTACGCCTCACGAGCGCTGGGGGCAGCAGGTGACGGCGCTGGTGCGCCTGCGCGACGGGGTGCGTGTGGACGAGACGGAGCTGCGCAGAGCGGCCGGGGAGCACCTGGCCCCCTACAAGGTGCCCAAGGCCTTCGTCTTCGTGGAGGAGCTGGTGCGCGCCCCGAGCGGGAAGGCGGACTACCGCTGGGCCCGGGCCCGCGCCCTGGAGGCGCTCGGCGGCCCGGGGGGCCTGCCCCGAGGCCACTAGCCCTGCCTGAGGAGCGCCGCCCGGAAGGCGCGGATCCGCTCCGCGTTGGCGCCCACGTCGCCCCGGCCGTCGCGCGACCTGGAGCGCACGTCGATCCGCGAGCCGCCGTCCGCGGGCCGCACGCGCACGACCACGTCGTCCACGAAGCGGAAGAGGGCCGAGACATGGGTGGCCTCGAGGCGGCCTGCGTCCGGGTCGGCGGCCACGATCGTCCAGCCCAGGGAGCCGGCCGCGCGTCGGACGGCTTCGAAGGCGGCCGCCGGCGAATCGTCCAGGCGGATGGGCTCGAGATCCGGGTACGCCGCCCGCTGTGGCACGGCGAACTCCTCGCCCGGGTAGCTCAGGTCGCGGCCGCGGTTCGCATCGAGCTGGGCCGCGGCCCGGAAGGCCGGCGGGTCGTCGGGGCTCGTGGTGATGTCGTTGATGCGCGGCAGGTCGCGGGCCGGGAGCGCGAGGACGAGCAGCATCGCCACGAGCCCGAGGCCCAGCCCGAGGCCGAGCCAGGCGCGGCCCCGTCCGGGCCGTTCGCCGGTGGTGCGGGCCAGACCGATCAGACCGAGCACCAGCGTGACAGCGCCGGAGAGCAGTGCGAACCCGAACAGGCGGAAGCCGCTGAACGGGCTCAGGAGATCCGTGTGGGCGGCCAGCGGGCCGAGGCCCACCCCGGCCGCCCCGAGCAGACCGAGACCCGCGGCCAGCGTGGCGGCGAGCGAGCGGCGTTCCGACACACGTCTCCCTCCTGCGGTCGCCCGCACTCTACCACGCGGCGTGCGACGGGCGTGTGATAGCCTCCGCGCCCGCGGTGCGTCGAGCGCCGCCGGAGAGGAGTGCGAGGTGGGCGAACCCGTCCTGTGCGAGCGGCGTGACGGCGTGGCCGTGGTGAAACTCAACCGGCCGGACGTCTTGAACGCCCTCGACCGCGCCACGCTGACGGCGCTGCTCCAACGGCTCGAGGAGCTGGCCCGGGATGCCGCGCTGCGGGCCGTGGTCGTGACCAGCTCCGGACGCGCCTTTGCTGCGGGAGCGGACATTGGCGAGATGCGGGCGTTCGCGCCGGCGGACGCCGAGGCGTTCAGTCGGCTGGGCCACCGGGTCTTCGCCGCCCTGGAGGCGCTCCCGGTTCCGACGCTGGCGGCCGTGAATGGCTTCGCCCTGGGCGGGGGCCTCGAGCTGGCCTGCTCCTGCGATTGGATCTACGCCTCGCACGGGGCCCGCTTCGGACAGCCGGAGGTGAAGCTGGGGCTCGTCCCGGGCTTCGGCGGCACCAGCCGGCTCCCGCGCCGCGTGGGGCTCGCCTGGGCCAAGCAGCTGGTGCTGACCGGCGAGCCGATCGACGCCGAGACCGCGCTGCGCATCGGACTCGCCAACCGCCTGTTCGAGCCCGACGCGCTGCTGGAGGGTGCGCTGGAGGCGGTCCGCAGCGCCGCCCGCAAGGGCCCCCGGGCCGTCGCCCTGGCCAAGCGCCTGCTCCAGGAGGGGCAGGACGCCGACGTGCGGGTGGCCCACGCCCTGGAGCAGAGCGCCTTCGGCGGCCTCTTCGCGGGCGAGGAGGCCCAGGAGGGCATGACCGCCTTCCTGGAGAAGCGCGATCCGCGCTTCGGGGATCGCTAGCTCCTGCACCGGCGCGGATTCGACCCGCGGGCCCTTCTCCTGCGGCCCGACTTGCCACCTGCTGGGGGGGTCGGCCACCTAGAGGCTTACGGGCTGCGCTCGGAAAGCCGATGAGGAGCCGGAGGGAGGTACCGGTGGAAGCTGCGCCGCGTCGCCACGGATTCTCCGCAATCGCCCTGGCCGGACTCCTGGCCCTCGGCTTCGCCGACCCGGCGGCCGCCACGACGGTGCTGCTGGACCCGCCGGGCGAGTCGGGTCCCGGCGCTCGCGACATCGCCTCCGTGAGCGCCGGCTTCGACGGCACCTCCCTCGTCCTGGGCGTGAGCTTCGTGACGCCCCCCAGCTTCGACGACGTTGCCGTGCGGTTCCAGGTGGATACGGACGCCGACACCCGCAGCGACTTCGCGATCTTCTTCAACCCGCTGGCCAGCGCGACCCAGGTGTTCGTGATCGACCTCTCCGCCGCCAGCGTGGTGGGCACCGGAAGCGTCGTATTCGGGGGAAGCACGCTGTCGGCGATGGTGGCCCGCTCCCTGCTGGGCGGGGCGTCGGCGGTCCTGTTCGGAGCGGAGTCCGGGTTCCCGCTGGCGCCCGACGCCATCGGTGCGGATCCCGTCATCGGGGGCATCGTTCGCAGCGACGGGGCCCCCACGCCGCCCGGGGGCGAGCCGCTCGATCTCGTGCTGGGGGGCCCGGCCACGGCGATCCCCGAGCCCACCACCGCGCTGCTGCTGGCCTTCGGACTGGCGGGCCTGGCGCGGCGGAGCGTCTAGGAGCAGTCTCGGGGCAGGCTGCTAGCCGGGAAACCCGCCGAGGTAGGGCAGACGCCGGGCCGTCGCCTCGATGGCGTCGTCCGCCTCGAGCAGGACCGCCGTGGCGTCCCAGGTGCCCTCCACCAGCTGACGCCGGCTTCCTTCCGGAATCCCGACCCGCAAGCTTCCGAGGCGCGCGGTCGTGAGCGTCCCCGCCGCCACGTCGAGCACCAGCTCCTGGTCCGGCTCGAGCTCCACCGACTCCATCAGGCGCTCGAGCTCGGCGCGCGGCAGCGTGGCGCAGGGCAGGCCGAGGGCGGTGCAGTTGCCCAGGAAGATCTCCGCGAAGGACTCGCCCACGAAGGCGTGAAAGCCGAAGCGGAGCAGCGCCTGGGGCGCGTGCTCTCGGGAGGAGCCGCAGCCGAAGTTGCGGCCCACCACCAGGATCGATGCGCCCGTGAAGCGTTCGTCGTCCAGGGCATGGTTCCCCTTGGCCTGGGCGCGGTCGTCGGCGAAGGCGTGTTCGCCGAGACCCTCGAAGGTGACGCAGCGCAGGAAGCGCGCCGGGATGACACGATCGGTGTCGATGTCGTCGCCACGCAGGACGCAGCCACGGCCTCGGACGCTCCGGACGCTCGGCTTCACAGCACCTCCCGCACGTCGCGGACCCGGCCGGCCAGGGCCGCCGCCGCCACCATGGCCGGCGACATGAGCAGCGTGCGTCCGCGGGGCGATCCCTGGCGCCCCTTGAAGTTGCGGTTACTGGAAGAGGCGCACAGCTCGCGTCCCACCAGCTTGTCCGGGTTCATGGCCAGGCACATGGAGCAGCCCGCCTCGCGCCACTCGAAGCCCGCGGCGCGGAACAGCTCCGGAAGGCCCTCCGCCTCGGCCTGGCGCGCCACGGCCTGGGAGCCGGGCACCACCAGCGCACGTACACCGGGCGCGACGCGCCCCGTCTTGGCCACCCGCGACGCCTCGCGCAGGTCCGAGATGCGCCCGTTCGTGCAGGAGCCGATGAAGGCCACGTCGATCTTCGTGCCGGCCACGGGCTCCCCGGGCCGGAGCTCCATGTGGGCCAGGGCCTCCTCGGCGGAGGCCCGCTCCTCGGCGGCGAGCTCCGCCAGGCGCGGGATGCGCTCGTCCACGCCGACGCTCTGACCGGGGTGGATGCCCCAGGTGACCGTCGGGGCCAGCCGGGCGCCCTCGATCGCGACCCGGTCCGCGTAGGCTGCGTCGGCGTCGCTCGCCATCGAACGCCACCAGGTGACGGCCCGCTCGAAGGCCTCGCCCCGGGGCGCGAACTCCCGCCCGCGCAGGAAGTCGAAGGTGCTCTCGTCGGGGTTCACGTAGCCGACCCGGGCGCCTCCCTCGATCGACATGTTGCAGAGCGTCATGCGCTCCTCGAGGGTGAAGGCGTCCACCACCGGGCCAGCGTACTCGTAGGCGAAGCCGAGGCCCCCCTTGACCCCCAGGCGCCGGATGATGGTGAGGATCACGTCCTTGGCGTAGACGCCGGCTGCGAGCTTGCCGACCACGTCGATGCGCCGCACGCGCGGCCGGGCCACCGCCAGGCACTGGGTGGCCAGCACGTCGCGCACCTGGCTGGTCCCGATCCCGAAGGCCACGGCTCCGAAGGCGCCGTGGGTCGAGGTGTGGCTGTCGCCGCAGGCGATCGTCAGGCCGGGCTGCGTCAGGCCGAGCTCCGGGCCGATCACGTGCACGATGCCCTGCTTGCCGCTGGCCGTGCCGAAGAAGCGGATGCCGTGGCGCTCGCAGTTCTTCTCGAGCTCGAGCAGCATGGCCTCGGCCAGGGGGTCCGAGAGCGGGCGGCGCTGGGAGTCCGTGGGGATGATGTGGTCCACGGTGGCGAAGGTGCGTTGCGGGAGGCGCACCGGCAGCCGCGCCTCGTGCAGCGCCGCGAAGGCCTGGGGGCTCGTCACCTCGTGGATCAGGTGCAGGCCGATCAGGAGCTGGGTCTGGCCGCTCGGGAGCTCCCGCACGCTGTGCGCGTCCCAGACCTTGTCGAGGAGCGTCTTGCCGGCAGCAGGCACGTGGGGAGGATCTCCGGGCAGTCCCTCCCATCAGTTAGCACGGGCACCCCCGCGGGCCCATGCCCTATGCTGCGCCGCCGTGAACCTGCTCCACACGGCCCATGTCCCCGCGGGCGACGGCCCGTTCCCCACCCTCGTTGCCCTGCACGGCTGGGGAGCCAGCGCCCACGACCTGCTCGGGCTCTCGCCCCTCCTGCACGGGGGCCGGGCCCTGGTGCTGTGTCCGCAGGGGCCCGGGCGCGTGCCGATCGGTGACGGCCTGGAAGGCTACGGCTGGTTCCCGATCACCCCCGGCTCGCCGCCGGACCCCATGGAGTTCGCCAAGGGGGCTGCCGCCCTGCGCGCCTTCCTGGACCAGGCCCTGGAGCGCTACCCGGTGGACCGGCGCAAGCTCGTGCTGCTCGGCTTCAGCCAGGGCGGCGTCATGGGCTACGACCTCTTCCTGCGCGAGCCCGAGCGCTTCGCCGGCCTGGCGGCCCTGTCCTCGTGGCTGCCCGAGGCCCTGGCCCGCAGCATCCCGCGCCAGGCGGCCCACCAGGGACGCCCGGTGCTGGTGCAGCACGGAACCCGGGATCCGATGATCGACGTGGCCCGGGCGCGGGAGTCGCGAGACGCGCTGCTTCCCTTCGGCGTGGCGGTGACGTGCCACGAGTACGAGATGGGTCACGAGGTCGGGCCCGAAGCGCTGCGCGACCTGGTGCGCTGGCTCGACGAGAAGGCCCTCTCGCCGATCCGCCTCACCTGAGCCCGCGTCGCCATCCCCCACACGGCGGCGTCGGCTACCCTCCCGGGCATCGGGGTGTAGCTCAGCGGCCAGAGCCGGAACTTTGGGGGTTCCGCGTCGTGGGTTCGAATCCCACCACCCCGACCCCGACCGGTTTCGAGAGGCGGTCTTCCTGGATCGGGGTCTCGACCCCGAACGTCGCCCCCCGCAGAGGCACGCGGGAATCGCGCTCCAGGAGCTCACTCGCCAGCCACTCGCCCACGAAGCGGTGCCCGGCAGCGTTCCAGTGCCCATCGCTGTCGAAGTAGAGGGGCTCTTCACCGCTGCATACGTGGGCTCGCATGGCCGCTACGGGATCGAGGATACGCACGCCCGCCCGACCCGCCGCATCGGCGAAGACCTCGCGAACGCGCGCGCGGGATGCCAGGAGGTCCGAGCGGGTCGGCCACTGCACCTCCTCGGCATCGGGAATCAGCAGGAGGGTGAGCGCGTAGCCCGACGCGGAGGCGTGGCGCGACCAGGCCTGCATGACCCAGGCGGCGCGCTCCGCAGGTGAGAGCGCGGCGACGGCTTTCACGGGGGGATTCCGGCTCTCCGGAGCGGCGCTGCCGGCTGCCCGGGTAGCGGCTCGCGGCGCCGGCAGTACGCACGGACTCTGCCGCGCCCCGGCAGCCTCTCCGTTCCCCGGCCCGTCGGCGCGCAGGCGCGGCACGACGCCCTTGACGACGAGATTCACCAGCCCCGATCGCTTCACCCACACGGGCACCCAATCGTTGCCCTTCTCGATGGCGATCAGCCGCTCGCCCGCCATGCGCCAGCGCGTCAGGGCGAGGTCGGCCAGGTCGTTGGAGAGGCAGACGCCGACTACCACGTCTCGCGGAAGCCAGTGCGCGCCGACCTCGCGCGTGAAGAGGTACTCCGTGTCCAGGGTGAACCCGCTGGCGAAGCCCGCGTTCACCACCTCCACGGGCTGCCCGGTCCGGTGCGCGCTCGCCTGCAGGACGTCCGCGAAGGTCTCCCCCTGGTCGACGCCGTAGCCGAAGGTGAAGGAGTCGCCCACCAGCAGGATGCGTCGGGTTCCCGGCGCCGGCTCCAGCGACACCTCCCGGTCCATGCGCAGCCCCTGACGGTTGGTCGAGAAGCGGAAGGCGAACTCGCCCGAGTGGCCATGAACGACCGCATCGCGCACGTCGGGCCGCAGCCCTCGCGCGTACACGGGGTCCATGCGCCACATCTTCCAGGCATCGGACCACTGGGGTGCGACCGCCCGCAGCAGGCCCTCCGAGACCAGCAGGCCTGCCACCAGCCCAAGGGGCATGAGCAGGAGCAAGCGTCGCACCGCCCGATGGTATGGGACCGGGCTCGTCTTCCCGCCCACCCCGTGGGGAGCAGGCCGATCCGCGCGCCCCGTCGCCTCGCGCCGCCGCCGACCCAGCTTGACCCGCCCGGACGCGTGCTTAGACATCCGTGCAAGGAGGAATTGCCATGGACCTGTTCGGCTTGACCCGCTGGCCGAGCGATCCGTTCGGGCCGCTCGATCAGATGCGAGACGAGGTGGCGGGCCTGTTCCGACGCTGGGACCGTGAACGCACGGCCGGGCGCGGCCAGGTCTACCCGCCCGTGAACCTGTACGAGAACGAGGACGGCTACGTTCTCACCGCCGAGGTCCCCGGGGTGCCCGAGGAGGACCTGCACGTCTCCATCGAAGGCAGCCGCGTGACCCTGCGCGGGGAGCGCAGGATCGAGTATCCCGACCAGCCCGAGACCGGCGTGCACCGGCGCGAGCGGCAGGCGGGCATCTTCCGGCGCGTGGTGGAGCTGCCCCTGGAGGTGGACGCCGACAAGACGGAGGCGAGCTACCGCCACGGCGTGCTGCTGCTGCGCCTGCCGAAGGCTGCTGCCCATCGCCCCCGCCAGATTGCGGTGTCGCGGAGCTGAGGGAGGAGGAGAGTCATGGTCGACGAGACCCGCGAGATCCAGACGCGCGAGAAGCAGGCCGTGGAGCGGGAGGCCACCCGGGAGGGTGTGCTCTTCCGGCCCGACGTGGACATCGTGGAGCGGCGCGACGCCTACGTGCTGACCGCCGACCTCCCGGGCGTGGACGAGGAACACGTGAAGGTGCGGCTCGAGGACGACGTCCTCTCCATCGACGCCAGCCTGGCCGTGGAGCCGGCCGCCGACTGGGTGCCGCTCTACAACGAGTACCGCCTGGGGGGCTTCCACCGGCAGTTCCGGCTCTCGGACCGCATCGACGCCTCGAAGATCAGCGCGCGCATGCGGAACGGCGTCCTCGAGCTCGAGCTGCCCAAGGCGGAGGCGGTGCGGCCCCGTCGGATCCCGATCCAGGGCGCCTGAGGCGCCGGCGCCCGGAGCGTCAAACGGCGTTCCGGGCGCCGCCTTCTCCGGCAGTTCCCGCCTCCGCTGCGACACGGTATCGTCCCTCCGTCCCCGCCCGATCCTCCGACGGAGGAGCGATGACGACAGATCTGGCCCCGGCGCTCCGGGAGCGCATCACCAATACGATCCGCTTCCTCGCGGTGGACGCGGTGGAGCGCGCCCGCTCCGGTCACCCCGGCGCGCCCATGGGGCTGGCGGGCCCCGTGCTCGAGTTGTGGGACGGCCACCTGCGCTTCGATCCGACCGATCCGCACTGGCCGCTGCGCGACCGCTTCGTGCTCTCCGCCGGGCACGCCTCGATGCTGCTCTACGCCATGCTGCACCTATGGGGCTACGACCTGCCGCTGGAGGAGATCGCCCGCTTCCGGCAGCTCCACTCGCGCACGCCGGGCCACCCGGAGTACGGCCTCACGCCGGGCGTCGAGACCACCACCGGCCCGCTGGGCCAGGGCTTCGCCAACGGCGTCGGCATGGCGCTGGCGGCGCGCATGACCCGCGCCCGCTTCGGGGTGGACGGCGACGGGCCCGGCCACCACTTCGTCTATGGCGTGGTGAGCGACGGCGATCTGATGGAAGGGGTCGCCAGCGAGGCCGCCTCCCTGGCCGGGCACCTGCGCCTGGGCAACCTGATCTACCTCTACGACGACAACCGCATCACCATCGACGGCCCCACCCGCCTGGCCTTCGGCGAGGACGTGGGCCGTCGCTTCGAGGCCCAGGGCTGGCACGTGCAGCGCCTCGACGCGGAGGACGTGGACGGCCTGGAGCGGGCCCTGGCGGCGGCGCGCGGCGAGGCCGAGCGACCGTCCCTCGTGATCCTGCGCACCGTCATCGGCTTCGGGAGCCCTCACAAGGCGGGCACCGCCAAGGTGCACGGGGCTCCCCTGGGTGCCGAGGAGGCGCGCCTCACCAAGCAGTCGCTCGGCTGGCCCCTGGAGCCGGAGCTGTGGATCCCGGACGACGTGCGCGGTTGGTTCGAGTCGCGGCGCCGGGCCAAGCAGGCCGAGCGCCGCGCCGCCGACGAGCGGCTCGCCGCGTGGCGTCGCGCGAACCCGGATCTCGCGGCGTCGTGGGACCGGCACCGGGCGCGAAGCGTGGAGGGCGTCGCGAGCAGCCTGGCCGAAGGCCTCGAGGGACAGGACGCCGCCACCCGCAAGCACTCCGGCACCGTGATCCAGCGCCTGGCCGCCCTGGCCCCCTTCCTGGTGGGCGGCTCCGCCGACCTGGCCGAGTCGAACCTGACGCGCATCGAGAACGGCGGCGACGTGGGGCCCGCGGCGGGCGACGGCGCCGATCCCTACGCCGGCCGCAACCTCCACTTCGGCGTGCGCGAGCACGCCATGGCGGCGGTGAACAACGGCATCGCCCTGGACGGCACCTTCGTGCCCTTCGCCGGGACCTTCCTGGTCTTCAGCGACTACATGCGGCCCTCGATCCGGCTGGCGGCGCTGATGGGGCTGCGGGTGGCCTTCGTGTTCACCCACGACTCGATCTTCCTGGGCGAGGACGGTCCTACCCACCAGCCGATCGAGCACCTGGATGCGCTGCGTGCGATCCCGGGCCTCACGGTCTTCCGGCCCGCGGACGGGGTGGAGACGGCCCTGGCCTGGGCCTGGTTCGCCGAGCGCGCCCGCGGCCCCGTTGCCCTGGCGCTCACGCGCCAGACCGTGCCCGCCCTGCGGCGCGAGGTGCCGTTCCGGCACGAGGCGGTCTGGGGGGGCGCCTACACGGTGGCCGAGGCCGAGGGCCGACCCGACGTGGTGCTGCTCGCCAGCGGCTCCGAGGTCCCCCTGGCCCTGGAGGCTGCGGGCAAGCTGCGCTCCGAGGGGGTGGCGCCGCGGGTGGTCTCGGTTCCGAGCCTCGAGCTCTTCCGCGCCCGCCCGGAGTCCGAGCGGCGCGCCCTCGTCCCCGACGACGGGACGCCGGTGGTGGCGGTGGAGGCGGCGCGCGGCGAGAGCTGGCGCGGACTCGTGGGCCCGCGCGGCCTGGTGTACGGGATCGAGCGCTTCGGGGCGTCGGCCCCCTACACGGCGCTCGCCCACGAGTACGGCTTCACGCCGGACCGGCTGGCCGCCCGGGTCCTCGAGCACCTGCATCGGGACGAGTCCTAGTCCGACCGGGCCCCGTCTTCGACGCGGCGCCGACGATCGTCCAGCTGGTAGTCGCTGGGCACCGGCGTCCGGGCCACCCCCGCCTTCTGGGCCGCCTCCGCCACGGCTCGGGCCACGGCCCGGTGGACGTCCCGGCGCAGGGGGTTCGGCACCAGCTCGTTCTCGCGCGCCCGCTCGGCGATGGCCCCGGCCGCCGCCACGTACATGGCGGGCACGATGCGCCGCGCCCGACAGTCGATGGCCGCGCGCAGGATGCCCGGGTAGCCGAGCAGGTTGTTGACCGAGCGCCCGTCCGCCGCGAAGGCGGCTCCGGCGGCGAGTGCCGCCTCGGGGTGGATCTCCGGATCGGGGTTGGTGAGGGCCAGGATCACCTGCTCGCGCCGCACCAGCGACTCCGGAATCAGGTCCGCCCGCCCCGTGACCGCCACCACGAGATCCGCGCGCCGCATCAGGTCCTCGAGGCCCGCGGTCGCTTCTCCGCCCAGGCTGCGCAGCCGCTCCATGGCGTCGGGGGCCGGATCGAAGCCGAGCACGGGCTGGTCGGTGACCTCGCTCAGCATGCGGGCGATGGCGGTGCCCGCCGCGCCGAGTCCGATCACTCCCACCCGCGCTCCGTCCAGGTCGAGCCCCGCCCGGCTCATGGCGTTGCTCGCCGCGGCTAGCACCGCCACCGCGGTGCCGTGCTGGTCATCGTGCAGGACGGGCATCTCGAGGCTTTCCACCAGCCGCTGCTCGACCTCGAAGCAGACCGGCGACTCGATGTCCTCCAGCTGGATCGCCGCGAAGCCGAGGGCGACCCGCTGCACGGTCTCGACGAACGCGTCGGCGTCCCGGGTGTCGAGCACCAGGGGGAACGCCGACAACCCCACGAACTGATGCAGGAGCGCGGCCTTGCCCTCCATCACCGGCAGGGCTGCCAGCGGTCCCACGTTGCCCAGACCGAGCACGCGGGTTCCGTTGGTCACGATCGCCACGGTCTTGCCGCGGATCGTGTAGCGGTAGGCGTCCTCCGGCCGCTTCTGGATGGAGCGGGCCACCTCGGCGACGCCCGGGGTGTAGGCGCGTCGCAGGTCGTGCAGCGTGCGCACCGGGTGGGTGGGGCGCACCTCGAGCTTGCCGTCCAGGTGGAACTCGTGGACCTCGTCGATCACGTCGAGGAGGTCCACCCCGTCCACCGCGCTCACCGACCCGACCGTCCGCCGCAGCATCTCCTCGTCGGCCACGAGGATGTCCAGGTCGCGGACGATGTGCTCGGGGCCCACCCAGACCGTGCGGATGTCCCCCAGGTTGGCGCCGGCGGCCCCGACGGCGGTGGCCAGGCGTCCCAGCACGCCCGGCCGGTGGGCGTTGCGGCAGCGCAGGGTGCGGAGCAGGTCGGGCATCGGGTGATCCGTCGAGACAAGCCGGAGCATAGAGAATCCCCACCGCTTGAGCCCGGCTGCGCCGGGTGGTACCCGTTCCGTGTCGTTCGCGGGAGGCTGCGATGAGCGTCCTCGGAGTGACCGCACTGGCGGCCGCCGCCGCGGCGGCGCTGGCCTGGCTCGTGGTTTCGTTCTCGGCGCCCGGGCGGCGCCGGGTTGTGGTGGAGTGGCTGGGGACCCTGGCCCTCTACGTGGCACTGCTCGCCTTCTTCCTGAAGCTCTGCCGGGATGCCTGGCAGGACGAGCGGACCCTGGCCCTCGTGGCCTTCGGGCTGCTCGCCGCCGTGTTTGCCTCGGGTGGCGTGCTCAGCGCGGTGCGGCTCGTCCAGGCAATCCGCGGGCGGATCTCGGCCAACGCGGGCGCCACCCACTGAGGCCGTGCCCAGCGCCTTCGTGACCGGTGGCTCGGGCTTCGTGGGTCGGCACCTGATCGCCGCCCTGCGCGAGCGGAACTTCCCCGTGCGCGCCCTGGCCCGTTCGCCCGGGGCGGCCGGCCTCGTAGGGCGCGCCGGCGCCGAGCCCGTGGAAGGCGATCTCGATGACCCGGCGCGGCTGCGCGAGGGGATGCGCGGCTGCCCGTGGGTCTTCCACGCCGCCGCCAAGGTCGAGGATTGGGGAGCGAAGCAGGACTTCCAGCGCGTCAACGTGGTGGGCACCGAGCACGTGCTCGAGGCCGCCCGCGCCGCCGAGGTGCGCCGGCTGGTCCACGTGAGCACCGAGGCGGTGCTGGTGGGCGGGGGCCCGATCGTGCAAGTGGACGAGACGCGCCCGCGTCCGCGCCGTCCCATGGGCCTGTATCCCTGGAGCAAGGGCCTGGCGGAGGAGCGCGTGCTGGCGGCCAATGGTCCCGACCTGGCCACGGTGATCGTGCGGCCGCGCCTGGTCTGGGGGGCCGGCGACACCTCGCTGCTCCCGAAGGTCGCCGAGGCGGTGCGCAGCGGTCGCTTCGTCTGGATCGCGGGGGGTCGCTACCCGACCTCCACCTGCCACGTGGCGAACGTGGCCGAGGGCTGTGTGCTGGCGGCGGAGCGGGGCCGCCCCGGGGCGATCTACTTCCTCACCGATGGGGAACCCGTCGAAATGCGCGCCTTCCTGACCGCGCTGCTGGCCAGCCAGGGGCTCGACCCCGGCGGGCGCAGCCTCCCGCGTGGGCTGGCGCGGGGCGTGGCCGCAGCCGGGGAGCTGGTGTGGCGCGCACTCCGCCTGGGCGGCGCACCGCCTCTCACCCGCACCGCCGTGCGCCTGATCGGCGAGGAGGTCAGCGTGGACGACACCCTCGCCCGGCGCGAGCTCGGCTACCGGCCCGTGGTGGGTCGCGAGGCGGGACTGCGCGCCCTCGGCCCGGACGTGGCGCCCAGTCGCGATTCAGGCTCCCACTAGGGAACCACTTCGAGGCGAAAGGTCCGGGGGGGCGCCTCGGTCGAGCCCACGCGAAGCTCCACCCGGTAGCTGCCGGGTCGCAGCCAGCCGGGCGGGAGCGCCAGCGGCAGGGTCGCCATGCTCGGCGCGGCGAAGCTGCGCTGGCGGACCTCCCGGTCCCCCTGGATCTCGACGACGCGCACCACCACGGGACCGGTGTCGGGCAGGCGCAGGGGCAGGCGCAGGCGCAGACCCGCCAGGGCCACGCCGGCCACCACCCGCGTGGTTCCCTGGGCCCGCAGCCGCAACTCGGGCAGCACCAACGTCGGCTCGGCGGGCGAGACGGTGTCGGCGGCGGCGCGCTTGCGGGTCTCGGCGGGGGCGGCGGCGAGCCCGGCCAGGTCGCGGGCCTCCTGCGCGAGGGCTTCCGCTTCCGGCTTCTCCTCGGGGGCCGGCGGCTCGCCGAGCGGTGCGTCGGCGCGCCCGGTTGCGAAGTGCTCCAGCCGCTCCGCGGCCGGGGCTTGCGTCGCCGGCTTCGCCTTGGCCGCCGGGGCCTCACGCCCCTCGGAGGCCAGAACCCCTTCCAGGACGCCTTCGGGCTCCGAAGCGCGCTCCGCCATGGCGATCACCGGCGCCGGCTCGGACACCACGGCCGGGCGCAGCGTGCGGTAGACGGCCGGCACGAGCAGCAGACCGGCAAGGGCGTAGGCGAAGGCCGGGTGCCAGAGCAGCCGCCCCAGGGCCCCGAACCAGGACGCTCCGCCCCGCTGCCCGGCCGGCCGCGCGGGTGCCGCGGCGGCCCAGCGTGCGGGGTCGAAGCGGCGCAGCCCGCCGAGCTCGTCGCGGCACGGGGCGCAGGCCGCCAGATGCGCCTCCAGGCCGGCGCGATCCGTGGCGGTCAGAGCTTCCGACCCCGCGGCGTAGCGCGCCAGCCGCTCCGGGGCCGGGTGCTCCGGGTCCGACGCCGGGCCGGCGAGCTGCTGCCGCAGCTCGCTCCAGGCCCGCACCTCCGCGGCGCACCACGGGCAGCGCGGGTAGTGGTCGCGGAAGGTTGCGTGCTCGGAGGAGCGCGGGTCATCGAGGAAGCCCAGCAGATCGATCTCGAGCGCGCGCTGGCAGCTCACGGCTCCTCCCGGACCCCGCGCCGCGCGGGGCTGGCGAACCTTCCCTCCTGGGAGGTCTCCGCCAGGGAGGGACCCGGATCGATTCCCGATGGCGTCCCGAGCCGCGTCCGCAGCGTGGCCACGGCCTCGCGCAGACGGCGCTTCAAGGTCCCCAGCGGTAGGCCGGTGGCGCGGCTCACCTCCTCGTAGCTTCCGCCGTCCCGGTAGACGCCCTCCACGACCCGGCGCTCCTCCTCCGGGAGCGCCGCCACTGCCGCCCACACCTGGGCGCGTTGCGTCGCCTGCCAGGCGGGCTCGGCCGGGGCGGGTGCGGCGCGCGCCGTCTCCTCGTCCCAGGGCAGGGCCCGGCCCTCGGGGTGGCGCAGGTCGTGTTTCAGGCGATCCACGAACTTGTTGCGGGTGATGATGCGCACGTAGCCGACGAGCGCTTGCGGATCGCGCAGGCGGCCGGCGCGCAGGTTGCCGAGCACCGCCGCCAGCACCTCCTGCCGCAGGTCCTCCCACTCCTCGCGGAAGTCGTAGGCACGCAGCTGGACGAGGAAGCCGGTCAGCAGGCGGTTGAAACGTGCAAAGGCCTCGCGGTCGCCGGCCAGCAACCGCTCCAGGACCGCGTTCCAGTCGTCCGCCGCCCCGGACATCCTTGCAAAAGCCTAGCGCAGGGCCTTCCGCGATCCGTCGCTCCCGCCCGTGATCCGTTCTTCCACCTCCGCAGACCTATCCCCCAGGAACCACGCACCCGGGCGTGCAGCGGAGGGCCGCCGTGCGAAGCCGTCGCGATCCGCGTCACTACCAGATCGTCGTGCTGGCTGCGCTCCTCGCCTACGGAGTGCTGGCGCTCGACTTCCAGATCGAGCCCGGCCGGGCCAGCCTGGTTCTGGCGACCACCCTCGCCACGCAGTTCGTCTTCGAGCGCATGCGGGGCGTGCGCGGTTTCGATCCGCGCAGCGCCCTGATCTCGGGTCTCTCCTTGTGTCTGCTGCTGCGCGCGGCCGCGTGGCCGTGGGCCGCTGCAACGGCGGTGTTGACCATCGCGAGCAAGTTCCTGATCCGCGTGCGCGGACGTCACGTCTTCAACCCCACCAACTTCGGCCTCTGCGTCATGATGGCGGCGAGCGACCGCGTGTGGGTCTCGCCGGGGCAATGGGGGAGCGTGGCCCTGTTCGCCTTCGCGCTGGCGTGCCTGGGCGGAATCGTCGTGAATCGCGCCGCCCGCGCCGACGTCACCGGGGCGCTGCTCGGCAGCTGGGTGGCGCTGCTCTTCGGGCGCGCGGCGTGGCTGGGCGACCCCTGGAGCATCCCGCTGCGCCAGATCCAGAGCGGCGCGCTGCTGGTGTTCGCCTTCTTCATGATCTCGGATCCGAAGACGACCCCGGCCTCGCGCCCGGGCCGCCTGCTCTTCGCCGCCAACGTGGCGCTCCTGGGCGCCGCCATCGAGTTCGGGCTGTACCGCCCCCACGGGCTGCTGTGGGCGCTGGTCCTCTGCGCGCCCTGGGTGCCGCTGCTGGACCGCTGGCTTCCCGGGCCGGCCTATCGCTGGCCTGCTTCGCCGACCCTCGCACCGAAAGGAGAATCCCATGTCCCGCTTCCGCATCCTCGTCCTGTTCCTGCTCGGTTGTCTGCTGGCCCCTGAGCCCGCCCAGGCCTTCTGTGGCTTCTACGTGGCGCGGGCCGACGCGCGCCTATTCAACCGGGCGTCCCGCGTCGTACTGGTGCGCGATGGCGATCGGACCGTGCTCACCATGGCCAACGACTATCGCGGAGACCCGGCGGAGTTCGCGGTGGTGATCCCCGTGCCCACCCGGATCCAGCGCGAGCAGATCCACGTGGCGGATCCGGCGCTGGTGGACCATCTGGATGCCTACTCCGCCCCACGCCTGGTCGAGTACTTCGACTCCGACCCCTGTGCGCGGCGCATGACGCTCGAGGGGCGTGCAGACGCCTCGAAGCAGTCGGCCGCGCCCGAGGAGGCGCGCGCGCGCAGCCTCGGCGTCACCATCGAGGCCCGCTACACGGTAGGCGAGTACGACATCCTGATCCTCTCCGCGGCGGAGAGCCGCGGACTGCTGCGCTGGCTGCGCGAGACCGGCTATCGGATTCCCGACGGCGCCGAGCCCATCGTGGCTAGCTACCTGAAGCAGGGCATGCGCTTCTTCGTGGCGCGCGTCAACCTGGACCAGCAGGCCCGGCTCGGCACCAGCTTCCTGCGGCCGCTCCAGGTGGCCTACGAGAGCCCCAAGTTCATGCTCCCGATCCGCCTCGGCACCGTCAACGCCGACGGGCCCCAGGATCTCCTGATCTACGCGCTCACGCGGACTGGCCGCGTGGAGACCACCAACTACCGCACCGTCCGGCTCCCCTCGGACGCGGAGGTCCCGCTCTTCGTGAAGGACGAGTTCGCGTCCTTCTACCGCGACCTGTTCGCCGAGCAGGTGCGACGCGAGTCCATGCGGGCCGTCTTCCTGGAGTACGCCTGGGACATGGCCTGGTGCGACCCGTGCGCCGCGGACCCGCTCTCGCCCGGCGAGCTGCGCGAGCTCGGCGTCTTCTGGCTGGGAGGTGACGCCTCGCGCGGGAGCGCGCCGAACGTGTTCCTGACGCGGCTGCACGTGCGCTACGACGCCGAGCACTTCCCGGACGACCTGCGTTTCCACGAAACCGGCGATCGCGCCAACTTCCAGGGCCGCTACGTGCTGCGCCACCCGTGGACCGGCCCGACCCGCTGTCCGGAGGCGGAGGCCTATCGCCGCCAGCTCGAGGAGCGCGGGGAGCGCCAGGCCCGCACCCTCGCCTCGCTCACGGGCTGGAACCTGGCGGAGATCCGCACGCGCCTGGCCCTGGGCGGGGGGGCGGACCCGGAGCCCTGGTGGCGGCGGCTGTGGCAGGAGTGAGGGGCGGGAGGACGGGCCGGGGCCGTGCGCTCTACTCGCCGTAGACACGCGCCCACTGTTGCCGCCAGATGCCGAGCACGCTCAGCGTCTCCAGGTCGGCGTAGTGGATCCGGGTGAAGCCGTAGCGCTTGGCCACGTCCCCGAGCCCATCGCTCCCCCAGTCCAGGCGGACGTAGTACTGGAGCGTGTTCCAGGAGTCTCGGGCCTCGGCGCGATGAACGGGGGTGCGACCCAGATCCACGTCGAGGGGCACCGTCACGTGGGTATAGATCGCTCCGGAGAGACAGCCCGTGGCCAGCAGCGGGGCCGCCAGAGTGAGGGTGGTCGCCAGTCGTCGCAGGCTCGTCATCGCTAGTCGCCGTAGACCACGGTGCGTTGGCGCGTGTAGACGAAGCCCAGGATCGAGAAGATCTCCCGGTCCGCGTGGTGGAGGGTGGTGATGCCGCCGTTGCGGGCAGCCGCCTGCGTGCCGGCGTCTCCCCAGGCCACGAGTCCGAGCAGGCTCTGGGCCTCCGACTTCCCGATCCGCCTGCCGAGCTGCGTTTCGTCGAGGTTGGTGTCGAGGGGTGCGGTCACGTTCATGTAGACACAGCCCAGGGCGAGCGATGCGAAGCACACGAGACCGGCGGCCAGGCTGCGAAGTGAGAGATACATGCGAGCCTTCTCCCGATGGCGGGACGATCCTGGGACGCTGGGGCGGGCCGTGTCAAGCGCAAAAGCGCGCTTCAGCGGTAGTCGTGGGAGGGGGGCAGGTCCCGACGCGGGTGCAGCGGTACCAGCTCCCGCACCCGCACGTGGATCACGCCCTCCACGTTCTGGAGCGGCCCCGCCACCTCGAGGAGTGCCGCGGCGTGGAGGGGCACGCGGAAGCGGCGGTAGGTGTCGGGCGTCAGGACGGCGTTCGAGGTGCCGGTCTCGTCCTCCAGGGTGAGGAAGCAGAAGCCCTTGGCGGAGCCCGGTCGCTGGCGGACGATGGCATGCCCCGCCGTCCGCACGAAGCGGCCGTCCGGGATCGCCCGGAGCTCCGCTGCGCTACGCACGCCTCGCGCCCGCAGCCGCGGGCGCAGGTGGGCCATCACCTGACACCCGGTGGTGATGCCGCTGGTCCGGTAGTCGGCCAGGGTCTCTTCGAGGGGAGTCATCTCCGGGAGCGGTGAGGGTCCGGCGGAGGGTGGGACGCCTGCGAAGAGCGAGCGGGGGTCGCGCTCGAGGGCGGTGACCTGCCAGAGCGCCGCGCGCCGGGTGTGCCCCGCCGGGTCGAGGGAGGCGAGGGCACCGAGCTCGGCCAGGGTCGTGAGCTCGGCGCGGCGCAGGCGCGCGCGGCGCGCCAGGTCGGCGGCGCTGGCAAAGGGAGCGCGACGGCGCTCGGCCTCGATGGCCTGCCCGGCCGCCTCGCGCAGCCCGGCCACGAAGCGCAGCCCGAGCCGCAGCGCCGGTTGCGCCGACCGGATGGCTGCTCGCGAACCCTCCCGGCCGCGCTCTGGGGGCCAGGGCTCCAGGGTGCACTTCCAGTCGGAGCGGGTCGCATCGATGGGGAGCACGACGACGCCGTGGCGCTGGGTGTCCTTCACCAAGGAGGCCGGCGCGTAGAAGCCCATGGGCCAGGCGTTCAGGAGCCCGGCCAGGAAGGCCGCCGGATGGTGGGCCTTCAGATACGCCGAGGCGTAGGCGATCAGGGCGAAGCTCGCGGCGTGGGACTCCGGAAAGCCGTAGAGGGCGAAGGAGGTGATGCCGAGGACGATCCGGTCCTGCACCTCGCCCACGAGGCCACGCGCCGTCATGCCCTGGCGCAGGCGCGCTTCGAGGCGCGCCATCCGCTCGCGGGAACGCTTGAAGCCCATGGCGCGGCGCAGCTCCTCGGCCTCGCCGCCGGAGAAGCCCGCGGCCGTCATGGCGATGCGCAGCAGCTGCTCCTGGAAGAGCGGGACCCCCAGCGTGCGGCGCAGGATCGGCTCGAGGGAGGGGTGGGGGTAGACGACGGGCTCGCGCCCGGCGCGCCGCCGCAGATAGGGGTGCACCATCTGGCCCACGATCGGGCCCGGGCGGATGATGGCGACCTCCACCACGAGGTCGTAGAAGCGTGCTGGCTTCATGCGGGGCAGCGTGGCCATCTGGGCCCGGCTCTCGATCTGGAAGACCCCCATGGTGTCGGCGCGCTGGATCATGGCGTAGGTCGCCGGGTCGTCGGCCGGGAGCCCGGCCAGGTCGAGAGCCACGCCCTGGTTCTCGCCGGCGAGGCGGATCGTCTCCTCCAACGCCCGGAGCATGCCGAGACCGAGCAGGTCGATCTTGATGATCCCGAGATCGGCGCAGTCGTCCTTGTCCCACTGGATCACGCGGCGGTTCGGCATGGAGGCGGGCTCGATCGGCACCACCTCGTCGAGGCGTCCCGCTGCGATCACGATGCCGCCGGTGTGCTGGCCCAGATGGCGCGGCAGGCCCTGCACGCGCTCCGCCAGCTCGAGGAGCATCGCTACGCGCGGGGCGTCGGGGTCGACGCCGCCCTGGCGGAGCAGGCCACGCAGGTCGTCCGCTCCCTCCCGGTGGCCCAGGGCCGAGAGCACGCGGGCGAGCCGGTCGATCGCGCCGGCCTCGAGACCGAGCACCTTGCCCATCTCGCGCACGGCGAGGCGTGAGCGGTAGGTGATGACCACCGCGGTCATGGCGGCGCCGTGCGATCCGTAGCGGTCGAAGACGTACTGGATCACCCGCTCACGGGGCTCTCCGGAGGGAAGGTCGAGATCGATGTCGGGCCACTCGCCGCGCTCCTCGGAGAGGAAGCGCTCGAACAGGAGCTCCATCCCCACCGGATCCACGGCCGTGATGCCCAGTGCGTAGCAGACGGCGCTGTTGGCGGCGGAGCCGCGCCCCTGGGCGAGCATGCGCTGCTCGCGGGCGAAGCGGGCGATGTCGTGCACGATCAGGAAGTAGCCGGCCAGGTCGAGCTTCTCGATCACGGCGAGCTCGCGCTCGAGCTGGGCGCGCACCCGCGCCGACGGGGCGGGGCCGTAACGCTCCCGGGCGCCGGCGGCGACGAGGCGCCGCAGCCAGGAGTTCTGGGTCTCGTCGGCAGGCACCGGGAAGGTGGGGAAGCGGTAGCCCAGGTCGGCGAGCGTGAAGGCGCAGCGCTCGGCGACGCTGCGCGTGGCCCGCACCCACTCCGGATGGTCGGCGAATCGCGCCGCCATGACCCGGGGTGCGTGGAGATGCCGCTCGGCGTTGGGGGAGAGTCGTCGCCCGGCGCGGTCGAGCGTCGTCTTCTCGCGCAGACAGGTGAAGACGTCGAGGAGGCGACGGCCTTCGGGCGTCGCGTGCCGCACGTCGTTGGTCGCCACGATCGGGACGCCCCGGGCCTCGGCCAGGGCGACGGCGCGACGCGCCTGCGCTTCGGCGACACGGTCGAAGTGGCGCGCGACGTCCACCCACAGGTGACGCCCGAAGAGGCCCAGGGCCCGGTCGAGGAGGCCGGGGGCCAGGCGCGCGTCGCCGTGCAGGAGAACCGTGAGGCCCGCGGCGTGCTCCTCCACCTCCTCCCACGTGGCCCATGCCTGGCCCTTGGCGCCGCGGGCCTGGGCGCGGGTGAGGAGTCGCGAGAGGTTCCGGTACCCGCGTTGCGACTCGACGAGAAAGAGGAGCTCTCCAGTGGGCCGGCCGGTCACCCGGAGGCGCGCGCCGACGAGAGCACGCAGGCCGGCGCGCCGGGCCGCCTGGTGCAAGCGGGGGATTCCGTAGAGGCCGTCGCGATCGGCCAGGGCCAGGGCGGAATGGCCGAGCTCCGCCGCGCGGTCGACCAGGTCCTCGGGGTTGGACGCGGCCTCCAGGAACGAGAAGGCGCTGCTCGCCCGCAGCTCGATGTAGTCCGACACGATGAAGGCCGATTTTCGTCTTTTATTCGCATTCCGGCAAGCATTCGGCGCCTCCCCGCTCCGGGAGTATGATCCCCGCCATGCCGCCCCCCCCGCGTGCCACGGTCCTCGTGGGCGACGACGAACCCCTGCTCCGCAAGCTCACCGCCCGGATCCTGGCGCCCCAGGGCTTCGAGGTCCTGACCGCCGCCGACGGCGACGAGGCCGTCCGCGCCGTGGACGAGCGGCCCGACGTGGACGTGGTGCTTCTCGACGCGAACATGCCACCCGCCGGGGCGGGCGAGGCGCTGCGCGCCATCCGCCGCCGGCGGCCGGGGGTGGGCGTCGTGCTCACCAGCGGGACGTCGCTCGCGCCGGAGCTCGAGCGCGAGCTGGCCGAGGGCGACGGCATCTTCCTGCGCAAGCCTTTCGCACCCGCCGCGCTCGTGCGGGCCCTCGAGGACGTGCTCGGGCCCCGCAAGGTCGGCTAGCCGTGGCGTCGGTGGTGGTGGTGGGAGCCGGCGTCGCGGGCCTGACCTGCGCCTGGCGCCTGGTGCGGGCCGGTCACCAGGTGGAGGTGCTGGAGCGGGAGACGCGGGCGGGTGGCCGCGTGCGCACCGAAGCCCGCGGCGAGTTCGCCGTCGACACCGGGGCCTCTTCGGTGTCCGCCGGGCACCGCAACGTGCGTCGCCTCGCCGACGCCCTCGGGCTGGGTGCCCGCCTGCGCCCCCTTGCCCGCAGTGACGTGGCCCGGGTCGCCCGGACCGGCTTCGAGCCCGTCGTGCTCGGCCCCCGACGCGCCTGGCTGGGTGCCCGGGCACTCTCCCGAGGCGCCCGCGTCCGGCTGTGGCGTCTCGAGCTGGAGCGGCTGCGGGGCGGGCGTCGCCTGGATGCCTACCGGCCCGAGCTTGCCGCGTCCCTCGACCGCGAGAATCTGGCGCGGCTGCTGCAGCGCACGGCGGGGCGGGAGGCGCTCGAGGAGCTGATCCAGCCGCGCTTTGCCGCGCTGCTCGACACGCCGCCCGAGGACCTTTCCGCTTCGTTCGCGCTGGCCGCGCTGGGGGCGCTCGGGGATGGGGCGCCGCGCCTCGCGTTCGAGGGCGGGATGGGGCTCCTGCCCCGGGTGCTCGCCGAACGGGTCTCCGTGCGCACCGGCTGCGAGGCGATCCGGGTGGAGACGGCGCCCGACGGGGCTCGCGTGCTGTATCGCACCCACGCCGGGGAGGGGAGGCTGCTGGCCGACGCCGCGGTGGTGGCCGTGCCCGGCGTGCGGGTGCCGCCCCTGTGTCCCGGCCTGACGCCGGGCGAGCGCGCCTTCTTCGAGGGGGTGCGTTACGGCCGCGGCATCGTGGTGGCGCTCCTGCTCGACAAGGAGCCCCCGTCCCTGCCCGGCCACGCGGTGGGCTTCCGGCGCCGCAGCGTTCTGGATCTGCGCTCCCTGCTGGTGGGACACCGCACGGCCGGCGTCGCTCCCCCCGGTACGGCCCTGCTGCAGTTGACCCTCACGGCCGAGGCGTCGAACCGTCTGTGGTGGGCGCCGGATGCGGCGGTGGCGGAGGACGCCCTCGATGCCCTCGCTCGCACGCCCGTGGGACGCGTGTCCCCGAGCGAGTTCCTGGTGCAGCGCTGGGACCCGCTGCTCCCCCACTTCGAGCCGGGCACGCTGGCACGCCTGCGCGCCTTCCAGGCCCGCCGCGAGCGATCGCCCCGCCTGGCCTTCGCCGGCGACTACCTGCTCGGTCCCTGGCTCGAGATGGCCGTGACGAGCGGGATGCGCGCCGCCACCGAGATCGGTCGCCACCTGACGGGTGGCGCGGAGGCGGGGCGGCCCGCCGCCTGACGGCCTCAAGCCGCTGGGCCCGGGGGCCGATTCGCCTCCCCGGGCGGAGGCCCGCTGCCGTCGGCCCCGCGGCGGGGCGCCGCCCCGGAGGTTCACGGGAGACTCCGTGCGCAAGCTCGTCGTCCCGCTGCTGGTGGCGGCCCTCGCCGCGACGGCTGGCGCCTGGTGCTGGGGCGCCCGGCGCGCCGAGCGTGCCCATGGAGCCTGGCAGGCCTGGCTGGGCCAGGCCCTCGCTCCCCTGGCCGTCGAGGGCAGCTACCGGCGCGGCTGGCTGCGCGCCGAGGCGACCACCCGCCTCCGGCTGCCCCCGCAGACGGATGCGCCCGGCGAGGCGGTGGTCCTGGAGATCCGCGACCACATCGCCCCCGGCCCGATCGCGTGGGGTGATTGGCGGGCGGGCCCCGTGCTCGCCGTCGTCCACAGCGAGGCGATCGCGCAGCTGCCCGAAGGCGGGCTGCCCCTGCTGCGGGCGGAGACGGTGATCGATGCGGCCGGCCGCGCCACGACCCGCTTCGTCTCGCTGCCCTGGGACGCGGCGGTCCCCACACCCGCCCTGGCCTGGGAGGACGTCCGGGGGACGCTTCGCTTCGAAGCCCCGTCCCGGCGTCTGGCCGGCGAGCTGGTCGCGTCGCTGCTCCACGTCGGTGGCCCCGAGGCAGGCGTGAGCGCCCACGGAGTCCAGGCGCACTTCGAATACCGGGAGAGCCGCCACGGGTTGCCCCTGGGCGAGCTCCGCCTGCGCATGGCGACCCTGGCCGTGGAGGCCTCCGAAGACACGCGCGCCTTCCGCGTCGACGGACTCGAGCTCGAGCAGAGCCAGACCCTGCACGACGGGAGCGTCGACTCGCTCGCGTCCCTTTCCTACCGGGCGCTCGTCCGGGGCGAGGTCGCGCACGCGGGTGGCTCGCTCGAGCTGGCCCTGCGCCAGCTCGATGCAGCGTCCCTGGCACGTCTCGTGGAGGGAGCCCGGGCCAGCGAGTCCGCCTCCGACGACGCGGGGGCGCTGACGGCCCGGCTCGAGATCCTGGCCGCGATCCCCAAGCTGCTCGCCAACGCGGAGTTCGAGCTGCGGGGCGCCTTCGCCACCGTCGAGGGTCCCGTGGAGTTCGAAGGGTCCGTGCAGCTCGACGAGGGCGACGCGCTGTCCATGCTCTCGCCCACGGCGCTCGTCGCCGACGCCCGGGCCCGCGTGCCGGTGGTCCTGCTGGAGCAGGAGTTCGCCGAAGGGTTGCGGGAAACCGACCCGACCAGCGTGGACAGCCGGGCCGAGGCGCGTCGACGCCTGGCGAGCCTCGTGGAGCGCGGTTTGCTCGTGCTGGAGGAGGGAAACTACGCGACGCACGTCCGCTACGATGCGGGGCGCCTGGAAGTGAACGGACAGCCGGTACGTCCGGGGGACCTGGACACCCTGCGCAGCGACGCCCGCCAGGCGTTCCTGGCTCGGCCGCCCGGGTGAGCCGCCCGGCGGCGACGCGGCTCAACGCGCCGCCGCCAACCCCTCCGCCTCCTCCACCATTCCCTCCAGGAGCGAGAGGCCGCGCTCCCAGAAGGCCGGATCGGCCACGTCGAGCCCGGCACGGCCCACCAGCTCCTGGGGCGGGGCGGAACCGCCCGCGCGCAGCAGCTCCAGGTAGCGCGGTACGAAGGCGGCGCCCTCCTCGTCGTAGCGCTGCAGCAGGGCCAGGACCAGCAGCTCGCCGAAGGCG
This sequence comes from Myxococcota bacterium, assembly GCA_041611735.1. Lineage (GTDB taxonomy): Bacteria > Myxococcota_A > UBA9160 > UBA9160 > PR03 > JBFIML01. Next base: position 29,876 of record JBFIML010000026.1, on the reverse strand, counting down.
TAGGCGTAGCAGTAGAACGGGCTGTGGACGAAGTGCGGGACGTAGAGCCACCACCAGCCATAGTCGTCGCTGAGCCGGACCGAGTCCCCGAACATGGGACGGTTCGCCTGGAGCCAGAGCTCGTTCACCCGCTCCAGCGCGAGCGCCCCCTCCTCCCGGCGCGCCGCGTGGAGGCGCTGCTCGAAGCGGGTCATCACGACCTGCCGGAACACGGTGGCGAAGGCGTCCTCGAGCTTGCCGCACAGCAGGCCGAGACGGACCGCCGGATCCCGCTCCTGGGCCAGCAGGCGCCGGAACACCAGCATTTCGCCGAACACGCTCGCCGTCTCGGCGGTGGTGAGCGGGCTGTCCTGCTCGAAGAGACCCCGTTCCCGGGCCAGATACTGGTGGACGCCGTGGCCCAGCTCGTGGGCGAGGGTCATGACGTCGCGCAGGTTCCCGGTGTAGTTGAGGAGCACGTAGGGATGGACGCTCGGCACCGTGGAAGACGCGAAGGCGCCCCCCCGTTTGCCGGGCCGCAGCTCCGCATCGATCCAGTTCGCCTCGAAGAAGCGGTGCGCGATGTGGGCCATCTCCGGGGAGAACTCGGCGTACGCCTCCAGCACGAGCTGGCGCGCCGCCGCGAAGGAGCGGGAGCCGCCCGGCGCCGCCACGGGGGCGTAGCGGTCGTAGTCCTCGAGGCGGGCGAGGCCGAGCAGCCGGGCCTTGAGCCGGTAGTAGCGGGCCACCAGCCCAAAGCGGCGTTCGCAGCTGGTGAGCAACGCCTCCACGCTGGCGGGCGCGATCTGATTGGCCAGGTGGCGCTCCGCCATGGGATCCGTGTGGCGGCGCACACGGTCCCGGAACGCCTTGTCCTGCACCAGCACGTTGAAGACGAAGGCCAGCAGCCGCGCGTTCTCGCGCAGGCCCCGGGTGAGGCCGGCGGCGGCGGCGCGCCGCACGGCCCGCTCGGGCTCGTACAGGCCCGCGAGCACCTCCTCTTCGCCGAGCTCCTCCACCTGTCCGTTCCGCTCCACGCGGAAGCGCAGGGCCGCCAGACTCTCGTCGAAGAGGCGGCCGAAGGCTCGAGGGCCCGTGTTCGCCGCCGCTTCGAGGATGCGCTCCTCGGGCTCCGAGAGCCGGTGGGGCCGGTAGCGGCGCAGCAGCGTCAGGAAGTGACGGCGGCGTGCCAGGGCCGGGTCCGCCAGCAGTCGCCGGGCACGCTCCTCGTCGAGACCCACCCAGTCGAGCTCGAAGAAGAGCAGCCGGTTGCGGATCTCGCTGCTCTGCTCCTGGACGTGCTGGAGCAACGCGCCATGGCGTGGGGCGCCCGTGTCCGCGGAGAACAGGAGGTTCGCGTAGGAGGCCGCCTTGTGGACCGGCTCCTCGAGCGCTTCGAGCTCGTCCACGGCCCGGGCGAGCGCCGCCGCGTCGAGATGCACGACCCGTCCCCGATAGCGCGCTTCGAAGGCGCGGGCCGCGTCGAGCGCGCGCTCCAGATCGCGGGTGAGCGCCGGGTCGTCGGGACCCGCATACAGGTCCGAGAGGTCCCAGCGCACGCCCGCGGCGGGGGCGGCCCCCCGTGCGGCGTTGGGTGCAGCTCCACTCACGGCGCGGGACCATACCGCGACGCATCCCGCGGCACAGCGGGCGGCAGGAGCCTCGCCGCTAGGCTGCGACCTCGTAGAAGGCGTGGAAGGGATTCTCGATGGCGAGGCGGCGGAAGCGCGTGAAGCCCGCCTGGCGGCAGAGCGCCTCCGCCCGCTTCGGTCCCCAGGCTGCGCCGAGCCCCTCGCCGCCGTGGGCCAGGGAGACGGTGGTGCAGTGCAGCGTGCTCAGGGCGTACAGGAGAGCGCCGTGGGCATCCAGGTTCTCCTCCAGGCTGTCGCCCGCCGCCGGCTCCACCAGGAGGAAGCTGCCCGCGGGCCGCAGGGAGAGCCGGATGCGGCGTAGGGCGGCGCGCGGATTCACGAGGTCGTGGATCACGTCGAAGGCCAGCACCAGGTCGAAGCCCGGGCGGGTGGGCAGGGACTCGGCGGCCACCCGTTCGAAGCGTACGTTGGCGAGGCCGGTTTCGGAGGCCGCCGCCCGGGCCCGTTCGATGGAGCGCAGGTCCACGTCGTAGCCCGTCACGACGGAGCGGGGGAAGGCCTGGGCCAGGGCCAGCGCCGCCGTCCCGGAGCCGCAGCCCACGTCCGCCACGCGGCCGCCCCGCTCGAGCGTCTCCACCATCTGCGGCATGGCCGGCAGCCAGCGGCGGGTGAGCAGGATCCGCGTGCCGGGGCCGTTGGCACGATCGATGCCCTCCACCATGTCCTCGCCGAACTGCTCGTAGGAGACGCCGCCTCCCTCCCGGAAGGCGCGCGACACCGCTGGGACGGCCCGGTAGAGGGCGCCGAGGATCTGCGTCCAGCCCACCAGGCACCAGGGACTCGACTCGTCGGCGAGGCAGACGGCGTGCTCGTCGGGCAGGGCATAGGTCGCGGCGTCCGGGTCGAAGCGCAGGAAGCCGCCGGCGGCCAGCGCCGCCAGCGCCTCGCGCAGGTAGCGCGGGTCCAGGCCGCTGCGCGCCGCGATCGCCTCCAAGGGCAGGGCTCCCGCGCCCTGCAGCGCACGGAACAGGCCCGCCCGGTCCGCGGCGCCGACCACGCCGAGCAGGGCGGCGTGGGTGGTCATGTCCATGAATCGCTCCATGAACGCGCGCACGACCTCCCGATCCATCGCGACTCCCTCGGCCCGTTGTTCGGGGCCTCGGGAAAGCATAGGCTCTCTCGCAGCGCGGCGGTGACGCGCACGCGACGAGGGCTCAGGTGTCGGCTCCCCGTGTCATCCTGCACGCCGACATGGACGCCTTCTACGCGTCCATAGAGCAGCGGGATCGCCCCGAGCTGCGGGGCCGGCCCGTGATCGTGGGAGGCCTCTCGGATCGGGGCGTGGTGTCGGCCGCCAGCTACGAGGCGCGTCGCTACGGAGTGCACTCCGCCATGCCGACGGCCCAGGCGCGGCGCCGCTGTCCCGAGGGCGTGTTCCTGCGCGGCGACATGAGGAAGTACACGCGGGAGTCGAGACGCCTCTTCGAGATCTTCCGGCGCTTCACGCCGCGCGTGGAGGGACTCTCCCTCGACGAGGCCTTCCTGGACCTCACCGGGACGCAAAGGCTGTTCGGCCCTGCGCGAGAAGTGGGCGTGCGCCTGCGCGCGATGGCGAGACGGGAGCTCGATCTGCCCGTCTCGGTGGGGATCGCCGCCAACAAGATGGTGGCAAAGCTCGCCAGCCAGGCCGCGAAGCCCGATGGCCTGGTCGAGGTGCCGCCGGAGGCGACGCGCGCCTTTCTGGATCCGCTGCCCGTGGGCCGGTTGTGGGGCGTGGGACCCGTGGCCGAGGCGCGTCTGCGCGGGGCAGGCTTCGCCACGCTGGGTGACCTCGCCCGGGCGGAGCCGGAGCGGCTCGGGGCGCTGCTCGGGAGCCTGGGGTTCGAGCTGGCGCGTCTCGCCCGGGGCGAGGACCGGCGCCCGGTGGAGCCGGACCGGGATCCGGTCTCGCTCAGCGAGGAGAACACGTTCGAGGAGGACGTGAGCGACCCCGAACGGCTGCGGGCGACCCTACTCGCGCACGCGGACGCGGTGGCACGACGGCTACGCCGTGCCGGTCTGACCGCACAGACCGTGGTGGTCAAGGTGAAGCTCGGTGGGCGGCGTGGAGCGGGACGGCGGGGCCATCCGCTCCTCACGCGTCGCCGGACCCTGGCGGAGCCCACCGAGGACGGCGGACGCATCGGCGAGGCGGCGTGCGACCTGCTCGAGCAGGTCCCGCAGGAGCCCGTGCGCCTGCTTGGTGTGGGCGTGACCGGACTCGTCCGGGTGGGGCGCGGCCAGCTCGGGCTCTTCGCTGCCCCCGGCGAGGCGGCCCGCCGTTCGCGCCTGAACCGCGCCCTCGACGCGATCGCAGCCCGCTTCGGCGGGGAGGCGGTGGTCCGCGCCGGAGCCCGCGAACCGGCGCGCGCGGGCCTCACTTGGCAGAACAAGCGCGGGGACGAGCGGGAGCGCGACGAAGAGCCGGGCTAGACCCGCTCGGCGGCGGGCTTCTCGAAGCGGTAGACCCGCATGGGGGGGACGTTGCGCAGCTCCGTCTCGGTGCTCGGGCGGCCGAACACCTGTCGTCCGAGTACGGCCACGCGGTCGCGCACCTGATAGGCCACGAAGCGCCCGCCGGGCACGAGCACGTCGCGCACCGCACGCAGGATGTCGAGGGCCACCAGGCGCGGGAGCGTCGAGAAGGGGATGCCCGACAGCACCACGTCGGGGGCCGGGAGGCCCGTCTCCGTCAGTGCCTTGGCGATGTCCTCGGCGCTCCCGGTGTACACCAGGAGACGCGGATCCGGGTTGCGGGTGCGCACCAGGCTCGAGAGCCGCGGGTTGATCTCGATGGAGAGCAGGCGTGCGTCCGGCGCCATGGCGGAGAGCAGGGCGCGGGTCGTGCCGCCCGTGCCGGGTCCCAGCTCCACCAGGCTGCGGGCGCTTCCGACCTCCGCGCTGCGGACCACGCGTCGCTCCAGGAAGCGCGAGCTCGGGATGATGGAGCCGACCTCCTTGGGGCTTCTCAGGAAGCTGCGGAAGAAGAGCAGGCGCGGGTCGTCGGCCGCGCGGCGGCGGCGCTTGATCAGGCGGGAGGGGTGGGCCATGGCTCCTGCTTTTAGCGACGTCACGCGCGGAGGGCAAGGGTCAGTCGTAGACGGCGTCCACCTGCCAGGCGTGCCGCCGGCGGTCGCAGCGGAGCCGGACGAGCAGTCCGTCGCTCGTCTGCACGTCGAAGTGGTCGAAGTCGAAGCCCGTTTCGGCGCACCACCAGCCGCCCGCGGTGCGCCAGGGCCCCGCACAGTGCACCACCTCGCCGTTGGCCACGGCGCTCCGGAGCCAGCGGGGACGCCCGGAACGGAGCCGCACCTCGGCGGGAACCGGGGGGCGCAGAGCCCGGGCGGCCAGCCGCGGCCCGGGAGGATCGCTCGGTAGCGTTGCCAAGCACCCCGCAGCGGGCCGAAACCCACCCATGTCGAAGGCGTCGGGACGCAGGTCGTCGGCGACGCGCGGCGACCCCACGCGGCCGGGACCGCAGAGCGCCTCGAGCTCGGCGAGCAGGGCATCGAGCTCGGCGGGAGCCGGGCCCGCCGGACGGAACAGGTCGAGCTGATCGCCGCGCAGCGGTTGTCCCTCGGTGGCGAGCCCCACACCCTCGACGGCGGCGGGCGGTGGGGCGCTCTCGAGGGCGAAGCGCAGGCGTCGCAGCAGGACGCGGGCGTCCAGGGTGGGGGCGGCCAGGCCGAGCCGGCGTGTCTCGCGGCCGCCGTCGGCGAGCGCAAGGGTGAGGTCGAGCTCGCCGCAGGCGAGGCTCCGCAGGCTGAGGCGCGCCAGCAGCCGCGCCAGCAGGCCGCGCAGCACGAAGGCGAGCGGCTCCAGGCGCTCCACCGGAGCCTCCAGCTCGATCGCCTCGCTGAGACGCCGGTCGCGCGGAGGGGGCAGCAGGGGCTCGTGCTCCTCGCCGCGCAAGCGGGCCACGAGGCGTTGCACGCCCGGGCCCAGGCGTGTCGCGAGGGCCCGACGGGGGAGCGCCAGCAGCTGGCCGAGGCGATGGATTCCGAGGCGAGTGAGCGCCTCGGCGAGTGCGTCGTCGGGATCGAGCAGATCGACGGGAAGCGGCGCCAGGAAGTCGGCCTCCTGGTCTGGCGTCAGGACGCGTACGCTGCCGCGCTCCGCTTCGATGGCCAGACACCGGGCCGCGAGCCGTGCGAGGAAGCGTGAGGAGGCCACGCTAGCCACGGCCGGAAGACCCACGGCGGCGCCCCGGGCGGTGAGCGCGCCGGCGAGCCCTGCTTCGGAGCCGAAGAGTGTGGTCCCCCCTGCGGCGTCGAGCAGGACGCTCGCCTCGCCGCCGTGGGCTCCGGTGCCGGACGGCGACGCGGCGGCGCGCGGCGACGCGGAGAGTGCCACGTCGAGCAACGCCCGTTGCGCCGCCCGTTCCAGGGCGGGAGAGGCCGTGCGCACCCGCAGCTCGGCGCACACGGCGCGCGCATGGAGTAGGGACTGGCCCGGGTGCACACCGGCGCGTACGGCCTCTGGCGAGGCGGCCAGCACCGTGGCGCGGGCTCCGGGCTCCGAGAGCACGGCCAGGGGAAGCCCGTCGAGCTCCGGATGGGCCCGCAGCTCCGCCACCAGGGGGAGGTCGGGAACCAGCAGGCACCCGATGCGCACCACCGCGTCCCCCGGGCGCTACGTCGCGTCCTTGGCGAGGTCGCTGCGGAGCTGCAGCACGGTCTCGCCTCCGATCGGGCCGCAGCGGCTGCGCGTCAGGACCAGCCGCGCGTCCAGACCGTCGAGCCAGTCCGGCGGTCCGACGAAACGCGCTGGCTCCGCCTGCATCTCGATCGCGACGGCGGCGCAGGTGGCGACCCGACGGACGGGAGTGAGGAGCACGAGCACCGTGCCGGTCGCTCGAGCGCGTCGTGCCAGGCGCATCCAGACCGAGGGAGCTTCGCTCGGCTGCGCCTCGCTGCGCGCCGGCGCAAGGCGCCGGCTTGCGAGGCGACGCGGGTCGGGACTGCCGCGCGGCGCGGAGGCTCCCGGCCGGAGGACTTCGCTCGGCTGCGCCTCGCTGCGCGCGCGGGCGCTCGCCCGCGCGCGCGGGCCGAGGCCCTCTCCGCACAGGTCCAGCAGCACCAGGGCGAAGCCGCGGGCCTCGAGCAGGCGTTCGCTGCTGCGCAGGGCCTCGCGCAAGCCCGGAGCGCGCACCCAGAGCACCCGGGGGAGCTCGACCCCTGCCGCGGTGGCCGAAACCGGGTCGAAGGCGTCGGCGGCGTCCACCACGGCCACCGTCTCTCCGCCACGGGTCGCCTCGGAGAGCAGCGTGAGGGCGAGGGCGGTGCGGCCCGAGCCGGGGCCGCCGGTGATCTCCGCGAGACGTCCGCGGGGGAGCCCTCCCGCCAGCAGACGGTCCAGGTCGGGGATCCCCGTGGGCAGACGTCCCGGCGTCTCCTCCCGGGGGCCTCCCGGGCGGATCCGATCCCCCAGGTCGCGCACCAGGGCTGCGAGCCGCTCGGCCCGCGCCGGCCCGGGCGCCCTTCCGGGCGCACGGGCCGGCACGGCAGGGGGGTGGGGACCCGGGGGCACGCCTTATTTTCGCTTTTTCTTCGCATGGCTGTCAACCCGGGTCCGGCGCCGCGACCCGCCGTGCCCTGGCCTAGACTGCCGGCGTGCGTCTGCTCCACACCATGCTGCGCGTGATGGACCTGGACGCGTCGCTGCGCTTCTACTGCGACGTGCTCGGCATGAAGCTGCTGCGCAAGAAGGACTACCCGGGCGGCCGCTTCACCCTGGCCTTCGTGGGGTACGGCGACGAGTCCGAGACGGCCGTGCTCGAGCTCACCCACAACTGGGACGTCCACGACTACGAGCTCGGGAACGCCTTCGGACACGTGGCCGTCGGCGTGGACGACATGCACGCCACCTGCGAGCGCATCCGTCGTGCGGGCGGCAAGATCGTGCGCGAGCCCGGCCCCATGAAGCACGGCACCACGGTGATCGCCTTCCTGGAGGACCCGAACGGCTACAAGATCGAGCTGATCGAGCGAAGTCCTACGGGATCCTGACGCGGCGGCCTTCCACCACGAGGCGTCCCTCGGCGAACAACCGGATCGCCTCCGGGACCAGCCGGCGCTCGAGCGCCTGCACCCGCGCTGCGAGTGTGTCCGGAGTGTCGTCGTCGCACACGGGCACCGCTTCCTGCAAGATGATGGGGCCGTGGTCGTAGCGCTCGTCGGCGAAGTGCACCGTGGCGCCGGTCAGCTTGACGCCCGTCTCCAGCACGGCCTCGTGCACGCGACGGCCGTAGAAGCCCCGGCCGGAGAAGGCGGGGATCAAGGCGGGGTGTACGTTCAGGGTGCGACCCTCGAACTTGCCGCGCAGCTCGAAGATCGACAGGAAGCCCAGCAGCGCCACCAGGTCCACCGGGTGACGAGCCAACTCGGCATGCAGGGCGTCGTTGAAGGCATGCACGTCCGGGTGGCGCTTGCGGGGGACGGCCACGGCCGGGATGCCACGACGCCGGGCCCGCTCCAGGCCGCCCGCGTTCTCGCGAGATGCGATCACGACGACGACCCGCGCCGGCACCTCGCCCGCGTCGATGCGCTCGCACAGGTTCTCGAGACTGGTGCCTTCCCCCGAGAGCAGTACGGCCACGTTCACGATGCGGCGGGTCCCACTCATGGGCGAAACAGGCTCTCGTAGACCCGGCGCGTCGCCGGCGACTTGTTGAGCGTGTAGAAGTGGAAGCCCGGCACGCCGTCCGCCCACAGCTCCCGGCACTGCCGCGTGGCCCAGGCGATCCCGACTTCGAGGGTGCGGTCCGGGTCGTCTCCGGCCGCGGCGAGGCGGTCCTCGAGGGCGTCCGGGATGCGGGCGCCACACAGGGAAGCCATGCGCTTGATGTTGGCGTGGCTCGTCACGGGCATGATGCCCGGCACGATCGGTACCTGGATGCCCGCGCTGCGGGCTCGCTCCCGGAAGGCGAAGAAGTCGCGGTTGTCGAAGAAGAGCTGGGTGATCAGGAACTCGGCTCCGCTCTGCACCTTGCGCACCAGGCTGCGCAGGTCCTCCTCGGGGCTGGGGGCCTCCGGATGGGTCTCGGGGTAGCAGGCGCCGCCCACGCAGAAGCCCCAGCGGCTCTTGATGAAGGCGACCAGCTCGTTCGCGTAGGAGAAGCCCCCGGGCACGGGCTGGAAGCGGGTCTGGTCCCGGGGCGGGTCGCCGCGCAGGGCGAGCACGTTCTCCACCGCGGCCTGCTCCATGCGGTCCAGGCTCTCCGCCAGATCCTCCGCGGTGGAGCCCACGCACGTGAAGTGGGCCATGGCCGTGATGCCGATCTCCTGCTGGATGCGGGTCACGAGCTCGATGGTGCGACGCCGGGTGGAGCCGCCCGCGCCCCAGGTGACGGACACGAAGGAGGGATCGAGCCGCTTGAGGTCCGCGATGGTGCGGAACAGGGCCGCATAGCCCGTCTCCGTCTTGGGCGGGAAGAACTCGAAGGAGACCACGGGGCTTCCGCGGCGGTACATGTCGGCGATGCGCATGGCCCCCTAGTCTATCACCTGGCCGGTTGACGCTGGCGCGCCAGATGGCCAGACTCGGCGATCGGAGGTCCCCATGTCGATCCTGGTGACCGGCTCCCTGGCCATCGATCACATCATGGTGTTCCCGGACCGCTTCCGGAACCACATCCTCCCGGACCGGCTTCACATCCTGAACGTCTGCTTCCCGGTCCCCCGGCTACGGCGTCACTTCGGGGGGACCGCCGGCAACATCGCCTACAACCTGCGGATGCTCGGCGAGGATCCGATCCTGCTCGCCACCGCGGGCCACGACTTCGGGCCCTACGCGGACTGGCTCGAGCGGCATGCCATCCGCCGGGACTGGATCCGCATCCTGGAGGACGAGAACACCGCCCAGGGCTTCATCACCACGGACCTGGACGACAACCAGATCACCGCCTTCCACGCCGGAGCCATGGAGCGTGCCCACGAGGCCCCGCTCGACGGGGTCGACGGGCCGGTGGACCTGGCCATCGTGGCGCCCAACGGCAAGCGCGCCATGCAGCAGTACGCCCGCGACCTGAAGGAGCGCGGGGTCCCGGTGGTGATCGATCCGGGACAGCAGCTTCCCACCCTGGAAGGCAAGGAGCTGCTCGAGCTGCTGGACGGGGCCGCCATCTACGTGGTGAACGACTACGAGTGGGCGCTCACGCTGGAGCGGACCCGTCTCGACGAGGCTGCGATCGCTCGGCGTGCGGGCGCCGTGGTGGTGACCCGCGGCGCCCACGGCTCCACCATCCACGAAGCAGGGCGGAGCATCGAGATTCCCCCGGTGGCGGCGGCCCGGGTGGTGGACCCGACCGGGTGCGGCGATGCGTACCGGGCAGGCCTGCTCTACGGGCGTGCCCGCGGGCTGCCCTTCGAGACCGCCGGCCGCCTGGGAAGCCTGCTCGGCTCCCTCACGGTGGAGCAGGAAGGCACCCAGAGCGTATCCGCGAACGTCGCCGCGCTGCGCGAGCGCTTCGAACGGGAGTTCGGCGCAAGCTTCTGATGCCTTCCGCTCCGCTTCCCCGTGGTGGGGCCGCCCCGTGAAGACCGAGGCCGACGTCGTGGTGATCGGTGGCGGCGTGGTCGGACTGGCCGCCGCGGCGGCCGTCGCCCGCCGCGGCCGCGCGGTGGTGGTGATCGAGCGTCACGACGGGCTCGGCCGCGAGGTCACGAGCCGCAACAGCGAGGTGATCCACGCTGGCCTCTACTACCCGCCGGGTTCGCTCAAGGCGGAGCTGTGCGTGGCCGGCCGCGAGGCGCTCTATGCCCGTTGCGCGCGGCTCGGCATTCCCCACCGCCGCTGCGGCAAGCTCGTCGTGGCCACGGACCCCTCGGAGCTCCCGGTCCTGGAGGAGCTGTGCCGGCGTGGCACGTGCAACGGTGCACCCGACCTGGAGATCCTGGACGAGCCCGGGGCGCGCCGCCTGGAGCCGGAGTTGCGGGCCCGGGCCGCGCTGTTCTCCCCCAGCTCGGGGGTGGTGGACGGGCACGCCTTGTGCGCCTCCCTGGCCGCCGAGGCGGAGGCCCGCGGCGCGACCCTGGTCCTGCGCGCGGAGGTGCGGGAGCTTTCCCTGGTGGGCGGGCTGTGGCGCCTGGGCGTGGGCGACGCCGATGGGGCGCCTGCCAGACTGATCGCCGCGGCGGTGGTGAATGCCGCCGGCCTCGAATCGGACCGGGTGGCCGCCCTGGCGGGGCTCGACCCGGATGCCTGCGGCTACCGCATCCACCCCTGCAAGGGGGACTACTTCGCCCTGGCGCCCGGCGCGCCGCTGCGTCTCAGCCGGCTCGTCTACCCCGTGCCTGCCGCTGCCGGGCTGGGCATCCACGCCACCGTGGACCTGGGCGGCCGCATCCGCTTCGGGCCGGATGCCGAGTACGTGGACCGACCCCGCTACGACGTGGACCCCGCCAAGGCGGAGCGCTTCGGCGCGGCGGTGCGACGCTACCTGCCCCGGGTGCAGACCTCGTGGCTCAGCCCGGATTACGCGGGGGTGCGTCCTCGCCTGGCAGCGCCGGGCGAGGCGTTCCGGGACTTCGTCGTCGCCGAGGAGTCGGACGCGGGTCTGCCGGGTCTCGTGAGCCTGATCGGCATCGAGTCCCCGGGGCTGACCGCCGCCCTGGCCATCGGCGAGCGGGTGGCGACCCTCCTGGCCGCCCTCTGAGCCAGGGCGTCAGGGCTCCAGCCAGGCCACCGCCGCTGCCACGTTGTCCCCCGCTGCCTGGCGCTGCTGGGCTTCCAGGGCCGTCTCCACCACCGCACGGGCCAGGTCCCGGGGACGCAGCGCCTCGGGCGCCGGGCTGCAGGACGCCAGGGCATCGGCCACGGCCGCCTCCGGGTCCGGGACGCCCACGCCCACCTCCGAGAGTCCGTCCGTTGCCAGCACCACCGCCCGCACGCCGGTGAGGGGCAGCGTCTCGATCAGCGCCTTGCGGGCCAGGGAGGCGGGACTCTCGGCGCCGTGCCCGAGGAAGAAGGCCCCGCCCGCACGGGGACCGGCCAGATCGGCCACGGTCGCGCCGCTGGCCCGGAACAGATGGCTGTCGCCGATCGAGGCCCACGCCAGCAGGTCCTCGGCGGGTCGCACCAGCGCCACGGCGAGGGTCGTGCGCGCCGCCCGGCCCTCGCCGCGGCACGCAAGCGCCAGGATCGCGTCGTTGGCTCCGGCCAGGGCTTCGAGCAACGACCCCCGCCAGCCCCGCGGCGCACGGGCGCTCCCCTCGGTCCAACTTCCTGCGTGCTCCGCCGCCAGGTGCGTCAGGGCCGCCACGGCCGCCTCGTGGCCCGAATGCCCATCTGCCACCGCCAGCAGGACCCCGGCTCCGCCCACGACGAACAGCGCCGCGTCCTCGTTGGGGTCGTGATGGGGATAGAGCTTCGGGGCGCCGCCGCGGGAGAGGGCGATGGCCGCGCAGCCCTCGGCGACGGTGGAGACGGCGCCCAGGGCGGTGTGGTCGCGACCGTGCAGGAAGGCGGGTCTCACCCTTCCTCGATCGGCACGAGCGGGAGCGGATTGCGGGCGAAGCACAGATCCTCCACCGGGCGCCCGCCGATCACGTGCTCCTGGATGATGCGCTCCAGCGCCTGGGGCGTGCAGCGCCGGTACCAGGTGCCTTCCGGGTAGACCACTGCGATCGGGCCTTCTCGACAGATCTGCAGACAGCCCACCTTGGTGCGGTAGACGCCGCCGCGCACGCGCACCAGCCCCAGTTCCTGGAGACGCTGCTTCAGGAATGCCCAGGACTCGAGCGCCTGCTCGGCGGGTGCGCAGTCTCCGTTGACGCACAACAGGACGTGGCGCGTGTAGGAGCCGATGCGCAGCGCGCTCACGACCGGGTCGAGCTCGGGTTCGGCCATGGAGAGGGTAGTATACCGGTCGGTCTCGGGGAGAAAGCGCATGGCGGCGCTGACAGCGGTGGTGATCGGAGCAGGGCTGCGCGGCCGCTTCACGTACGGGCGCTACGCCCTCGATCGCCCGGACCGCCTGCGCATCGTGGCGCTGTCGGAACCCGATCCGGGCCGCGCGAGCGCCATGGCCGAGGAGCACGGTCTCCCGCCGGACCGGGTCTTCGACGACTGGAAGCCGCTGCTCGCGGGCCCGGCCCTGGCCCCGCTCGCCGTCGTGGCCAGCGGCGATACCCTGCACGTGGAGCCGGCCCTGGCGGCCCTGGGGCGCGGCTATCACCTGTTGCTCGAGAAGCCCATGGCCCCCACGCCGGGCGAGTGTGTGCGCGTGGTGGAGGCATCGGAGCGCGCCGGGCGTGCGCTCCAGGTGGGTCACGTGCTGCGCTACGCGCCCTTCTACGAGCGGGTGCGCGAGATCCTCGCGAGCGAAGAGCTCGGTGAGCTGCTCTGCATCGATCTGCGTGAACACGTCGCCCACTGGCACATGACCCACTCCTACGTGCGCGGAAAGTTCCGCAACCGCGCCCGGGCGGCGCCCGTGTTGCTCGCCAAGTCCTGCCACGACCTGGATCTCCTGGCCTGGTTCGCGGACCGGCCCGCCCGGCGCGTGGCATCGTTCGGTGGACTCGGCCACTACCGCGCGGCGAACGCCCCGCCCGGAGCGCCGGAGCGCTGCACCGACGGCTGCCCCGTTCGGGCAAGCTGCCCCTACGATGCGGTGCGCTTCTACCTGGATCCGCCCGAGGAGGTCGCGCGCGGCTGGCCCTGGAGCGACGTCTCCCCGGATCCCTCGCGGGCGGCGCGCCGGCGCGCGCTGGAGCACGGGCCCTACGGGCGCTGCGTGTACCGCTGCGACAACGACGTGGCGGATCACCAGGTGGTGGCCGTCGAGTTCGAGGGGGGGCTCACCGCCAGCTTCGGCCTGCACGGCCATGCGACCCACGAGGAGCGCACCCTGCGCGTGACCGGCAGCCGGGGGGAGCTGCGCGGGCTGCTGCACCGGGGCGTCCTCGAGCTCACGCGGCCCGGGTCCCTGGCCGTCGTGCGCGAGCGTTTCGAGGCCTCGCCGCTGGGCCACTTCGGGGGCGACCGGGGGCTGCTGGACCACCTGACCGACGCCCTGAGCCGCGGAGCCCCGGGCGAGCTGCGCGCCTCGGGGCGCGCAGCCCTGGAGGGCCACCTGATCGGCTTTGCGGCGGAGCGGGCCCGGGAGCGAGGGCTGGGAGTCTGCATGGAGGAGTTCCGGGAAGCGCTGCGCGAGGAGACGGCAGGCTGAGGTCCGCGCTGCGTCCCGCGGGGTCGAGGTCGACGGAGCGCGGAGACTGGCTATCCAATCAGTCTGGGTGCCATGAGCGGTCTCGGTCCCAGAGCTCCGGCGGATCTGGTGCTGGCCATCTGTCACCAGGTGGGCAATCACCTGGCCGCCGCCCGCCTGTCGGCGTACTGGGCCGCCCAGGCCCGCGGCCGGGGCGAGCGGCTCCAGGCCTCCCGGGCCGTGGAGGCGGTTACGACCCAGGCCGCGGCCCTGCTCGCCCAGGTGCGACCCCTGCTGGCCCCGAGTCGGCGGTCGCGGGCACGGGCATCGCCGGCGAGCGTGTTGGAAGCGCTGGTACAGGAGATCGAGAGCCTGAGCGGGTTCGGACCCGAGCTGATCCTACGCCGGGCCCCGCGCGTGCCCGACGTCTCCGCGGACCCTGCACTCCTCCACGCGCTGCTGCTCGCCCTCGTGCTGCGCACGGAGGAGCGCTCCGAGGAGAGCCGGCCCGTGCGGCTCTCGATCGTCCCGGACGCGCGAGCCCGCCGCGTCGCATTCGTGGTGGAGCATCGCGAGCCGGGCGAAGCTCGAAGGAAGCCGTCGTCCGAGCTTCCTCCCGGCACCGCCCTGGCGGTCCGTGCGGCGGAACGGGTGCTACGCCAGTGGGGCGGACGACTCGTCGTCCGCCCTCGCCGGGGCGGGACCCGCCTGGAGCTCCTGCTTCCGCTGGCTGGCCCGATGCCGGGGCGCGCGGCCAGCGCCCGCGGCTCGGCCAGGCGGCCTCGCGGTGTCCGGCGGAGACCCTAACATTGCGCCTCCCCCTCCGAGCCCGACGCGGGAGGGGATCGGAGGCGCCTCCATCGCCATCGGGACCCTGAGGCTCTCGTCCGCCGAGCGGCGCGCGTGGCAGGAAGACGGCTTCTTCGTGCGACGGGAAGCGTTTGCTTCCGCGGAGCTGGTCGTGCTGCGCGAGGCGTCGGAACGGGCCCATGCGCGTGCCCGCCAGGCGGCGGAGCTCGAGGGGGACGCCTACTGCATCGATGGCAAGCGCTACGTGGAGGCCGCGGGCGCCACGATCCAGTTCGAGCACCGCTTTCGCTCCCGCACCCTGCGCGTCGTCGAACCCTTTCATCACCTGGACGCGCGCTTCGAGGCGCTGATCGACGACCCGCGCCTGGCCGAGCCCATGCGGGATCTGGTGGGCGCCGAGCGCATCGCCCTGTATACGGACAAGCTCAACTTCAAACGGCCGCGGGAGGGGTCGCGCTTCCGCTGGCACCAGGACTCCCCCTACTGGGTGTTCTCCTGCGCCCACGTGGGTCGTTGTCCCAACGTGCTGCTGGCTCTCGACGACGCCACCGAGGAGAATGGCTGCCTGCGGGTGATCCGCGGCAGCCATCGGCGCGGGCTGCTGCCCGGCCTGACGGGGGAGGGCGTGCTGGGGCCCCTCTTCACGGATCCCGGAGCCTTCGACCTGGGAGACCAGGTGCCGGCCGTCATGCCGGCCGGGAGCCTGCTCTTCTTCGGCCCGCACACGGTGCACGGCTCGGAGCCGAACCGCTCCTCGAAGCCGCGCCGGGCCCTGGTGCTCACCTACCAGCCCGGCGGCCATCCCATGTTCAAGCGGGCCGGCTGCCGGGACGTGCGGCCGGCTCAGGATCCGGGCGCGGCGGGGCTCGCCAGCGAGCGGACGTAGGCGACCAGGTCCCGGATCTGCGGGTCCGACAGCATCTCGCCCCAGGGCGCCATGAGCGGGGACTTGCCGACCGCGGCGCCGCCGTCGCGGATCACCCGGAACAGGTGATCGTCCGAGAGCCGGTTCATGGAGGGGCCGTCGTCGTGACGGGCCGGCTTCGGGTCGAGTCCCGCCGCCACCGGTCCGTCGCCCGCGCCGCGCGCCCCGTGACAGGACGCGCAGTAGGTGCCGTATAGGAGCTCGCCTTGCGTCGGGTCCCCCTGGGCGGCGAGGGCAACGGCGTCCGGCTGGGCGCCGGCCTCGTCGGCGCCCCCCGGCCCGGGTGCCTGCGACGGCCCGCAGGCGAGGCCGGAGACGAAGCAGAGCAGGATCGAGGCTGCGCGCGTCCGACCGGCGCCGCTCACTCCGCCCTGTGCGCCGCCCGCAGGATCTGCGCCTGCAGCTCGGGGTACTCGCGAGTCACCGGGAACTGGGGGAACTCCGCCACCACGTTGTCCGGCGGGCGGAACAGGATGCCCGCGTGGGCCTCGCTGAGCATGCTGGTGTCGTTGTAGGAGTCGCCCGCCGCCACCACCCGGAAGTCCAGATCGCGCAGGGCGCGCACGGCGCGGCGCTTGGCGTCGCGCTGCCGCAGCTGGTAGTCGACGATGCGGCCGTCGGAAGCCACCCGCAGCCGGTGACAGAACAGGGTGGGCCAGCCCAGGCGTTGCATGAGGGGCCGGGCGAACTCGTAGAACGTGTCGGAGAGGATCACCACCTGGAAGCGTTCGCGCAGCCAGGCGAGACACGCGGGAGCCCCCGGGAGCGGCTCGAGGCCGGAGATCACCTGCTGGATGTCCGGCAGACCCAGGCCGTGTCGGGCCAGGATCTCGAGGCGGCGGCGCATCAAGGCGTCGTAGTCCGGGACGTCCCGCGTGGTGAGGCGGAGCTCGGCGATCCCGCTGCGCTCCGCCACGCCGATCCAGATCTCCGGGACGAGCACTCCCTCGAGGTCGAGACACACGATCTCCAAAGATGGGCTCCCAGCTGGTCGGACGCCCGGGCGGGCGTGCGAGCGGTCGGCAGCATACCGCGCCGCGCCCACAGCGTCCCGCAACTTCTACCGCGGCGACGGGGGCTTCGATAGCATCCCAACGATGTCTCCCTCGCGCCGCAGCCTGCGAACCCCGCCGAGGTTTCTTGCAGGCGGACGTGCGGCCCTGGCCGGCGTGCTCTGCGTCCTGTCCCTCGTGGCATCGACCAAGTGCCGACGCAGCGAGGCGCCTGGCGACGGCGAGGGACGCCGCGTGCCGGTGGTGGGCGTGGTCACCGTGCGGGCCGAGCCCCTGCAGGTGGAGATCGAGCTGGTGGGCGAACTGCGCGCCGACGAGTCCGTCGTCCTCAAGCCCGAGATCGCTGGCGTGATCGCGGCGGTGGAGTTCCTCGAGGGCCAGGCGGTGGCGAAGGGCGACGTGCTCTTCCGCTTGCGCGACGCGGAGCAGGTCGCGCGGCTCCGCGAAGCGCAGGCCCGTCTGGCCCTGGCCCGGGACGAGCACGGCCGCACGCTCCGGCTGGCGCGCCAGAACGCCGCGGCGGCGGTCCAGCTCGAGCGCGCGGCGGCGGAGCTCGCGGTGGCGCGAGCGCGCACGCAGCTCGAGCGCGTGGAGCTCGAGCGGACGCGCATCGCGGCGCCCTTCGACGGGGTGGCCGGCGCGCGGCTCGTCTCCCCCGGCGAGCGGGTGACGACCGACACGTCCCTGGTTCGCGTGGACGCGATCGATCCCCTCCAGGTCGTCTTCACGGTGCCCGAGCAGGTGGTCCCGGAGGCGCGCGCGGACGCTCCGGTGACGGTGCGGGTGGCCCCGTTTCCGGAACAGACCTTCGAAGGCCGCATCTTCTTCGTGGCCCCGAGCCTCGACTCGGCCAATCGGCGCCTGGCGCTGAAGGGCCGGCTGGCCAACGCGGAGGGCCGGCTGCGCCCGGGCATGTTCGCGCGCGTGGGCATGAAGCTCGGCCAACGCCAGGCGCTGCTCGTGCCCGAGGAGTCGGTGGTGCTCGACGGCAGCGGCTCCTTCGTGTGGCGCCTGGACGATGGCGACGTGGCGGAGCGGGTCCGCGTCGAGCTCGGCGTGCATCGGGACGGCCGGGTGGAGGTCGTCTCCGGGCTGCACCCCGGCGAGCGAGTGGTGTCGGCGGGCACCCACAAGGTGGACGCGGGCGCCCGGGTGGAGCCCGTCCCGGCACGGGCCGCGGAGGACGGCGGGGCGGGCCTGCCGCCGGACGGCTCCCTGGGCGGAGGCGGCCGATGAGGCTGTCGGACGTCTGCATCGAGCGGCCGGTGCTCGCCACGGTGATGTCGCTGGTGATCTTCCTGTTCGGGGCCATCTCGCTCAGCCGGCTTCCGAACCGGGAGCTGCCCAACGTCGATCCGCCCGTGGTGTCCGTCACGACCGTCTACCCGGGAGCGGCGCCCGAGGTGGTGGAGACATCGGTCACCCAGCCCCTCGAAGACCAGATCATCGGTGTCGAGGGCATTCGCCACGTCACCTCCCTGAGCCGGGAGCAGGTCTCGGACGTCACCATCGAGTTCGAGCTCTCCCGGGATGCGGATCAGGCCGCCAACGACGTGCGCGACCGGGTCGCCCGGGCCAAGCGGCTGCTTCCCGAGGAGGTGGAGGAGCCGACCGTCGCCAAGCGCGATGCGGACGCGCGCCCGGTGCTGTGGATTGCACTCTCGGGTTCGGACTACGACCAGATCGGGCTCACGAAGATCGCCGAGACGCGCATCCAGGACCGGCTTGCCAACCTGGCCGGCGTCGCCAACGTGCTGATCGGTGGCGAGCGGCGCATGTCGATGCGGGTCTGGGTGCAGAACGATCGCCTGACCGCCCACGGCCTCACGGTGGCCGACGTCGCCACGGCGCTCACCCGCGAGAACGTGGACATCCCCTCCGGCCGCATCGAGAGTGCAGGACGCGAGTTCACGGTGCAGACGCTGGGCGAGCTGCGCACGGCCCGTTCCTTCGAGGCGATGATCGTCGCCAAGGTGGACGGCGAGCCGGTGCGCCTCGGCGACGTGGCTCGCGTCGAGGTGGGTCCCGAGGACGAGCGCAAGCTGGTGCGCTTCAACGGCGAGCCGGCCATCGGGCTCGGGATCGTCAAGCTCTCCCAGGCGAACACGCTGGCCACCGTCGACGCCGTGAAGGCCGAGCTCGAAGCGATTCGGCGCCAGCTCCCGGAAGGCGTCGAGCTCACCATCGCCTTCGACTCGTCGGTCTACATCCGACAGGCGATTCGGGACGTGACGCAGACGCTGTTCGAGGCCGTCCTGCTCGTGGTGATCGTCATCTATCTGTTCCTGCGACGCTTCCGCTCCACCTTGATCCCGGCCACGGCGATCCCGATCTCGATCGTCGGCACCCTCACGGTGCTCTACTTTGCCGGCTTCTCGATCAATACCCTCACGCTCATGGGACTCACCCTGGCCATCGGCCTGGTGGTGGACGACGCGATCGTCGTGCTCGAGAACGTCACCCGCTGGGTGGAGCAGGGCACAGCGCCCCGGGAGGCGGCCCACCGGGGCATGCAGGAGATCTCCTTCGCCGTGGTGGCGGCGACGATCGCGGTGATCGCCGTCTTCCTGCCTCTGGCCTTCCTCTACGACACGACCGGACGGCTGTTCCGCGAGTTCGGGGTCACGGTGGCGGTTTCGGTGGCGATCTCGGGCT
Organism: Myxococcota bacterium; assembly: GCA_041611735.1. Taxonomy (GTDB): domain Bacteria; phylum Myxococcota_A; class UBA9160; order UBA9160; family PR03; genus JBFIML01. The sequence continues at coordinate 10,712 of JBFIML010000026.1, read as the reverse complement.
TCGTGGCCCTCACGCTCTCGCCGGCCCTGGCGGCGCGGGTGCTGCGTCGGCAGCCGGAGGAGCTTGGCCTGAAGGGGATGCTGGCCCGGATGTTCGAGCGCCTCGCGGCGGCCTATGGCCGCGGACTGCGGTCGGCCCTGGCCCACCGGCGGGCGGTGGTCCTGGCCGGCGCCGCCTGGTTCCTGCTGGGTCTCGCCATGCTCGGCTTCGGGTGGATCCCGAGCGAGTTCGTCCCGAATGCCGACCGGGGCACCCTGCTCGTGTTCACCCGGGCGCCGGAGGGCAGCACCATCGACTACACGGATCGCTACCAGCGTCAGGTCGAAACCCTGGTGGCCGAGGTGCCCGAGGTGGAGAAGCGCTTCTCCGTGGTGGCGCTCGGGATCGGGACACCCGGGGTCGTGAACGAGGGAGCCCTGTTCTGCTCGCTCTCGCCCTGGGAGGAGCGCGATCGCTCCACCCAGGACGTGGTCGAGGAGCTGTCCCGAGAGCTGTGGGCCGTGCCGGGTCTCGAGGCCTTCCCCACCGCCCCCCCGGCCCTCGGGCGCAGCTTCGGGGCCGCCCCGGTGTCGGTGGTGATCCAGGGACCCTCCGTGGCGGATCTCGCCGTGTCCGCCGACGAGCTGGTGCGCCGTGCCGGCGAGGAGATCCCGGGGCTGCTCAACCTGCGCAGCGACCTCCTGCTCAACAAGCCGCAACTCGAGGTTTCCGTGGATCGCGATCGGGCCAGCGACCTCGGGGTCTCGGTCCGCGAAGTGGCCACGACGCTGCAGATCCTGCTCGGGGGTAGTGACCTCTCCACCTTCAAGCTGGAGGGCGAGACCTACAAGGTGATGGTCCAGCTGGGGCGCGGCGCCCGCTCGAATCCCAGCGACCTGCTGGGTCTGTACGTGCACGGGGCGGGCGGGGAGCTGATCCCGCTCGCCTCGGTGGTCACGGTGCGGGACACCACGACCCCTCGTGGCATTCCACACTTCGACCGCATGCGGGCCGCCAGCGTGACCGCCAACCTCGTGGAGGGGGCGGACCAGGGCGTGGCGCTCACCCGCATGCGCGACCTGGCCGAGGAGGTGGTGCCGCTGGAAAGCGGCTACCGGGTCGCCTTCTCCGGCGAGGCGGAGGAGTTCTTCGAGTCGCGCAACGCGCTGCTGTTCGCCTACCTGCTGGCGGTGCTGATCATCTATCTGGTGCTGGCGGGCCAGTTCGAGAGCTTCGTGGATCCGCTGGTGATCCTGGTGGCCGTGGCGCTCTCCTTCACCGGAGCCCTGTTGACATTGCGCCTGACCGGCCACACCCTGAACCTGTTCAGCCAGATCGGGCTCGTGATGCTGGTGGGCCTCGTCACCAAGAACTCGATCCTGATCGTCGAGTTCTCGAACCAGCTGCGGGCCCGGGGCGCCTCGGTGCTCGAGGCCGGCTTCGAGGCCGCCCGCGTCCGCTTCCGTCCGGTGCTCATGACGGCCCTGTCCACGATCGTCGGCATCCTCCCCATCGCCCTCGCCCTCGGAGCGGGTGGCGAGGCCCGCGCGCCGCTCGGCGTCGCCGTGGTAGGCGGCATGTTCTTCTCGACGCTCTTCACCATCTTCGTCGTCCCCGCCACGTGGGTGCTCGTGGAGGGGCTCCAGGAGCGCCTGTCGCCCGGCGCGCGCGCAGTGCCCGCGGCGGCCTCCTCGTCGCTGCCCGCGGCGTCGCCGTGAGCGGACCGGTCCGCGTCGAGCGTCACGGTACCGCCTTGGTGGTGCGGCTCGCTCGCCCCGAGCGACGCAACGCCGTGGACGCCGCCATGGCCACGGCTCTGCGCGAGAGCTTCGACCTCTTCTGCGCCGACGCGGAGGCGCGAACGCTGATCCTGACCGGCGACGAGCGGGCCTTCTGCGCCGGGGCGGACCTGAAGGCGTTCGACAGCCTCAGCGACCGGCCCGAGGGCCCGCTCGGCATCACGCGTCTCCACTCGCCCAAGCCCACCATTGCTGCGGTGTCCGGCTACTGCGTGGCGGGCGGTCTCGAGCTCGCACTCTGGTGCGACCTGCGGGTGGCCGACGAGAGCGCCGTCTTCGGCTGCTTCGAACGGCGCTTCGGGGTGCCGCTGGTGGACGGAGGCACCCAGCGGCTGCCGCGCGTCGTCGGGCTCGGACGGGCCCTGGAGATGATCCTGCTGGGGCGTCCTGTGGACGCGCGAGAGGCGCTCGCCTTCGGGCTGGTGAACGCGGTGGTGGAGCGCGGGCGGGCCCTCGAGCAGGCCCTCGGCTGGGCCGAGCAGCTGGCGGGCTTCCCGCAGGAGACGCTGCTCGCCGACCGCGAGGCGGCGATCCGCGGCTTCGGACTGCCCCTCCAAGAGGGCCTCGCCCTGGAGCGTCGCCTCGGCGGGCCGACGGTCGGGGTGGGGCGGCGCGGAGCCGCGCGCTTCGCCAGCGGGGAAGGGCGCGGCGGCCGGGGCGTTCCACGCTAGCCTGCCCGGCCGGGGTGAGGAGGCTTCGCCCGGCGGCCTCCGGATGGGGGGCGCATGGGTCCGCTCGAGGCGTTGCTGCTGGGCGCGCTCCAGGGCCTCACCGAGTTCCTGCCGGTCTCGAGCTCGGGACATCTGGTGCTGGTCGGCGCCATGCTCGGCGTCGCCTCGCCCGGGATCCTCTTCGAGGTGGCCCTGCACGGCGGGACCCTGGTGGCGGTGGTGATCTTCTACCGCCGCCGGCTGGCGAGCCTGGCGGCGGGAGGCCTGCGGGGCCAGCGCGAGGCTCTCGTCTACGTCGGCAAGCTCGGCCTCGCCACCCTGCCGGCCGCGGCCGTGGGTCTGGGCGGGCGCAGCTTCCTGGAGGCCCAGTTCGAGGATCCGCGGGTGGCCGCCTGGGGGCTGCTCGCCACGGGCTGGATGCTGTGGAGCACGCGCGGCACGCTTCCCGTCGCGCACGCCCCGGTCCCGAGCTGGTGGGCGGCCTGGTGGATCGGCTGGTCCCAGGCGCTCGCGATCCTGCCCGGTATCTCCCGCAGCGGGGCCACGGTTACCACGGCCCTGGCGCTGGGGGTGGCCCCCGGGGCCGCCGCGGAGTTCTCCTTCCTGCTGTCCGTGGCCGCCGTGGGGGGTGCCATGGCCCTCGAGGTGCCCGAGGTGCTCGCCGCCAGCAATGCGGTGCTGGTGGACGCCGCGCTCGGGACGGCGATGGCGCTGGGGGTCGGACTCGGCGCGCTGGTGCTGTTCGTGCGCCTGCTGCGCACGCGCCACTTCCACCGCTTCGCATACTACGTCTGGGGTCTCGGCGCCCTGGGACTGCTCTGGACCCTCTGGGTGCCCTAGTGCCCGGACCCAGGGCTGGCGTGGGAAGGGCGGGCGCCGAGACACGCCGCTGGCAGGGCGGCAAGCTGCCGCGCCGCGAGGCGGGGCGAGGGCCTCAGGGCTCCAGGATCGGGTGCAGGCGCTGGGCCGGAGCCGTCTCGCGCAGCTTCTTGAGCGCCCGCGCCTCCAGCTGTCGCACCCGCTCCCGGGAGAGGCCCAAGGACTGGCCGATCTGCTCCAGGGTGTGCTCCTCTTCGCCGCCCAGGCCGTAGCGCAGGCGCAGGATCAGGCGCTCGCGGTCCGAGAGGTTCGACATGAGCTGCCCGACGCCGGAGCGCACGCGGTCGCCGTCGATGCCGGAGTCCGGGGTGGATGCGGCCGCATCGGCCACGAACTCCCCGAGCCGCTTCTCCGTGCCCGCCACGTGCGACTCCAGGGAGATCGCCTCCCGCGAGAGCCGATCCAGGGACTCGAGAGCGTCCACGTCCGTGCCGAGAGCGGGGGCCAGCTCCGCGGCGCTGGGATCCCGCCCGAGCTTGCCGGTGAGCTCCGCGCGCACGCGCTGGCTGCGCTGCAGCCGGTCGTGGACGTGCGAGGGCAGGCGGATGGTCCGCGAGTGGTTCTGGATCGCACGCACCAGGGCCTGCCGGATCCACCACACGGCATAGGTCGAGAACTTGAAGCCGCGCCGGTGGTCGAACTTCTCCACCGCCCGGATCAGGCCCAGGTTGCCCTCCTGGATCAGGTCGGGGAAGGAGAGACCCAGGTTCCGGTAGTCCTTGGCGATCGCGACCACGAGCTTCAGGTTGTGCTCGATGAAGCGATTCTTCACCGCCGTCATGCGCTCCTGGGCCTCGCGTACCGCCCGGGCCCGTTCCAGCATCATGGCCTTGGGCAGGTTCGCCTGGGACTCCAGCTCACGAAGCCGGCGAGTTCCCCGCTTGGCCCGACTCATGCGGGCGGCAAGCCGCAGGGTTCGATCGCGCAGCTCCGCCAGGACCGCCAGGGAGAGCTGGGCGGAGTCCAGCTCGCGGGCCATGCGCCGGTCTACCTCCTCCAGGGTGCGCAGCACGGCCCCGTGGCGCTGCTTCCGCTCGCGCTCCTCGCCCAGCTTGCGCAGCCGCTTCACGGCGCGCTCCACCCGGGCGGCGATCTCGCCGGTCTCCTCGTCTCCCACGGACTCGGAGAGCTTGGCGCCGGTGTGGGAGAGGGCGCGCAGGGCGTCCCAACGCTCCACCACGTGGCGCGCGGAGCTCGGGATCACGTACAGGGCCGCGCGAAGCTGGGCGGTGGCCGCCTCGAGCTCCTTGGCGAGCAGCACTTCCTCTTCCCGGCGCAGGGTGCGCGTGCCCCCGATCTCCTGGAAATACGACTCCAGGGGCCGGCGCTCCCGTCCCGGATCGAGCTCCTCGCTGGCGACTGCCGGCGCGGCTCCGGTGACTCCGCGCGGGCGATCCTCGCCGCTGCTCGGGGTTCTGCGATCGTCGAACTTCACGCCCTCACCTCGAGGAGTCCGCCCGCGACCCCTCAAACCAGGTTCGATACCACTCGGGCATCCCCGGTTTCATCGTCCGCCTCCCCCGGGAGGTTCGCGAGCGGCATCACCGACTTCCCGGCCTCGCCAAAGTGACCTGGGGCGCTCGCCGGCCACGCCGACCGCCGCGATGCGGTGCGCTACGGACCGTTCGGGGTCGGAGGCCGACGGGCCGCCAGTGATTCGGGGGGGCACCCGGGTAGCTCGGGATCATGCACCAGGGGGAGGGGCCGGCGCAAACCTTTTTTGCGGGTCCGGGGACGAGAGGATTCCCCGCGGGGAGATCGCGGTCCTCGCGGCCTGCTCAAAGGGGCCAGAAGCGGGGGATCAGCAACAGGGCGACCGCCGCGCAGAGCAGATCCAGCGGAAGCCCGACCCGCACGAAGTCCGTGAAGCGATAGCCACCCGGCCCGTAGACGATCAGGTGCGTCTGGTAGCTCACCGGGACCGCGAAGGAGCAGGACGCCGCGATCGCCACCGCCAGCACGAACCCGCGCGGCTCCACGCCGAGCTCCGCGGCGCTCGCCACCGCCACCGGGAACATCATGGCGGCCGCTGCGTTGTGCTGGAGGAACTCGGCCAACAGGAGCGTGACCCCGTAGACCACCGCCAGGCTGGCCAGGGGGCCCGCGGGCCCGGCCGCCTCCACCAGCACGTGCGCCACGGCCCGGGCCGCGCCCGTCTTCTGCATGGCCAGGGCGATGCCGAGCCCGGCGCCGATCACCACCAGGATCTGCCATTGGACGCTACGCCGGGCCAGGGTCCCCGAGATGCAGCGCGTCGCCACCAGGACGCCCGCAGCCACCAGGGCCGCCAGGGAGATCGGCGTCACGCCGCTGGCCACCAGGGCCACCATGGCCGCCAGGACCGAGACCGCGAGCCAGGACTTCTCGAAGCGCGGCCGTTGGCCCCCGTGAACCTCGCTGACCAGGTAGAAGTCCGCGCTGTTGCCGTGGGCGCGCAGGAAGCCGGGACCCGTCTGCAGCAGCAGGGTGTCGCCCGGATGCAGCACGATCTCGCCGATCTTGCCGCCCACGCGCTCCCCGTTGCGGTGCACGGCGATCACCGCCGCGTCGTACACGGTGCGGAAGTTGGCGTCGCGCACGCTGCGGTTCACGAGCGGCGACGAGTGGGAGATCACCGCTTCCACCAGCCGGCGCCCCGCGTCGGTGGGGGAGGGCTCGTCGGCGTCGGAGGCCGGCACCAGGCCCCGAAAGCGCTGCAGGTCCACGATGGTGGAGACCGCGCCCGCGAAGACGAGCCGGTCGCCGGCCAGGATGGATTCATCCGGCGCCACCGGCGTGATCACGCGGCTCGCCCGGTCGATCTCCACCAGGAACAGGCCCGGCAGGTGGCGCAGGCCGGCGCCCTCCACGGAGCTCCCCACCAGGGGGGAGTCCGCCTCGACGATCATCCCCGTGGTGTACTCGCGCCGCCGTTCGCCGAGCTGCTCCGAGGGCTCCTTGCGTGCCGGCAGGAGCCGGGGGCCCGCCAGCAGCAGGTAGATCACTCCGGTCAGGCAGATGGGAATCCCCACCGGAGTCAGCTCGAAGAACTGGAGCGGCTCCATGTCCGCATCCAGCACCAGGCCGGCCACCGTGAGCACCGTGCTGGTCCCCATCAGGGTGAGCGTGCCACCGAGGATCGTGGAATAGCTGATCGGGATCAGGAAGCGGCTCGGCGAGACGTGGTGCCGGCGTGCCCAGTCGATCACCACCGGCGTGATCATGGCGACGATCGTCGCGTTGTTCAGGAAGGCCGACATGGCGGCCAGGGACGGGCACAGCCGCACCAGCTCCGATCGGGCGCTCCGGGAGCGGCCGAACAGGAATCCGACCACGCGTTCCATCACGCCGGTCTCCCGCATGGCCGCGCCCAGGACGAAGAGCGCTCCCACCGTGGCCACCACCGGGTTCGCGAAGCCGGAGAAGGTCTCCTTGGGCGTGAGCACGCCGGCGGTCCCCAGCACCAGCAGGCCCGCCATCATGACCAGATCGGGGCCCGCGATCTCCCGCACCATGCCGGCGATCACGAGAACGAGGACGCCGAGGGTCAGCCACCCCTGCCACTCCATGGGCGTCGCACGATACCCACTGCACGCCGTTCCTCCAAGCCGACCCGTGCGTTCGCGGGGGGATCCGCGACACTGCTCGGCCCATGGGCCGAGCCGCCGTGCCGTCTCCGGTTCCGTTCTCGGAGCGGGGCTTCTACCTCCAGGAGTTCCGCGGCCGCACCCTGATCATCGCCGGGATGGGTCGCGTCCTGCAGCGTGGGCACGGGCTCGGGGCGGTGGTCCGCGAGCTGGCGGAGCACGGCAGCCGGGTGGTGGTCGTCTCCACGGGACGCGCGGCGCTGGCGGAGGCCGCGGCCACGGTGCTCCCGGCCACCACCCCGAGCTTCGAGGCGTCGGTATGGCGGGCGCTGCGCCAGACGCCGCGCCTCGGTGTCCTCGTGCGCCCCGGACGTCCCTTCGCACGCACCTGCCGGGAGATCGCCCTGCGTCTCCAGGTGTCGAAGCTGGTATGGATCGACCCGGGTGGGGGTCTCCTGGACCGCCGCGGCCGGCGCCGCTCCTTCGTGCACCGGGAGGGCCTGCGCGCCCTGCTGAGCGGAGGGCACCCGCGCCGCGCGCTGCTGCGGGAGGTGGAGGCGCTGCTCATCGGGGGCATCGCGGCCGTCAACGTGTGCACCCTGGAAGGCCTCGACCAGGAGCTCTTCACCTACGCGGGATCCGGCACCCTCTTCACCCTGCAACGCTACGCCACGGTGCGGCGCCTGGGCATCGACGACTTCGACGCCGCCCACGATCTCTTCGCCCGCGGCGTGGCCGAGGGCTTCCTGGCCCCGCGCCCTGCGGCCGAGGTGGACCGCGTGCTGGCCAGCGGCTTCGGTGCCTTCGTGGAGGGGCGCCACCTGGCGGGGATCGCGGCGCTGCTGGTCCATGGGCGCGCGCGGGCCGGCGAGATCGCCTCCCTGTATACGCTGACCCGCTTCCTGGGTGAGGGGATCGGGCGCGACCTGATGGCCTTCGCCCTGGAGCGGGCCCGGGAGCTGGGGCTGCGCCGCGTGTTCGCGTGCACGACGTCGGAGCGCGTGGGGGCCTTCTTCGAGCGGCAGGGCTTCGATCGGGTGCGTCCCGGCGAGCTGCCGAAGAGCAAGTGGCGCGGCTACGACGTCGCGCGGCGCCGGCGGCTGCGCTGCTACGCCTACCCGGCCGGGAGCGCCTGAGTCACGGCCACGCCGCGGCGAGCTCCGGGTAGGGCGCCGCGGCCACGAACTCGTGCAGCACGTCGTCCGGCACCCCTGCGGCCATCTCGCGCCAGCGTCCCGCGACGGAGAGCCGGTGCAGCCTGGCGCCCAGGTCCTGCCAGCCGTGCAGCTCGAGCACCGGGAGGTAGGTGCGTGTGGAGCCGTAGAAGGCCACCCGGTAGCGCACCCATTCGAGGGCGCGGGCCACCTCTGCGGCGTCGCGTCCCGTGGCTACGAAGCCGCCGCCCCACACCTCGAAGTGGCTGCGCTTGCGGCCTGCCCGGTCCAGCCCGTTGCGGATGCGGGGCAGGGCGACCTCCTCCAGGTAGCGGCGCGTGCAGAAGCCGTGCAGGCGCACGCCGTCGCACACCCGGCCGGACAGGCGCAGCATGTCCGGGCCAACGGCGGCGATCGCGATGGGGATCGGAGGCAGGCCCGATGGGGCCGGCGAGAACTCCGGGGTCATGAGCGAGAGCCGGTAGTGCTCACCCTCCACGCGCAGCGGTTCGCGCTTCTCCCAGCAGCGCCAGAGGGCCCGCAGCGCCTGCACGTACTCGCGCAGGCGCGGTACCGGGGCGGTCCAGGGTACCCCGTAGCGGCGTTCGTTGTGACCCTTCACCTGGGTGCCGAGTCCCAGTACGAAACGCCCCCGTGAATGCGCGTGCAGGTCCCAGGCCTGGTGGGCCAGCACCGTCGGACTGCGTGGGAAGGCCACGACGATCGCGGTGCCGAGCCGCACCCGCTCGGTGACCAACGCGGCCAGCGCCAGGGGCACGAAGGGGTCGTGGTCGATCTCCGAGACCGTCAGGCCGTCGAAGCCCGCCGCCTCGGCGGCGCGCGCGGCGGGCTCCACGGCCCGCCAGTCGTCCAGGGGAAGCGGGGTCTCGACGTGCATACGGGCTTCCGGCGCGAGAGGAACCGGAGCCCCGGGGGCGTGGCGCCGCTTCGGCCCCCGGGTCCGGGCGACGCCGCGCGCCGCCTGCGGAGTGGACTGTAAGCCGGGTTCTGTTCCGGCGCCGGGTCGCCCCGACGACGGCGAGGATCATTCGTCTAGGCGACGCATTGCTGCGCCGCTCGAGCACCCTCACCCGGATGCCGGAATCCCGCGAACGGGACGCTTCGGGCGGGCCACCCTCGACGACATCCCTATTCGAGCTTGCTCCGGGAGGGGTTTGCCCCGCCGCCGGTCGCCCGGCCGTCGCGCGTGGGCTCTTGCCCCACGATTTCACCCTTGCCTGTGCCTCCCCCGGGCGTTCTCACCCGAACGCCCGGGATCCCCGGCCATCGGCGGTGTGGTTTCTGTGGCACTTTCCCTCGGGTCACCCCGGGTCGCCGTTAGCGACCTCCCTGCCCTGCGGAGCCCGGACTTTCCTCCCGCGGACGGTCTGTGTCCGCCGGCGATCCTCCGTCCACCTCCGGTCCACTCAAACCTACGCTCGGACGATGGGGGAGGCAAGGCGGGACGCCACGTAGTGACGTGATACGCTGCGCGGCGTGAAGGGGGTCCTGGTCGACGAGCCGGGCGACGAGACGGTGCTGCGCGTCGGGGAGGCGCCGGAGCCGGAGCTCGGCCCCGGCGAGCTGCGCATCGCCGTCGCCGCCACGGCGCTCAACCGTGCCGACCTGCTGCAGCGCCAGGGGCGCTACCCGCCGCCGCCCGGGGCCTCGCCCCTGCTCGGCCTGGAGTGCGCCGGAACCGTCCTCGAGGTGGCAGCCGACGTACGCGGCTGGAAGCCCGGAGAGCGGGCCATGGCGCTCCTGGCGGGCGGGGGCTACGCGGAGCAGGCGGTCGTTGCGGCAGGCTGCGCCATGCCGGTGCCGGAGCGGCTGTCCCTGGAGGAGGCCGCCGCGATCCCGGAGGTCTTCCTCACCGCCTGGCTGAACCTCTTCGAGCTGGGTGGTCTGGCCGAGGGCGGCGCCGCCCTGGTGCACGGGGGCGGCAGCGGGGTAGGCACGGCGGCCATCCAGCTCGCCCGCCGGGTCGGCGCCACGGTCGTGGTCACTGCCGGCTCCGAGGACAAGTGCCGTCGCTGCGAAGCCCTGGGAGCCGACCGGGCGGTCAACTACCGGGAGGCCGACTTCGTGGAGACGGTCCACGAGGTGACCGGGGGTCGCGGCGTGGACGTGGTGTTGGACGCCATCGGCGCCCCGTATCTCGAACGCAACCTGCGGGTCCTCGCCGTGGGCGGGCGTCTGGTGCTGATCGGCCTGATGGGCGGCGCCAGGGCGGAGCTCGGTCTCGGGCCGCTCCTGGTCCGCCGTCTGTCCGTGATCGGCTCCACCCTGCGCAGCCGGCCCACGGCGGAGAAGGAGGCCATCGTGGCCGGCTTCTGGCGCCGCTTCGGTCCGGACCTCGAGGCGGGCACGCTGCGCCCCGTGATCGACCGGGTGCTTCCGCTGGACCGGGCGGCCGAGGCGCACCGGCTCATGAAGGCGAGCGGCCACTTCGGAAAGATCGTGCTGCGGGTCGCGTAGATGACGGCCGGTGCAGGCGGGCCCCGGCTCCCGAGCGTGGCGCAGCTGGTCCGGGAGTTCCTGCCCCTCAATCGTCGGCGCCGACACGAGCAGCCGCCCCTGTCGGTCTCGGAGCTGCGGCGCTGGGAGGAGCTGCGCACCCTGCTGGAGCGCGGCCTCGGCATCGTGCCTCCGCCGGAGGCGGAG